>NZ_JBPEHL010000001.1:0-858175 GCF_051201095.1 Shinella sp. BE166 | reverse complement strand
CAAGCACGTCAGAAACCGAATGCTGTCGCCCGTTGAGTTCGAAAGGCAGCAGAAAATCTAACCCGAGGGTGTCTACAAAACTCGGGGCTATTCAGAGGGGAGGGCTCTCTTTTCGGGAGCCTCTTCACACATTCACCCAGCCTCCCGTGCGCCCTCACCGCCAGATCTCAACAGCGCCATCAAAACCGGGCCGAGTGAAAATTCTCCGCGGCGGGCGCGGGAGGTTAGGTTGCGCAGGTATCCGCCGGGTGAATTGATGTGGCCGGCGCGTTCGAGGATGCAGCCGAGGGTGACTGCGGCGTTTTCGGGACCCATGACCTCGCAGGCCTCCTCGTAGGCCGATGGGCTTATTCCCAGCATCGAGCGGGCAACGACCGCTGCAGACATCATGTCGCGCCAGCTGCCGATCGTGCCGGCGGGTCCATATGCGCTAATCTCCTGGCAGGCCTTCAAGACCAATCCCAAAGGGAAGGGGAAGGGTGGTTGTGCATTTGGCTTCAGGTTTTCATTCGGGATCGCCCCCAGCTCTTTTTCTGAGCTTGGTTCAAGTTCATAGATGGATTCGGGTTTTGAATTCTGTATATGCCGCCCACTTTGAGCGGCACTGCTGCTCATATTCTTCGAATTATCAATGTTTTCCAGCATGTTGACGACCTTCTCCTGCAGAAGCGTCAATTCCGCGCTAATTTTGATCGCGTCCGCCATCGTCGGGGAACGGGGAATTTGGCTTACGAGGCTGATATAGATGTCTTCGATTGCCGCCCAGTCGCCTGGAGCCCCCTCCTCTATCGCGGCACTGATCAACTTGCGTACGTCGCGGCGGCGGATGGTAAGCTCCTCCTTTGCGCGGCGGAAGGCGGCGCGCTCAGAGGCGACCTTCTGTGCCATCTCTGCGAGTTCCTCGGCGCGCAGCAGGAGAGGGGAGATATCAAAGCCAAAGGCGGATTCGATCGTGCCGCTCCTATCCTTGCGGGCGTAGCGCTTGCCGTTGGCGCTGTCCTTGCGGATGACCAGGCCTGCCTCGACGAGAAAGGCGAGGTGCCTGCGCAGTGTTGCGCCCGCTATCCCGTGGGCTCGGATGCTCAACTGCGCATTCGATGGGAAGACGACGAGCTGCGCGTCCTGGCGCAGTTCGTTCTCCGGATAGAAGCTCAGCAAGGCGTCGAGTACGGCCAGGCTACGATCTTGCAGCCCGAGAAGCACACGCGCTTCGGACGCATCCCGAAAGACCTTCCATTTGTCAGCCCGCTTGCCCGCGGGGATCTCGGCTGCCGCGACTTGCTGCCTGACCAAGGCAAGCGAAATCGGCCGCCGCCCGAAAGGCGTCGTTACATTTCCACTCTGCATTTTCTCTCACCTTCGACAAGGCAAAAGAAATCCGCTCACCAAAAACGGTGCCAAAGACGCTTGACTAAGATTCGTGGAAATGCGAGTCTCGAAGTGCTAAATCAGAGAGAGGCTTCCACGACGGCAACGTTTGGGGGGCCTTTTTCTTTTGCGACGCTTCCTTTCTTCCATATCCGGGCAACCTGACAAATGTCAGGATTACCCGTTGTTCCGCTGACGGGAGAAGCGCTCGGCAAGTGCCGGCAGCTCCTCCTGGATAAACTTCAAGAACGCGGCGCCCAGTTCGCCCTCGCCGGATATCCGGACGTCCTTGGCCGAAGCAATATAGGCGCCGAGCGCCTTGCCTTCGGTGTCGGAGAGGGTAACGGCGGCACCGCGCGGGCTCGGGCTCGACTTCACCGCATTCAACGCCTGCTGGAAGCGCTGGTCAGAGTTCTCGATGCGGTCGCCTGCCTTCGACAAAGCGCGGCGCACGGCTTCAAGGGCGCCGGAGCTGCCTGAAATCGTCTTGGCCAGATCCAGCCAGCGCGGCCGGCCGATTTTTGGCGCGCGGCCGATCGCTTCGATCACATCGCCCGGAACCGAGCGATAGACGCTGCGCATGCGCGCGAGCTCGGCATCTTCGATCGAAAGCGCCGCATAGATATCGCGGGGCCGGATCCCGGCATCGTCCATGCGCGATGCAAAGAGCGCACGCTCGATCCATGACAGGTCCTGCCGGCTGGCATTCTCGATGCCCTGGGCGACGACCAGGTCGTGATCGGTCATATCGACTTCGATCGCCCGGACCGGTTGGCCGAGCTCCAAGGCAGCACGCCATCTCCGGTGCCCATAGACGATCTGGTAGCGACCAGGAGCCGAAGGGTGTTTTCGAACCTGGACGGGGACCTTCTGGCCTTCCGTCTCGATCGAGCGCTTCAGCGTCTGGAAATCGCTCGCGTCGTCGTCCGGCAATCGATCCGGAAAAGGGGAGGGGTCGATAATCTTGGGGTCGAGGTCGTGGATCGACGCTCCGCCCGCCTCGACGATCGCCCGCAAGCGGTCACGCTCCGCCCGGATGTCGTCGATCGCCCGATGGGCAGCACCGATGACGCCGGCGGCGACGCGTGTCGTCGGGGCAGGGGAGGGCGCCGCCACCGGCTCGGGTGCCGCGGGCTCCTCGCTTTCCAGTTCAGCCGAAAGCAGGCCGAAGCTTGCAACGATGGATTTCCGTGGTGTCTTGCTCATCCACGCCCCCAACTCGTGTTGATCAGGCGAACGATCGCCTCATTGACGGCGTCCACCGCCTCGCGTGCCCGCTTGTGCGTCTCGCGGCCGATCTGGCCCATTTCGAGTTCGTACAGCGAGCGTTTGCCAAGCCCCGCCGCCTCGACGGCCGTGCTTTCCACGGCGGTCGGCAGCAGGACATCCGCGCCGAACAGATGGCGCAGCATCGCGACCACCTGCGACTGCGGCGCATCGTTCGGATCGTGACGCGTCACGAGATACCGAATGAAATCCTGATCGAGCTGCGCGCCGCTGTCGGTCAAGACGCTGATAAGGTCGCCCATCATGAGAAGGAACTGGCTCATCGACGCGACGTCCAACATGGCCGGATGCACGGTGATGATCATGCTCGTCGCCGCGTAGATCGCGCTCAGCGTCAGGAAGCCGAGCGAGGGTGGGGTGTCCAGGATGACGACATCGTAGTCGGCTTCCACCTCGGCGAGGCAGAGTTTCAGCCGCTCGAAGAAGATTGCGCCAGAGCTCGACCTGTTGGCGAGGACTCGCGGGGTCTCATGCTCGTACTCCATCACTTCCAGATTGCCGGGAATGAGGTCGATGCCGTCGAAATATGTCTTGCGGATAATGTCGCGTATCGGCCGCCGTTCGGCGTCGTCGTATCGAAGCGCCGCATAGATCGTCTCGTTGGCGCCGACATCGACCTCGGGCTGCGAACCGAACATCGCCGACAGCGACGCCTGCGGATCGAGGTCGAGCGCGAGGACCCGGTAGCCTTGCAGGGCGAGAAAATGCGCGAGATGGACGCAGGTCGTCGTCTTGGCGCTGCCGCCTTTGAAGTTGGCGATGGCGAGAACCTGGAGGTGTTCTCCCGGCCGGCGACGCGGCAGGAACCGCAGGGCGTCCGCCGGCTTCTGCTTTGCGAACAATTCCCGCAACTCGTTGATTTGCTGGAGCGTATAGACCCGATGATTGTTCTCCAGCCGGCTCGGCACGGGGCCACGGCCTTCGCTCGACATCAGCTTCAGCGTCGAATCGGGTATCGATGTCAGCTTGGAGACTTCATTCGTCAAAAATTGCCGAAGAATCTTTTCCGATTTCGGCGGATACATACGCGTTCTCAGCTGCTGGAGCTGTCCGGACAACAGCGTGGCATGGCGCGTGATCTTGCTGCCTGCATCTTCCTTGGAAGGAACCACTGTTTCTACCTGTTGCGCTATCGCCATTTTTCCCTCTTGGCGGCCTATCGCCGGTTTACCGGCCGGCACTCGCCAAGAGATAGAACACGATTCTATAAGCCCGTCCATGTGTTGGCGGTTGACAATCGAACCCAACGGTCAGTCTTCGGTCGTAGATAGGTGTTAATCAACTGATATTATTATATTTATCGCCAAAGTAGCGTGATTTTCCGTTTGTAACTCTCCACACTTTTGACACAGGTAGTCCTGCCAGGCGGAGGCCTACGGGATCAAAATGCCGGCGCGCAAGAGAATCGGGATTCAGAATCACCGGAACCTCCTGTCCGCGACAAGCCTTTTGAAATTGGCAAATCGTCGTCGTTTCACGCAGCGGCAAATGACGCCCGCGGGTCGACTGCCAGTGCCGGCAATGTCAGCGTGATAGCGGAACCAGCCACTATCAGCCGCAACTGGCGTCCTGGACCGCGGCCGGTCATGCCTAGGATTTTTTCGATCCGGCGCTGTCGAAATTAGACCGTATGCCACCGACATGATGTTCGACGGCGGGAGTTAACAGGGGAGGGGCCGGAACTTTATGTTCCGACCCTTTAATAGGCTGAATTATAAAATGACTTTCCGGCCGCACTACCCGTCGAGCGCAACTCGGAAATCCGCCTGCGTGCGGGCGCGCAATTCGTCGACCGTGACGCCCGGCGCGAGTTCCACCAGGCGCATGGGCTCCTCGCCGCGGATCGCCGGCTCGAAGACGGCAAGGTCGGTAATCAGCAGGTTGACGACGCGGCTTCCGGTCAGCGGCAGGTCACAGCGCTTAAGAACCTTGGATTCGCCGCGCGCTTCGTGCTCCATGACGACCACGACCCGCTTGACGCCGGCAACGAGATCCATCGCGCCGCCCATGCCCTTGACCATCTTGCCGGGGATCATCCAGTTGGCGAGGTCACCGTTTTCCGCCACCTGCATCGCGCCCAGAACGGAGAGGTCGATATGGCCGCCCCGGATCATCGCAAAGCTTTCAGCACTGGAAAAGAAGCTGCTGCCCGGCAGTTCGCTGATCGTCTGCTTGCCGGCATTGATCAGGTCCGCATCTTCCTCGCCCTCAAAAGGGAAGGGGCCCATGCCCAGCATGCCGTTCTCGCTTTGCAGCGTGACGTGAATGCCGGCCGGGATGTAGTTCGCCACCAGCGTCGGGATGCCGATGCCCAGATTGACGTAAAAGCCGTCCTGCAGTTCCTTTGCGGCGCGCGCCGCCATGTCGTCCCGTGTCCAGGCCATCAGACTGCCTCCACCGACTGCCGCGGCGTCACCGTTCGTTTCTCGATCCGCTTTTCAGCGTTTGCAACCTCGATCATGCGCGAGACATAGATGCCCGGCGTATGCACGTGGTCGGGATCGATGCTACCCGGCTCAACGATCTTCTCGACTTGCGCGACCGTCGTGTGCGCCGCCGTCGCCATGACCGGATTGAAGTTGCGCGCGGTCTTGCGATAGACGAGGTTTCCGTCCGTATCGCCGCGCCAGGCGTGGACGATAGCGAGGTCTGCAAAGAGCGCCGTCTCCATGAGATAGAGCTGCCCGTCGAATTCACGCACTTCCTTGCCTTCGCCAACGGCCGTGCCGACGCCGGTGCGGGTGAAGAAGGCGGGAATGCCGGCGCCGCCGGCGCGGATGCGCTCGGCGAGCGTGCCCTGCGGGTTGAACTCGATCTCCAGTTCCTTCGCGAGATATTGCTGCGCGAAGAGCGCGTTCTCGCCGACATAGGACGAGATCATCTTGTCGATCTGGCGGGTTTCCAGCAGCCGGCCGAGGCCGATGCCATCGACGCCCGCATTGTTGGAAATGACCGTCAGGCCGCGCACGCCAGATTCGCGCACTGCTTCGATCAGGGCTTCGGGAATACCGCAAAGCCCGAAACCGCCGGCCATGATGGTCATGCCATCCTTGAGCAGACCCGCCAGGGCCGCCGTCGCATCGTCGTGGATTTTCCGCATGGTTCCTCCCATAGAAAACGTTCCGGGCGAGACATTACGGCTTGAACGGCGGCAGGCGTTAGCCGTATTTATACGGCATGACGCGACGTGCCGGCTCAATCGAAGGCTTCAGCAGGGAAGGGGACTTACGCTTCTCCCTGAACGAAATTCCCGTGCCGATGGTCTACGCGACCCACCGTATCATCCGCGATTGCAACGACGCCTTCGCCGAACTCTTCGGCTATGCCCGCCCGGACCTGATCGACCGCAGTTTCGCGGTGCTTTATCCGAAGATCGCCGACTTCATCCATACCGGAAAAATGTGGCTGGAACACCTGCCAGGGGGGCGCAGCTATTATGACGAGCGGATCATGATGTCGGTGACCGGGCAGCGTTTCTGGTGCCAGGTCACCGGAAAGAGCTTTCAGCACGACGACCCCTTCGCTCATGCGCTCTACTGCTTCCAGCGGCTCAACCGCCCGACGACCAGTCCGCAGCTTTCCCTGACGGAGCGCCAGCGCCAGATCCTGACGCTGGTATCGCAAGGAAAGACCAATGCGCGCATTGCGGACGAGCTGGACCTGTCGGTCCGCACCGTCGAATCGCACCGCGCCCGACTGATGAAGATCACCGGCTGTACCAATTCCGCCCAGTTGACCTCTTGGTTCGCTCATGCGCCAGGCCCGGATGGGGCAGGGTAGGGAACAAGTTGGGGCGGCCATCATGGCCGATCGCGTCGACTTCTGCTTCCGTTTATCGAGCAGCCTCGACGGGTGATACATCGCCGCCTTGCGCCACTTGCGCCAGAATGAGCGAGCCGACACCAGCGACGAAGAAGCCTGCGGACAAATTGACAGTCGTACCGTCGTAGAAACTACCCATGCCGACAGCAAACAGAGTTGCAACGAGGCTCGATCCGGACGCGAGCAAGGAGGCGCCCAAACCGGCAACCTGGCCAAGGGAGCGCATGACCATGGCGTTCAGGTTGCCGAAGAGGATGCCGATGGCGAAGAAGGCCGCAAACCCGAATGCCATGAAAGCGGCAAGCGGCAGGCGGCCTCCGCACAGCGTGGATACAACCAGCATCAGAAAGCCGGTCGACGCCAATCCCAGGAGGGCGGCGCGCGCCATTCTATCCATGCCGAACCGCTGCACGAGCCTAGCATTGGTGAATGAAGCAAGTCCCACCGCCGTGGCCAGCGCCGCAAAATAGAAGGGAAAGGTTTCCCGGATTGCATAGGCGTCAAAGAACAGATCCACCGCCGTGCTGAGATAAAGGAGTTGTGCGCCGAAAACGAGCCCGGTCGCCATGATCAGCAACGTCACGCGACGGTTGGAAAGGATGCGGCGGCCATTCAGGAACAGCAGGCCTGGCCGAAACGGAATGCGCTTTTCTGCGGGCAAAGTTTCCGGCTGGCGAACCGCCAGCCACAGGCCAAGAAGACCCGCAATGACCAGATAAGCCACAAAGACGCTGCGCCAGCCGGTAAGGGCGATCAAGCCCGCGCCAGGGCCGGCGCCAGCATCGGCACGAGAATGAACAGGGTGAACATGAAGGACATGACGCGGGCCATCGCATCGCCCTCGAACTGGTCGCGGATCATGGCCCGCGTCGCAATCTTCGGGCCGGAGACGCCGACGCCCTGAAGGAACCGGCCGAGGATCACCATCTCCAGCGTTCCCGCCAGCATGGCGATGATGGTTCCGGCGGCATAGACACAGAGACCGAGCACAAGCGCCTTCTTCCGTCCGATCGCGTCGGACAGCGGACCAAGCAGCAGTTCACCGAACGCCATGCCGAAGATGAAAAGCGATATGACGTGCTGCGTCGAAAGCGGCGGCGCGACACCGACATCCGCGCCAATCTCCCGCAACCCCGGCAACAGCGCATCGATGCTGAGCGAGGTCAGTGAGGTCAGAAGCGCATAGAGCGCGATGCGTTCGCGAAAACTGATCGAGGATGTCATGCGCCGTGTGTGAAACGTATTTGCCGCAGCCTCAAGTGCCCGAGAGCGTGAAATCGATTAGTTCCATAAGATAGATTACACGATTTCTATCTGTATCTGGGTATGCCCTATTCTCAGCGCGGCATATGAGAGATGCAACAGCCTATCTATACCCGGCCTGCCAAACGCCTCGCCACACCTTGGCGGAATTTCTCGATTTGAGAGCAAGGATCGGAGTTTGGTGCGGCATCGTGCGGCCTAGTGTCGATCTCCAAGACAAACAAGGAGTTACGACGATGAACATCATGATCGCCAACAAGGCGTTACGGGCCGCACCAAGGGTGAAGACGGCCGACATTCTTTCCTTCGCCGTCGCCGATTGCACGCTCGGCAAGGTTTTGCTGGCGCAGAGCAACAAGGGCGTTTGCGCGATCCTCATCGGCGACAGTGCCGAAGACCTGATGGCGGATCTCGCCCGTCGTTTCCCGCAGGCGATGCTCGTCCCGGGCGAAGCTGCGGCGAAAGCGGCCATGGAGGCGGTGCTGCGTTTCATCGCGGAGCCTGCTGTGGGTCTCCCTCTCACGCTCGACATGCGCGGGACGCCGTTCCAACGGCGCGTTTGGGAAAGGCTGCGGACGATCCCCGCGGGCCGAACGGTCAGCTACCGGGAAGTGGCCGGCTGGATCAGCCCGCTCGCAAGCCCGCGAGCCGTCGGCACTGCCTGCGCCGCCAATCCGATTGCGCTCGCCATTCCGTGCCACCGGGTCCTGCGTGCAAACGGTGAACTCGCCGGCTACCGCTGGGGCATCGAGCGCAAGCGCGAACTCCTCCGGAAGGAGGCCATGGCATGAGTGTCGCGACGTCTGCCGAAGCACGGGTCGCCGCCTATGATTGGAAAGCGCTTGCCGGCGAGCTGGATGGTTTCGGCTGTGCGGTCCTTCCAAAGCTGCTGACACTGGAGGAGTGCCGCGGGATTGCGGCGCTCTATCCCGATGAAAGCCATTTCCGCAGCCACATCGTCATGGCGCGGCACGGTTTCGGCAAGGGCGAATACCGCTATTTCAAATATCCCCTGCCCGACCTTCTCGGCAGCCTGCGCACGGCGCTCTATCCCCACCTTGCGAGCGTCGCCAATGTCTGGAACGAGCGCATGGGGATCGCGGAGCGTTATCCCGGAGAGCACGCGCCGTTCCTTCAACAGTGCCATGACGCCGGCCAAATGCGGCCGACGCCGTTGCTGCTGCAATATGGCCCCGGTGATTTCAACTGCCTGCATCAGGATCTCTACGGCGATCTCGCCTTTCCAATCCAGGTGGCAATCCTACTTTCGGAGCCCGGCAGCGACTTTACCGGCGGCGAATTCGTGCTGACCGAACAGCGGCCGCGCATGCAAAGCCGGGTGGAGGTCGTACCGCTGCGCCAGGGCGATGCAGTGGCCTTCGCGGTGCATAACCGCCCGGTGCAGGGAACGAAGGGGAATTATCGTGTCAATCTCCGCCACGGTGTCAGCCGCGTGCGCTCCGGCAAACGCCACACCGTCGGCATCATCTTCCACGACGCCCGCTGACGGCCGCCGCCCTGCCCGCCGAACTGTGGAGCGAGGATTGAGCAATCGGCAATTCTTTGCCACAGTCGGCATCGGGGAAACAGGGGGCGGCAACGACCGACCAGAGATGCCGCTCGAGGACATAGGCGCGATCGCGTTTTTCTTGCTGGTCTGGGTCTCCCTGGAACCATGGCTGGAATACACCAAGCGCAAGAACAGCATTCCCCGCAACATGGAGGCGATCCGGCGGGCCTGGATGCGGGAAGTGCTGACGCGCGATACCAACTTCATCGGGGATGCCGCCATTCTCGGGCACACGATCAACTCGGCCTCGTTCTTCGCCTCGGCCAACCTGCTGGTTATCATGGCGGTGGTGGGCTCGTTGTCTATCGATCCCGCATCGTTCAGCAAAACGGGGCTGATCGCGACCTTTGCGGGCGACACGCCGGCCTGGCTTCTCCAGACGAAAATCCTGCTGGTCTTCGGGACGCTCCTGCGCGGGCTTTCGGATTTCGTCTGGGCCGTCCGCCAGTTGAATTACTGCCTGGCGGCGATCGGCAGCAGCCCGTCCAAGAATGAGGACCGCGACCTCGATGCCTGGACGGATGCCCTGACCTCCGTCGTCAATCCGGCGCTGCGGACCTTCTCCAAGGGCGTTCGGTCCTATTATTTCACCTTCGCCGCCATCCTCTGGTTCCTGGGTCCGTGGGTGTTCTGCGCGGGCACGCTCCTATCCGCATCCCTCATGGTGTGGCGGCATACATCCTCGCGCACCGCCCATGGCCTGAGCCGCATCCATGACCTCATCGAGGCGCAGAAGAGCAAATCCTGACCGCTCGGCACTATGCCGGCACGAACCGGTAGGCCTGCCCGGCGGGCTCCGCAAATCCGACACCCGGATAGCTCCAATGATAGCCGAGCATCTTCACTTTTTCCGAAGATGCGCGGTCGAGCAGCATCTGCCTGCTCTTCAAAGCGATGTCCGGCTCGGTGTCGAAGCCGAAATGCCAGTCCGGCCGTTCGAAGAAGATCGTATCGCTGGTGCAGGCATCGCCCGTGATCAGCAGGTTTCCGTCGCCGGCGATCTCCACCGACATATGGCCGGGCGTATGACCCGGCGTTGACACCATGGCCATGCCGGACAGGATTTCATCGCCTGGCTTCACCCGCGTCAGGCGATCTTCGACAGCGGAAAGGTCGCGCCTTGCGCCCTTGGCGAAGCCGTGAAGCGCCGATGGCTGGCGGGCTTCGAAATCGCCTGCCATCCAGAAGGCCCATTCCGCATCGCTGACATAATAGTGCGCGTTCGGATAGAGCACCTTGCCATCGGCCGTGGTCGTCGCGCCGGAATGATCGGGATGCACATGGGTGAACACCACCTTGGTGATCTGCTCCGGCAGCACGCCGAGTGTCTTCAGGTTTTCCGCCAGGCGCCCCGCGCTCGGCTGGAAATTGGTTCCCGAACCATTGTCGATCAGGATGAGATCCTGCCCGTGCCGGATCAACGGAATATTTGCCTGCACCGCGGCCCCTTTCGCGTCACCGCGGAGACGCTTCAGGAAATCGGCGCGCTCCTCGGCCGACGCATCGGGCAGGAGAACTTCGGGCGGCAGCATGATAAGGCCGTCGCTGACGACCGAGATGTCGAACGCGCCGTGCGAGAATGTATGGACCGGAGCGGCCAGGACATTCCGCGGCAAGGCGAGCGAAACGCCCGCGGCCGCCGCGCCGGCGAGCACCTGTCTACGGGTGGCCTGGATATTTCCAACCTCGAAGGCGGACATGACAAATCTCCCTTGAAAAACCGGTCCGTCATCCACTCCGAAGCATCACACGGCTTCGGAGTGGATACCGTATCGCGGTGCCGCGTGTTTCAACGACAGGTGCGGGCCGAGTGCATGGCGCGCATTTTCCAGAGCCTGCCAGAGCCCGTCATCGGCGAGCGACGGGATGGTGACGAGTTCTCCGCGATCGAAACCCGCCAATGCGGCATCCACCATCTCTTCCGCTCCCATGATCATGTCGGCGGGGATGACGTTGATGTCGATGCCGGCGCGCTCGAAGATTTCCGTGCGCGTGAAGCCGGGCAGCACCGCCTGGATTTGGGTGCCCTGCCCCTTCAACTCCTCCGACATCGCCTGGGTGAAGGCCAGCACGAAGGCCTTGCTGGCGACATAGGTCGCGTTGAACCGCTCGGGCATCAGCGCCACGACCGAGGCAATGTTGATGATCGCCCCCTCGCCGCGCGCCGCAAAGGCCTTCGCCGCCTCCACCGTCAGGGCATGCAGAACATCGACATTGAGATGAACCATGGCGGCAAGGCCCGTGGTTTCGGATTGCAGCACCGGACCTTTCGGCCCGCTCCCCGCGCAGTTGACGAGCATGGTGATCCCCGTGTCTTCCCGAAGTTTCGCGAGTACCAGCTCCAGCCCCTCGCGACCGGAAAGGTCCGCCGGAAGCGGCGTCACGTTAACGCCATGGCTTGCGGCAAGGCGCGCCGCTTGCTCCTCCAAACGACCGCGGTCGCGGGCGACGGTCAACAGGTCGAAGCCGCGCCCGGCGAGGCGATCGGCATAGATGGCGCCGATCCCTGAGGAGGCTCCGGTCACCATTGCGGTTTTCCTTGGCATTCGAAATCCCCTCTTCCTCATATTATGGCAAAGCGCACGCCGGGCCAGGGGCCCGGCGCGCATGACGATCAGTGGACTAGCTCTTGATGAATGCCAGCAGGTCAGGATTGATGATCTCCGGATGGGTCGTGCACATGCCGTGCGGCAGGTCTTTGTAAGTCTTGAGCGTGCTGTTCTTCAGCAGTTTCGCCGAGAGCGGCGCGGAGTCGGCAATCGGCACGATCTGGTCGTCCTCGCCATGCATGACGAGCACGGGCAGGTCGATCGCCTTGAGGTCCTCCGTGAAGTCGGTCTCGGAGAATGCCTTGATGCAATCGTAATGCGCCTTGGCGCCGCCCATCATGCCCTGCCGCCACCAATTGTTGATGACGCCCTCGGAAATCTTCGCGCCGGGCCGGTTGAAGCCGTAGAACGGGCCGGAGGGCACATCCAGGAAGAACTGGGCGCGGTTGGCGACGAGTGCTGCGCGAAAACCGTCGAAAACCTCGATCGGCAGGCCGCCCGGATTCGTCTCGGACTTGACCATGATCGGCGGCACCGCGCCGATGATGACCGCCTTGGCGACGCGTCCCTTCTTGGCGCGGGCGACATAGTGCACGACTTCGCCGCCGCCCGTCGAATGGCCGACATGGATGGCGTCCTTGAGGTCGAGTGCATCGGTGAGCGCCGCGACATCGGCGGCGTAGGTGTCCATCTCGTTGCCGGTCCAGGTCTGGCTGGAGCGGCCATGGCCCCGGCGGTCATGGGCGATGACGCGGTAGCCGTTTTCGAGGAAGAACATCATCTGGTTGTCCCAGTCGTCGGCCGAAAGCGGCCAGCCGTGATGGAAGACAACGGGCTGCGCGTCCTTCGGACCCCAGTCCTTGTAATAGATTTCGACGTCGTCGGCGATTTTGATGAAAGGCATGGCGGTGTCCTTCGTTTCGTCCTGATTGGTGTTCGATGTCTGCGCGTCGGCATATGTCGGAAGTGCAAGCGCCGCGATGGTGGCCGCGGCTCCAAGAAGAAGATCGCGGCGCATGGCTGCGACCGGAAAGGCGGTGGCCCATTCATTCATGGCTTCCCTCCTGTGCGGACTTTGCCCGCGTCTCGTTGACGAAAATCAAGGTGACGCAGACGAAGCCGCAACACGAGTAAAGCGTCGTAAATCGATGCAAAGGCGACGTGCAGAAAGCGCAGTCTAGCGTCGTTCCCGGCGTCCTTAAAGCCGTTGAATATCAGGGGATGCGTGCATCTCACCGACCAGATGGACCAGCGCGCGCGCTGCATGGAGCGGCGAGGCCTCGCTGTCACCGAGGATCAGCAGCCCGGCGCCGGCCCCTTCGGGCTTGACCAGCGCATATTTTCCGGGAACAAGGGCGACCGGCTTTCCCGCGGACAGGAAGGCACGCACGAAAGCGGAAACCGCGCCGTCTTCCCCCCAGATTCGCCCAGAAAAGCCGATGCAGAAGGCCGCGTCGAAGTCTTCCACGACGATCTGGTCGAGGCTCAGCGTGTCGGCGAGCTCGTCGCGGGCGTTCCTGTCCGCCTTGAACCGCTCCACCGCGGCAGTTTCGTCCGCTGTTGTCCTCATGGTCGTGAGGATCGGCGGGCCGCCGAGCGGTGTGGCGATGGCAACCTCGACGCCCATGTCCCGGAAGGCATAATAGGCCGGCGCGATCCACGGCAGGCCAACATCAGGCCGCTCTCCCTCATCCTCGACGATCAGGATCACAAAACGCGGGATGAAGGGCATTTCGGTCATTCCACTCTCCCATTCTCGCCGCATCATCGTGGCTTTGCGGGAGGAGAACGAGTTGAGAGTTGTAAATCGGTGCAAATCCGCTCAGTCGCCGATTACGGCATCAAGCGCGTGCCGATCCCGGTCGATGCGGCGCATCCAGGCAACCGCATCGTCCTCGCTGGCCGTGGCTGCGGCAAGGTCGAGATTTTCCATGGCACGGGCAAGCGCCCCTTCCCCACCCGCAGCAAACGCAACGCGCGCCTTCACCCGGAAAAGCTCCGGCAGGCACCAGCGCTCGCCGGATAGGCGGCAATGTTCGAAGGCCGTCTCCACAAGCCGCACGGCTTCGGAATGCTGGGCCTGTTCACTCAAGGCCAGCGCGGCGACGGACTGGAAGTAGGTCTGGAACAGGGTGAAGCCTGCGCCTTCAAGCGTAGACATTGCCGCGCGGAGTTGCCGGCTGCTCTCCTCCGCCTGCCCTGCCCGCAGCAAGAGTTCCGCCTCAAAACAATCGGCATAGGCGTGCCACACATCCAGCGACAGCGCCTTGGTGTGCTCCCGCAACGACGCAATGTAGCCGGTCGCGAGGTTATCCCGGCCAGAGAGCAGCGCCAGCGGGCATGCCGCTTCGGCCAGCACGTTGGAGAGCGAAAGCGTGTGCCGGATATCGCTGGCGTAATCGACGGTCTCCTGCACCTCCCGCAGCGAGCCATCCTCATCTCCCAACAACCACATCGCCCGGGCGAGGATGATGCGGGCGGTGACGCGTTGGTCGAACTGAAAGCGGATGGAATGCTGCCCGGCCCGTAGACTCGTATAGTCGCGCAGCATCTGCCGCAGTTCATCGCGGGATTCCCCGTGGCGGCCCAGCCAGTGGAGCGTGGCGCCATGCATCCGCTTGCCGATGATGGCGTCCATCGGATCTGCCGATGCGTGGGCGAGCGCGCCGAATTTCTCGGCAAACGTCATACCGAGCCGCGGTTCTGCACGATTGATGGCATCGACCCACAATGCCCAGGTCGCCCGCAACTGATGGTCGGCATCGCCGATCTCCTCGGCGATCCTGAGCGTCGTCGACCAGGCCGCGATGCCATGCTCGGGCGCATCGGTGGCGCGCATCTGGGGCCAGCCGAGTGCCGCATAGAGCTTCATGCGGCTGCGCTCGTCCAGGCCGGGCCGGTCTTCGAGATAGGCGATCGCCCGCGTGACGGCCACCAGGCATTCATCGAGCAGCGAAAGGCGGAAGAACAGCGGCAGGCTCGCCACCGTCAGCCGAACGCCAAGCAACGGATCGCCGGTCGGCGAGAAGGCCCAGTCGAGCGCGGCGCGCAGGTTCGCCATCGGCGACGCAAAATCCTCCGACCACTCCGCCATGGCGGCGGAATACAGCTCCTGCTCGGCGCGCTCGAAACGCATCTGAAGATAGGCCGCGAGCCGTGCCATCGCCGCGTCCGTCCCGTTTTCTGCCGCAAGCTTCTCGGCTGCATAGATGCGCGTCGTGTCGAGCAGGCGATAGCGCGTGCCGATCGCGTGAGGATCGGCCGCCACGAGAGACTTTGCGACGAGGGAGGCCAGGTGATCCTCCGCCTCGGTTCCCGAAAGCACGGCCATGCCGGCATCGCCGCTAAACCAGCCGCGCAGGACCGAGAGTTCCGCCAGTGCCGTCTTTTCCTGCGCCGACAGGATGGTGTAGCTCCAGTCGAGCGTGGCCCGCAGCGTCTGGTGCCGGGGCAAAGCAGTGCGCCGGCCGCGCGTCAGCACGCGAAAACAGTCGGACAGGGACGACGCGAGGCCCGGAATGCTGATCGTTTCCAGCCGCCCGGCCGCAAGCTCGATCGCCAGCGCGATGCCGTCGAGCCGCGCGCAGATATCGACGACATGGCGCGCGTCCGCGTCGGACAATTCGTAGCTGCCGAGGCAGGCATCGGCGCGTTCGACGAACAATTGCACCGCCGGCGACATCATCGCTTCCCGGGCGCCGCTTGTCGTGGTGGGCAGTTCGAGTGCCGGCAGCCTGTGCACGCGTTCGCCATCCGCCCGCAACGGTTCGCGGCTCGTCGCCAGGATGCGGGTGGCCGGCGCGCCGCGCAAAATCGCCTCCGCGAGAGCCGCAGCGCCGTCGACCACCTGCTCGCAGCTATCGAGCACCAGCAGGATATCGCGCTCAGTAAGGTGGCGGGCGATATCCCCGGCAAGATCATCGGTCCGCGAGAGGATTCCGAGCGCCGAGGCAATTGACGTCGCGACCAGGCCGGACTGTGCGACCTCGGAAAGATCGACCCACAAGACCTCCGCCCCCAGTCCCTCGCCCGCGGCTACGGCCCGCGCGACGGTGGATTTGCCGATGCCGCCCGGCCCGACAATCGTCAGCAGGCGGGAGCGCACGAGTTGCGACGCGATCAGCGCAATCGACTGTTCGCGGCCAAATATCCGTGGTCCGGCGGGAAGGCCTGCCGACACAGGCGCGGGGTGTGGCGGTTGCGAGGCGGGCGACGCAAGATTGGCGATAAACGTATACCCCCGCCCCGGCACGTTCGTGATGAACTTCGGTTCCTTCTGGGTATCGTCCAGCGCCTTGCGGAGTGCGGAAATATGGACCCGAAGATTGGCCTCCTCGACAAACGTGTTCGGCCAGACATGCCGGACGATCTCCGCATTGGTCTTCAGTTCACCCGGATGGGAGGCGAGGAAGATGAGAATATCGGCGGCGCGGCTTCCGAGCGGCACGAGCTTTCCATCCCGCAGCAGCGCCCGCCGGCCTGGCGCGATCGTGAACGGTCCGAATTGCATGTCGCTCACGGCATTGATCACTTCCCACCATCCGTCCGCATACCGGAAACACGACGCCATGCCACCGCCTGCGTCATGGCTTCGGATGCGGAACTTGAGCGAAGGCCGGCAAAAACGCAAGCCGGTTGCAACCGCCTTCGCGTCGGCCTCTCATGGTGGTATTAGCCTCACGTCTTCGCACTGCCGGCCAGCGCTAAAGCCGCCAGGCCGAGTGGATCGTCACATGCACGATGTCGCCGACCTGCGGCCGGTGGCGGCTGAAGGCGCGCAGAATCTGGCCGTCGTCGAGTTCCAACACCAGGCTATAGCGCTCGCCTTCGTACAGCGCGGAGCGCACCCGGGCCGCGACGCCCTCCTCCGAAAGCGCAATATCCTCCGGCCGTACGAGGACATCAGCCGCCAATCCAGGTGCGGGGAACCTGAGGGCCGGGCGCAGGCTATCCCATGTTAGCTTTCGCGGCAGGCCGTCTGGCAGGTTGAGCGAGAGCACTGCGCCCCGGCCGATCAGGCTGCCGACGAGGCGGCCTTCGGGGCGGGCGTAAATCTCTTCCGGCGGCGCCACCTGCAGTAGTTTTCCCTGCGACATGACGGCGACGTCGGTCGCCAGCGCCATGGCCTCGCTCTGGTCGTGCGTGACATAGACCATCGTGGCGCCGGAGCGCTGGTGGAATTCGCGAAAGGTCTCCTCCATCTCCTGGCGCAGGTGACGGTCGAGATTGGCGAGCGGCTCGTCGAGCAGCACGACATCCGGCTCCGTGACGAGGCAGCGCGCCAGCGCCACCCGCTGCCGCTGGCCGCCGGAAAGTTCTGCCGGCCGGCGTTCCGCATGGTCGGTGAGCCGCACCGTATCCAGCGCCTCGCGAATGCGGTTGCGATAGACCTCCCGCGAGACGCCGCGCACCTTCAGCGGATAACCAACATTGTCGGCGACGCTCATATGCGGCCAAAGCGCGTAGGACTGGAAGACCATCGCCATATTGCGCCGCTCGGGCGGCAGGGATTGTGCGGCATTCGCAAGCAACCGCTCACCGAGGAAGATCGCCCCGTCGCTCGGGGCCTCGAAACCGGCGATCATGCGCAGCACCGTCGTCTTGCCGCAGCCCGACGGGCCGAGCAGCGCGAGGAAACCGCCCTCGCGAACGTCGAGCGACAGGCCGCTCACAGCGGGCCTCCCGGTGCCGAACTGCTTGCTGACATGGTTGAGGATCAGCTTCGCCACGGCACCACCCCCTTCGGCAGGCGTTTTGCCAGCCATTCGAGCAGCAGCATCATAATGACGACCATGAGGACGACGAGCACGGAGAGCGCCGAGGCGAGATCGGAACCGCCGCTGTCATCGAGATTGTAGATAACGACGCCGAGCGTCTGGGTGCCGGCAGACCAGAGAAGGGCCGAGACCGTGAGTTCGTTGCAGGCAATGAGGAAGACCAGGATGACGGAGGCGCCGGCGGCCGGCGCCACGAGCGGCATTAGAATATCGTTCAGCCGCCGGAAGAAGCCGGCCCCGGCAAGCCGCGCAGCCTCTTCCAGCGCGGGATCGAGTTGGCGGTAGGCGCTCACCACGGGTTTCAGGCTGACGGCAAAGAAGCTTGCGAAATAGGCGAGCAGGATGATCCAGATCGTGCCGTAGAGCGTGACGTTGAAAACCGGCAGGGGTGCCGCGAAGACGAGGATGAAGGCGACTGCGACGATGATGCCCGGCAGCGCATAGGGAATTTCGATGAGGCTCGCGACGATGCGGGCAAAGATATCCCGCCGTCGCGTCAGCACGTAGCCGGCCAGCACCGAGAGGCCGAGCAGGCCGACCGCGGTGACGGTGGCGAGGAAGAGCGAATTGGCAAAGGCCGTGCGCGTCACCGCCTGGCGCAGCAGCACTTCCTGGAAGGCGTTGAACGACACGGTCTCAAGTGTCAGCGGCACGCCATAGGCTGGCACCAGCGCACCCGCCAGCAGCGCGAAGAACGGTGCGACGAGCATGAAGAAGAGCACGAACAGCAGCACGGGCACGAAGAGAAACTTCCACCATCCGACCTGAAAGCTCGTCGCGGCGCCCGCCTGTCCGAGAATGCGGTAGTCGCGCCCACCAAGCGCGCGCTCCTGCACCGCAAGCCCCGCCACAGAGATGAGCGCGATGACGCCGGAGAGCACGGCGACCTCGCCGAAGGTGCGGTCGGTGAAGGCGGCGAACTTGGTGAAGATCAGTGTCGCCAGCGTGTAGATCGAAGCCGGAATGCCGAGGATCGCCGGAATACCGAAATTACCGATGCAGGACACGAAGGCGATGGCGGCACCGGCGATCATGCCGGGCAGCGCCAGCGGCAGCACGATATCGCGGAACGTGCGCAAGGCTGGGGCACCGGAAAGTCGCGCCGCCTCGATGCCGTCGCGCGGCACGCCGAGCAGTCCGGCTCTGAGCGCAAGATACACCAGCGGCGCATGCTGCACGCCGTAGAGCAGCGCGATGCCGCCCAGCGAATAAAGCGGCTGTGGCGAGCCGAGCGGCGGGGCGATGCCGAGCGCTTTCAAGAGCAGACTGGACGGGCCGGACATCTGCACCCAGGCAAGCGCCGTCACCTGCGGCGGGATCATCATCGGCAACACGAAGAGGAAGCTGAGCGGACCCTTGGCCGGAATGTCGGTGAGCGTCAGCAGGAAAGCGAAGAGCGAACCGATCAGGACCGAGATGACGGTTCCGAAGACGGCGGTCACCAGCGTGTAATAGGTCGCCTGCCAGAGCGCGCGATCCGTCAGCACCGCGACGGCCCCGCCATCGGCGAAGGCCGCAATGCCGGTCACGGCAAGGCGGGCGAGCGGCAGCACGCTGAGGACGACAACCACGCTGACGATGAAAGGAAACAGCCAGGCTGGCTGGCTGTTTCCCGGGCGAACGTAACCGTGCATGTTAAGGCCGCGTCGAGCCTTAGTTAGAGCCGAAGTAACCGGAGAAGGTCTTCAGGTCGGCATCGGTGTTCTTCAGCGCCGTGGCGGCGTCGAGCGGCAGCACGCGGATGGTGTCACGCGCCGGAAAGCCTTCCGGCATGGCAACGCCGTTGCGGGCCGGGATGTAACCGAGCTTGACGAAACCTTCCTGGCCCTCGACCGACAGAACGTAGTCGACGAACTTCTGGGCGGCCTCGACGTTCTTCGAAGAAGCGAGGATGCCGACCGGCTCGGTGACGGCGGAAACGCCTTCGCTCGGGAAGACGAACTCGACCGGCGCGCCCTTCGCCTTCTCGCGGATCGGCATGTAATCGACGACCATGCCATAGGCCTTTTCGCCCGAGGCGACGGCCTTGAGGATCGCACCGTTGCCGCCGGCCGCCGTCGTGCCGTTTTCGGCGAGCGCCTTGTAGTAGTCCCAGCCGAGGCCGTCGACGGCCGTCAGCGTTTGGGCGTGGATGAGGGCGGCGCCCGAGGTCAGCGGGCTCGGCATGGTGACGAGGCCCTTGGCTTCTGGCTTGGCGAGGTCCTGCCAGCTTGCAGGCTTGAGGCCGGCCGACGTGTTGTAGACGATGCCGGTGGTGATCAGCTTGGTCGAATAGTAGTGGCCGTCCTTGTCGTAAAGGGCGGCGTCGTAGTTCGCGGCTTCCGGCGATTTGTAGGCGAGCAGCTTGCCGTCATGCTTGAGGCGCTCGAGCGTGACGGTGTCGGCGATCAGCAGCACGTCGGCAACCGGGTTGCCGGCCGCGATCTCGGCCTGGAGTTTTGCCATGATCTTCGGCGTGCCGTCGCGCACCCAATCCACCTTGATGTCGGGATTGGCGGCCATGAAGCCGTCGACGGTCGCCTGCGCGTCCTCGTTCGGCTGGCTGGTATAGAGCACGAGGTTTGCGGCAGAGGCCGGGAGGGCGGCAAAGCCAACTGCGAGGAGGGCGACGGCGGAAACGAGATTTTTCATGGGGGAGCATCCTTCCGGGAAAGTCATCGCTCCCTACCCCCCTCGCTTGACACCTGTGTGACACTCCTACAGCCACTTGGCGCGCTTGAACCGCCAGTAGAGCCCCACGCAGAAGACGGTGATGACCCCGAGCACGACGAAATAGCCGTATTCGGTCTTCAACTCCGGCATATTGTCGAAATTCATGCCGTAAAGACCCGCGATCGCCGTCGGTACGGCGAGGATTGCGGCCCAGGAGGCGAGCTGGCGGGTGATGACCCCCTGGCGCTGCTGTTCCAAGAGGTTGCTTGCCTCGAAGACCGAGGTGATGACGTCGCGCAGGCCGCCCACCATCTGCTCGACGCGATGCATGTGCTGCAGCGCGTCACGGAAATAGGGTTTCGCTTCGACATCCAGGCATGGCAGGTCGAGATGCACCAGCTTGCCGCAGAGGTCCAGCATGGCATCCAGCACGCGCTGGAACAGGATGACCTCGCGGCGCAGCCGAAAGATGCGCTTGATCTGGGCGCGATCGAGGAAGGAATCCAGCATCTTGCGTTCCATGTCGAGCACGGAATCCTCGATCGTGCGCACGATCGGCAGATAGCCATCGACGACGAAATCGATGATGGCATGCAGAATATAGTCGGTGCCGTGGCGCAGCGTGTGCGGCGAAGTCTCCAGCCGGCCGCGCAACTCGCCATGCCCGCGCTCCGAACCGTGGCGAACGGTGATGATGTAGCGGTCACCGACGAAGATCGCCGTGCGACCATAGGTGATGCGGTCGCTGTCAAGCTTCGCGGTCTGGGTCAGCACGAAGATCTGGTCGTCATAGGCGCTGACTTTCGGGGTCTGCAACGGGTTCAGCGCATCACTGACCGACAGCTCGTGCAGGCCGAACCGCTCTTTCAGCACGGAGAGTTCCTCGACCGTCGGCTCGTGCAGGCCGATCCAGATGAAGTCGGTCTTCTCCGTCGGTATCGCGACGGTTTCGAGCGGGACTTCCTGCAAGCGCCGTCCGTCGCGGTAGAGATAGGAGGCAACGACGGTCATGGGGGCTCCTTGCGGGCAGAAAGACTGCGGCTTTAGCGCCAGAAACGCTTGGTGTCGATGAGCGCGTCATGCGCATCCGCCGCCGCCTTGATCACGGCCTGCCTGTTTTCGATGGCATTGGAGAGAAAGGCCGTCGCCGCATCGCCATCGAAGCCGAGCCGTGCCAGCACCTCCGGCATCGCGGCCGCATCGTTCAGCGTGCCGAGTTGGTCCTGAAGCCCTTCCAGCGCAGCGAGGAAGCGGCCATGGCGGCGCTTCTGGCGCTTGCGGTCGAACAGCGAGGCGAAGAATTCGGTGGCATAGCGCAATTTCTTGGCGTCCTTCCTCACCTCATGGCGAGCCTCGTCGTCGAGATCGACGAGATCGCGGCCGCCCTTCTTGACCTTCCGGCGCAGCCGATCGAGCGCGCCGGCGGCAAAGTCGCCGACCGGCCGCTCGCGGATTTCACGCGTATGGGCAAGGCTGAGCCAATCGCCGCAGGCAAGCCAATAGGAGAAATCCAGCATCAGTTTTCGCGCACGCTCGGAAGCGAGCGCTTGGATCGCCTCGTCGAAGGCGCGTTGGCGGGCCTGCGCCAGTCTTTCGCCAAGCGCGTCGTCCTTGCAGCGGGCAATCAGCACGTCGATGTCCCGCACCTCGCCGAGAAGGCCGGCGAGCCATTTCAGCTCTTCCTTAAGATGCGCAAAAGCCTCGTCCTCCAGCACCGCCTTGAACACCGAAAGCGCCGAGCGCAGCCGGCGTAGCGCGATACGCGCCTGGTGCACGGCCTCCTCGCCGCGGATATCGAGCAGCATCTCGTTCAAGCGGAATTGGCGCAGGCACGCATCGGCAATCACCCGGAAGATGCCGGGAACGGTCATGTCGACGGTGAGCGCAATGGGCTGGGATTTGACGGAACGCGCCGCGGGGGCGAGCAGCCGGTAGCCGCGCTCCGCCTTGCTGAGCACGCCGAGGCGGACAGGGGCGACGGCATCAAGCTTGCGGGCGAAGGAAAACAGCGCTTCCGGCGTGCCTTCCACCAGTTCCAACTCGATTTCGCTGATCGGCGTGCGGCGGTCGCCGGCAATGATATCGCCGCGATCCAGCGCCACCTCGATCCTTGCGTCCTCCCACTCCACCGACCAGCGGCGCCGTTCGACGGCGACCTCGAAGGCCGGCTCCAGCGCATCGATGCGCCGGCCGAGGAAGGCGCGGATCGGCGTCGTGTCGTCGAGCACGGGGTCGTCACCCTCGACCTTCTGCTCCCATTTCGGGCGGGCAAACAGGCTGGCGGCACTGGCGCCGACCGCCTTTACGATCTGCACGCGTCCTTCGGCATCGTTGCGAATGCGCAGGGAAAAGCCGGCGGCGCGCAGATCCTCGCCCGGCGTATCGAAATAGACGGCGCGCCGTTCGATCACCAACGGGTCGCCGGGCAGAAGCCCGGATGCCAGAAAATCATCCGCCGCGTCCGACGCAAGATCGAGCTTCAGTTCGATTTCCTGTCCCAAATGCCGTTCTCCAGACTAAACCGGCCGACGCAAGAGCTACCGCACCCGTGGACAAGATCAACCCGGAAGCCATGCAAGACAAGAGGCGCCGCGACCCAAAGCCGCGGCGCCTCCTCATAAAATCACTCGGCGGGAACCGGGCTGAAGCCGCCCGAGCCCATCGACTGGTCGCGGGTTTCCTTGCGAACGGACGCACGGGCCAGCACGCTCTGCCGGTTGACCGACTTGCGTTCGGCATCGATGCGCTGGATCAGGATTTCCGCACGCTCGATAGAGCCGAGCAGAGCGAGGATCGTGCCACGTTCGGCGGCGCCCGCATTCGGACCGAGCGAGAGGGTGCGCGCGCGCAGCTCCTCGACGGCCGGATGGTTGACATGGCCTGCCGGCATCTGCGGATCGGCCAGGCCGTAATCCGGCATGATGCTGCGCAGCGTGGCATCGAGCTTGTTGAGCGCGGCGTCGACGATCGGCTGGGCTTCGGCGCCGAACTTTTCACGTCTGACGCGACGGGCGACCTGGTGCATCGATTCCGTCAGCGCAGCGGTGAAGTCGGCCTCCTCGATCAGGCTCGCGATAAGGTCGAGCTGGTCGTAGGGCAGGTCTTCCTTCATCAGGTTCGACGTGTAGAGGCGGATGTCGCGGCTGAGGATATCGGTCGCGAGATAGTGCTCGCCCGGATCGGACGGCGCCTTCTTGTCGCCGCGGGCGATGTTGAGGAACATCGCACCCGCCTGGAGGTGACGCGCGGTTTCCTTCTGGATCGCCGGCACGGCCTGGGCGAAGTCGTTGGCGAGCTTGCGATCGAGGAAGCGCGGGGTCGAATAATCCTCGATGTCCTCTTCGTCGGTGCGGCCGACGCGCGACAGCACGCGCTCGAACACGCCGATGAAGGGGAAAAGGAGAAGCGTGTTGAAGAGGTTGAAGAAGGTCGAGTAGAGGCCGACGGCGACAGGCACGAGCGGGAAGGTTTCCTTGCCGTCGACCAGCACCGGCACGGCCGGGTCGCCGCCGAACCACTGCATGGCCCATTCCAGGATGCCGATGGAGACGAAGAACAGGGGAACGGTGATGCAGACGCCGATGATGTTGAAGGAGATGTGGGCGTAGGCAGCGCGCTTGGCGTTCTTGGAGAGGTTGAGCGAAGCCATCCATGAGGTGATGGTCGTGCCGAGGTCGGCGCCGAGCGAGAAGGCGACGGCGGTCGTCCAGTCGAGGATACCGGCAGCACCGAGGCCCATGACGATACCGATCGTCGCGGAGGACGAGTGGATCATCGCGGTCACGCCGGCGGCGATCAGCACGCACTTGATGAGGTTGAAGTAGGAGTCGGCCTTCAGGGTCTGCAGGAGTTCCATGACCTCGGGCAGGTTGCGCAGCGGACGCAGGCCGCCGGTCATCAGGTTGAGGCCGTAGAAGATCAGCGCGAAGCCCATGCAGGCGAGCGCGATGTTGCGCACCTTCTCGTTCTTCGCGAAGCAATAGATCAGCGCGAAGATGCCGCCGAGGATCAGGCCGAGCGGCCCGAGCGGCAGCGCGATAAGGCCGTTGCCGAGCGTCGTGCCGATATTGGCGCCCATGATGACGCTGATGGCGGGTCTCAAGCCCACCACCCCGGCATTGACGAGGCCGACCACCATGACGGTCATTGCGGTCGACGACTGGATGACGCCGGTGATGAAGGTGCCGGCGAGCACACCCTTGACCGGGGTGCCCGCCGCTTTGGCGAGGAATTCGCGCATTTTATTGACGGAGAGGGCCTGAATGCCGTTGGCCATGAATTCCAGGCCGAGCATGAAGATGCCCAACCCGCCGATGACCGGCACAAGAACGTCCTTGAAGATATCTATTTCCATGGGAATACTCGTTTCTATTGGAGCAAATACGGCGTGCCGGGGCCTAGTTGTTCACGGCGCCCAGGTTCGCGGTCCAGTACGCTTCGATCTGGCCGGCCAGTGCTGACGGCACGGGGATGTAGCCGAGCGCGCTCGCCTCGTCCGCACCGCGGCTAAAGGCGACGCGGAAGAGATCGAGCACCCGGTTGATGCGTCCCTCGCCGCGATCCTTCGGCACGACCGCATAGGTCACCACTGCCATCGGATAGGCTTTTTCACCCGCGAGATTGGTCGTGTCGGCCGAAAAGCCTTTCGCGCCATCCCAGGCGACCGTCGCAAGGCCCGCCTCGAAGGCTTCCGGTGCCGGGCGGATGAAGGCGCCGGACTGGTTTTGGAGGGCTGCGAAGGGAAGACCGAGGCGGACAACCTGGCCATATTCGAGATAGGAGATGCTGTTCTTCGTCGCCGTGGTCAGGCTTGCCAGACCGCCGGTGCCCTTCTCGCCACGGCCCATCGGCCATTTGACGAGCGTGTCGGCGCCGACCTTTTCCTTCCATTCCGGGCTGACCTTGGACAGGAAGCTCGTGAAGGTGAAGGTCGAGCCGGAACCGTCCTCGCGGCGCAGCACCTCGATCGTCGCATCCGGAAGCGCAAGATCGGGGTTGATCGCCTTGATGGCCGGATCGGACCATTTGGTGACCTTGCCGAGATAGATATCGGCGATGACCGGACCGGTGAGGCGCAGTTCCCCTGCCCCGACATTGTCCAGGTTTGCGACGACGACGATGCCGCCCATGACGACCGGGAACTGCGCGAGCCCCCGCTTCGCCAGTTCCTCCGCCGTCAAAGGTGCATCGGTCGCGGCAAAATCCGTCTCCGGCTGGTCGAGGCGCATAACGCCCGCAAGCGAACCGACCGGCTCGTAATCGACGCGCCAGTCCGGCGAGGTGAATTCGCCGCCGTCCGTACGGAGTGCCTCATAGTCGCGCGACCAGAGATGGATGATCGGTGCTGCAAAGGTGGAGCCGGCGCCGCGGATCGGTTCGGCTTGGGCGTTTGCGGAAAAAAGCGTGAAGGCGCCGAGTAGAAACCCGATCCTGCACCAGGCATTACAGGCGGGAGGCCTGAGAAAATTCCTCATGAATCGCCCCTCATGAATACGCACTACCAAGACAAAGCGTTGCTGCCCCGGCAGGTCCTTGCAGACTGCCGGGCGCGGAAACGCGCTAAAGATCAAGACGTCAAATTATCGTCGGCGTATTCGACATTTCTTTACTAGTAACCTTGCTTGACGCGCGGATGACAATATTGGCGGCATTGGGAAATCTCCGTCACAATTGCCGAAAAACCCGCTGTCATCTCAGTGAAATGTCGGTGTGATCCAAAACCACGCAGCAAGAGCGGACCTGCTCCCACGCGACGATGGAGAACCCGATGAACGACGCGACACAGCCGAAAGCCCTCGACACCCGAACCGCCATCGTCACCGGCTCCACGAGCGGCATTGGCCTCGCCATCGCCCGCCGCTTTGCAGCGGCCGGTGCCAATGTCGTCATCAACGGGCTCGGCGATGCGGGCGCCATCGAGGCGGAACGCGTAGCGATCGAAGCGGACTTTGGCGTGCGCTGCGTCTATTCCCCGGCCAACATGCTTTCCGGCGCCGAGATCGCCGAAATGGTCGCGCTGGCGCTCGAAACCTTCGGCAGCTGCGACATCCTCGTCAACAATGCGGGCATCCAGCATGTCGCCCCCATCGAGGATTTTCCGGACGAGAAATGGCAGGCGATCATCCAGATCAACCTGATCGCCGCCTTCCACTCGATCAAGGCAGCCCTTCCGGCAATGAAAGAGCGCGGCTACGGCCGCATCATCAACATCGCCTCCGCCCACGCGCTCGTCGCCTCGCCCTACAAATCCGCCTATGTCGCGGCCAAACACGGCATTGCCGGCCTCACCAAGACCGTGGCGCTCGAAGCCGCCACCAACGGCGTCACCGTCAACGCCATCTGCCCCGGTTATGTCTGGACGCCGCTCGTCGAAAAGCAGATCCCCGATACGATGGCGGCGCGCGACCTGACCAAGGAGCAGGTCATCCACGACGTGCTGCTCGAAGCGCAACCGACGAAGGAGTTCGTGACGGTTGAGCAGGTTGCGGGCCTCGCGCTGTTCCTGACGAGCGCCGAGGCGGCCTCGATGACCGGCGCGATCCTCTCCCTCGATGGCGGCTGGACGGCCCATTGATACGACCGGCAAGCCGGATTACTCACGATCAGGAACGGAAAAGATGAAAGCCGAAGACGTTCGCAACGCCTATGCCATGCCGCTGACCAACCCTGCCTATCCGCCGGGGCCTTACCGCTTCATTGACCGGGAATATGTCATCATCAGCTACCGCACGGACCCGGAAGCGCTGCGCGCCGTGGTGCCGGAGCCGCTGGAAATCGTCGATCCGATCGTCAAATACGAGTTCATCAAGATGCCGGACTCGACCGGTTTCGGCGACTACACGGAATCCGGACAGGTGATCCCCGTCCGCTTCGAGGGTGAAGAAGGCGTCTATGTGCACGCCATGTATCTCGACGACGACGCGCCGATTGCCGGCGGACGCGAGATCTGGGGTTTTCCGAAGAAGCTCGCTTTTCCGAAGCTCGTGCATGAGGGCGAGGTGATCGTCGGCACCCTGCATTACGGCTCCGTGCTCTGCGCCAGCGCGTCCATGGGCTACAAGCACCGCTCGGTGGATGCCGATGAGATCGCCCATTCGCTTGCCAAGCCGAATTTCCTCGTCAAGATCATCCCGCATGTCGACGCGAGCCCACGCATCTGCGAGCTGGTGCGCTATCATCTCGAAGACATCACCGTGAAGGGTGCTTGGACCGGCCCGGCCGATCTGCAACTCTTCCGCCACGTCATTGCCGATGTCGCCCGCCTGCCGGTGCTGGAGATCGTCTCGGCCGTGCATTTTGTCGCCGACCTCACGCTGGGGCTTGGCGAAGTGGTGCATGATTACATGGGCGAACCGGAGTGAAGGACACGATTATGGACGAACAGGTCAGGTTGCAGCCCAAGCGCAAATCCGAAACGCCGGATATCGCCGACATCGTCGGCGGCTATCCGGCGGTCGGCCTCGTCTTCCAGGGCGGCGGCGCGCTCGGTGCCTACCAGGCTGGCGTGTTCCAGGCGCTCGACGAAGCCGGCATCGAGGCGAATTGGCTGTCCGGCGTCTCGATCGGCGCCGTGAATGCCGCGATCATCGCCGGCAACACCAAGGGCAACCGGCTCGACCGGCTGCGCGACTTCTGGGAGACGATCTCCGCCCGCAAGGTATGGCACTTCACGCCGGAAGGTGACGTCTTCCGCAAGCTACGCAACCAGGCAAGCGCCATGATGACGATGACGTCGGGCCTTCCCGGCTTCTTCGCGCCGCACCGCATCAACCCGTGGTTCCAGCCGCCCGGCGCCTCCACGGCGACCAGTTTCTACGACACGGCAGAACTCAAGTCGACGCTCGACCGCCTGATCAACTGGGATGTGCTGAACGATCGCCGCCAGCGGCTCAGCGTCGGCGCGGTCAATGTGCAGACCGGCAACTACCGCTATTTCGACAGCCACATCGAAGTGCTCGGGGCCGAGCACGTGATGGCTTCGGGCGCGCTTCCGCCAGCCTTCCCCGCGGTCCTCATCGAGAACGAATATTACTGGGACGGCGGCATCGTCTCCAACACGCCACTGCAATACCTGCTCGAACAGGAGGACGTGCGCGACACGCTGGTCTTCCAGGTCGACCTGTTCAGCGCGCGCGGCATCCTGCCCCGCGACATGGCGGATGTGCTCGCCCGGCACAAGGACATCATGTATTCCAGCCGCACCCGCAACAACACGGACACGTTCCGGCGCATCCACAATCTGCGCCTGAAATTGCACCAGGCGCTGCTGCGTGTGCCGCCGGAAGCGTTGACGGATGCGGACCGGGAGTTCCTCACCGCCATGGAGGATGTGCCGCAGATCAACATCGTGCACCTGATCTACCAGCAGAAGATCTACGAAAGCGATGCCAAGGACTACGAATTCTCCGGCACCTCGATGCGCGAACACTGGGATTCCGGCTACCAGGACACGCGCAAGACCCTGAAACACCGCCGCTGGCTGGAAAAACCGCCGGAATCCGTCGGCATGACCGTGCATGATGTGCATCGGGACGACCCAAGCTGATCCATACCGGAAATACTATTGCGATAAAATAAAACTCAAGATTTCACTGTCACAGACTTAATATTATACGGTCATCACGGCATTACAATTCCACGTTTCTATGAAGAGGCCAACTCTTAAACAGGAGAGAGAGACATGGAAGCCAACCGTGAAATCGAGAAGGATTATTCGCTGATGGAGTTCGTTGCTGAACTCCGCCGGCTGGCAGACACGCTGGAATCGAACGAGCGTTTCTCGATCCAGATCGACGAAGAAGAAGTCCTCGTTCCCGAGCACGCCACTGCCTCGATCGCCTTCGAGATTGAAGACGGCCGCGCCGAAATCGAATTCCAGCTGACCTGGGAAGCCGGTGAAGCCGAAGGCGAAGACGACGAGCAGGACGACGCCGAAGAAAAAGAAGAAGAAGCCGCCGCTTAAACCGCATCGGCCGGCACAGGGGTAGCCTTGGAGGCTGCCGGGTTCTGCGGCGAAGCCTCCGCCGCAGAGCTTCTGCCCGCGAAGCGGTGGCTTCACACCGCCCTGTTCTGCACCGGCGCCCGCCCGCCACCGTCCGCCACCAGCACGGCGCCAGTGACGAAGGAGGCCTCCTCGGAGGCGAGGAACAGGCAGCAGGCGGCGATTTCCTCAGGTTCGGCGACGCGCCTCAGCGCGATGCGGCCCGTCAGCGCGGCAAATTCCGCCTCCGCCGTCGTGCCGTTCAGCCGGGCCGCCTCGCGCATTTCCTCTTCGCTCATCGGCGTGCGCACCCAGCCCGGCGCGACCGCATTGGCGCGGATGCCGTCCGGCCCGTGCGCATAGGCGAGGCTGCGCGTATAGGAGACCAACGCGGCCTTGCTCGCCGAATAGGCGGCGTTCTGGCCGCTGGCATTGAAGGCACCGACGGAGGCGATGTTGACGATTGCGCCGCCTTGCCGTTTCAAGAGCGGCAGTGCTGCCCGACAGGTCATCATCGCGCCTGTCACATTGATGGCGAAGGTCTTTTGCCAGACATCATCGGTGAGACTCGCCGGCTCGTCGGGAATGAGGATGCCGGCGGCATTGACGAGAATGTCGAGCCGGTCCCCGCAAGCCGCGATCGCCGCCGCAATATCCCCGGCATCGGTAACGTCGCCATGCACCGCCGCGCCGCCGCAAGCCTCGGCTACCGCATCGAGCGCGGCACTGCCGAGACCGAACAGCACGACGTCAGCGCCCTCGCGGGCAAATCGCTCGGCGTTGGCGCGGCCCATGCCGGTCGCGGCTCCGGTCACCAGCGCCTTGCGGCCTTGCAGGCGGCCGCTCATTCGAGCCCCCACTGCCGTTCGACGGCGAAGCCGGTTTCCGGCAGGCTGGAGCCGCCATCGACGACGATCGTCTGGCCGGTCGTATATTTCGCCTGTTCGGAGGCGAGGTAGAGCATGGCGCAGGCAATGTCGTCGGCCTCGCCATAGCGGCCCATCGGGATGAAGCAGCTCGCCTTCTTCATCGTCTCGGGCTGACTCATCGTGCCGCGCCCCGGTTTTTCGATGAAGCCGGGCTCGACGCCGTTGACGGTGATCCCGTCGCGCGCCAGTTCGAAGGCGGCACCCCGGATGAAGGCATTCACTCCGGCCTTCGCCGCCGAATAATGCGCGCCCCCGGCCATCGCCATCCGTGCAGAGACGGACGAGGTGACGAGGATGCGGCCGAAACCGTTGGCGCGCATGACGGGTGCCGCCGCCTGCGCCAGCCAGAAGCAGGCCTTCAGGTTGAGCGACAGTGCCTCTTCCAGCTTGTCTTCGTCGAGATCCGCGATATTGGCCCAGGGGCAGCCGCCGGCATTGTGCACGACGATATCGAGGCGGCCCGCCTCCTCCGCCGTCTCGGTGATTAGTCGGGCAACACCGCTCCGGCCGAGATCTCCGAGCGGCACGGCGCTAGCCGCAAGCCCGCATGCCAAGAGATCGGCCGCAAGCGCCTGCCCCGCCTCGACCGTGCGATTGGCGATGACGACCTTGGCGCCGGCCTCAGCGAGGCGCGTGACGATCGCCGCACCGATGCCACGCCCACCGCCGGTCACGAGTGCCACCCTGCCCGAGAGATCGAAGGGTCGCACCATGATCAAACCAACCCTGCTTCGCGCAACAGCGACACGAAGCGGCCGAACACCGCGGTGTGGCGGTCGACATCCTCGGCGGTCGTTGCCGGACACATCAGGAACATCGTGTGAAAGGGCGTCACCAGGATGCCCTCGTTCATGTAGAAGGCGTGCAGCAGCGTCTCCAGGTCGCCGCGCCGGGCGGCAATGACGTCTGCGCCGTTGCGCGGCAGCTCGGGCATGAACATGATTTCCGCCCGCGCGCCGATCTGCGTGACGTGCCAGGGCAGACGGTTTTCCGCGATGATGGCGCGGGCACCCTCCGCCAGCCGCGAGGCATTGGCGATCATCCGCTCGAAATTCTCCGGCGTCAGCACCTCTTCCAGCACCGCGCGCATGGTGGCGATGGTGAGTGCATTGCCGGCCAGCGTGCCGCCGATGCCGAGATGGGCGGACTGGCGCACGCGCGGGTCGACCTTCGGCACGATCACCCAGAGCCGCTCGGCGATCTCCTGCGAGACGCCGAAAATGCCCGCCGGTATGCCGCCGGCAATCGCCTTGCCCGCCACCAGCATGTCCGGCTCCAGGCCGTTGAGGCGCGCATAGCCGCCGGGACCGCTGGAAATCGTGTGCGTCTCGTCGATGATCAGCACCGTGCCGGTGTGCCGGGTAAGGTCCCGCAAAGCCTCAAGAAACCCGTCCGCAACCGGAATCATGCCGAAATTCGTCATCAGCGGTTCGGTCAACACGCAGGCGACGTCGTGGTCCGAAAGCGCGCGTTCCAGCGCCTCCACGTCGTTGAACTCCACCACCTTCGAAACGGCGGAATGATCGACGCCGTTCGGGTGGATCATGTTGCGCATACCGACGCGGCCGTCGCGAAGTTCGACATGCGCCTCCTCCACGCCGCCATGATAACAGCCGGAAAAGACAAGCACCTTCGGCCGGCCGGTGATCATGCGGGCGATGCGGATGGCGCCGCGGTTCGCGTCGGTGGCCGAGGTGGTCAGCGTCCAGTACGGCAGGCCGAAGCGGCGGGTGAGTTCCGCACCGACCCACAGGCTGTCTTCCGTCGGCAGCATCGTGGTGACGCCGCGGCGAAGCTGGCGCATGGCGGCATTCGTCACCGCCTCCGGCGCGTGGCCGCACATGCCGCCGGTATCGCCGAGGCAGAAATCGACATAGTCTCGGCCGTCGACATCGCGGATATGGGCGCCGCTCGCCTCATCGACGTAAATGGGAAATCCGCCGGCCCAACGGCGCATCCAGTGGGACGGCCCGCCGTAGAGGAAATGGCGCTGCCCCTCCTGCCAATCGGCGAAGGAACGCGGATGCTCACGCTTGAAGCGGTCCTGCTCGCGGTCGAGCAAGCGGTCGATCACCGTCACGGCCGATCTCCTCCAGTCAGCGGTTGAAAGTCGCCTCCAGATGGTTCATTATATGAACCATCATTTTGTATATAAAACCAGATTGCCGGGCCGGACCCGGCCTGTCAAGATACTTCACATGCGAACTATCTTGTCGATGCCTGAGAGGATGCCGCATGAGCACTGTTGGAAAAGCCGCGTCGCTCCTGGAACTCTTCAGCATGGCCGAGCCGGAAATCGGCCTGTCCGAACTAGCCCGCCGCGCAAACCTCAACAAGGCGACGACGCGGCGTCTGCTGGTGGCGCTCGCGGAGCACCGGCTGGTGGAGCAGGCCGCGGGCACTCGCCATTACCGGCTGGGCGCCGGCCTCTCGCGGCTCGCCCGCATCCGCGATGCGAATTTCCCCTTCGCGCGCATCGCAACGCCTGTCCTGCAGGACCTCGCTGCGGCGACCGGCGAGACCGTGCATCTGTCCGAATTCAGCGGCGGGGCACTGTTTACCGTCGGCGTGGAGCTTTCCGCGCAGGCGAACCGCGTCAATGTCGATGCCGGCCAGATCCTGCCGCTGCACGGCACCGCCTCGGGCATCGCCTTCCTCGCCTTCACGGCGCCGGATTTCGTTGCGGCCTATCTGGCAAAACGCCTGGAAGCGTTCACACCCCACACGCTTACCGCCCGGGAAAAAGTCGCCGAACAGGTGCGGCTTGCCGCAGAACGCGGCTATTCCGTCAGCGCGCAGGGCTACTCCGAGGGCGTGCACAGCATCGCCGCGCCGGTGCTCGGCCCGGATGGTCATGCGGTGGGGGCACTGTCGGTCGCGGCACCGCTGTCGCGGGTCGATGATGCGGTCGCGGCCGCCCAGGGCGAGGCCGTCATGCGGGCGGCACGCGAGATCGCGGCGCGTCTCAATGGCGAGCCCCTCACCCGAGCGAGATCCAGGCCGTCTTGAGATCGGTATATTTGTCGAAGGCGTGCAGCGACTTGTCGCGGCCGAAACCGGACTGGCCAAAGCCGCCGAGCGGCACGGTGATATCGGCGCCGCCATAGGTGTTGACATGCACGACGCCGGCGCGGACCGCGCGCACCATGCGGTGGGCAGTCGCGAGGTTCGTCGTCCACACCGCGGACGCCAGGCCGTAGACGGTCGCGTTGGCAAGCCGCACGGCCTCCGCCTCGTCCTCAAAGCGCGAGACGGCGAGCACGGGGCCGAACACTTCTTCGCGCGCAAGCCGCATTGCCGGCGTCACCTCGTCGAAAATGGTCGGCGCCATGTAGTAGCCGCCCGTTTCCTCCCTCAAGCGGTTGCCGCCGGTGACCAGGCGCGCGCCGTCCTCCTCCGCCGCCGCGACATGGCCAAGATTCTTGGCAAGCTGTTCGGCGCTGCTGACGGCCCCAGCATCCGAGGCGAGGTCGAGCGGATCGCCGACCCTCATGCCGCGTGTCACCGCCACCAGCCTCTCGATAAACCGGTCATAGACCGAGGACTGCACTAGGAGGCGCGAGCCCGCGACGCAGACCTGGCCGGAATTGCGGAAGATGCCAAAGGCGGAGACTTTTGCCGCCTGGTCCAGATCCGGCGCATCGGCGAAGACGATATTCGGCGACTTGCCGCCCAGTTCGAGATGCACGCGCTTGAGGTTCGAGCGGGCGGAATATTCGAGCAGCCGGCGCCCGACGCCGCCCGAGCCGGTAAAGGCGATGGCATCGACATCCCTATGCAGGCCGAGCGCCTCGCCGGTGACGCTGCCCCGCCCGGTGACCACGTTGAACACGCCCTCCGGAAGGCCGGCTTCCGCCGCAAGCTCGCCAAGGCGAAGGAGCGTCAACGACGCCACCTCCGCCGGCTTCAGCACGACCGAATTGCCGGCGGCCAGCGCTGGCGCCACCTTCCAGGCGCCGATCATCATCGGGAAATTCCAAGGCACGATGGCCGCCACCACGCCGAGCGGCTCGCGGTGGATGAGCCCCAGCACATCGGCCTGCGTCGGCGCGATCTCGCCATAGACCTTGTCGATCGCCTCCGCATAATAGCGGAAGGTGCCGGCGGCCGAGAGCGGCTCCGCCTTGTAGGCCATCGAAATCTCGGTGCCGTTGTCGCGCACGCCAAGCACCGCGAGTTCCAGCGCATGCGCCTCGATGAGGTCGGCGAGTTTCAAGAGCACCTTCTTGCGCCCGGCCGGCGCCATGCGCGACCAGGACCCCTTTTCGAAGGCGGCGCGGGCGGCACGGACGGCGCGGTCGACATCCTCGCGACCGGCGTCGGCGATGGTGGTGAGCACCGTGCCGTCGATCGGCGAGAGCACGTCGAGATGCCCGCCGTTCAAAGGCGCCGCCCAGGCTCCGGCGATGAACAGGCCCTGCGGGGCGACGGGTCTGCCGCGCAGCGCGTCGATCTCGGCTTGGTTCATGGGTCCTGTCCTATGGATTGGCGGGCGCGGCAGCCACCACGGGGCGCGCGCGCCACAGGCCGATGGCGAAGATGGCGAGGCCGAGCAGTGAGATGGCGAGCAGCACGGCGGCGATCGGCCGCGTGATGAAGATGCTCAGGTCCCCGTTGGACAGCGCCAGCGACTGCATCATGCGGTTTTCGAAAAGCGGGCCGAGAACGAGGCCGATGACGAGCGGGAAACCAGGAATATCGTTGCGCAGCATGATCTTGCCGATGATGGCGAAGAAGACGGCGATCAAGGCATCCGAGATACGGTAATTCTGCGTGTAGCAACCGACCAGCGAGAGCACGAGAACGGTCATGCCGATGAAACGCGGTTCGATGCGCGCGAGCTTCATGATCGGTTTCGTGGCGAAGAGCAGGATGCCGAGGATGACGATGTTGAGCAGGAACAGCGAGATATAGAGGCCGGAGATGAATTCCGGATGCTGGGCGAACAGCTGCGGACCCGGAATGTAATTGTGGATCATGAAGACCGACAGGATCATCGCCATCAGCGGATCGACCGGGATGCCAAGCGCCAGCAGTGGCACCAGCGTGGTGGAAGTGCAGGCGCTGATCGACGCCTCGGATGCGATCAGCCCTTCCGGCGAACCCTTGCCGAACTGTTCCGGCGTCTTCGAGGCGCGCTTGGTCAGCGAATAGGACAGGAACTGCGCACCGAACTCGCCCACGCCGGGCAGCAGGCCCATCGTTACGCCGAGCCCGGCGGAGCGCCCCAGCGTGCGCGGATAGCGCAGCGCCTCCAAAAGGCCGCGAAACCGGTTGTGATAGACGGCGGAAGGCGGCGCCTGCTTGTAGCCGGGCGTGCGCAGCAGCACGAAGGCCTGCGACATGGCGAAGAGGCCGATCACCGTCGGCACCAGCGGAATGCCGCCCATCAGGAACGGCTCGCCGAAGGTGAAGCGCTGCGTGTTGAAGAAGCGCTCGAAGCCGACCGTGCCGAGCAGGATGCCGAAGCCGAGCGAGATGATCGCCAGCAGCCCCTGGTGCTGGTGCGCCAGAAGCACCGAGACGATCGCGACCAACGCGACCATGGCATATTCCACCGCACCAAAATGGGCGGCGATGGTGGCGAGGTAGGGCGCCAGCACCACCAGCGCGACGACGCTGATCGTGCCGCCGATGAAGGAGGAGGAATAGGCCAGCGACAGGGCACGATGCGCCTCGCCGCGCTGCGCCATGGGGTAGCCGTCATAGGTGGTCAGCACGTTGACGGGCGTTCCCGGCACCTTGATCAGGATGGCCGGTATCGCGCCGCCGTACCAGGCACCGCCATAGGTGCCGAGCAGCAGGGTGACGCCGGCAAGAGGCTCCATGCCGAGCGTGAAGGGCAGCAGGATCGCCATGGCGCCGGCAGGCTCCAGGCCCGGCACCGCGCCGATCAGGATGCCGATGAAGGCGCCGGCGACCAGCGCCAGGAGGACGTTGAAATGCGCGATGTTCTCGAAGCCGAGAATGATGGAGTCCATGACGGCGGGTTCCTACAGATAGGGGCCGATGAGGTTGCCGATGCCGCCCGGAAGCCAGGTGAAGATCGACGCGTGAAGGAACCACAGGCCCATGACGCCGCGCAGCAGCACCACGATGACCACGGTGAAGGCGAGGTTCCACGCCATCCAGCGCCGGCTGCGAAGGCCGCAGGCCCAAAGGCACGCCTGGCCGAACAGCAGGGTAGAGATCGCGAAACCGAGGATCGGGATCGCCGCCATGTAGAGGCAGAACAGGGCGGTGTAGCCGAAGGCCGGCAGCAGATCGCCGAATGCAGAGAGCGCGCGGCCGAGATAGGCGTGCGGATCGGGCGAAAGCCGCCAGCCGCGCAGGAGCCGCAGCGCCAGCACCAGCCCCGGCAGGCCGATCATGGCGATGCCGAGGATGGGAATGTTGCGCGGCGAGAGGAACCAGGCCTTGTCGGCCGGCTGCACATGGGTGGCGAAGGGCAGAAGGAGCGCAAGCCCCAAGGCGATGACGAGGCAGGCAAGCCCCACCGCCGCCACCGCTTCGCCCGGCGGAAATTCCTGGTTCTGGCCCTGCTCGTCCATGCTCGTTGTCCCCCGCGATTTTCAGATGGATTGGAAGGGCCGACCTACTTCTTCAGGTCCTTCACCAGTTCTTCGGCCGCGGCATAGTCCTTGTCGATGCGCGCGACGGCATCCGCCGCATTCATCCAGTAGACGCCGGCGCCGGTCGCCTCGGAGACGGCCTTGGCCCGGTCGCTCTTCATTGCTTCTTCGGCTATCGTCGCGATCTTGTCCTTGATTTCCTGCGGCGTGCCCTTCGGCACGAAAAGGCCGTTCCACAGCGTGATATTCAGGCCCGGCACCTGATCGGACAGCAGTCTCGCTTCCGGCTTGATGGAGAGCGGCGCGTCCGTATAGGCCGCCAGCACCTTGACGTCGTCGAGGCAGGACAGCACCGTCGCCATGGTCGTGTTCATCACGTCGGCGTCGCCATTGGCGAGCGTCGAGCAATCCAGCGAGTTGAACGCCGCGTCGGCGCCAAAGGTGAAGCCGAGCTTCTTGGCGGCGGCGAAGGTCGCCATGGTGGGGATCAGGTCGTAGCCGAAATGGCCGAGCTTCACCGGGTTCGCCTTGGCATAGGCGGCAAGGCCGGCAAGATCGTCATAGGGCGCATCCTTCCTGGCGACGAGCGCGAAGGGATAGGTCAGGAAGATGCCGACCGGCTCGAAGGCGTCGCGGCCATAGGGCGCGTTGCCCTGGATGACATGCATGGTCGGGACGTCGATGACCAGCGAGCCGACCGTATAGCCGTCCGGATCGGACTGGGCGACGGCGGTCGCGCCTTCCACCGCACCGCCGCCCGGTCGGTTGACGACCTTGGCCGGCGCGCCCGCGCTGGCGGTAAACGTGTCGGCGATGATGCGGGTCAACTGGTCTTCCAGGTCGCCCGGAGGCCAAGGAACGATGAAGGTGACCGGGCGCTCGGGATATTCCGCGTGCGCCGGCACTGCCAGGGCGGCGGCTAGCGTCGTCGTGGCGAGCGCAAGGGTGAGAAATCGAGTCATGCTGCTTTTCTCCCATACAGTGCGGACAGGATATCCGCGTTCCCATCGGTTCATTTATTGAACCATCATTTTGACTATAGACTTGCAAACGAACCGGCTTGCTGTCAAGTTAATTCACATGTGAAGTAAGTGGCGCCTTGGAGGAGGCATCGGCATGGTCAGAGAGGGACGTCCACGCATCCTGGTGATCGGCACCGGAGACACCAAGGCCGACGAACTGAGCTTCATGCGCGAGCGCATCGAAGCGGTCGATGGCCGCGCCGTCATGATGGATGTCAGCGTGCTCTGCGACCCGCCCTACCGGCCCGAACATGACCGCCATGCCGTCGCAGAAGCCGCCGGCACGACGATCGACGCCATCGCCAACAGCGGCGACGAAAACAGTGCCATGACGCTGATGGCGCTCGGCGCTGCGCGGCTTGCCCGCAGCCTCTACGACCGCGGCGAGATCGACGGCGTCATCGCGCTCGGCGGCACGATGGGCACTGACCTTGCCCTCGACGTGGCGCTGGCCCTGCCGCTCGGCGTGCCGAAATTCGTCGTCTCGACCATCGCCTATTCCCATCTGGTGCCGCCGGACCGCATCGCGACCGACCTGATGATGATCCTGTGGGCGGGCGGCCTCTATGGCCTGAACAGCACCTGCAAGGCCGTGCTCTCGCAGGCCTGCGGCGCGGTGGTCGGCGCCGCAAGGGCCGTGGTGCGTCCGCAGGCGGAGCGGCCGATCGTCGGCATGAGTTCGCTCGGCAAAAGCTGCCTGAAATATATGGTGACGCTGAAGCCGGCGCTGGAGCGGCGCGGCTACGAGGTCGTCGTGTTCCACACGACCGGCATGGGTGGCCGCGCGCTGGAGGCGATCGCCGCACAACGCGGCTTTGCCGCCGTGCTCGATTTTTCCCTGCAGGAGGTCGCCAACCAGCATATGGGCTCGGTGGTGAATTCCGGCCCCGACCGCCTGGAAAATGCCAGCCGCAGCGGCATTCCGCAGATCGTCGCGCCCGGCGCCATCGACATGGTGGATTTCCCGACCTGGCAGCCGGTGCCGGCGCGTTTTGCCGAGCGTCCCTACCACGCGCACAACCGCCTGCTCGCCTCGGTCACCTCAGATGGCGAGACGCGCCGGGAGATCGCCCGCGCCATCGCCGGAAAGCTGGCGACCGCGACCGGCGCCACCGCCTTCATCCTGCCTGCCGGCGGCCTCCAGCAATGGGACCAGGAGGGCGAACCGCTGCACGAGCCCGACGCGCTTGCCGCCTTCGTCGACGAAATGCGCGAAAGCATTCCGGATAGTGTCGAGTTGCACGAGATCGCCGGCCACATCAATGACGATGCCTTCTGCGCCAAGGCGCTGGAAATCTTCGACCGCTGGGTGGCCGAGGGCATCGTTCGGCCGGGGGTGGCATGATGACGAAACCGGCGGCACTGGTGCTCGATTTCGGCGGCGTCATCACCAAGACGCTGTTCGAGACGCATGCGCTCAGCGAGCAGGCCATCGGCCTGCCGCCCGGCACGCTCGCCTGGCGCGGGCCGTTCGATCCGGCGTCTGATCCGCTCTGGCGTGCCATGCAGGCCGATGAGATCAGCGAGCGTGACTATTGGAAGATCCGCACAAGCGAGGTCGGTCGGCTGGTCGGCGAGGACTGGAACGACATGTCGACCTTCGTGCGCCGCGCCGCGGCGCTGATCCTGAGGCCGTCATCCGCCCGGAGGCGGTGCAGGCCATCCGCACGGCACACGAAAGCGGCATCCGCCTCGCCATCCTCTCCAACGAGCTCGACCTGTTCTACGGCAAAGATTTCCGGCAACGCCTGCCCCTGCTTTCGCTGTTCGAAACTATCGTCGACGCCACCTATACCGGCATCCTCAAGCCGGACGCCCGCGCCTATGCCGCCGTTTGTGAAGCACTGGCGCTGCGGGCCGAAGCCTGCGTCTTCGTCGACGACCAGAAGCGCAATGTGGATGGCGCTGTCGCCGCCGGCATGCGCACGGTATGGTTCGACGTCGCAGAGCCCGCCCGTTCCTATGCCGCAGCGCTCGCCCTGTTCGGCCTGCCTTCACCCGAAATCCGTCACGAGAGTATCTGAGCCATGCGCGACATCAATTTCCTCAGTGAGAACAATGCAAAGCCGATCTGGCACCCGATGGCGCATCCGGCTGAAATGCGCGCCTCGCCGCCGCGTGTCATCATGCAGGGCGAAGGCGCGATGGTGACCGATATCGACGGCCGCACCGTGCTCGATGCCGTCGGTGGCCTGTGGAACGTCAATCTCGGCTATAGCTGCGACCCCATCAAGCAGGCGATCGCTAGGCAGCTCGACGCCCTGCCCTATTATTCCGGCTTCCGCGGCACCTCCACCGGCCCCTCGATCGAGCTCGCCTACGAACTGGCGCAATGGTTCGAGCCCGAAGGTATGGTGCGCAGCTTTTTCACGTCGGGCGGTTCGGATTCGGTCGAGACGGCGCTGAGGCTCGCGCGGCAATATTGGAAGATCCGCGGCCAGGCCGACCGCACGAAATTCCTCGCGCTGAAGAAGAGCTATCACGGCACGCATTTCGGCGGCGCCTCGGTCAACGGCAATGCCAATTTCCGCCGCAACTACGAACCGCTGATGCCCGGCGTCTTCCACACGCCCGCCCCCTGGACCTACCGCAATCCCTTCGACGAGACGGACCCGGAAAAACTCGCCGCCCTGTGCGCCCGTGCCATCGAGGAGGAGATCAGCTTCCAGGGCGCCGACACCATCGCCGCCTTCATCATGGAGCCCATCCTCGGCGCCGGCGGCGTCATCGTCCCGCATGAGAGCTTCATGCCACTGGTCCGCGACATCTGCGACCGCCACGAAATTCTGCTGATCGCCGACGAGGTGGTGACCGGGTTCGGGCGCACCGGCGCCTGGTCGGGTTCGCGGCTGACGGGCGTCAAGCCGGATTTCATGACCATCGCCAAGGCCATCACGTCGGGCTATTTCCCGCTCGGCGCCACGCTGATCTCCGCCAAGGTGGCCGAGGTGTTCGAGGCCGACAAGACCAGTTTTGGCGCCATCGGCCACGGCTACACATATTCCGGTCACCCCGTTGGCTGCGCCGCCGGTCTTGCGGCGCTCGCTGAAACCAAGCGCCTCGCACTGAACGAAAACGCCACCGCGCGTGGTGCGGAACTGGCGACGGCGCTGGAAGCCCTCAAGACGAAACGCGCGTCTGTCGGCGACGTGCGCGGCAAGGGGCTGATGGCGGCGCTCGAAATCGTCGTCGACCGCGTAACGAAAAAGCCGGTCGACAAGAAGACCATGGCAAGGATCGCCGATGCCGCCTACGATGCCGGCGTCATGTTGCGCGTGTCCGGCAACATGATCATCCTCTCCCCGCCGCTGATCGTCACGGCGAAGGATATCGCCACGATCGCTGAAGGGCTGGACGCGGGGCTGGCGGCGGCGGGTTGAGTCCTGCCGTCAGAAATCGCTGGCGTTGACGTAAAGGGCGGCAAGCGCCTCGAAACCCGCTTGGTCCTCCTCAGTGAAGCGGCCCGGCAGCGGGCTGTCGAGATCGAGCACGCCAAAAATCCGGCCGTCCCGGGCGAGCGGCACGACGAGTTCGGCGCGCGAGGCGGCATCGCAGGCGATGTGACCGGGGAAGGCGTGCACGTCCGGCAGGAGCTGGCTGCGCGCCTCGGCGACCGCGCTGCCGCACACGCCCTTGCCGACCGGGATGCGCACGCAGGCGACCTTGCCCTGGAAGGGGCCGAGCACCAGTTCGTCAGCGGATTTCAGGAAGTAGAAGCCGGCCCAGTTGAGATCGGCGACCGCATCGTAGATCAGCGCGGAGAGGTTCGCCGCATTGGCGATGGCGTCGCGTTCGCCATGCAGCAGGCCCTCGGCCTGCGCGATGAGGTCACGGTAGAAGCTCAACTTGTCCGTCGCCTCGATTTTCCGGATGTCGTGCATGGCAGTTCCCTCGGCTGGGTACGAGCTTCGTCGATAGCCCCGGGAACCGCGGCTGGCAAGCATGCTTCGTTCAGGCGCGCGGCGCGCAGACGAGCGCCTCGCTGCCTTCGACCCGGCCGATCACCACGTCAATGCCGTAGATGTCCTTCAGCCTCTGCGGCGTCAGGGTCTCCGCCGGCGCGCCGAGCGCCATCAACGTGCCGTCCTTCAAGAGCGCCACGCGGTCGGCGACCTGCAAGGCGTGATCGGGATTGTGCGTGGAGAGCACGATAGCGAGGCCCTGGCTGGCGAGCGTGCGAATATGGGCGAGCAGCCGAATTTGGTTGCCATAGTCGAGATTGGCCGTTGGCTCGTCCATCACGATGATACGCGCCTGCTGCGCGAGCGCCCGGGCGATGAGGGCAAGCCGCCGCTCGCCGCCGCTGATCTCGGTGCAGGGCGTGTCGGCGAGCCCGGTTATGCCAAGACTTTCGAGTGCGGCATCCGCAATTGCCCGGTCCCGCTCGCCCGGCATCGCAAAGGCCTTGAGATGCGCGGCGCGGCCCATCAGCACGACATCGCGAACCGTGAACGGAAAGGGTGCGGCATGGGCCTGCGGCACATAGGCGATGCGCAGTGCCCGCTCGCGCCGCGAACACGCCGACAGTGGCTTCCCATCGAGCGTGACCGCCCCGGCCTTCACCGGCAGGAGGCCGAGCATGGTCTTGAACAGCGTGGTCTTGCCGGCGCCGTTCGCACCGAGAAGCGCCAGCACCTCGCCCTCGGCCAGCGACAGGCTGACCGCGTGGCCGATCTCACGATCCCGGTAACCGAAGGCGAGTGATTTCAGCGCGAGCGTCATGACCAGCCCCGCTTTCCGGCAATGAGCAGCCAGAGGAAAAACGGCGCGCCGACCACCGCCGTCAGGATGCCGAGCGGCACCTCGATTGTCGCGATCGAGCGCGCCAGCATGTCGACGACGATGAGATAGGCAGCGCCGAGCAGCATGGCGGCCGGCAGCAGGCGGCGGAAATCCGGACCGACCAGCATGCGCGCGACATGCGGGATGATGAGCCCGATCCAGCCGACGATTCCGGTAACGGAGACCGTCGCCGCCGTCACCAGCGTGGCACCGGCGATCAGCGCGATGCGCGTCTTCAGCGTATCGATGCCGAGCGTCTGCGCCTCCTCCTCGCCAAGCGTCATGACATTCATGCGCCAGCGCAGCAGCACGAGCGGCACGAGGCCGAGCACGACGGCCGGCAGGATCGACAGCACGTCGAACCGCGTGATCGCCGTCAGGCTGCCGAGCAGCCAGTAGGTGATCGCCGGCAGTTGGTCGTAGGGATCGGCGAGAACCTTGATCAGCGAGATGCCGGCGCCGATCAGCGCCTGGATGGCGATGCCGGCCAGCACCAGGGTCAGCACCGGATCCCGCTCGCGCACCAGCGCGCCGATCGCCGAGACCGCGAGCACGGCGACAAGCCCGCCGGCGAAGGCGGCAAGCTGGATGGCAAGCACGGGCAGCGACAGGAAGATGCCCAGAACCGCGCCGAGGCTTGCGCCAACCGACACGCCGAGCAGGTCCGGCGAGACCAGCGGGTTGCGAAACAGCCCCTGATAGGTCGCCCCTGCGGCGGCAAGCGACGCACCGACGATGACCGCCGCCGCCACGCGCGGCAGGCGCACATTCCACAGAACCGTCGAGAGAACAGAGTCGGCGCCCTCGCCCGTCACCAGCTGCCTCAGCGCATCGAACACCGGGCGCGGCCCGCTGCCATATTTGCCGACCATCATGGAGAGGGCGGCAAGCAGCAGCACGGCAATCAGGCCCGCACCGATGAAGAGCCTGCCCTGCCCTTTCGGCAGGGCGGCCGTGTCGCGCATCTACTTCGCAGCCGCCTTGCCAGGCCCCAGCAAGGTCTCAAGCTGGGCGTCGTCGAGTTCGACCTGGTAGAACAGCTTGAAGAACTCCCGCACTTCCTGATCGAGCGCGCCCGGGAAAGCCTCGGGATAGAGCGTGTGTTCGAGCCAGGCGATGCCGATCAGGCGGTTGATGCCGGGCGGGGAATCGATCCAGCCGAAAGGCAGGCTGGGCGTGACATGGATGCGGGCCGCCTTGACCGCTTCGAGCTCCGCCCAGAGCGGGTCGCTCTTCACGCTCGCCGCAAATTTCGGCGAGGCGGCGAGGATGACATCCGGCTTCCACGACAGGATCTGTTCCAGCGACACCTGGGTGAGGCCGCCCTTGCCGGCGGCGGCGGCGACGTTCCTGGCACCGGCCGCTTCGAGAATCTCCATGTTGATCGAGCCGGCGAGGCCCGTTTCCAGCCCCTCCGCGCCGCGGCCATAATAGACCGCCGGGCGCTTGTCCTCGGGAATTCCGGCGAGGCCCTTCTCCAGCGCGGCGAGCCTGGCTTCGGCATAGGCCGCAAGGGTCTCCGCCCGCTCAGAGACGCCGAGGATGGCGCCGGTTTCCCGCAGCGTTTCGGCGCTCTTCGCAAAGGCGCCGTCGATCAGGATATAGGGGATGCCGGTCTGTGCCTGCACCTTGTCGGCAAGCGAGGCATAGGTCGGGTTGACCGTGCCGACATCGATGATGATGTCGGGCTTGGCCGCCAGCACCGCCTCCATATTCGCCGTCCCGCCCTTGCCCGTCAGCTGCCCGAAGGTCGCCAGGTCGCGGACGGAGGGCAGAAGGAAGGCCTTCTCCTCGCCCTTCGGCTCACGCACCCAGCCGGCGAGCTTTTCCGGCGCGAGCACATAGACGAGCACCGAGGCCGGGGGACCCGCGGCCAGCACCCGCTCGATCTTGTCCGGCACTTCGACGGTTCGCCCGGCCGCATCGGTGATCGTGCGCGCCCCGGCCGGCAGGACCGATGCGAGGAAGACGACGAAGACAAAAAGGCAGCGCAAGACCGGCATGGACTCTCTCCCGCGATATAGTGAGGCAAATATATCGTCGGTTCCTGACAGCAAGGCAACACCCGCCGTCCTTCCCCTGCACTCTTCCAAAACGTTATGTTTTATGAAATATAACGAAGGAAGGATTTGCCGAGGACCCCATGCAAGCAGAAATCTGGATCGCCGCCGCACTCGTCCTTCGGGAGAACGGTGAAACGCTCCTGGTCCGCAAGCGCGGCACGGGCGCCTTCATGCAGCCCGGCGGAAAGATCGAGCCCGGAGAAACGCCGAAGGCAGCGCTGGCGCGCGAGCTGCGCGAGGAGATCGGCCTCGACATTGCACCGTCGCGCATGGCGCCGTTCGGCCGCTTCGAGGCGGCGGCGGCCAACGAGCCGGATCACATCGTCACCGCCCATGTCTTCCAAGTCGAGCTTCGGCACGAAGCCGTCGCGCCGGCTGCGGAAATCGAGGAGGCGGTCTGGGTGCCGGTCCATGCGGCGGGTGCGCTGCCGCTTGCCCCGCTGACGCGCGATCACATCCTGCCGCTGTTCTGTCAGATGCAGTTTTCGACGGAACTGCATTACGGCCAGCCCTGGAGCGCCGAAACACCTACCCTGTCCCTGTCAGAATAGCCAACCGGACATCCCATGCCGACCTTGCCGCGCCCGCACTCCCTCTCCTCCCCCAGGCTGCTGCTTCCCGTCGAAGCCGCGCCGGAGGAGGTTGCCGTGAAGGCCGGGTCGCAGCGCCTGAAGACCTGGGACATCCCCTCGACCTTTCACTGCTCGATCGTCGGAACCTGCCTGACAACAGGCGAGCTTCGCCAGCTTCTGGCCAAAGCCGGGCAGGAGGATGCGCGTAGCGCCACGGACCACACGCTGCATGGCCGCGGCGTGCGCACCGCCGGACAGCGGGATTATGCCGCAAAACTCCTCAACAAGGCGCTCGACAAGCGCCATGAGGTGAGCATCAAGCGTATTCCGCTGCAGGCCGACGAACAGGAATTGCGCCGGATCTGGCGGGAAAGTTTTGATCGCGGCGACATTGCCGGCCCTTACTGGGCCTTGATGAGCCATCCGGCGAGCCCGCCGGCGCTGATCCGCGATATTTTCGGCGAGGTCCACATGCTATCGCATCTCGTCGGCAGCGCGAGCCGCCTCGATCTCGCCCGGCTGACGCGGCTGGAGAAGGACCTTGAGCAGGAGAAGGACAAAGGCGAGCGCCAGGAAAAGCGGCTGGCCGTCGCCGCCGACGAGCGCGTCGCGCTCCGGCAGCGCATCCGGCAGCTCGAAGAGCGGGTCGTGCAGGCGGAAGCGACCGCCGCACCCTTCGGCCAGCGCGCACGCGCGGACGAAGGCAGCCCAGCGGAACGCGTGGAAACCGAGGCTGCGCGCGCCAACGCGCTCTCCCAGCGGCTTGCCGAGGCCGAGGACAGGTGCCGCGCCTTGCAGCGCGAACTCGAACAGTTGCAGGACCACAGCCATTTGATCCTCAGGGAGAACGAGGCGCTCGAAGCGGCCGTGACCGCGCAGCTCCAGACCGGCGGCAGCCAGGCGAGCCCGCAGCCGGCAGGCCCCGTGCTCTATGTCGGCGGCCGGCGCAATCTTTTCGACCACCTGCGCGCATATGCCGAAAGCCGCAATGTCGACCTCCTGCTGCACGATGGCGGCATGGAGGACAGCACGACGCTGCTGCCGGCACTTGTCGGACAGGCATCGACGATCCTGTTTCCGGTCGATCACATCAGCCACAGCGCCGTCGGCCTGGTAAAACGCCTGTGCCGCGCGCAGGGAAAACCCTACCTCCCACTGCGCTCCGCCGGCCTCGCGAGCTTCCTCGCCGCCATTACAGGAGCCGGCGGCACCTACGGCAGGCTGTAGCCGCCTCTTCTCTCTCTACTTCTGATTTACCTGCCAGCTGGCAGGCAAAAGCGCGCCTCGCCGCCCATCGGTCGTCAGCCGATGGAGCGGCTCTTTGCGTTTTTCGCGATCCCCCAAAGACGTCGTTGACAGCAAATATTCAGATGATATCTTGAAAATATATTTTATGGAGCGACCCAAAGTGCAGCCTCTCTCCACCAAGAAAATGCGCCTGAGCGACGTCGCCTATCACGGGCTGCGCACCGCCATCATCAAGGCGGAACTGCTGCCGGGCTCGCCGATCGACGAGAAGGAATGCATGGAGCGGCTGGCGGTCGGCCGCACGCCGCTGCGCGAGGCGCTGCAAAGGCTGGCGCAGGAAGACCTGCTGCTGGCGGTGCCGCAGCGCGGCTATTTCGTCTCCTCCACCTCGGCCACCGATTTCTTCCAGCTCCAAGAATTCCGCCTTCAGGCCGAGCTCTGGGCCGCGCGGCTTGCCGCCACCCGCATCAGCGATGCGCAGCTCGACCGTCTGGCCGCGCTGATCGAGGAGGCGCGCGCCGGCGTCGAAGCCAAGCGCATGGAGATCGAATGGCATCTCGGCATCGACGAAGAGATGCACAAGCTGATCGCCGAGGCCTCCGGCAACACCTACCTGATGCAGGCGCTGACGCGGCTCTATGCACTGTCGGTGCGCAGCCTCTATGTCTCGCGCATGCCTGTCGCGCTGCTTTTCGAAGACCTGAACGACATGGTGGTGATCCACGAGGCGCTCGCCAGCCGCGATCCCGACAGGGCGGAGGCGGCGATGCGGGGGCACCTCTCGGTCAGCGCGACGAACCTCATCCGGCCCGTCGAGCCTTCCCGCCAGACGCGCATGGAGACACGGAAATGATCGCCGCGCGCCGGGGCAACCTCGTGACACTGGCGCTTCTCGCCCCGTCCCTCCTCAGCGCCATCCTCCTGCTCGTTATCCCGATCCTTATCGTCATCGCCTTTTCCTTCGCCGAGCAGGACACCTATGGCGGCGCGAAATTCGGCTTCACGCTGGCGAGCTACCGCGAACTCTTCCAGGCGATCTATCTGCCGATCTTCCTGAATTCGCTCCAGCTTGCCGCGGTCTCCACCGTCGTCTGCCTGCTGGTCGGCTATCCCATCGCCTATTTCATCGCGCTGCGCGCCGGGCGCCATGCCGGGCTGCTGCTGGCGCTGCTGCTCATTCCCTTCTGGATCGATTTCATCGTGCGCATGTCGGCCTGGATGGTGCTGCTCGGCCGCAACGGCACGATCAACAGCGCGCTCCTCGGCCTCGGCTTCACCGAGCAGCCGATCCGCATGATCGGCACCTATCCGGCCGTGCTCGTCGGCATGCTCTATGCCTTCCTGCCGACCACGGTGCTGCCCATCCATGCCGCGCTGAACGGCCTCGACAAACGGCTGCTGGAAGCCGCCGACGATCTCGGCGCGACGCCGCTGCAATCCTTCTGGCGGGTCACCTTCCCGCTGTCACTGCCGGGCGTGATGGCCGCCATCCTCTTCGTCTTCGTGCCGGCCATGGGCGTCTATGCCATCCCCGTCCTGCTCGGCGGCGGCAAGAGCATCATTCTCGGCAACCTGATCGTCCAGCTCTTTCTCGACTTCCGCAACATGCCGCTCGGCGCGGCTGTCTCCGTCGTGCTGCTGGTCATCTCGTCGGGCATCATCGTCTGCTACATGCGCGTGCTGCGCTCCGTCGAGGAGGCGCGGGCATGAGGAAGCTCATCGCGCTTTACGTGCCCGCCGCCACGCTGATCGGCTATATCTTCCTCTTCGCGCCGCTGTCGGTCCTCGTCATCTACGCCTTCAATGCCGGCCGTTCGACCGTGGTCTGGGAAGGGTTTTCGCTGGCCTGGTTTGCGGAAGCGCTGCGCGACCGCGGGCTCAGGGCCGGCCTGCAAGTCAGCGTCATCGTCGCCATCGCCTCGGCCGCACTCGCAACGATGATCGGCACAAGTGCCGCACTTGCCGTGGTCAAGCGCCCCTTTGCGGGCAAGAACCTGTTCTCGACGCTCATCATCGCGCCGCTCGTGCTGCCGGAGATCGTGCTCGCCGTCGGCCTGCTCGTCGCGACCGTCTGGACCGGTGTGCCCCTCGGCTACGGCACGCTGATCGCCGGCCATGTGCTCGTGTCGATCCCGTTCAGCTTCCTGATCGTGCGCGCCGCCGCCTCCGGTCTCGATCCGCGGCTCGACGAGGCCGCCGCCGATCTCGGCGCCAACGGCAAGCAGGCTTTCCTGCGCGTGACGCTGCCGCTGCTGGCGCCGGCCATCCTCTCGGCCTTCCTGCTGTGTGCGGTGATCTCATTCGACAATTTCGTCGTCTCGACCTTCGTCTCCGGCGTCGGCTCCACGCCGCTGCCGATCCAGATCTACGCCACGCTGAAATCCGGCCTCACGCCGAAGATCAATGCGCTCGGCGCCATGCTGATCGCGGTCAACGTGCTGGTCATCCTCGTCGTCATGAGCCGCTACCTCAAGACGATCCGCAAACAATCATAAGAACCACCAACCAAGAAATGGGGAATGCGCAATGAAAAACTGGAGAACACTTTTTGCATCGGTCAGCCTGGTCGCCATCGCGTCCGGCGCCTCGGCCGCGGAACTCAATATCTACGCCTGGTCGGGCGAAGTGCCGCAGGAGATCGTCGACGACTTCGCGAAGGAGACCGGCATCACGGTGACCTTCGACACCTATGATTCCAACGAGACGATGATGGCGAAGCTGTCGGCCGGCGCCAGCGGCTACGACCTCATCGAACCCAGCCAGTACACCGTGCAGGTGCTCGCCAAGCAGGGCCTGTTGCAGGAGCTGGACCACACCAAGATCCCGAACATCGGCAATCTCGGCGCACCCTTCAAGGAGGTCTCCTACGATCCCGGCCAGAAATGGTCGGTACCCTATATCTGGGGCACCACCGGTTTTGCCTATAACGAGGACTGCGTGAAGACGCCGCCGACGAGCTGGAAGGCGCTGTGGGACCCGCAGTATGAAGGCCGCATCTACATGCTCGACAATATGCTGGCAGCCTATATCGCTGGCCTCCAGGTCAACGGCTTCGATGCCGGCACCACCAAGCCGGAGGAAATCGAGAAGGCGACCCAGTCCCTCATCGAGCAGAAGAAGGTGCTTGGCGGTTACAACAGCACCAATTACGGCGACCTGCTCGCCTCGGGCGAAGCCTGCATCGTGCAGGGCTGGAACGGTTCCATCGCACAGGTGATGGTGACCAATCCGAAGGTGAAATACGTCATTCCGGATGAAGGCGGCTCGATGTGGATCGATGGTTTCGCCATTCCGACATCGGCCAAGAATGTCGAGGAAGCCTACAAGTTCATCGACTACATCATGCGGCCGGACGTCGCCGCCAAGGCGGCGGATCTCTCGAAATCGGCGACCGTCATCGACAAGGCCAAGGCGCTGCTGCCGAAGGAAACAGCAGGAAACGCCGCCATCTATCCGCCGGAAGACAAGCTGATGAAGGCCGACTTCATCCTCGATGTCGGCGATGCGACAAAACTCTACCAGGATGGCTGGACCAAGGTGAAGACCGCCCAGTAACGGCGGCCCAAACCATCGGCGGCCGGTTTGCCGGCCGCCCCTTTCCCTGAGCGAGTTCCAGAACGATATGCCGCCTGACATCACGACAGAGCCGGCCGGCGTGAGCCGTGCCGCCATCGAACTGATCGATATCCGCAAGGCCTTCGGCACCGGAGCCGAGACGGCCTATGCCGTCGATCGCCTGAACCTGACGATAAAAGCGGGCGAGTTCTTCACCTTCCTCGGCCCGTCGGGCTGCGGCAAGACGACGACGCTGCGCATGATCGCGGGCTTCGAGGAGCCCACCTCCGGCCGGCTGCTGCTCGACGGCCGCGACGTGACCGGCGTGCCGGCGCACCAGCGCAACGTCAACACCGTGTTCCAAAGCTATGCGCTCTTCCCGCACCTGAACGTCGGCGAGAATGTCGGTTTCGGCCTCTCGGTAAAGGGTGTCGCGAAGGACGAGATCCGCGATCGCGTAAAAGCCGCGCTCGACAGCGTGTACATGACCCATGCCATCGACCGGAAGCCATCGGCCCTGTCCGGTGGCCAGCAGCAGCGCATCGCGCTCGCCCGCGCGCTGATCAACCGGCCCTCCGTGCTGCTGCTCGACGAACCCTTCGGCGCACTCGACCTGAAACTGCGCCGCGAGATGCAGATGGAAGTCAAGGAGATGCAGCGCCGCCTTGGCATCACCTTCATCTTCGTCACGCATGACCAGGAAGAAGCGCTGACAATGTCGGACCGCATCGCCGTGATGAACAACGGCGTCGTCCAGCAGGTCGGCGGGCCGGTCGAGATCTACGAGCGCCCGGCCAACCGCTTCACCGCCGGCTTCATCGGCGACATGAACCTCATCGAGGCGCGCGTCGCCGCCCGCACCGGCGATCAGTTCACTCTGGACGCTGCCGGCAGCCGGATTGATTTCCCCTGCACCCTGCCCTTGCAGCCCGGCGATGCGTGCACCCTCGCCATCCGTCCGGAGGCGCTGCATTTCGTCGAGGGCGAGGCCGGCGGGTCGGTCCGCTTTTCCGGCGCGCTCGGCGAGGCCGTCTATATCGGCACCGACACCGTCTACGCGCTCGCGCTCGCCGACGGCACCCGCCTGCATGCCCGCGTGCGCAACGGCGATCAGCCGATGCCGCAAGCCGGCGCACCGGCCACGCTCGCCTGCGCCCCCTCCGCCATCAGACTCCTCACGCAATAGGATTTTCTTTCATCATGTCGATCAAATCCTACCGGATCGCCGACCCTGCGCCGCAGCTCGACGCCGGCCTTCTCGCCCGCTTCGCCCGCGTCGAGGCCGCGACCGTCGGCCACTACCTGCACGACCGCTTCATGCGCAATGACCTGCGCCCGCTGATCGATGGCGTGCGGGTGGCGGGCACCGCGCAGACCGTATCGATCCCCGGCCCCGATTCCACCCTGCTCTATCACGCCATGGACCGGGTACGCCCCGGCGATATCCTCGTGATCGACCGGGCGGGCGACGAGCGCCACGCCGCCTGGGGCGGCTTCATGGCCGCCGTCGCCAAGGAGCGCAAGCTCGCCGCCGTCATCGTCGACGGCATGATCACCGACCCGGCCGCGATCCGCGAGGCCGGCGTGCCGACCTGGGCGCGCGGCGTCTCGCCGATCACCACGAAGCTGCTCAATCTCGGCGGCGGCTACAACATTCCCGTCTCCTGCGGCGGCGTCACCGTCAATCCGGGTGACGCGATCCTTGCCGATGACTGCGGCATCCTTGTGCTGCCGCCGGACCAGGTGGCCGGTATCGCCGACATCGCGCTCGCCGACCAGGAAGACGAAGGAAGCTGGGTGGCGCGCATCAATGCCGGCGCCACCTTGCAGGAACTGGTCGATATCGCCGGCATGATCGCCGACCGGCAGAAAAAGGATGGAGCCGCCCATGGCTGATACGCTCGACACTCTCGCCGTCTGGCTCTCGACCCCGCACCAGGCGATGATCGAGATCGCCCATGATATCGGCTATCGCCATATCGTGCTCGACATCGAACACGGCCTGTTCGACCTCGAAGCGCTGGACCGCATCCTCGCCCTCGGCAAGGCGCTCGGCATGACCATGCACGCCAAGGTGCTGGGACCGGAGGCGATCCCGATCCAGCAGGCGCTCGACATGGGCGCCGACAGCGTGATCATCCCGCATATCGGCGATATCGAACACGCGCGCCGCGTCACCGCTTCGGCCAAATATCCCACACTCGGCACGCGCAGCTTTTCCGGCACCCGCCCCGCCCGCTATGGCGGCGTGAAGCCGGAATACTATGACAACGAGAACGCCAAGACGCGCTGCTATCCGATGATCGAGTCGGCCGCTGCCCTTAAGGATGTCGAGGCGATCCTGGCGCTGCCCACCGTCGACGGCCTCTTCGTCGGCCCGAGCGACCTCTCGCTGGATTCCGGCCGCGGCGCCTATCGCAACACGGATGCGGACAAGGCGGACCTTAAAAAGATCGCACAAGCCGCTGAAAAAGCGGGGAAACCCTGGATCATGCCCGCCTGGTCGCGCGCCGAGCGAGCCTTCGCCAAGGAGCTTGGCGCGAGCCTCATGGTGGTTGCCGACGAATACGGCTCCATCTGGACGGGCCTCGAAGACGCCGCAAAACCCTGAAAATCGAACGGAATTTCATCATGAACGAGACCATTTCCTGCGGCAGCCGCCTGATGCAGATCTTGAAGGCCTATGGCGTCGATACCGTCTTCGGCATGCCGGGCGTGCACACGCTCGAAGCCTATCGCGGCATGGATGCCGCCGGCATCCGCCATATCGGCGTGCGCCATGAACAGGGCGCCGGCTTCATGGCCGACGGTTATGCCCGCATGTCGGGCAAGCCCGGCGTCTGCGTGCTGATTTCCGGCCCCGGCGTCACCAATGCGGCGACCCCGATCGGCCAGGCCTATTCCGACAGCGTGCCGATGCTGGTCATCACCTCCGTCGCCGCCAACAAGGATCTCGGCATGGGCCGCGGCATGCTGCACGAGATCACCGACCAGTCGGCCGTCACCCGCCCCCTCACCGCCTTCTCCGAGACCGCGACGAGCCCCGACCAGGTGCGCGAATATATCGCCCGCGCCTTCGCCCTATTCGACAGCGGCCGCCCGCGCCCGGTGCATGTCTCGATCCCGCTCGACGTCTTTAAGGCGCCGGACGACAAGCCCGCCACCCGGCGCACCACCGCTCGGCGCCGCGCGCCCGATGCCGCACAGGTCGAGGCGGCGGCAGCCATCCTCAACGCTGCAAAACGGCCGGTGATCCTCGCCGGCGGCGGCGCGGTTTCCGCAGCCGCGGAGGTCCGCGCCTTGGCGGAAAAGATCGGTGCGGCCGTGGTGCCGACCATCGCCGCCAAGGGCATTCTGCCCGACGACCACCCGCTCGCCCTGGAAGTGACCGTCGACCGCGGCGCCACGCAGGATTTCGTGCGCGATGCCGACGCGGTGCTGCTCATCGGCACCGAGCTTGCCGAGCCCGATATCTGGCTCGATGGCCCGCTGCCGATGAACGGCAAGATCATCCGCATCGATATCGACCCCGCGACGCTGGTACGCGACTACGACGTGGATGTCGCCATGGAAGCGGATTCGAAACTGGCCGTCGCGGCGATCGCGGAGAAAGTCTCCGCGGCCACCGGCTTCAAGGACAGCAACGCCATCGCCGAATTGCGCGCCACCGAGCGCGACGGGCTGACGCCGCTCGAACAGAAACATGTGCGCGTGCTGGACAGCCTGCGCAACGCCATCCCCGATGACGGCGTGGTCTATACCGACATGACGCAGCTCGCCTATACCGGCTACGCCTTCTACCGCAGTGCCCTGCCGCGCACCTGGCATTTCCCCGCCGGCTTCGGCACGTTGGGTTACGCGCTTCCGGCGGCGATCGGCGGCAAGATCGCCAGCCCTGAGACGCCCGTCGCCGTCATCGTCGGCGATGGCGGTTTCCAGTTCACGCTCCAGGAACTCGGCACGGCGGTGGAAAACAAGCTGCCGCTCGCCATCATCCTGTGGAACAATGACAGCCTCGCCCAGATCCGCGACGGCATGATCGCGCGCAACATCCCGACCATCGGCGTCAACCAGCACAATCCGGATTTCGTCAAGCTCGCCGAAGCCTATGGCTGCCGGACCGCCGAGCCGACGAGCTTCGAGGACCTGGAAGCCGCCGTCAAAGCCGCCTTCGCCGCGGATGGTCCGACGGTCATCCATCTCAGGGAAAACGCCCCCTTCCTGAACGCCTGAACGGAAGCTCTGCATCAAGCCCACTTCGCGGTGGAGGTCGTCGAGCGACAGTGCGGAACCGCCGCTCGACATCGGTCCATAAGGGCATCGGCATTACGATTTAACTTGACTAGCAAACTCATATATTGTGATCGTCTCCCACGAAAAGACCCTCTCCCCCGGAGACTATCGTGGAGATCATCCGCGCCTGCGGCCTCAACATCTTTCTGGAAACCTCGCCCGTGCGCCGGGAGATGGTCTGGGAAAGCGTGACGCCGCCCGGCCACTGGATCGGCACGCTGCTGGAAGGCAGCCTTTCGGTGGAGCAGGAGGGTTTTGGCTCGCATCTCTGGCAGAGCGGCGGCGGCACGATCTTTTCCGCGAGCGAGCATGTGCATACGCGCCATGTGGTGCTGCGCGACGGCGGCGTCGCGGCGGTCTTCGTGCAGATCGAGGAGGAGATGGCCGAACCGCTGATGGGTAGCGACACGCTATCGCTGATCGCCCGCAAGACGCCGGACCCGCGCCTGACGCTGCCGGAGGCCGCGCGCATGATCGCCTGGCAGATGCTTGGCTGCCCGCTGCAAGGCCCGGCCCGACGCCTCTACATGACCGGCAAGGCCATGGAGATGGTGGCGCATATTCTCGACGACGCGACCGTGCCCGACCATGGCGGCGCGGCCAACTGGCCGGCGCGCGATATCGCCCGCCTGCACGAGGCGCGGAGCATCCTGCTTGCCGAACTCGCCGCACCGCCGAGCGTGCCGGAACTCGCCCGCCGGGTGGGCACGAATGCAAAGAAGCTCGGCGCGGGTTTCCAGGCGCTGTTCGGCAGCACGGTTTATGGTTTCGTCAAGACGAGCCGGCTCGATGCCGCGCGGCTGCTCCTCGAAGGCGGCGAGACCTCGATTGCCCATGTCGCGCGGCAGGTCGGCTATCAGCCGCAGCATTTCGCCACCGAGTTCCGCCGCCGCTTCGGCATGGCGCCTACCACCATCACTGGCCGGGCGCGCACGTAGTCCGGTTCCCGAACACCTTTGGCGCAATCCCGAACGTGCGCCAGATTGTGCCCCCGCAGGCCGCATGCGAAGACCCACGCAAAGCTGAGGGAATTCGTCATGAATCAAAAACGCCACGCCGCCTTGCGCACCGCCACCCTTCTCGCCACCGCGGGCTTCGTTCTCTTCGATGCCGCCCGGCTTTCCGCGCAGGAGCAACCCGCCGAAGGTGCGACGGTGCTTGAGCAGATCGTCGTAACCGCCCGCCGTCGTGAGGAAAAAATCCAGAACGCGCCCGTCGCCGTCACCGCCATTGCCGGCGAGGACCTCGGCAAGGGCCGGACGGATACGATGGAGGACGTGGCCTTCAAGACGCCGAACGTGCTGTTCAACGGCCAGGGCGGCCCGGTCAGCATCCGCGGCGTCACCTCGCTCGGCATTTCCGGCGGCGTCGATCGGCAGCCGGCCGTCGGCATGTTCCTCGACGACGTCTACATCGCCCGGCCGATGGGCTATCCCTTCATCCTGGAAGACCTGGAACGCGTCGAGGTCGTGCGCGGCTCGCAGGCCACCCTCTACGGCAAGAACACCATCGGCGGCGCGGTCAACCTCATCTCGCGCGAACCGGGCGACACGGCCGGCGGCGAATTCTCCGCGACGATCGGCACCGATCTCGACAGCCGTTTCAAGGCCGCCTTCGAAACGCCGATCGAGGGCACCGGCTGGGCCGTGCGCACCTCCGCCGCCTGGAGCGGCAATCGGGGTTACATCGAAAACCTCGTCAACGGCGATGATGTCAGCGATACCGACGTGTTCGGAGGTCGCGTCGTGGCGACCGGCGAGGTTGGCGACGGCACCCGCGTGAAGATCATCGGCGATTTCACCCGCGACCGCAGCGATGGCGGGCTCTGGTATGCGCCGCTGCCGCTCGCCTTCGACCACAAGGCGACGCATGATTTCGAGCCGGACAACAGCGTCGACAGCGGCGGCGTCTCGGTGCGCATCGACCACGATTTCGAGACCGTGCGCCTGACCTCCGTAACGGCCTTCCGCGGCCATGAGATGAGCAGCTATCTCGACGGCGATTTCACCGCGACGCCCTATATCGGCCAGGCGCAAGAAGAAACCCAGCGCCAGTTCAGCCAGGAACTGCGCCTCTCCTCGCTCGACGACGACGTTTTCCGCTGGAGCGGCGGGCTGTTCTACATGCACGAGCGTTTCGAGGGCACGCAGTTTTTCGACCTCGTCTCCTTCCCGCGCAACGTCTGGAGCCGCGACGTCTTCGAGCAATCGGCCGACACGTTCTCCGTCTTCGGCGAGGCGAGCTATTTCGTGACGCCGCAATGGGAGCTTTCGGCCGGCGGGCGCTACACCTATGACCGCAAGTCGACAACGAGCGAGATTTCCTCGCCGAGCGGCAGCTTCATGTTCGGCACGCCGGGCCGGGCCGAAGGCGACGTCTCTTTCTCCAACTTCTCGCCGGAAGCCGCCATCACCTACCACGTCTCGGAAGGCAACATCGCCTATGCCAAGATCAGCCGCGGCTACAAGTCGGGCGGCATCAGCCCCTATATCGAGGAGGACGGCTCGGCGAACCGCTACGATCCCGAAACCACCATGTCCTACGAACTCGGCACCAAGGCGACGTCGGACGACGGCCGGTTCACGCTGGCAGCGTCGCTGTTCTACATCGACTGGAAGGACCAGCAGGCGGTCATCTACACGACCCCGTTCACGCGCGTCTATCGCAATGCAGCCGCCGCCACATCGAAGGGGTTTGAGATCGAGGCGACGGCGCAGTTGACCGAGGAGATCGGCCTTCGCGGCGGCTACGGCTATACCCATGCCCGCTACGACGAATTCGTCGATACTGTGATGGGCGCGGACTATAGCGGCAACGATCTGCCCTTCGCACCGCGCCATAGCTTTAGCGCCGGTGTGAATTTCGCCCGCGAGCTCGAAGCCGGCGCGACGCTGAAGGCCGGCATCGACTACACGTTCCGCAGCTCCTACGCCTTCACCTCGGACAACAAGTACCGGCAGGATCCGACCCATCTGGTCGACGCCTATATCGGCATCGAGAAGGACGGCTGGAGCGCCAGCCTGTGGGCCAAGAACCTGACGGACGAGCGCTACCTGAAGAATTATTTCAGCTATAGCGGCACCGATATGGGCGTCGCCGCAGCCGGCCGCACCGTCGGCATCACGCTGGCGAAGGTGTGGTGATGAGCGTGAACCCCGACACCCTGCCGCTCGTCGCCGCCAAGACTTCCAGTGAAGCGGGGCGCCTCCGCTTCTTCCTGCTGATCGGCGCGCTCTACTTCACGCAAGGGCTGCCCGTAGGCCTTTCCATGGAGGCCGTGCCGGTGCTGATGCGCCAGGCCGGCGTCTCGATGGATGTCATTGCGCTTGTGCCGCTGGCAGGACTGCCCTGGATCATCAAATTCCTCTGGGCGCCGATGGTCGACAACCGCTGGCATGCCGGCCTCGGACGGCGCAAGAGCTGGATCGTGCCGATGCAGGCGATCCTCGCCGCCTGCCTGCTGCTGCTCGGCTTCCTGCCGCTCGAAGGCGGCGGCCTGTGGATGGCGGTGACGGCGCTCGCCATCGGCACGATCGCCAGCGCCACGCAGGACACCGCGACGGACGGTCTTGCGGCGGAACAACTGGCCGGGCGCGGGCTCGCCTATGCCAATGCGCTGCAGGTCGGCGGCATGATGGCCGGTTTCATGGTCGGCGGCGGCGGCGTGCTGATGGTTGCCGATGCGCTCGGCCAGCGGGGCGTGTTCCTGCTGCTGGCGCTGTTCCCGGCCCTGACGGTCGCCATCGCGCTCTCCTGGCGCGAACCGCCGCGGCCGGTGCCGGCACGCGAAGACACCAGGGCGCGGCTTGCCGATACGTTCCGGCGGCCCGGCGTGGCCCTCCTCCTCGTGCTCGCCTTCATCTATGGCGGCGCGCATGCGGGCGGGCTCAGCGTCAGCAAGATCTTTCTCGTCGACCAGGGCTGGTCGAACCAGGATACCGGGCTCGTCTCGACGATCAGCGGCCTCGTCATGCTCGTCATCGGCTGCCCGCTCGGCAGCGCGCTGACCGCACGCAACCGCTGGGTCGCCATGGGCACGGGCATGCTGCTCGCCGCCACCTCGTTTGCCGCCTGGGGGCTGATTGCCGGTGGCGTCCTGCCTTCCGGCTGGCTCTCGGTATCGCTGGCGATCGGGCTCCTGTCGGTGGCAAGCGGCTTCATCGCCGTCTCCGCGGCAACCATCATCATGGCTTTCGGCGGGTCTGGCAAACAGGCCGGCACGGACGTCACCGTGCTGCAAAGCGCCAACGTGCTCGGCGAAATGGCAATTGCCGGTATCGTCGTCTGGGTGGCCGGACGCACCGGCTATGCCGCCACCTTTGCCGGCGCCACCGTGGCGCTTGTCCTCGCCGCACTCTTCGTCTCGCGCGCCGCGCGCTCCCTCCCCGTGACCCGATAAATCGAGGATCCGACCCATGCTTTCGCTCTCGTCCACCATGGTCGACCGCATCGCGCGGCGGCCGGGCGGCCTTCTTGGCTACCTGCTCTACCGCTTCCCCTTCGGCCACAAGATCGGCTTCAACCTGGCCTTCGATCGTCTGCCGCCGGAAAAAAATGACCTCGTGCTCGAGGTCGGTTGCGGCGGCGGCGTCTTTCTGCGCCGCCTGCTCGCCGGCGGCTGTCGCGCCATCGCGATCGACCACAGCCCGGACATGGTGGCCAATTCCGGCAGGCTGAACGCCCGGGCGCTCACCGAAGGGCGGCTGGTGCTGCACCAGGCGGATGCCGCAGCCCTGCCGGTGGCGGAAGGCGCGGTCGACAAGGTCTACTGCCTCAACGCCTTCTTCTTCTTCCCGCAACCGGCCGAAAGCCTGCGCGAAATGGCCCGCGTCTTGAAACCCGGCGGCCGGCTGGCGTTGATCACCTCGCCGCCTGCGTTTCGCCAGCAGATCGCGCGGTTCTCCCCAAGTATGGCGGAAAACATGCGCTTCGACGCACCGGAGACGCTCGCCGAATGGGCGAAGGACGCCGGCCTGAAGCCGATCGAGACGCGCGAGGTCGCGACCGCGGGTTTCGTGTTCATTGCCAGCAAGGAGGCGGCGCATGCGTGATCCGCAGATCATCGAAGGCCCCGGCTTTCGCGGCCGCATCACCGGCAGGCTCGGCGACATGCTCGTCATCGACGCCGAGGTGGAGGCGGATATCCCAGCGCACGCCGCCGACACTGAGGAATTCGCAATCGTCGTCTCTGGCCGATTCGAGGTGACGATGAACGGCAAAACGCTGCCCTGTGGCCCGGGTGATCACCTCGTCGTCGAAGCCGGCATGGAACACGCCATCCGCGTCATCGAGCCCGGGCGTCTCGTGCTGATCGGCAGGATGTAGCGACCGCTCGGCGGAAACTTGCCGGCAACGCGGCATCCGCGTCAATAAATTACGCGCTGTGGCGTCTGTGCGAATTTTTCTAGCAAAAACTTGACTCCCTTACTCTTATTAAGATAGGTCAGCATCACTGACACATTCGATATAGGAGGATGCGACTTGGAGCACCGTGGCGACACCACCGGCCTTTACGATCCCTCGCAAGAGAAGAGCAGTTGCGGCGTTGGCTTCATCACGCGAAAAGACGGCATCCAGACGCATGACGTGCTCAAAAGGGGCCACGAGGCGCTGTGCGCCGTGCCGCATCGCGGCGGCATGTCGGCGGAAGGCGTGGGCGATGGCGCCGGCGTTTCGGTCGATCTGTCGCTCGGCTTCTTCCGCAAGCTGACCGCACGCCCCGACCTCCAGCCGCGCCGCTTCGGCGTCGGCAACTTCTTCCTGCCGAGCGACCCCGCCTGCCGCGCGGAAGCGGAGCAGATCATCGGCGATGCGCTCGCCGAGCAAGGTTTTGCCCTGCTGCTGGAGCGCGCCGTTCCGGTCAACGAACGCGCCATCCGGCCGGCGGCGGTGCGCTATCAGCTGCCGATCCGCCAATGGGTCTTCGCCTGCCATGACGCCACGGCAAGCGAGGCGGAATTCGATTTCCGCATCCACAAGGCCCTGCTGGCGATCGAGGCCCGCGCCTATATAGAGCCGCACCTTGCCGGGCTCTATCCGCTCTCGATGAGCGCCAGGACCCAAGTGCTCAAGGGCCGGTTGAACTCCAACGAGGTGATGCCCTATTTCCGCGACCTGGTCGATCCGGACCACACGGTCAACACTATGTATTTCCACACGCGGTTTTCGACCAACACCGACCCGCACCCCTCGATGGCCCAGCCTTTCCGGCTGATGGCGCACAATGGCGAGCTCAACACCGACCGCAAAAACCGCCTCTCCGAGGCCGCGATCGCGCTGGCGAAAAACGCCTCGATCATCCGGCCGAAGGGCCAGTCGGATAGTTGCCGCCTCGACCAGACGCTGCAGACGCGCGTGCTGGAAGACGGGCTCGATCTCGTCACCGCCGTCGTCTCGATGATGCCGCCGGCCTGGGAGAACGACGACACGCTGTCGCCCGAGGTCGTGGCGATGCTCGAATACTTCTCGCTCTACGAGGAGAAGAATGACGGCCCCGCCGCCCTCATCTTCGGCGACGGCGACATTATCGGTGCACGGCTCGACCGGCTGGGCCTGCGCCCGCTGCGCACGGTCGAGACGGCGGACTATCTCTGCGTCATGTCGGAAGCGGGCCAGATCGCCTTTCCGCCGGAAGCCGTGCTGCGCCGTGGCCGTATCGAGGCCGGCGGCATGCTCTGCTACGATCACACCGCCAAGCGTGCCTTCGGCACCAACGAGGCGCTGGAAATGCTGGCCGCCCGCCGCCCCTATCGCGACTTGTTGCGCGATGCACGCGTGAATCTCGCCGACCTGCCGGAAATCCCGGCCGACGCGCAGGGCTCGCCGCTGCGCTACAATGGCGATCTCGAACGCCAGCAGCGCTACGTCGCCTATTCGTTCAACCAGGAAAGCTTCAAGTTCCTGATGGACCCGATGCTCCAGACCGGGGCGGAGAAGATCTCCGCCATGGGCTACGGCAACGCCATCAACGCGCTCTCCGACCAGGAAGGCGGCGTCGCAAAATACTTCTCGCAGCGCTTTGCGCAGGTGACGAACCCGCCGCTCGATTCGATCCGCGAGGCGGACGGCATGACGCTGCGCGTGGCGCTCGGCGCCAAGCCGAACATCGGCGCGAAGGCCGCCCGCCAGATCGTCGTGCCCTCGCCGATCCTCACCCATCTCGACATGCTGCGCATCCGCGAGCAGGCGGAAACGCCGGTCCGGCGCTTCGAAATGCTGTTCACGCCCGATCTCGAAGAAGCGGCGGTAAACGAGCAGGCACTCGAACAGGCGATCACTACCCTCTGCAAGGCGATTGCCGGCTTTGCCCGCGAGGAAGGCGGCATCGCCGTCGTCACCGACCGGCATGTGGCAAAGGGCCGTGCGGCCTTGCCGATGATCCTCGTCGTCTCCGCCGTCAACCAGAAGCTCATCGAGGAAGGCTTGCGGCTGCGGCTCTCGCTGGTCGTCGAAAGCGGGCAGATCTGCTCCTCGCACCATGTCGCTGCCGTGCTTGGCTTCGGCGCCTCCGCGGTCTATCCGCTCGGCGTGCAGTTCCGCGCTGAGGAAAAGTTCGGGGCGGAGGCCGACAAGGCCTTCAAGCGCTTCGCCAAGGCGGCCGAAAAGGCGCTGATGAAGACCATGGGCAAGGTCGGCCTCTGCACCGCCGAAAGCTATATCGGCGGCGAGTTCTTCGAGCCGAACTTCCTCGACACCAACGATCCGGTGCTGAAGCGCTACTTCCCCAACGTGAAGACGCCGGTCGGCGGCGTGAATTTCAAGGTCATCGCAGCCGCCGTCGCCGGTTGGCATGCCAAGGCGCTGACCGTGAAAAGCGAGGACGACATCCCGCTGCTCGGCCTCTTCAAGGAGCGCGCCGAGGGCGCCGGCCATTCCTTCGGCACGGCCGCCGTGCGCGGCTTCGTCGACATGACGGAGGAGAAGATCGCCTTCGACGGCGCGGGTAAGGACGATCCCTTCCTGCGCCTGCTGACGCTCAACCGGCTGGACGACGCCTTCGGCCTCGACGATGCCGCCTACAGCAACAACGGCTTCGAGAAGCTGACATCTGAGGCGATCGACCGCTTCACCATCACGCCCGGCTACCGCACCTTCATCCGCCAGATGACCGAGGAACGCACCCGGCGGCCCGCGGCGTTGCGCGACGTGCTCGCGCTGCCGGCGGACGTTACCTATCTCGCGTCGGCGGAGGACTTCCGCAAGGAGATGGGCCGCTTCTCACGCAAGGGCAACAACAGTTTCATGGTGCGCGGCCTCGCCTGCGAGACGCTTGCCGACGACACCTTCCGCCTGAACCTGGTCGGCGGCGAACTGGCGCGGCTTGCCGCACTTGGCCAGTCCCTCGTCATGCGTTTCGGCCCGGATATCCTCGGCCATTGGCTGGAGGGCGGGGCGCTGATGGTGCAGGCGGCCGGCGAGGCGTTGGACTATCTCGCACTCATCCGCACCGCGCCGCAGAGCATCCCGCTCGATGCCGTGCAGAAGGCGAGCGAGATCACGCCGCTGCTCGCCTCCGGCGCCATGAGCCATGGCGCGCTGGTCGCCAACGCCCACGAGGCGGTCGCGCACGGCACCAACATGGTCGGCGGCATGTCGAATTCCGGCGAGGGCGGCGAGCATCTTTCGCGCTACGGCACGATCCGCGCCTCGCGCATCAAGCAGTTCGCCTCCGGCCGCTTCGGCATCTGGGCCGGTTATCTCGCCGATCCCATGCTGGAGGAACTGGAGATCAAGATCGGACAGGGCGCCAAGCCAGGCGAAGGCGGCCAGCTTCCGGCACAGAAGGTGACGGTCGAGATCGCGGCAGCGCGCGGTGGCACGCCCGGCGTGGAGCTCGTCTCCCCGCCCCCGCACCACGACACCTATTCGATCGAGGACCTCGCCCAGCTCATCCATGATTGCAAGGCGGCGCGCGTACGCGTCATCGTCAAGCTGGTCTCCTCGGAAGGCATCGGCACCATCGCCGTCGGCGTCGCCAAGGCGGGCGCCGATGTGATCAACGTCGCCGGCAACACCGGCGGCACGGGGGCTGCCGCCGTCACCAGCCTGAAATATACCGGTCGCGCCGCCGAGATCGGCATAGCCGAAGTGCATCAGGCACTCTGCGCCAACGGCATCCGCCAAAAGGTGCAGCTGCGCTGCTCCGGCGCGCACCAGACGGCGAGCGACGTCGTCAAGTCGGCGCTGCTCGGCGGCGACAGCTTCGAGTTCGGCACGACCGCGCTGATGATGCTGAAATGCGTGATGGCGAAGAACTGCAACATCAAATGCCCCGCCGGCCTCACCACCAATCCGGAAGTCTTCGACGGCGATCCGCGGGCGCTGGCGCAATACCTTCTCAACATCGCCCACGAGACGCGAGAAATCCTGGCAGCGCTTGGCCTGCCGTCGCTGCGGGAAGCCCGCGGCCGCAGCGATCTGCTGCACCTGCTCGACCATCCTTCAAGCGTCGGGCAGCTCGACCTTCGCGCAATGCTCGCGGTCGTGGACGAGGTGAAGATCACCGATCCGGTCTATATGGAGAAGGACTTTTCGGTCGACGATGGTTTCATCGACCTCGTTCGCTCTGCCCTCCTCGACGGCAAGCGCCAGACGGTCGAGCTTGGCGGCAACCGCTACCTCAACAATTGCAACAAGACCGTCGGCGGCCAGCTCGCCGTCGATATCGAGCGCCTGCTCAACCACGAACTGACCGAAGCGCAAGCACGCGACCTGCCCGCCGTGCGGCAAGACGATCGTGGCCGCCGTTTCCTCGATGCCGACAGCGTGCGGATTTCCACCTCGGGTTCGGCCGGCCAGTCCTTCGGCGCCTTCTGCAACGATGGCATGGCGCTGACCCATACCGGCACCTGCAATGACGGCGTCGGGAAAAGCGCCTGCGGCGGCGTTATCACCGTGCGCTCGCCGGGCGGCGGTTCGCAGGAAGCCGGCGGCAATGTGCTGGTCGGCAATTTCGCGCTGTTCGGCGCCACCGGCGGGCGCCTCTTCGTCGAAGGCCAGGCGGGCGACCGCTTTGCCGTGCGCAATTCCGGCTCCACCGCCGTGGTCGAAGGCGTCGGCGATTTCTGCTGCGAATATATGACGAACGGCGCGGTGCTGAACCTCGGCACCTTCGGCAAGGGTTTCGGCAATGGCATGAGCGGCGGCTTCGTCTACCAGTACGATCCCTATGGCGACCTGCCCAAGAAGATGAGCCACGATTCCATCCTGCTGGGAACGATCGGCGACGAGACGGATGCCATGGCGGCGGTCCATGCGGACGCCATCCGCCTGATGCTGGAATGGCATGTGGCGGCGACGGGCTCCGAGAAGGCCCGCTGGCTCATCGAGAACTGGGAGAGCGAGAGGCACAATTTCGTCTACGGCCTGCCGCGCGCGTTGCTGCTCTATCAGGATAGCGACGCCATCCTGAAGGCGAAGAGCCGCAAGGATCTCGTCGAGGAACTGTCCACCGCGCTCGCCGCCCATCAGGTCCGAAAATTCAAGCTCGCCTATCGCGACCGAAAGGCGGTCCTCAACGGCACCGTGCCGGGCTACAGCGAGACCGATACCGAGGGCATGTTCGTGCTTCTCAACAACTACACGGTGCTCAGCATGGCGCAGTCGCTGGCACTTTCGCGGGTTCCCGGCGCGCGCGGCCCGTCCGATCCGGCGGTCGAGAAAGCGGTGCGCAACCTGCTGCTGACGGAGGATTTTTCGCTCATGCAGCGGCTTGCCCGCTACGCCCGCGAGGCCATCGCCGACTATGACGACGAGGCGCTCGCCGTGATGGTCGCCTCGAAGCGGCTCGACGACTACCGCCAGGCGCTCAAGGGCCGCAACACGCGCTCGATCGACAGCCCCGGCACCTATGGCTGGATCCTCCACCAGACCGCTCGAAACGTCGAGCGTATCGGCCGTATCCCGAGCTTCGAGGAATTGTTCGCGCGGCAGGCGATTTCCGGGTTCGCCCCGGCCAGACAGTGAGGCAGAAACGATGAAGATCCCCTATATCCCGGAAGACGCACCGTTCAACGCCGACCAGCGCGCCTGGCTTTCCGGCTTCCTCGCCGGCCTGCATTCCCGCCTCGCCATCGAAACGCCGGCCGTGGCCGCCGCTAGCGCACCGGCAAAGGCCGCAAGCCTCCACATCCTCTACGGCACCCAGACCGGCAATGCCGAACGGGTGGCGATGGATGCGGCGGCAATCGCCCGCAGCCTGGGGCTCGCGCCGGAAGTGGCTGGCCTCGACGATATCGGCATGGCCGAACTTGCCGCCATGCAGCGCCTGATCGTCGTCACCTCCACCTATGGCGAAGGCGAGATGCCGGACAATGCGCAGCTGTTCTGGGAGGCGCTTTCCGCCGCCGCCGCGCCGCGGCTGGAAGGCTTGCGCTTCGGCGTGCTGGCGCTGGGCGACACCGGCTATGACGGCTTCTGCCAGGCGGGCAAGCTCATCGACATGCGCCTCGAACAGCTCGGCGCGACGCGCATCCTCGCCCGGCGCGACTGCGACATCGACTACGAAGACCCGGCCGCCGCATGGGTCGGCGAGGCCCTGCCGCTTGCCGCCGCGACGGCGGACACCGATGGCATCGCCGTTGTGGCACAGCCGCTCGCCGCCGCCCCGGCCCGCGAGGTTTCCGGCTGGAGCCGCAAGAACCCCTACCCGGCCCGGCTCGCCGTCAACCGCCGGCTTTCCGGCAGCGCGTCGGGCAAGGAAATCCGCCACTACGAATTCGACCTCGGCGATAGCGGGCTCACCTACGAAGCCGGCGACGCGCTCGGCGTCATGCCGGTCAACGACCCCGCGCTCGTGCGTCTCCTCATCTCCCGCCTCGGCGCGGATCCGCAAGCGCCCGTCGGAGACATGCCGATCGAAACCCTGCTCACCACGAAGGTCGAAATCTCGACCCCGTCACGCGACCTGATCGCCGAAGTGGAGCGCCGGGCTGGCAACGAGGAGCTGACCCATGTGCTGCGCAACGGCGACAAGGAAGCGCTCGACGCCTTCCTCTGGGGCAAGGATATCTGCGACCTAGTGGCGCTCGCGCCCGAGGGAGCCTTTTCGGCGACCGAGTTCACGGCCCTGCTGAAGCCGCTCCAGCACCGCGCCTATTCCATCTCGTCCAGCCCGCATGCCGCCACCGACAGCGTGCACCTGACAATCGCCAGCGTGCGCTACCACGCGGATGGCCGCGACCGGGGCGGCGTGTGCTCGACCTTCCTCGCAGACCGTGTGGCGCAGGATGGGACGGCCGGCATCTTCGTTTCCCAGAACAAATCCTTCCGCCTGCCGGCCGACAACGATGCGCCGGTCATCATGGTCGGCCCCGGCACCGGCATCGCCCCCTTCCGCGCCTTCCTGCAGGAGCGCCGCACCCGCGCTGCGAAGGGCCGCAACTGGCTGTTCTTCGGCGACCAGCACCGCGCGAGCGATTTCATCTACGAGGACGAACTGGCGGAGATGAGCCGCGACGGGCTGCTGACACGGCTCGACCTCGCCTTTTCCCGCGACCAGCACGAGAAGATCTACATTCAGACCCGCATGCGGGAGAACGGCAAGGCGCTCTACGCCTGGCTTGAGGACGGCGCGTCGTTCTACGTCTGCGGCGATGCCAGCCGCATGGCCCGCGACGTCGACAGCGCGCTTGCCGACATCATCGCCACCCATGGCGGCATGACGGCAGACCGCGCGACCGATTACATCGCCGGCCTCAAGCGGGAAAAGCGCTATCTGCGCGACGTCTACTGAACTCAGCCGGCGGAGGCCGAAAGCTTGCCGAAACGCTTGCGGAACCAGTCGGCAAGCAGCTCCTTCTCATGCGCCAGCCGTTCGGACCGCCGCGCCGCCGGGCTCCAGAGATAGGTGGCATTGGTGAGGGTTTCCTCGCCGCGGGCAAGGACCCTATCGCCCGCGCGAAGCGTGTAGCGCAGCTTGAAACGCGGCGGCGTGGAATCGCGCAGGATGCGGACGTCGTACAGGCCGGTGTTCCAGGGTTCGTATTGCCCGGCAAGCCGCACATCCAGCACTTCGATATCGAGGCGCTGGCCGGGTTTCAGGTAGCGTTTATCGAGTTTGTGAAGATACCGCGTCAGTTCGGCGGTGATGCGCTCGCGTTTCGCCTCGCTGCGGAAATCCCGGTCGCGGTATCGTTCGGGATGGACGAAGGCGACACGGACCGCCGCCTCGGCGACGGCTGTGGTGAGCATCAGGGCAATGGTGGCCGCCGCAAGGCACTTCACGACACGCATGGATCTTCTCCGCTCATCGGCATGGTCGCATAGGCAGAAGATAGGTTTTCATAAGCCGATTTCTCCGGCGCGACGATCAAACAGATTCATCTCTTGTCACGAGACAAAAAGATGATGGTTTTTGTCATCTTAATACATCCAGCCCGGTGGCGCCATCGGGCGGTAGCCATTTGGACAGGGCATCCAGATCGAGAAACGCCGCATAGATAGTCCGTGGCGTCGATCCGATCCGCCTTTAGGCGATATGCCGTCGATCATCCATGGCTCTCCGCTCCCTTCGCAGCCACCGCATTGCGGGCAGTCTGAAAGAAAAGTGGGACTTTTACGAGGTCACCAGCGGCGCTTTAACGTCGCCGGAGTAGCTCTCCTTCGCAGCGGATCTGGCCTGGCGGATATACGCCACAAGCCGCGCAGAATTTGACGGATGCCAATTCCATTGACCGCAGAGATGGGTACAATCCGGCAAACTGCTTTGCTCATCAGTCGAGGTCCTACAACGTGCCGGCGCAACAGGACGACGATCAGAAGGCCCAACCGGCCGTGACCATGCCGCCCGCCTCCACCGAAGGCCTTGCCGCCAGCGAAGCGCGCCTGCGCTTCCTCGACGTGCTCGGCAAGGCGACGGCACCGAGCGCGGATGCGGACGAGATCCTCGCGATCACCACGCGGATGCTCGGCCAATATCTCGACGTCTCCGTCTGCGCCTATGCCGACATGGAGCCCGACCAGGACCATTTCACCATCCGCGGAGATTGGAGCGCCTCTGGCTCGTCCAGCATCCGCGGCTATTACAGCCTCGCCGCCTTCGGCGTGCGCGCGGTGGACGATCTGCATGCGGGGCGGCCGCTCGTCATCAATGACAACCGCGCCGAGCTGCCGCCGGAAGAGGCCGCCACGTTCCAGGCGATCGGCATTTCCGCCACCATCTGTATGCCGCTCGTCAAGCAGGGCCGCCTCACCGCGCTGATGGCGATCCACCACCGGCAGCCGCATGTCTGGCAGCCGACGGAACTCGCTCTTCTCGGCGAGGTGACGGAGCGCTCCTGGGCGCATATCGAGCGCGTGCGCTCGCAGCAGACGGCGCGCGAAGCGGCGGAGCGGCTGAAGCTCGCGACGGACGCCGCCTCGATCGGCATCTGGGATTTCGACGTCACCGCCAACCGGCTGACCTGGGATACTCGCTGCAAGGCGCTGTTCGGCCTGCCGCCGGATGCCGAGATCACCTATGAAAGCAGCTTCCTGGCCGGGCTTCACCCGGACGATCGCGACCGGGCGGACAAGGCGGTGCAGGAATCGGTGTTCGGCACCGTCACGAAACCCTTCAATATCGAATACCGGACGATCGGCATCACCGACCACCGCGAGCGCTGGATCGCCGCCAATGGCGACGTCGTCGCCTCCGACGACGGGGTGCGGTTCGTCGGCTCCGTGCGCGATATCACAGCGCAGAAGAAGGCCGAACGCCACCTTCAGATCATGAACGATACCGGCGCGACGATTGCCGCCGAACTCGATCTCGAAAAGATCGTCCAGACCGTTACCGATGCCGGCGTCGAACTGTCGGGCGCGGAATTTGGCGCCTTCTTCTACAATGTGCTCGACAATGAAGGCGGCAGCTACATGCTGTACGCGCTGTCGGGCGCCCCGCGCAGCGCCTTCGAGACCTACCCGATGCCGCGCGCGACGGATGTCTTCAAGCCCACCTTTCTCGGCGAAGGCGTGGTGCGCTCCAACGATATCCTGAAGGACCCGCGTTACGGCCACAACCTGCCGAGAAAGGGCATGCCGGAAGGCCACCTGCCGGTGCGCTCCTATCTCGCGGTGCCGGTCATCTCGCGGTCGGGCGCGGTGCTCGGCGGCCTGTTCTTCGGTCACCAGGAGACCGAGCGCTTCGGCGAGGAACACGAGACCGCGCTGCTCGGCATTGCCGGCCATGCCGCAACCGCGATCGATAATGCCCGGCTGTTCCAGGCCGTGGAGGCGGAGCTCGCCGAGCGGCGGCGTGCGGAAGCGGCCCTCCAGGCGCTGAACGCCACGCTGGAAGAGCGGGTCGCGGAAGAGGTGGCCGAGCGCGCCAAGGCGGAGGAGCAGCTGCGCCAAGCGCAGAAGATGGAGGCGGTCGGCCAGCTCACCGGCGGTATCGCCCACGATTTCAACAACATGTTGGCCGTCATCCTCGGCGGGCTCAGCATGCTGCAACGACGGCTTGCGCGCGGCGACACCGATGTCGGCCGCTTCGTCGACGGCGCGGTGGATGCGGCGCAGCGCGCCGCGACGCTGACCCAGCGACTGCTCGCCTTTTCCCGGCGCCAGCCGCTTTCGCCGCAGCCGCTCGATCCCAACCGCGTGGTCGGCGGCATGAGCGAGCTCCTGAACCGCACGCTCGGCGAGACCGTTGCGCTCGAAACCGTGCTTGCCGCCGGCGCCTGGCAGATCAATGCCGACCCTGGCCAGCTTGAAAACACGCTGCTCAATCTCTGCGTCAATGCCCGCGACGCTATGCTGAACGGTGGCCGGCTGACGATCGAGACGGCGAATATCTATGTCGACGAGCGTTATGCGCGCGACGCCGGCCTGGAAACCGGCCAGTTCGTGCTGATCGCCGTCACCGATACGGGCACCGGCATGGCCGATGCCGTCGTCGCCAAGGCCTTCGACCCCTTCTATACGACGAAGGCCGTCGGCAAGGGTACGGGGCTCGGGCTCAGCCAGGTCTACGGCTTCGTGCGGCAGTCGGGCGGTGCGGTGAAGCTATACTCGGAAATCGGCGTCGGCACGACGGTCAAGGTCTACCTGCCGCGGCACTACGGGGCGATCGCCGCCGCGGAAGAAAACACGGCGGTGCAGCACCTTTCCCCCGGCCGCGAGGGCGAAGTGATCATGGTGGTGGAGGATGACGACCGGGTCCGCGCTGTCTCCGCCGATGCATTGCGCGAACTCGGCTATACGGTGATCGAGGCTGCGGATGGCGCAGAGGCCCTGCGCATCATCGAAGGCGGCCAGACCCTTTCGCTGCTTTTCACCGATGTCGTGATGCCGGGCATATCCGGCCGCGAGCTGGTCGACCAGCTGCGCACGAAGGGCGTGAGCGTGCCGGTACTCTACACGACCGGCTACACGCGCAACGCCATCGTGCACAACGGCATCCTGGAGCCCCATACGCAGCTCCTGCCAAAGCCTTTCACGATCGAGGATCTCGCAAACAAGATCCGCTCGATCCTCGACGTGAAATCCCTGCGGGAAACCGACTAGGACGCGATGCGGCGGCCGACCGAGCGGCTGCGCTTGTCCAGCGCCTTGGCGAGCGCATCGATGATATCCTCGTCGCTGAAGGGCTTGCGCACCACCGCGAGCGCACCGTCGAAACCCTGCTGCACTGGACCAGGATCGCCCGTCACGAAGATCACGTCGATGCCGAAACGGTCGATCAGGCGGCGGGCGAGCAGATGGCCGCTATTGCCGTCGGAAAGGCCGAGGTCCACCAGCGCAATATCGGTGCGCGGCGCATAGGCGAGCGCCTGCTCCATGGTCGAAACCGGGCCGATGGTCTCATGGCCCTGTTCCTGCACCACTGTTTCCAGAAGCTCCGCGATCAGCGATTCATCCTCGACGATCAACACCCGCATATCCATCCTCCTCTGGGTCAGTCCGATTTCGACACGTGTTCCGGCTTGCCCTTTCGCTTGGTCGAAGCCATTTCCTTCAGTTCGCCTTCGGACATCGATTTCTCCATGTCCTTGGACGCGCCTTTCAATTCGCTCTTCTTGATATCGCCGCGCTTGGCCGCAAGGGCTGCTCCCGCGGCCTTTTGCTGGGCTTTCGATTTTGCTGGCATGGGAAGACCTCCGTGAGCCTGTCGCCTTCGAACTGGCGAAGGGGCCAAAAGTTCCACGCAGCAAAAAGGCCGCCGGCAAAACCGGCGGCCCAGGGCTACTAAAGGCTGATCCGCGCTGGATTCGAGGCGAACGCGGATTTCGAGGTCAGGCCTTCGGCAGCAGAACCTTGTCGATGACGTGGATCACGCCGTTCGACTGCTTGACGTCGGCGATCGTCACGGTGGCCGTGCCGCCGGTCTCGTCGGTCAGCGTGATCTTGTCGCCATCCATCTTGGCCGACAGCATGCAGCCGCCGACGGTTTTGACCGGGTGGTCGCCCTTGTCGTCGGCAATCATCTTGCCGATCGCGTCGGACATCGCATTGGCGGACACCACATGGCAGGTCAGAACCTTGACGAGCTGGTCCTTGTTTTCCGGCTTCAGCAGCGAGTCGACTGTGCCGGCCGGCAGCGCCGCGAAGGCTTCGTTCGTCGGCGCGAAGACGGTGAACGGGCCGGCGCCGGAAAGCGTCTCGACGAGGCCGGCGGCCTTCACCGCGGCGACCAGCGTTGTGTGATCCTTCGAGTTGACAGCGTTCTCGACGATGGTCTTGTCTTCGAACATCGCCGCGCCGCCGACCTTCGGGTTTTCGGCATGGGCGGCAAAGGCGCTGAGGGCGAAAACGGAGGCGAGCGCGGCGGTGCGGAGCGTGAAACGGATCATGGTGGAGTGGTCCTTCTTTTCGGCCCGCATGATGCGGGTCCTCCCGGTTGCGATGCCCGACGGGCGATCACTTCGAGCAACGGGACCTTGGGAAAAAGAGTTTCAGGACCGGCGATCTTTTTTCGTAAAATATTGAAAAGGCGCGGAAAATTCGGTCAATCGAACCGCGCGGCACCCGACGCGATGACCGGCCCGGTCGCGCTGCCCGTCGGCGAGCCGCCGAAGGGTTCGACGCTGACGGCCAGCACCGCGCCCTGCACGAGACGGCCACGCATCACGGCCGGCACGGCAAGTTCGCCCTCGCCGGTCTGCGGCAGCACGCCGAGCGAGACCGGCGCCTTGCCATCCTCGACGAGCCAGAGTTCCAGCGATTTTTCCTGCGCCCTGCCGGCAGCGACCGGGGTCACGCGAAGCATACCGCTCGCATCGTCATACCGCGCCACCAGGTTGACCGTGGCTCCCTCGCCCGCCAGATCAGCGACAAGCCGCCCGCCCTGCACATCGCGAGGCCCGACGAGCGTGCTCATCCAGATGCCAAGGCCGGCGGCCACAGCGATCGAGGCGAAGGCCAGCGAGCGCCAGAGCGCCAGCGAATTCCAGAAGCCGCCAGACAAAACCGTGTCGCGCGGGGCGGCGCCGAGAATGCGCTGTTCGATGGCGGAAAAAGTCAGCGGCGAGGGTTGCAGCGCCTCGTAGTCGTCGTTGAAGGTGGCGAGGTTTTCCTCCCAGCGGCTCACCATGGCGGCGAACGCGCGGTCGCGCGCCAGCCGCGCCTCGACCTTGCGGCGGTCTTCGGCGGAAAGCACCCCGAGCACGTATTCGCCGGCGATCACCTCGTCGCGGCGGGGGTCTTTCATGTCTTTGTCGGGCGCCGTCATCGGCTCATGCACTCTCTCAGTTTCAAAAGGCTCCGGCGAAGCCAGGTTCTCACCGTGTTCAGCGGCACGCCATACGCCTCCGCGAGCTCCTCATAGCTGAGGCCCTCGACATAGGCGCGCCGTACGGCGGCGGCCTTGTCGGGCTCGAGCCGGTCCATGCAGGCGTCGATCCGGCGGCCCTCCGAGCGCAATATGGCATTTTCTTCCGGCGTCGCCAGCGTGTCGGCAATATCGTAGGCCGCATCGATGTTCGACGCCACAGGCTTACGCGCCCGGATGCGGTCGATCGCCTGATGGCGGGCGATGGCGGCAAGCCAGGCCATCGCATGGGTTTCGCTCTCGACATAGCGGTCGGCGCGCTGCCAGATCTTGACGTAGACATCCTGCAACACCTCTTCCGCATCGCTCCTGTCCTTGAGGATACGAAAGCAGATGCCAAAAAGTTTCGAGGCGGTCAGATCATAAAGGGCGGCGAAGGCCTTGCGGTCCTTCAGCGACACGCGCCCGATGAGATAGGAGATGTCGTCGCCGGTCACACGCGTCTTCCGTCATGTCGCTGAAGTGCACTCCCCCATTACGCTGCGCGCCGCCGAACGGATCATCAGCAGCGGGTCAGATCTGCCGGCCGATGAGGTGATCGAGCGAATGCCGGTTGGCGCCGCGCACCACGAAGAACAGCGTGATCGCCGCCCAGAGGATCGATTTCTCGGCGCCGAACAGGCCCTGTTCCTGCAGTACGCCGTGGAAATAGACGGTGACGAGCAGGATGACGGTGGTCACGAGCGCTGCGAACCGGGTGAAGAGCCCGAGCATCAGGCAGACCCCGCCGGCAAACTCGCTGACCGAAAGCAGCGGCGACCAGAAGGCGCCCGGATAGAAGCCGATGCTCTCCACCATGCCGGCGGCACCGAGCGGATCGAGGATTTTCGGCAGGCCATGCGTGACGAGAAGCCCGCCGGCCACGACGCGCAGAAACGTCTCGGCGCCGACATGCAGCCGATCGTAGAGCGGGGAAAGCAAGGGGATATAGAGGCGTGCGGAAGCCGTCGGCTCCGCGTTGGAATTCGACATGGTGCGCTCCTTTGGGGTTTTTCAGGTGGGACAGTCGTCCCGCCCGGCAACGGGATAGGTGGTATTGGTGAACCCGGGGATGGTGATCGCCGCCGGATCGAGGCCGTTGTCGCTCAGTTCGTCGATGATGAATTCGGCGACGGAGTTCGACAGGAGTTGGCGCGGGTCCTCCATCACCATACGCAGGCGGGAGATGGCGGTGAAGCGGTCGTCCGGATGTTGCAGCCGCGGCATCTCGCTGAGCGTGCCGGCGGGATCGGTGATTACCGAGGCCTCGCCGATATCGGGCACGAAGGCGGGGAAGCCGGCGAACATCTTCCCGCCGATCTCCGCCGTTACCCGCGTCTTGCACCAGAGCGTGCGATAGGCCTTCTCCAGGTCTTGCAGGTCGGCACCGCTCTTGATCATATCGAGGTTGAGGCTCGGCGCGTGCGGGGAGATCAGCAGATGCTCGGGCGCAAGCGTCTTTTGCGAGGCGCGCCATAGGAGGTGGCACATATTGTTGGTGGCCCAAGTGAGGCCCGCCGTCGGCCGGCCGGAACTGCCGCAGATCATCACCATCACGGTGCGCCAGTCGAGTTCCAGCGTGTTCAGCCAGCGCATCATGCGATGGGTGATATCGAGGAAGGTCAGCGCGAAGGTCGCGACCATGACATCATTGTAGGGAACCGGCAGGCCGCCTGGCTGCGCCGGCTCCAGGAAACGCTCGCGAAGCGCTGCGTAGGTGAAGACGGACGGGTCCGAAAGCCCGGCGCGCAGATAGTCTTCGCTGGCGCGACAGGCATAGTCGACCAAGTCGACAATCTTCGGCTCCCAACCCTTCCACGCCTCGACCGCGACCTCGGAGGTCCAATAGGGCACGGTCGAGATCGCGCGCACCTCCTCGCACTGCGCCAGGAACCGGCGAGCCCAGACCTGCCATCCGTCCCCCTCCTCCTGCATCTCGACCACCCAGGCCATGGCGGTGCCGAGATGGGAGACGGCGGTCAGTTCCTTGAAACCGCGGGTGCTATGGCGAAAGCTCTCATAGACCGGATCGCGACCGCGGCCGGGGAAGAGCACGAGGTCGGACCCGGTCGAGATCAGGAGGGCCGTGTCGGCGGTCGCATCGCGCTTCTTCTGGCTGAGTTCGGCCGCGATGCTGTTTGGGCCGGTGTAAAGCTCGTAGAGATCGACGAAACGCGGATCGGGTCTGTAGGACATGGACTGACTGCTCCTGAAACGGCAAACGCGCCGTTCAACCTAGAAATTCATAAATCGCGGTGTTTTCCGAGAACCGGACGTCCGGCGTCAGGCTGTTCGTCACGACGAGATATTGCCTGCCATCGGCCTCGAAGAACGCGGCATCCGTGCCGCCGAAGGTCTCGAACCGGTCGACGCGTTCCCATGTTTCCCCGGACCAGGCGTAGATCACGGAGAGGAGATCGGTCTTCGGTGCCTTCGGCGAGCCCTCGATGAAATTGACCTGCACGAGATAGTGCCGCCCTCCATGGGTGATGGAGGCGAATTCCCGGCCGCCCGGACCGCTCAGCACCTGCATCGGCTCGAAATTCTCGCTGTTCCAGCGGTAGACCACCGTGTCATCGGCGATGGCGGCGAAGGCCACCTGCACCGGTGCGGGCACCGGCAGGACATGGAAGGCGCGACCGGTCTTGCCCTCGAAACGCTGGAAGACCGCAAAAGTCTCGCCGGTCCATTCGAGCATCACAGACTTGCCGGTATGGTCGGCATAGGCAAGAAACTGCCGGTCGCCGACCACGATCTTCGTCCAGTTGTAGCCCCAGGGACCATCGAGCGTCAGGAAGGGAACGAAGGCGGCGCCGTCCCATTCGAAGATCGCGGACTGGCGCGGATTGGTGGCCTCGACACCCTCGACGGTCACGCCGAGCGCCAGCGCGAGGAAGAGACGGTCGCCGAAGCGCAAGGCCTTCCACTGCTTCGCAAGGAAGCCGGCAAAGCGCTGGAATGGCTGCCATTCGCCACCGACATATTCGTAAACGACGGAATCCACATTTGGTTGATAAGGTCCTGCCCCCGTGCGGGCACTGGCGGTGGCGAGGAAACGCCGGTCGCCGATCGTGAAGAATTCCGCATCCTCGCCGCCCGGAACCGGCAGGCTGGAGGCCGGCACGAAGCCGCCGTTCACCCATTCGAAGATCAAGAGGTCGGTGTTGCTGTCGCCGCTGTTCATATGCGCCGGCAGGTCCGCCACGTCATAGGCAAGCTGCGGGATGGCGAGGAAGAGGCGGCCATCCATGCGGAAGATTTCGCAGGCGCGGGCGCCGGAGGTCGGCAGGCTCGCGACGCGCCGCAGCAGCCCGCCCTCGGACAGGGCGTTTCCGCCGCGCTCCTCCCGATCGCTCCTCATTGCTTTATCCACGGATGCCTCCCTGCATGATGATTTATCTGCCCATTATTGGGAGAATTCGCCTTTCGCAGCCAATTCAATTTTTGCGCGTTTTGTTTTGCAAAATGCATCAATCGCCGCTTATCATCCCACCGCCTAAAACAACAAAAAAGCGCCGCCCCGGATAATCGCCATGAACTTCAAGCACTTGCTTTATTTCCGCACGCTCGCCGAGGAGCTGCATTTCCGCCGAGCGGCCGAAAAGCTCAACATAACCCAGTCGCCGCTGTCGATCGCGATCCAGAACCTGGAGGAGGAGCTGGGAGCGCCCCTCTTTTTGCGCACCCAGCGCAGCGTGCAGCTCACCGAGTTCGGCCGGCTGCTCTACCACCACTCGCTCGGCATCCTGGAGCGCATCGATACATGCGAACAGGAAATGAAGGCGGTGGCGAGCGGCAAGGCGGGGCAGTTGCGCATCGGCTTCACTGCGGCCTCCTCCCTGCTTTCGCCGTTTCCGGCCCTGATCCATGCGTTCCGCAATCACTATCCCGATATCAACGTCACGCTGAAGGAGCACACCAGCATCGCCCAGTTGCGGGCGATCGGCGAGCGGGAGTTGGATGTCGGCGTGATCCGCCGTCCGCAGCGCAACCTCGTCTCCGGCATCTCGTTCCGCAAGCTTGCGACGGACCGGCTGGTCGTCGCGGCGCACAGCGGCCACCCGCTGCTCGAAAAGGCGGAAATCCGTATCCAAGACCTCGCCGATCAGAATTTCATCTTCTACCCGCGCAAGATCGGCGTCGGCATCTACGACCAGTTCATCGAACTGTGCGGCAAGCGCGGCTTTTTCCCGAATATCGTGCAGGAGGCGCAGGAGGCGACGACGATCATCGGCCTCGTGGCGTCCGGCCTCGGCATCGCCGTCGTGCCGTCCGGCCTGCAATTCATCAAGATCCCCAATGTCGCCTTCCTGCCGCTTGCCGATGACGACGCGGAGACCGACCTGTTCCTGGCCTTTCGCGCCGGCGAGGAAAATCCGCGCATCGCCCATCTCATCCGATTGGCGCAAACGGCCTTCCACAACCAGGAAGGCTGAGGCCTTTCAGCCCCAGCCTGCCCGTTCGGGATTTTTGCGCCCAACCTATTCGTCGAGCCAGGTCGAGGACTGGTCGAGATAGAGGAAGTTGCTGGGGTTGAAGGTCCAGCCCTCCAGCGCGGCATTCATCGCGACGATGCGTTCGAGCCACACGACCGGCACGGAATAGGACTTTTCGTAGAGCCGGCTTTCGAAGGTGCGCAGCAGCGCCATGCGCTTGGCCTTGTCCTGCTCCAGTGCCTGTTTGTGCCACAGATCGTCGAGTTCGCGATCCGTGAAGCGGCCGGCCGAACGGGCAGAAACGTCATGCGAGACATATTTCGTCATCTGCTCGGTCGGCTCCTCGCGCAGCGCCGAATAGATATCGATGATCACCTGGTAGGACCCCTCGGAAAGGGCGGCCGCCCATGGCGGGGTCTCGACCACGACGTTGCGAGCGTTGACGCCGATCTGGCGCCACTGGTCTGCCAGGAAGACGCCGAAATCGACGACGATCGGCGGACCGTTGCGCACCGTCAGGTCGAAGCTCAGGTTCTCCTGGCCGGCCTCCTTGAGCAGGCGCTTGGCCTCCTCGCGCGCCGCCGCGATGTCGGTGCCGAAGCCGGCCATCTTCTGAAGCTCGGCGTCGGACGCGGCGAACTGCCCGCCCGGCAGGAAGATGCCGCCTGCATAGCGCATCTCGGTCGTGCGGCCGAGGCCCTTGACGCCACCCCAGCGGTCGATGGCGAGGTTCAGCGCGCGGCGGACGCGCTCGTCGTCGAAGGGCGGCTTTTCGGCGTTGAAGGTCACCAGGAAATGGGTGAGCGCTGGGCCGGATTCGATGGAAATGCCGTCACCAAGGCTCTGCTTCAGCCGATCGGCACCCTGCGGGCTGACGCCGCGGAAATCCGTGTGGATCTGCCCGGCCTGGATGGCGTTCACCACCGCCGGCCCCTCCATCGTGTAGGATTCGAGGCCGTCGAGATAGGGCTGGCCTTCGCGGAAATAATCCTCGAACTTCGACGACTTCCAGACCGAGCCCGAGACGAACTCGTCGAAGACGAAGGGGCCGCTGCCCATGACCTTCTCTTTCGGATAGCTCGCATCCGACTTCAGAAGTGCTGCCGAATAGACGCAGTTATAGGGCGAGGCGAAGGTGCCAAGCACGGATTCGTCCCATTCCTTCAGCTTGAAGCGCACCGTGTAGTCGTCGACGACGTCGATCTTCTCGATCTGCCGGAAGGTCTCCAGTCGTTCGGAAACAACGCCTTCCGGCGGCCACGTCAGCCGATCGTAGGTCGCCGCGATGTCGGCCGCCTTCAGGTCGCTGCCGTCGTGGAACTTCACACCCGGGCGAAGCTTGAAAGTGTAGGTCAGGTCGGCAGGGTTGGCTTCCCAGCTATCGGCGAGGTCCCCCTCGATATCGGGATAGCTGCCGGGCTTGAATCGCAGCAGGGTGGAATAGTGCGGCGCAAGCCGCATCAGGGCCGCAAAATGGTTGGCGGCGTGGCAATCGAAATTGGCCGGATCGTCACTCACCGCATAGCGCAGGATGCCGCCCTCCTTCGGCTCCTGCGCGGCCGCGACAGCGCCGTTCAGCAGCAGCGCGCCCATCGCGGCGAGCGCCAGTATCTTCCCGTGGATCGTCATGTCGTTTCCTCCCTAGAAACATGCAAAGCAGTATCAGCGGTCCGAGCGCGCCTTCGGGTCGAAGACGTCGCGCAGCGCATCCCCGAACATCGAGAAGGCGAAGACCACCAGTGCGATGGCGAGGCCGGGATAGATGACAATCCACGGCGCGGTCATCGAGGTATTGAAGGCATTGCCGGCAAGCATCAGTCCCCAGGACGGCGTGGGCTCGGCCACGCCCAGCCCGAGGTAGGACAGCGACGCCTCGATAAGGATCGCCTGGCTGATGAAGGCGGTGAGCATCACGATATACGGCCCGAAAATGTTCGGCGCCATGTGGCGCACGATAATGCGCAGGTCGCTGAAGCCGAGCGTCACGGCGGCGTCGATATAAGACAGGTTGCGGATGGTCAGCGCCTGCGAGCGGGCGACACGCGCCATCTTCGGAATGATCGGCAGCGCGATTGCAAAGACGAGGTTGAGGTCGACCCCATAGACCATATTGCGCCCGAGGCTGGAGACGAGCACCAGCGCCAGAACCGTGATCGGGATCGCCAGCAGGATTTCCATGAAGCGCTCGACGATTGCATCGACCCAGCCGCCGGCATAGGCCGAGGTGATGCCGACGAAGAGGCCGATCGTGCAGCCGATGAAGCTCGCCGAAACGCCGATGAGGAAGGCCGTCCTGCCACCATAGAGGATGCGCGAAAGGAGATCGCGGCCAAAGCTGTCCGTGCCCATCCAGTGGGCCAAGGACGGCGGGGCGATGGCGTTGCCGTAGTCGGTGGCGAGCGGGTCGTAGGGCGCAATCCACGGGGCGGCAAAGGCGATCACGAAGCCGAGCACGATCAGCACCAGGCCGAGCGCGCCGAGCGGCTGGCCGAGGATGTGTTTCGTCACCGGCCCGCGCGGCTTGGGCAGGGTCGTCCAGAGTTCGGTCGCGACAGAGGATTTGCGCATGGCTTCAGCCCAACTGGATGCGGGGATCGATGACCGCATAGGCGAGATCGACAAGGAAATTGACGGCGATAAAGATCAGGGTCAGCACCATGACGATGCCCTGGATGACGATGAAATCGCTGCGCGACACCGACTCGATGAAAAGCCGCCCGATGCCGTTGAGGCTGAACACCTGCTCGATGACGACGAGGCTGCCGACGAGCAGCGCGAATTCGAGCCCGATCATGGTGATCGTCGGCAGCAGCGAATTGGGGACGACATGGCGCCGGATGATGGTGCGCATCGCCAGCCCCTTGGCCCGCGCCGTGCGCACGAAATCCTCGTGCATGGTCTCGATGACCGAGGAGCGCATCATGCGGATGAGGATGGCGGAGTAGCGGTAACCGACGGCAATGGCTGGCAGGATGAGCTGTTGCAGCGCCGTAAGCGGGTTCTTGAACAGCGAGGCGGTGCCGAGCGGCGGCAGCCAGTTGAAGTACCATAACATGGCGAGCGCCACGACCATGCCGAACCAGAAGGATGGCAGCGCGATACCGGCAATGGCAAAGGAGCGGATCGCGTAGTCGATAGGGCTTCCCGGATACATGCCGGCGATGGTGCCGAGCGGAATGGCGAGCGCGATCGCCACGATCATGCTGAGTGCCGCCACTTCCAGCGTGACGGGCAGCCGGGAGAAGATTTCCTCCGCGACGGGCTTTCCGGTCCAGTGCGACTGGCCGAGATCGAGCACGGCAAGCCCCTTCAGGAAATCAAAATATTGCACGATGAGTGGCTGGTCGAGGCCGAGCCTGGCGCGCTCGGCGGCGACGAGCTCCACCGAGGGATTGCCGCCCTCGGCGCGCAGCATGGTCTCGACGAGATCGCCGGGCAACACATGCAGCATGAAGAAGGTCAGCGTCGCCACGCCGAGAAGGGTGGGAAGGGCGAGAAGCAGGCGTCTGCCGATGAACTGGAGCATGATCTCAAACCCTTATGCAGGCGACGCGGTGGGTATCGGAAAAGGCGACGGGCGGCGGCACGACCTTCGCGCACGCCTCCACCGCCATCGGACAGCGCGTGCGGAAGACGCAGCCGCTCGGCGGATTGAGCGGCGACGGCAGCTCGCCGGTGATCTTCGCCTCCGGCCCCTGCCCCGCATCCGCCGCGAAAGACGGCACGGCGGCAAGCAGGGCGCGGGTATAAGGATGGCGCGGCGTGGAGAAGAGCTCTGCGCGCGTCGCCGTCTCGACGACCCGGCCGAGATACATCACCGCCACGAGATCGGAGATGTGGCGCACGACCGCGAGATCGTGGGCGACGAAAAGGTAGCTGAGGCCAAGCTTCGCCTGCAAATCGGCGAGCAGGTTCATGATCTGCGCCTGGATCGACACGTCGAGCGCCGAGACGGGCTCGTCGCAGACGATCAGCCGCGGGTTCATGCCGAGTGCGCGCGCAATACCGACGCGCTGGCGCTGCCCGCCGGACATCTGGTGCGGATAGCGCTCCGCCATCTCCGCCGGCAGGCCGACCAGGTCGAGCAGTTCCTCGACGCGCGCGCGGGCCTCGCCCTGCGACTTGCAAAGGCCGTGCACCAGCAGTGGCTCGGCGAGGATGGAGGCGATGCGGTGGCGCGGATTGAGCGAAGTGGACGGGTCCTGGTAGACGACCTGGATCTGCCGCCGCAGCGCGACGAGATCCCGCTTGCCGGCCGACAGGATGTCCTGCCCCCCGAAATCGGCACGGCCGGAGGTGGCGCTCTGAAGCCTCAGCAGCGTGCGCACCACCGTCGTCTTGCCGCAGCCGGATTCCCCGACGAGACCCAATGTGCCGCCCTGCGGAATGTCGAACGACACATCCTCGACCGCACGCACCACCGCCCTGCGCTTGAGGTGAAAGTGGCGTGTCAGGCCACGCACGCTGAGCACCGTTTCGCCAGGCGTGTGCTCGGCACCTGCCTCCGCATGCTGTTCGTTCTGCGGCAGCGCATCGACGACCGGATGGAAACAGGCATAGCGCCGGCCGCCGGTAACCGTATCGGCCGGGACACTGCCGCAGGCAGCCGTTGCCGCGCCACAGCGGGGGCTGAAGGCGCAGCCGGCGGGAAACCGCGCCGGGCTCGGCGGCTGACCGGGGATCGTGTGCAGCCGCGCCGCACGCGGCAGGTCGAGCCGCGGGACCGCCATCAGCAGGCCCGCCGTATACCGATGCCGCGGCTGGCGCAACACGTCCTCTACCGTACCGGATTCAATGATCCTGCCGCCATACATGACGTTGACGCGATCGGCATAGCGCGCCACCAGCGCCAGATTATGGGTAATCAGCACGAGGCCGACGCCGGTCTCCTTCACCAGCGCGCGCAGGAGATCGAGGATCTGCGCCTGGATGGTGACGTCGAGTGCTGTGGTCGGCTCGTCGGCGATGATGACTTTAGGATTGCACGACAGCGCGATCGCGATGACGACCCGCTGGCGCATGCCGCCGGAAAACTCGTGCGGATATTGGTCCATGCGCCGTTCCGGATCCGTCACGCCGACCCGCTTCAGGAGGTCGATCGCCCGCTCGCGCGCGGCGGCGCGGTCGATGTCGAGATGCTCCAGCATCGGCTCCATGATCTGGCGGCCGACGGTCATCAGCGGATTGAGCGAGGTCATCGGCTCCTGGAACACCATGGCGATGTCGCGACAGCGCAGCCGCCGCATCTCGCTTTCCGGCAGGCGCAGGTAATCCCGCCCGGCAAGGCGCACCTCGCCGGAAAACCGCGTCGTGGTCGGATCGGACAGCAGGCGCATCACCGCGAGCGACGAGACAGACTTGCCGCAACCGGATTCCCCAACCAGTGCCACCAGCTCACCGGCATGCACATCGTAGCTGACGTCACGCACGATATGCAGCAGCCGGTCGTTCGAGCGGAACTGGACGTTGAGATTGCGGACGGAGAGAAGCGGTTCCGCCGCGGTATCCGGTCGAGCTTGCATGGTTCCGGCCTCAGTCGCGTTGTGTTCCATGGCCGCTATGCTGGGTGATCCTATATACATCTGCGTGCCCTGCCCGCCGGTATCAATGCCGGTCCCTCATTCGAAGCCGAAGAGCCTGTTTGGGTTGTCAACGAGGATTTTCTGCCGGTCGGCCGCATCCGGCGCCCATTCGACGAGAAGATTGAGCAATTCACCCGTGTCGCGGCCCGATTTCGGGATGTGCGGCCAGTCTGATCCCCAGATGGCGCGGCTCGCATCCGTCTCGACGATCGCCTTGGCCACATGGGCAACGGCGCCGTAACCCTTGTCCTTGGCGACGCGGTAAGGGCCGCTCAGCTTCAGGTAACAATGGCTCTCCGTCATCAGCGTCAGAAGCTTCTGGAAATCCCTCTCCGTCAGCCCGTCCTCCTCCATCATGTAACCCATGTGGTCGATGACATAGGGAGCGGTCAGCGTGCCGAGGAAGCCAATGAGATCGCGCACGACGCGGCCCGGCACGTAGAATTGCAGGTGCCAGCCGAGCGGCGCGATCTTCGCCGCCATCGCGGTAATATAGGCCTGGATCTCCGCGATCGGCAGGTCCGCACGCTTGAAGAGATCGAGCCGCAGGCCGCGAATGCCCTGTTCGTGCAGGGCCTCCAGCGCGGCCGGGGAGACATCGTCCTCGACCATGGCGACGCCGCGCGCACGTTGCCCGGCCACCTTCAGCGCATCGAGCATGCAGCGATTGTCCGTGCCGTAAAAACTTGGCTGCACGATGATGTAGCGGTCGAGATGCAGCACCGTCATCAGCTCATGGAAATGATCGAGCTTGCCGTCGGGAAGCGTGTAATGCGGCTTCGGCACATGCGGATAAAGCGATTCCGGCCCGAAGACATGCATATGCGCGTCGCAAGCGCCTTTCGGCACCTCGAAGGAAGGCCGGGTGAGGCCTGCAAGTGGCAGCATGGGTTCGGAGGTCAGCGGTTCAGTCATCGAAAATAGTCCCTGCAATGGTCGTGAAGAATCAGGCCGAGATGGCGGCACGCCACCGGGCGATGCGCTGGTCGAGAACGTCGACGAAGATGTCGGTATCTATGGCCGCGAAGACGTAAGGGGCGGCGCCGAGATCGACCAGTTCGCGGTAGTGATCAGGCCCCTGGAGGCCGCCGATGATCACGAGCTTGCCGTGTTTCGCGCCAACCTCAATGGCCCGACGGCAAAGCGTGGTGATCGCCTCCGCACGCACGTCGCCAAAAATGTTCAGGTTCGCGGAAAGATCGTTCAGGCCGAGCCCGATCGCGTCCACGCCGTCGACGGCGGCGATCGCATCGATATTGTCGATGGCATGGGCGGATTCCAGCAGGACCTGCAGGAAGACCGAGCGGTTCGCGGCCGCGGCCCTCACCTTGCCATCCATTCTGCGGAAGCCGAAGGGAGACGTGAGCGCATTGTGCGACCGACCGCCTTCCGGCGGATAACGGCAATAGCTGACGGCCTTGCGCGCATCCTCGGCCGTCTCGACCTGGGGGATGATCAGTCCGGAGGCGCCGCCGTCGAGCACCCGCCCGATCACCCCGAAATCGCCCTCCGGCACCCGCACCCAGGCTTCTAGCCCGAGGTCGCGCGCCGTCGCCGTCATCTGGGCCGTCGTGTCGAGCGGAATGGTGCTGTGTTCGAGATCGATCCAGATGGCGTCATAGCCGGAACTCGCCGCCATGCGCACGAAATCCACTGAGCGGGCGGTGCGGATGCCCAGCGAATAGCAGGGTTCTCCGGCCCGCAGGCGCTCGGCAAAAGTCCTGCCGTCGGGCGACGTCACATCCAGCATAGGCTCTCCTCCCATTCGGATGCGAATGTTCATCCGATGATCGAAAGCTAGCCCATGCCGGTGATTACCTCCAATTCACAAAGCGGGGGAATTGATTTCCTTTTCCAATCAAACACCATCCGCGCAGAACCGACCTCGCTCCATCAACCTGGCGCCGAGGTCGTGAGCGCGGTGCGCAGCGCCTGGATGCGAGTGTTGAGCGCGATGATCTCGTCGACCGTCATGCCGGAGCGTTGCAGCAAGGTTTCTGTCAGGCAGCCGGTCTGCGCCTGCAGACCCCGGCCTTTGTCGGTGAGATGCACGCCAACCAGCCGCTCGTCGACTGTCGAGCGCTGGCGCTGCACGAAGCCCGCTGCTTCGAGTCGCTTGACGAGCGGCGTGATGGTGCTCGGTTCCAGCGCCAGCCGGTCGGCGAGCGCCGTGATCGTCTGGCCATCGCCTTCCCAAAGGACGCTCAGCACGAGATATTGCGGATAGGTGATGCCGAGTGCGTCTAGCATCGGCTTATAGGCGCGGTTGATGGCGATTGTCGTGCCATAGAGCGAGAAACAAAGCTGGCTATCCAGCGGGATCGGTTCGAAATCGGGCATTGCGGAACTCCTGATTTGTGAGGTCGGTTCTGGATGCGTGGAGACACCTTACCACAAAAATAGATATCGCGATAAAAAACATCTGGACAATGATCAGTGTTGCGGATATCTAATGATTATCGCGATAACGATTGTCGCATCAAGCAAAGGAGATACAAATGTCCATCGCCAACACCCTGCTCGCTACCGCCGCCTCCCTGTTCGCTTTCGCCGCTGCCGTACCCGCCGCCCATGCCCAGCCCACCCCCACCAAGTCCATCGTGCTCGTCCATGGCGGCTTCGTCGATGGCTCCGGCTGGCAGGGCGTTTACAATGTCCTGAAGAAGGACGGCTACAAGGTCACTATTGCACAGAACCCCACCCTCTCGCTGAGCGACGACGTCGCCGTCACCAAGCGCGCCATCGCTGCTGCCGAGGGCGACGTCATCCTCGTCGGTCATTCCTATGGCGGCGTGGTCATCTCCGAGGCCGGCACGGACCCGAAGGCCAAGGGTCTCGTCTATATCGCCGCCTTCGCCCCGGATGCCGGCGAATCCATCGCCAAGCTCATCGCCAATCCGCCAGAAGGCGCTGCCGTTCCGCCGATCCTGCCGCCGCAGGATGGTTTTCTCTTCCTCGACAAGGCAAAGTTTGCCGCAGCTTTTGCCGCTGACGTCGACCCCGAAGTGGCCGCCTTCATGGCCGACTCGCAGGTTCCGTGGGGTGTCGAGGCGCTTGCGGGCGAAGTGACGGTTCCTGCCTGGAAAGAAAAACCGAGCTGGTATCTCGTCGCCACCGAAGACCACATGATCCCGGTCGAAGCGCAGCGCAACATGGCCAAGCGCGCCGGCGCCACCACCGTCGACCAGGCCGGCAGCCATGCCGTCTACGTCTCCCAGCCGGAAGCCGTCGCCAAGCTGATCGAGGATGCGGCAAACGGCACGAAGTAATCACTGAGAAGGAAACCCCCCCGGATGCGCGAGCGTCCGGGGGTTTCTGTGCAAGATCAGGAGAGGCGCAAAAGCGCCAACGATAGCGCGCCCAGCGCGATTCCGAGAGCCAATGCGAACCACATCCGGTAGCCGGTAAGCCACATTGCGGCAAGCTTGCCTATCGAAAAGCCCCGGCCACCAATCTGAGCCATCAGCGTCAGCGTATCAGAGCAAATCCACTCCTCCGCGATCTTCCCGTCGGAGATGCGGTAAATCTCAGTGCTCTCATAGTCCACTTTCTTTCCCGTTGGTTGAACGCCCAGGCAATCCCTGTTCGCGGGATTGAGCGCTGAGAAACTGGAGGCGTTCGTCGAAACGCTGGATCTGTTGATAGGACGGTTGGAACGCTTGATAGCAGAAGAGGCACAACAGCCCTAACGCTGGGTTTTACGCCTTGGCACCCGCCGTTCTGCGAAGGATTTTTGGTGCGATCCAGCCGAGCAGAGGCAGGAGCGCGAGGCCGAGGGCGAGGCCGTTGTTGCGTGGCTGTACCACCACGATCTCGCGGTGAAAGGCGGCGAAGCCTTCTCCTTGCAAGCGGATTTCGCCACGCGATACACCGGCCTCCGCAGGCACCGAGACCGCAAAGGCCTTCAGGTCTTCCTTTTCGCCTTCCTTGGCGGCGCGGACCTGATAGCCGAAGCCGGAGCCTTCCGTTTGCACCACCTTCAGGCGGGTGAGCGGCAGGTCCTGTGTGACGGCGAAGCGTGCCACGACGTTATCAAGCGGCGATGCCGCGCGGCGGATCCAGACGTTTCGGCCCGAAACTGCATCCTGCTGCGGCGAGACGACCGGCAGGTATTCGGTTTCGCCGAAACGATCCGCCTCGGAGAGCGTCAGATAGAAGGTGGAGCCGGGCCGGGCGAAGATGCGCATATCCGCACTGTTGGTGGCAATCGGCCGTGTCCAGCGCTCTTCGGGCACGACATCCGCGACGGTCACCCGGCGGCCCGCCATGTCGCCCACGGCGAGGCGGTGCGCGGTGCCCGGCACAAGCACGCCGTCGACAGATAGAGCCATCTCGTACGCACCGGCAGCGAGCGCAACGCGATAGGCCGCAGCCGGAGCCGTTACCAGCTTCAGGCTCGGCCTGGGCAGCGGATCGGGCGCTTCGATGACCTCGACCGGTGCACCGCGCAGCCGTGCCGCGCCCGCTTCCAGCAGCTTGCGTTCATAGACACGCTGTTGCGCTTCGGCCTCGACATAGCGGCGCGCGAAGGCTCGCTCATCTTCCTGGTAAGCGCTGTAGGCCCTGATGGCGTCCTCGCCCCAGAGGAGTTGGCCGTTCCCGTTCAAGGCGCCTTCGGGATAGAGGATGACATAGGGAGAAGGGCCGACCTCGGCGACGGTCTTGCCGTCGCGTGTGATCTTGAGGACGCCGTTCACCTCCCGGCGTTTCTTCTCAAGGTCGACATAGACCTGCCGGGAGAGCGGCCAGTAATATTCCTGCGTCTCGACGAAGGAGATGGCGCTGTCCTGGCCGGCGAGAAGGTGCAACGTCCCGGCCTGCGACGGCAGGAACATGTCCTTGAAGGTAAAGCCGTCCCAGACGCGGCCGGTGATGATGACGGCGTCCCTGCGCTCGGGCTCGATGGCTTTCGCGGCACTGGCGGCGGAGAGGCACAGAAGGAGGATGGCGAGAAATCTTCGCATGGCTAGGCCCCCTTCATTCTGGTGACGATACAGGCGAAGAGCAGCAGGCCGGCCGTCAGCGCGACGACGCCAAGAGACTGCGACAGCGGCAGCGCCTGCTGGGTGACGAGCCGTTCGGCCAGGAAGGCGATGCCGGCCATGGGCGAGAGCGCGTGGAACAAGGGCGCTGCCATCTCCAGCAACGCCCGCAGATAGAGCGAGAACAGGCTCATGCTGTCCGCGGGCATCGTCCGCAGCAGGCCGAGCACCACCTCGTAAGTCGCAAGCAGCGCCACTAGCGCGAGATAGAGCACGACTGCCATTCGCACGGACGCCGTCATGCCGGAAACGGCAAGCCCCATCGCCATGACCGGCAGCACGAACAGACCGTTTGCGAGGATACCGGCGAAATCCCCCGCCCCCGTCACGCCGGCGCCGAGGGGCTGGGCGACCGCGAGATAGAGGCAGTAGACGGCGACGAGTGCGGCGAGCACCAGCAGTTCCGCGAGATATTTCGCGAGCACGATCACGCTCGACGGCACCGGCCCGACCAGCAGGACTTCGAGCGTGCGGTGCTCGCACTCCCAGCTAAGCGAACCCGCAAGCCGCAGCCCCAGCACAAGGCCGAGAAAGGCCACCACCAGCGTGTTCAGCCCGGCCAGCGGATCGGCCGTCACCACGACGGACTCCGTCTCGAAGGTGCGTGCGAAACCGGCGCCGTAAACATACGCCATAAGGCAGAGCGCGCTCGCGACCAGCCAGAACCATACCGACGCGAACTTGGCGGCCACTTCCCGACGCACCAGCAGGAAGGTCTGCCGCCCCAGGCCGGGCGGGCGCAATCGCGGGGAAATGTAGGGCGGGCGAACGTGCTCCATGACGCGGCCGGTCACATGACAGTGCGGATCAGGCCGCCGTCGATCCTGAGCGCTGCACCATTGACGATGCCGGTGCGCGTACTGCCGAGGAAGGTGACGAAATCGGCCACCTCCTCCGGCTTCGACAGGCGCTGGATCAGCGAGGTCGGGCGGTTTTCCGCCACGAAACGGCGCTCCGCCTCGGGTGTCGGAACGCCTGGATAGAGACCGGCGATGAGATCGGCCACGCCTTCGGTGCTGCATGGACCCGGCAGGACGGAATTGACGGTGACGGCGGTGCCCTTGGTCGTTTCGGCGAGGTTGCGGGCAAGCGATAGCTGCATGGTCTTCGTGGCGCTGTAGGCGGGCATTTCCGGCGCGGGATTGATGCCGGATTCGCTTGCCATGAACACGACGCGGCCACTGTTGCGCGCCAGCATCTTTGGCAGGTAATGCCGGGCGAGGCGCACGCCGCTCATGACGTTGACCTCGATCAGCGCATACCAGCGGTCGTCGCCGGCCTTGTAGATATCGACGGCCTCATAGATGCCGAGATTGACCACCAGCACGTCGACATCGGGGCAGTTCGCGATGAGTTCGTCACAGCCCTCCTTCGTGCCGGAATTGCCGACGGCCTGCTCCAGCTGTGCCTCCGGCACCGCTGCCAGGATGCGCGCGATGGCCTTGGAGATGGTGTCCTGGCTGCGGCCGTTGATGACCACGGTCGCCCCTTCCCGCGCCATGGCCGTCGCAATGGCGAGGCCGAGGCCGCCGGTGGATGCGGTAATGAGGCAGCGCCTGTCGCGATAGCCGAGGTCCATGGTCTTTCCCTTTCAATGAACGAGCCCTGCGGGCTCCTGCCGGACCGGGCTTTCAGGCCGGGTCAAACCGATAAAGATGTCTTCGAGCGATGGCGTGGCAGCATCGACCGAGAGCACGGTGTATCCTGCGGTCGAAAGCATCCGGACCGCATGCGCCCGCGCATCCCGCCCATCATGGGGCAAACCGCGCAGCACGAGTTCCAGCCGGTGCGGGCCGATCTGGTGCGCCCGCGCCACGCCCGGCAAGACGGCAATCCCCTCGACGCATTGAGCGGCTGGCTCGTAGAGTTCGACCTGAAGGCTGCCCGCCGAGAGGCCGGCCGGAAGCAACTCCCCCGGCCGTCCTGTCGCCAGAACGCGGCCCTGGCGCATGAAGACGACGCTGTCGCAGACCCGCTCCATCTCGGCCAACTGGTGGGAGGAAAAAAGCAGCGTCACGCCTTCCGCCTTCATCTCACGAAAGATCGCACGCATGTCGGCGACGCCGTTCGGATCGAGGCCGAGTGTCGGCTCGTCGAGAATGAGCAGTTCCGGCCGGTGCAGCATCACGCGGGCAAGACAGGCGCGCTGCTGCATGCCGCGGGAGAAATTGCCGAGCCGCCGGTCGGCCGCGGCGGTGAGGCCGACGCGTTCGATCACGTCCTTCACCCGGCTGCCCGCATCGGCAATGCCATAGAGATCGGCGAAGAAGCGGAGATAGGCCCGCGCGGTCATCTCCGGATAGATCCGCGGCTTCTCCTGCAAATAACCGAACAGCACCCGCAGATCCCGCTGGCGGCTGCCCGGCGGCACGCCGAACAGCTCGATCTCGCCCGCATCCGGCGCGGTGAGCCCGACGATCATGTTCATCACCGTGGTCTTGCCCGCGCCATTCGGGCCGAGAAAACCGGTGATCTCGCCGCGCGCCACCGAGAAGGTGGCATCCTCCACGGCACGTTTGGCCCCGAAGGATTTGGAGAGCGCGGTGACGGCAAGGGCGGGGCTGGTCACGGGATCATCCTTCTCAATAGGGCAGCGGCGTCACGTAGAGCCGGGCCAGATTGATGACGATCATCGACACGCCCGCCGCCAGCAGGAACTCCATCGGCCAGGCGAGAAGTTTCGCCCTATCGTTCCAGAGTTTCAGCGAGACGATGACGATGACGGCGATCAGCGAGGCCGGCCAGTGAGAGACATCACCGGCCATGACGGTGCAGGAGCCGAGCAGCAAGGCCAGGATGACGAGAAGGATGACGTTGGATCGGTTCATGTCAGATATCCTCTCTCGACACGTCGCTGCCGGCGGCCTGGGCGATGGTGCGGCCCGTCACGGGATCGAACAGGTAGATCCAGTTCGGATCGAAGCGGGCCGCAAGCGCGCTGCCCTCGTCTTTCGAAAGGTGAGCCGTTTCGGTGGTGGAACTGCGGGTCGTCACCATGACGGAGCCGCATTGAAGCACGTAGAGATTTTCCGCACCGGTCGGCTCGAAGGAATAGAGCTCGGCGATGATGCGGTGATCGGCGTCCGGCGTTTCGCGGATCGCGATATGCTCCGGCCGGATGCCGAGACGAACCGGCTGGTCGACAAGGTTCGCAACGCGGTTTCGCTCCACCCAGTCCGCATCGAGCGGCACCGCGAAATGCTCCGTCATCGCAACGATTTTGCCTTCGAGGCGCGCGATGCGGGCGTCCAGAATGTTCATCTGCGGCTCGCCGACGAAGGTCGCGACGAATTCCGTTGCCGGCCGCTCGAAGATTTCGCGCGGGGTGGCGAATTGCAGCATCTCGCCGTCCTTCATCACGATGATGCGGTCGGCCATGGTCATGGCTTCGAGCTGGTCATGCGTGACGAAGATGGTGGTGACGCCGACGGTCTTCTGGATATGGCGCAGCTCGGCGCGCATCTGCCCGCGAAGCTGGGCATCGAGATGCGACATCGGCTCGTCCATCAGGAAGACGTCGGCATCGCGCACCAGCATGCGGGCGATCGCCACGCGCTGCAGCTGGCCGGCCGAAAGCTGGTCGGGCTTGCGTTGCAGCACTTCAGTGATCTGCATGGTGCGCGCGACGGCCTCGACCTTTTGGACGATCTCTGCACGACCCAGCCGCCGAACTTCCAGCGGATAGGCGATGTTGCCGAACACCGTCAGGTGACGGTAGAGGCCGTAGTCCTGAAAAACCATGCCGACATTGCGGTAGCGCGGCCGGAGGAACGTGACGTTGCGCCCGCCGATGGCGATGCGCCCGCTGCTCGGCATTTCAAGCCCGGCGATCATGCGCAGCGTCGTCGTTTTGCCGCAGCCGGAGGGGCCGAGCAGGAAGACGAATTCGCCATCGTTCACGGTGATGTTGACGTCGTCGACGGCCTTGAACGCGCCGAACTGCTTCATCAGACTGTGGATCTCGATATCAGCCATGATGGCGTTCCATTCTGTTGGAAAAAGAGGTCATTTGCGCACCACGCCCTGCGAGAGCCCGCTGATCAGCTGACGTTGCAGCAGCAGCACGAAGAGGATGAGCGGCGCGGTGATCAGCACGACGGCAGCACCCAGCACGTTCCAGCGGATGTCCGCGCCGATCGAATAGGCCATGATCGCCGGCGGCATGGTTTTCGCCTGCGTGCTGGTGAGGAAGGTCGCGAAAGCGAACTCGTTCCAGGACAGGATCATCACGAAGATCGAGGTGGCGGTGATCGACGGCATCATCAGCGGCAGCGTGACCTTGCGGAAAGCCGCGAACCACGTATCGCCGTCCACCATGGCGGATTCCTCGTAGCGGCGGGGAATGTCGCGGAAGTAACCCGTCAGCATCCACACCACGAAGGGGAGTTGCATCGCCGTGTAGAGGAGGACCAGGCCTGCCAGCGTGTCGAGCAGCCCGGCGGTCTGGAAGGTGACGAAAATGGGGATGAGCACCGCCACTGGCGGCATCATGCGGTTCGTCAGCACCCAGAAGGACACGTCGTCCCGGCCGGTGAAATCGTAACGCGCCAGCGCATAGGCGCAGAACATGCCTATCGTCACCGAGAAGAAGGTCGAGGCGAGCGACACGATCACGCTGTTGAAGAAGTTCTTCATGATGCCCTTCTCGACGATCAGGTAGTGGAACGCTTCGAGGGAGGGCGTGAAGAACCATGCGGGCGTGGCGGAGGATGCCGAAGCGCCGTCCATGAAGCCGGTCATCACGACCCAGAGATAGGGCACGAAATTGACCAGGCAGACGAGGATGAGCACCAGGTAGACCCACCAGTTGCGCTGCACCAGCGGCGCTGCGGGCGATTCCATATTGTAGGTTGGCTGCTTCATGGCGGCTCTCCTTACTCGGCGACTTCGGTCTTGGACCGGAAGACGCGGATGAACACGAAGCTCATCACGATGATGATCATCATCATGATCAGCGACAGGGCCGCAGCCTTCGACGCGTCGAAGAATTCGAGGCCGGTCTTTGTCAGGAAGACATTCATGGTTGTGGTGGCGTTGCCCGGTCCGCCGCGGGTCATGATCACGATCAGCTCATAGGTACGGAAGGCATCCATGGTGCGGATGACGACGGCGATCAGGATCGCGGGCCGGAGCAGCGGCATGGTGATGGTCCAGAACACCCGCCAGGAGCTGGCGCCATCGATCTCCGCCGCCTCGTAGGGCTGGCGCGGAATGGAGGCGAGACCGGCCGACAGCATGAGGAACATGAACGGCGTCCATTCCCATACATCGACGAACACGAGGGTCTGGAAGGCGATCGTCGGGTCGGACAGGAACGGGATTTCACCGAAGCCGAGGGCCTTGGTAATGCCGCCGACATAATAGGTCATCAGGCCGGCGCCGGGATAGAACATGTAGCGCCAGATGAGGGCAGCGACCAAGGGCGGCAGGATCATCGGGATGAGGATGAAGACGCGCATGAAGGCGATGCCGGCCAGTTGCCGCTGGAACAGTAGCGCCAGCCCGAGGCCGAGCCAGAATTCGATGAACACCGCCTGCACCGTGAACAGGAGCGTCTTGCGCAGCGCATGCCAGAATTCCGGATCCTGGATCAGCGCCTGGTACTGGTAGAGGCCGACGAAGATGCGCGGCAGGTAGGGCTTGGACAGGATGACGTTGTGGCTCGCGATATAGAGCGAGTAGAGAAACGGATAGATGCCGATGGCGAACAGGATGATCAGCGTCGGCGCCATCAGTACCCAGGGGAAGACCGCTCGGTTCGAAGGGCCGAAACGGGACAGGATGCCCCTATGGCTAAGCGCCATCGGCGGGGCTGTTGTGGTGCGTTCCGAGATCGACATGTCTCAGTCCCTTTGAATTGCGGTTGGAGAGGCAGCCGGCACCCGGGCGTGAAATCACGCCCGGGTGCCCTCACGAGATCAGTTCCACTCGGACGGCAGGCGATCGTAGTAGGTCAGATCACGCCACTGCTGCTTCGGCAGGTCGTTGCGGCCGGGAATGTAGTAGCCGCCCTTGCGCATGGCGTCGGTCATGCGCTTTTCCATGTTGGCGGCGGCCGTCTTGCTGTCGATCTCGCCGATCCAGACGCGGTTGCCCTCTTCGCCCATGATGTCGGAGATTTCCGCCCATTCCGGCACGCGCACGCGCTCGTCGGGATTGGTCTCCTTCAGCATGAATTCATAGACGCCCGGCCACCAGGGCTGATACTTCGCAAGCGTCTCGCTCTTGTAGGTCGAGTGACGCGACGGGCCGGCACCATACTGGGTGGCGCGTGCCTGAACGTCCTTCGAGGTCACCCACTGCATGAAGGTCCAGGCGGCTTCCTTGTTCTTGGAATCCTTGGAAACGCCGAGCGACCAGGCACCAAACCACGGGTCAATCACGCCATCCGGACCGGCCGGCGTGTGCAGGTGCACGTTCTTGCCGGCGACCTTCGCCTGCGTTTCGGGATCCTCGAAGAAGCCCTTGACGAAGTCCTGGTAGTTCCAGGTGCCGAAGGCATTGCCCGCCTGATAGACGGCGGTCGCCTCGCCGATGCCCCAGTTTGCGCTGTCGGCCGGCATGAATTCCTTGAGGCTCAGGAAATAGTCGATCGAGGCGACGGTGCGCTCGTTGTTGATCGTGATCTTCCAGTCCTTGTCGACATATTCGTCGCCCTTGGTCTCAGGCGTCTGGTAGGCGAACAGATACGGCAGGTAGGTAACGCCCCAGAACCAGCGGCCCGGAATGTTGGCAAAGCCGATCATGTTGGATTCGGGATTGTTCACCTTCTTGGCGGCGTCGTACATGTATTTCGTGGTGAATTCCGGCGAGAAGCGCTCCGGCAGCTTGAAGCCCGCCTTCTCCGCCACATCCGCGCGGAATGTCGTGCCGACGGGGCCTGCGCCAATCGGCAGCGTATAGAGCGTGTCGTTGAAGACGCCCGTGCCGCTGATGACGCGCGGCAGGAAGTCGTCGATGTCGTAGTCAGCATCCGTCAGGTCGGCATTCTTGACATAGGGCATCAGGGGTTCGAGGAAGCCGGCCGCGGCATATTCGGCAAGCCACATCACGTCGACCGCGAAGAAGTCGTAGGTGCCGGTGCCCTGCTGCATTTCCACCAGCGATTTCTGCCGGTAGTTTTCGAACGGCACCTCGTCGACGACGACCTTGATGCCGTATTTCTCCTCGAATTCCGGGAAGAACTTTGCCAGCGCCGCAAACTGCGGCATGGACGGGGCGAGGAAGTGCACGGTCTTGCCCGAAAGTGCCTTCTGCGCCTCCGTCTGCGCATGGGTCGGCAGGGCCAGCATCAATAACGACAGCCCGGCCGCCGTTGCGGCACTCAATTTCACGATGTTCATTCTCTCCTCCTCAGTTGATGGTGCATGCGTATCCATCGCCACGCCCGGTCAGGCGTGCAGTCGTGCCGGCTTTTGTCGGGTGAAGCGGGCCTGGCGCACGGTGCGGCCGCTATCGGCGTCGAACAGGTAGATGAAGTCGGGATCGATGCGGAACGCGATCGGCGCACCGATCGCGCGCGGATATTTCAGCGCGGCATCGAGCGTGGTCATGGCGCGGATCACCTGGCCTTCCACCTCGATATCGAAGACCACGCGGGAGCCCAGCGTCTCGACGGCAAAAACCGTGCCCTGCACGCGGCAGGGATGTGCCGTATCCGGCGGGCAGAGGTGAAGCTGTTGCGGGCGCAGCCCCAGCAGATAGCTGCCGCCGGGTTTTACCGCCTCGCCGTCCTGCATCCAGTCGTGGTCGACCTCGATATAGGCGTCGCCGACGCGCAGCGAATGGCAGCCATTGGCCTCGGAAATCACCGCTTTCATGACGTTCATCGGCGGCTCGCCGACGAAGGTCGCGGCAAACAGCGTTTCCGGCCGGTCGAACAGGTCCTGCGGGGCGGCGATCTGCTCGATACGGCCCTTGTTGATCAGCACGATCCGGTCCGCCATGGTCATGGCTTCGAGCTGGTCGTGCGAGACATAGAGCATCGTCGCCTTGAACTCGCGCTGAAGCCGCTTGAACTCGACACGCATGCGGGCGCGCAGTTTTGCATCGAGGTGGGAGATCGGCTCGTCGAGGAGGAAGACATCCGCATCGCGCACCAGCGCCCGGCCGATGGCGACACGCTGCATCTGGCCGCCGGAGAGCTGGTTCGGCCGGCGTTCCAAGAGCTTCTCGATCTGCAATGTCTCGGCGACACCCGCGATATGGCGGCGGATCTCGGCCTCCGCCATCTTTCGGATCCGCAGCGGATAGGCGAGGTTTTCGAAGACGCTCAGATGCGGAAAGAGCGAGTGTTTGTCGTAGACCATGGCGAGGTTGCGCTCGCGCGGCGTCCACTGCGTCACGTCGCGGCCGCCGATCATGATGCGGCCGGCACCCGCCTCCTCCAGCCCGGCGACGAGGCGCAGCGTGGTGGTCTTGCCCGCCCCGGACGGACCGAGCAGAAACACCGCCTCGCGGTCGGCCACATCGAGCGAGATGCCGCGCACCGCCTCAAAACCGCCCTTGAATGTCTTTGCCAGGTTGTCGATCTGAAGGTCAGCCATTGTCTTTTCCGGTTGAAGATCAAAGAATTGCGCGAATGGTGCCGCCTTCGGCCCGCATCGCCATGCCGTTCAGCGCCGGCGAGGCCGCAAGGTGGACGACACTGGCGGCAACCTCTTCCGGCGCGATCATTCGGCGGATGAGCGAGGTCGGTTCGGTCTCGTCGAAATAGTCGGCGACCACCTGCTCGCGGGTGACGCCTTTTTCGCGGGCGATCTGTTCGTGGTAGCGCCGTACGGCGAGCGTGTCGGTCGGCCCGGGCAGGATGGTGTTGACCCGCACGCGTGTGCCCTGCGTGAGTTCGGCAAGTGCGCGCGACACGCCGAGAAGGCAGGCTTTCATCGCGCCGTAATGCGGCATCCAGGCCTGCGGCTTCACCGCGCTCTCACTGCTGATGAAGACGATGGAGCCCTCGCCCCGCGCCAGCATGTCCTGCAACAGCAGCCGCGACATGCGCACGCCCGTCATCACGTTGACGTCGAAGAATCGGAACCAGTCCTCGTCGCGCGTTTCGAAGAAGGGTCGCACCTCGAAAATGCCGACGGAGTTGATGAGAAAATCCACGGGCGCTGCGGCTCGCGCGAAATCGGCAAGACGCAGGTCCTCACCGGCGACGGTAAGGTCGCAGACCATGCCGCGCGCCTCAGGGCCGAGCTTTGCGACCGCATCAGCAACTTCCGCCTCGGAAAGGCCGCTCACAGTGGCCCGTGCACCCTCGGCGACGAAGGCCTCGGCCACCGCAAGCCCAATGCCCGTGGCGCCGCCGGTGACCAGCACATGCTTGCCTTTCAGACCATAATCCATTGCCCAAACCTCCCATGGCAATCGGGGATCAACCCCGGCGCACCACCCCTCCAGGCGGTCCGCTCATTCCCTCCATCCGGCCTACCCGGCCGCCAGCCCTGTCGGCCGGAGGGAACTTGCCTCGGCCGATAGAACTAATTTCTTTTCATAACTTTTGCAAGAAAATAAATTTTACACTATTTCGCAGATACTGCCCTGCGACGGCGTCGCCAGATTTCCCCGCACGCCAAACGGCGCACGGACATGTGCCTGGGCGAAATCGATGAACTCCGACGTCCTGGCCGGCAGCCGGCGCCGGCTGTCGCTGAGCAGGCAGACCGTCTGCGGCTCCGGCTCGAATGCGCCGAGCACAGGCACCAGAAGGCCGGAAGCCAGTTCCGTTTCCACATCGGCCAGTGCAGTGCGCAGGATGCCAAGGCCTTGAACGGCAAAGTTTTTCAGCGTCGCGGGATCGCTCGCCCGGAAACGACCGCCGACCGAAACGGCGCTCGCGCCCTCGCGAAAGGCCCAGTCATTGCCGGCAAACCCGGAACCATCGAGCCGCAGGCATTCATGCCGACAGAGGTCGGCCGGGCGAGCGGGAACGCCGTGTTCCGCCAGATAGGCGGGTGCAGCGCAGGTCACCGTTTCCATCGAAAACAATTTCCGGATCGTCAGGTTCGAATCCCGCACCGGCCCGACCCGCAGCGCAGCATCGAAAGGAATTTCATGCAGGCTACCCGGCGGATCGAAGCGGAGCGAAAAGTGCAGATCCGGGTGGGCGCGGGAAAAGCTGCGCACCAGCGAGAGAAGCTGCACGCGGCTGATATCCGCAGCACAAGAGAGCACGAGGCCGCCCGAGACGGCCGTGCGCCGTCCGCCCATGTCCCGTTCCAGATCGGCAAAACCCGACAGCACCGGCCTCGCCCGCTCCAGCAGCAGCTTGCCCTCCTCCGTCAACAGCAACGAGCGCGTCGTGCGCCGCACCAGTGCCACGCCATAGTGATCCTCCAGCGCCTTCAGCCGTCCGCTGATCGTCGCCGGCGCCATGCCAAGGCGATTGGCGGCGCTTGCCATGCTCTGTGAGCGGGCGATTTCCGAAAACATCCTGAGATCGGCCAAACCATTCATTCCGGATCCTCCTGTCAGGCATATCTGCCTGGTGGTTCCGGATGCCCGGCGCCCGCAGCGGGGCGCCCTCCTTCAGGGCAGGCGGAACCTCTGATCCAAGAAGTAACACCACAGCCCGGCCAGGTGCGGTGAAGATTGGTCATTTGATCCTGTACGTTTCGTCACAAATCCTAAGCGACGATATGCCGGGCGAGATAATCGATGAAGGCACGGATGCGCGGGGCGAGCGGCGACTGGTCGGCATAGATGATCGAGACCGGCTCGCGATCGCCCGGATTATAGGTATCGAGCACCGCGACGAGCCGCCCCGTCTTCAGGTCCTGGCCGATGTGGAACTCGGACAGCCGCGCCAGCCCCACGCCATCCAGCGCGAACCGCCGCAGGCTCTCGCCATTGTCCAGGCTCAGATTGCCCTTCACCGCAAGATCGAGCTGCGTGGGAATGCCGTCCTGCTCGATGCGGAACGGCCACTTGCCGTAACTGCGGCTGAAGCCAAGCGTCAGGCAATTGTGCTCCAGCAGGTCGCGCGGCTCGGCCGGGATGCCGTGTTTGTCGAGATAGGCGGGCGAGGCCACCACCCTGCGTGGCGACGCAACGATCCGCCGCGCGCGAATGGTCGAATCCGTCAAAACCCCGGTGCGGATCGCCACGTCGATGCCATCGCCGATGAGGTCGGTGGTGCTGTCGGACAGCGAAAATTCCAGGCTGATCTCGGGATAGGTCTCCAGGAAACCAGGCACCAGCGGCGACACGCAATGCAGCCCGAAGGGCACGTTGCAACTGACGCGCAGCACGCCGCCCACCTGGCCGGCACTCTCCTTCACGCCGCGCTCCAGGCTGGAAATATCCTTGAGGATCTGCTTGCCACGGGCAAAATAATCCTCGCCCTCCGAGGTCAACCGCAGCTTACGCGTCGAACGCACGGCGAGCGGCAGGCCGAGCCGCGTTTCGATGCGGGCGACGATTTTGCTGACGGCCGACGGCGAGAGATGCAGCGCATCGGCCGCCGCGGTGAAACTGCCCGTCTCCACCACCTTCACGAAGACCTCGATCTCGGAAATCCTGCCGGCCATGATCCGTCTCTATTCATGAACCTTTGTCATCTCACTTATGCCAGTGCTCCGCTTTTCGGCACAAGCGAGAAATGACAGACACGAGGTCGAACATTATGGAGGAGACATCAGCATGTATCAGAAGCGGGCACTCATCGCCGGCGCCACCGGCATTGTCGGGCTCAACGTGGCCGAACACCTGCACGACAGCGGCAGGTGGGAGATCACCGGCCTCAGCCGCCGTCCACCGGCCGGCGCATCCTACATGCGCTCGATCGCCGTCGACCTGCTCGACCGCGAAGCAGCGCTCAAGACGCTCGGCGAACTCAGGCCCACCCATGTCTATTATTGCACATGGACGCTCGGTCGCAACGAGGACGAAAACATCCGCCTTAACGGCGGCATGCTGCGCACCCTGCTGGACGGCGTGGCGGCGGCGAGCACAGTCGAGCACGTCGCGGTCGTCACCGGAACCAAGCACTATCTCGGCCCCTTCGAAGACTACGGCAAGGTGACGCCGGTGACACCCTTCCGCGAAGATGCCCCGCGGCTGGAAAAGAAGAACTTTTATTACGAGCTGGAAGACATCGCGATGGATTTTGCCGCGCGCCATGGTTTCGGCTGGTCGGTGCATCGCTCGCACACGATCATCGGCTACGCCGTCGGCAATCTCATGAACATCGGCGCAACGCTCGCCACCTACGCCTCGATCTGCAAGGCGACGGGCGCGCCCTTCGTCTTCCCCGGCACGCCGACCGCCTATCACGGCATCAACGACATCACCGATGCGCGCCTGCTCGCAAAACATATCGTCTGGGCCTCCACCGAGCCCAATGCCCGCAACGAAGCCTTCAACGCCACCAACGGCGACGTCTTCCGCTGGGAGCAGCTGTGGCAGCGCATCGCCGACTATTTTGGCGTGGAAGCGGCCTATCCCGGCGAATACAATTCGCTGACGGAGCGCATGAGCACACTCGGCCCGCAATGGGAGAGGCTCGTCGCAGAACACGGCTTGCAGCCGAACCCGCTCGACCGCCTCGCCTCGCCGTGGCACACCGACCTCGACCTCGGCCGCCCGATGGAATGCCTGCACTCCATGGCGAAAAGCCGCGCGCTCGGTTTTGCCGATTTCCAGGACACCGAACAGTCCTTCATCGACGTCTTCGACCGGCTGCGGGCGGAGCGGATCATTCCCTGATCAATAAGATGCGCGCACGAAAGAGCCCGGAGGATCCAATCCTCCGGGCTCTTTTGCATTCCGTGGCGATGATTAGGCGACGGGGTAAGGATGCGCGTGCAGCAGGTTCGCCAGCCGCGACAGCGCGCGTGGCCCGGCCTTGACCTGCTCGCAGCGGACCTCCGACACGCCGGAGACAGCCATGAGATAGCTGCGCACCGGGCCGACAAAAGTCATGGCGAGGTTGGGACAGGCACGGCAGGCGCCGGAGAGGGCGACATGCACGACGCCCTCCCCAGTCACGTCGGTGATCTCGATATCGCCGCCATGGCCGAGAACCAGCGGCCGCGCCCGGTCGAGCGCGGCTTCAAGAGCATGAAGATCGATCATCAGACGAGCCCCAGTTCGCGCTTCTTGGCCTCCAGATCGATGCCCATGCCGCGGGCGAAGGCCTTGCCGAGAATGTTCTCCTTCATCTCGCGGGTGATTTCGGGATAACCGTATTTATCCTGAAGCTCATCGGGCATCACGAGATTGGCGAGCGTGTCGATATAGGTCTGCACATGCGGCCAGATGAACGCTTCCGAGCCGTAGCAGATCCGGTCCGAACCGACGTAGAGCAACGCTTCGCCCAGACGCTGGAGCATCTTGTAGGGCTGAAGATAGTACTGATTGAACCAGAGTGGCAGGATCAGATAGACGTTCTCGAAGCGGCTGGCGATGGAAATGGTCTCGTCGACATAGGGATCGCCGAGGTGGTGGATGCCGAAATTCAGCTCCGGAAAATCGGCCGCCGCATATTGCAGATCGTTGGGCTTGAAGGCTTCGACCGGGCCGAGTTCCAGCGGAAACCCCTTGTGGAACTGCACCATCTTGATGCCGAGTTCCATCGCCTTTTCCCAGAGTGGGTAGGCGATGTCGCGGTCGTCGGCGCGCCAGGCGCAGCCGCGCGACTGGTACTGGTAGAATTTGAAGCTGACCGCGCCGAGTTCGTGCACCTGCCGCTCCATCTCCTTCAGCGCCGGGCCAAGGCCGTGATAGACCGGGTCGACGCCGCCGGTCAGAACGATGCGGGCCGGGTCCTTCTGGGCCAGCGCATGGCTGAGTTCGACGGGGCCGAGGCCGGCGCGCCAGTGGGAAAACAGCGGCACCGAACAGGCACAAGCCATGTCCGTGTCGGCCTTGCCAAACAGCATGTCGATGCCCCAGTCGAGATCCGGGTCGGAAAAGGTTTCCGGTTCCGGCGGCGGCCCGCGGCGGCCGGTCAGGTTGATGAACCCGGTCAGCTGTTCGCGCAGGATGCGCACCCGCCTGCCATCGCTTCCGTCCTTGATCTGGCCATCGCTGAAATCCTGGCAATGCACCGCCGCATCAAAGACAAACATTCCGTCCTTCATGAAGTCTCTCCCATCGATCCGAAGGCGCGCAAGCGCCGTGGCTGGCTTAAAAGCCAGTCGGATCAATACCATGAGGAGAAGAGCGCCGGTCTTCGGATTATTGGAAGACTGCCTTCAGGCAATGGCGAAAAGGTCGGAAAGCGCGCCGAACAGACCCGTCCCGCTCGCCAGCACAAGGCCGCCTGCGGCAAGCGATGTCTCACCGGACGGATAGGGCGCAAAACGTCCGCCGGCCGCCTTGATGAGGGCAAGACCAGCAACTGCATCCCAGGCCCACATGTGGCGCTCGAAATAGCCATCCACCCGTCCGGCCGACACATAGGCCAGCATGAGCGCACCCGCGCCGACCTGCGAAAAACTGCCGCCGGCCGACAAGAGGCGCTCGGCATCGGCCGCAAATACCGCCGGCGGAACACGGTGGTTATGGCCGATGCCAAGCCGTGTCCGGTCGATGCTGTCGATGGTGCTGACCGCGATCGGCACGCCGTTGACGGTGGATGGAATGCCTTCGGCGCCGGCAAAAAGCTCGTCGCGCAGCGGATCGTAGATCACGCCGAGAACCGGCTCGCCCTTCGACCAGAGGCCGATGGACACGCACCAGTTATGCGCGCCCTTCAGAAAATTCGTGGTGCCGTCGAGCGGATCAACGCACCAGATAAACTCGGCACCCTCGATGGCGGAGGCACCCGTCTCTTCGCCCAGAAAACCATCCTCGGGGAAGGCCGGCGTGAGAATGGCGGCGATCACCTCCTCCGCCTCGCGGTCGGCATTGGAGACAAAATCGTTCAGCCCCTTCTGCTCGATAGCCAGACCATCGCGGCGGCCGTAATGGGCGAGCAGCAGGCGGCCGGCTTCGCGCGCGGCGCGTTCGGCAACGGCCAGGCGCGGCTTCAGCCGTTCGGCAAATGCGGTGTCGGACATCGGATTTCCTTCAATAACGGGTCAGGGCGGTGACGTCGGAGGTCTTTTCCAGGCCCTCGATGGCGCGACCGAAATTGCGCACCGCATAGAGCGAGTAGAGCACGTCGATGACCTGGAGCTGGGCGATCTTCGACACCATGGATTCATGATATTCGCCCGGCCCGACGACGCCGGTGATGGTTGGCGTGAAGAGGCAGATGTCGGCGTGGCGGACGATCGGCGAATCCGGGAAGGATGTGATGGCAAGCGTCGTCGCGCCCTGCAATTTCGCCTGCTGGAGACTGTCGACCGTCGAGATGGTGCGCCCGGAATTGGAGACGCCGATGGCGAGCGATTTCGGCCCGAGCGTCGAGGTGGAAATCTGGCGGATGCCGAGGTCGCGGAAGAACAGGCAGCGCTTGCCCACCCGCATGAAGCGCAGCAGCGCGTTTTCCACGCAGATCAGCGAGGCGCCCATGGCGAAGAAGCCAAGCACGTCAGCCTCCTCGATCGCCGCGACGGCGCGCTCCAGCTCGCTTTCGGCGAGCCCCGCCCGCGTGTCGGAAACCGTCATCGCATAACGAGCGGCGACCTTCGACAGCACCGAGCCGACGTCATCCTCGGCGGTGATGTCCTCATAGACGTGGCGTTCGGAGGGCGGCTGGGCGGTTGCGGTGCCCTGCGACAATTCCTCGGCGATGAGGATCTTGAACTGCTGGAAACTCGGCACCTCGATCTCGCGCACGAAGCGGGTGACGGTCGATTCCGAGACGTCGCATTGCAGGGCAAGATCCTTGATGGAGATCGACTTGATCTCTTCCGGCGCCTTCAGCACCCGGTCCGCGATGCGGCGCAGCGCCGGGTTCATGTAACCCGCCTTCCAGCGAATCCGCATGAGGATGGATTGCCTGTTGTCCGCTGAACTGTCCATCGGACCATCACTCCCGTTGCATCGTCGCAATTCTATAGCTTGCAACGAGGGGAAAATGAAATTCCTTTTTGTTACCAGACAGCGCACCCGGCCCGCGCACTTTCCCGCGCCACGCGCAAGACATCATAGGCCGCCCGCGCCGCCACCAGCGAATCCTGCCACGCCTCCCGCCAAAGCCGCACGCCACCGACCAGCCCCTCGCCGAGCATTTTGGAGGAAAACGCCTCAACGGTGAGATCGCCGCGATAGCCCGCCGATTCCAGCGCGCGGCAATAGCCGAGCACGTCGAAATGCCCGCCGCCGAGCAGGCCGCGATTGCTGTCGGCGACATGGGCGTAGCCGAGCAGGGATGCATTGCGCTGGATGGCGGCGGCGATATCCCCCTCCTCGATGTTCATATGGAACGTATCCATGTGGATGAAGAGATTGGAGCCACCGGAGGCGCGGATCAGGTCGGCTGCCTCGTCCAGCGTGTTGACGAGGTAGCTCTCGTAGCGGTTGACCGGTTCGAGGCCGAGGCGCACGCCGAGTTCGCCGGCACGCCGATCGAGGCGGGCAAGGCTTGCCGCGACCTGCGCGCGCTGGGCTTTCGTCGCTGGTGCCGCATAGTTGGCGAAAGCGGCATAGGTGATGCCGGAGACGGCGGGCGCCTCCAGTTCCGCGGCGATCTCCAGGCAGCGGGCGACGCTCGCCTCGCCTCGCCTCGCCACCTCTGGATCATCTGAAGCGATATCGGTATCCGGCCCGAGCGCCATGCCGAGGCGGAGCTCCAGCCCCGCCTCCCGCGCCACCCGCCTGGTCAGCGGAATGTCGAGCGCGGCCGGGTCGAACAGCAGTACCTCGATCAGTTCGAAGCCGATTTCGGCGGCGGCGCGGCAACTCGCCTCCGCCGCCGCGGGCGACCAGTCATCGGTGAAGACCAGGCTGTGAATGCCGAGTTTTCCGCTCATGTCGTGCTCCTCAGCCGAAGATGGAGCGGATGGTGCCGCCGTCGGCGCGGTGGCAGACGCCGTTCATCGCATTGTTCGTCATCAACTGCACGACGCCGCGCCCGTGCATGGCCGGGTCGATCAGTTTCTGCGTGAGGTTGGAGGGCTGGACGTCGCGGTAGAAATCGGCAAGCGCCTGCTCGACCGTCTTGCCTTGCTGGGCCGCGAGGTCGGCGAAATAGGTTTCCACCGATTCCGTCGCCGTGCTGCCGGGCATGTAGCTGTTCACCCGCACATTCGTACCGCGCGTCAGTTCGGCGAGTGAGCGGCTGAGGCCGAGCATCGCCGTCTTCGTCGTCGAATAGGGGATCATGTTGCCGATGGAGCGGATCGCCGCTTCCGAGGAGATGAAGACGATGCTGCCGTCGTTGCGCGCCAGCATGTCCTTCAGCACGATGCGCGAGATGCGGATCGCCGTCATCAGGTTGTGCTCAAAATATTCCCGCCAGCGCTCGTCGCTGACCTCGAAGAAATCGTTGACGTCGAAGACGCCGATATTGTTGACGAGGAAGGAGACCGGGCCGAGCTTGCCGGCGAAGTCCGCAAGCGTTGTGGCCCCCTCGGGCGTCAGCAGGTCGGCGACGACGCCGTGGGCGCGCGGGCCGATCGAGGCGCAGGCCTTGTCGAGCTTGGCCTGGTCGCGGCCGTTGATGACGACGACGGCGCCCTCGTCATGAAAGGTCTTGGCGATGGCATAGCCGATGCCCGTGGCGCCGCCGGTGACGATGGCGATCTTGCCGTTGATCCCGAAATCCATGTCCTAGTTCCTCTCCCTGTTTGTCGTACTGCCCACGCGGGCGAATTGCGCGAGCCGGTCGCAGGCTGTCTTGATCTGATCGAAGACGGCCTCGAAGGTCGCGCGGGGTTCGCCCCACGGGTCGATGATGCTGGTTTCCTCGCCGGGCGCCGAAAAGGCGCCGAGCCGTCCGATCCGCGCCCGGCTCGTTGCGGGCCGCAAGGCGTGGATCGCCGCCATGTTGTGGTCGTCCATGCCGAGGATCAAGTCGAATTCCTCGAAGTCTGTCTTTCGGATCTGGCGCGCCACCAGCGTGTCGAGACGGATGCCTCGCCCTGCCGCCACCGCGGTCGTTTCGCCATGCGGCGGCTTGCCGACGTTCCAGTCCATGATGGCCGCGCTGTCGATGCGATGATCCGGCAAGGCCGCCCGCAGGATGCCGTCGGCCGTCGGCGAGCGGCAGATATTGCCGCGGCAGACGATCAGCACCGACAAGGGTGGGCGGGCAACCGGGGCGATACAATACGCCGTTCCCGCTTCTATCAAGCGCACATCCGCCTGCGGCGCGAGGGCGGCCAGACGTCGTGCGCCATCGACGGGATCGAGCGTGTTGAAGTCGAAAAGTCCAAAATGGTGGCCGAGCATGGCGCGCGCGCCGATTTCGTGGGCAAGGGCCACCGCTTCTTCCAGCGTGAGATTGCCGGGCACGCCGTTTGCCGCCCGCTCCGCATCACGGCCATTGACCGGCAGCAGAGCGAGATCGACACGAAACGGCATCAGCCATTCGGCCAGACCGGGAAACGGAAGCGTATCGCCGGAATGCCAGAGCGTGACGCCGCCGCCGGTGAGCACGTAGCCGAGGAACAGATGGCCGTCCTCGGTCTTGCGCAGGTCCTCGTGCGCTGCAGGCGTGGCGGTCGCCAGCACGCCGCCGAGATCGACGCTTTCCCCTGCATCGATCAGCTCGAGCCGGTCCTCCGGCACGCCGCGTTCGATGGCACGCGCCCGTTCCGCCCGCGGGGCGAGGACGCGCGCAGCGGGATTGGCCGCCAGCAGGGCTGGGATCGTGCCGGGGTCCATGTGGTCCGTGTGGCCATGGGTGCAGAGCAGCCAGTCGATACCGGTGAGGTCATCGGGCGCGATGACCGGCGGTGTCATGCGCGTATGCGGAAAGGGTGTGCCACGATACTTTTCCGCAAGGCAATCCGAAAGGTAGGCGTCGATGACGATGCGCAATCCGCCCTGGGCGATCAGGAACCCCGCCTGCCCCAGCCAGGCCAGCGTCGCGCCGTCGCCCGGTTCAAGACGATCGACACTGGCAAGGCGGCGGGTCTCCGGGATGCTCACGGGCACACCAGGTTCTTCAAAAGATTGTCGACGGCGACGCTGGTGGCGCGGTCGACACTTTCCTCGGTGAAGCCGCCGGCGTGGGGCGTCAGGATGACCCGCTCGTGGCTGAGCAACGCGGAGGCCGAGGGCGGTTCCTGATGGAAGACATCGGTCGCCAGCGTGGAGACGTGTCCGCTTTCGAGCGCCGCCAGCATGGCGCCGTCATCGATGAGTTCCGCGCGCGCCGTGTTGACGACGATGACACCCTTGCGCATGCGCGAAAACATCGCGGCATCGAGCATGGGCCTTTCGCCGGGCGGGCAATGAAAGCTCACGGCATCCGCCCCGCACAGCCCCTCCTCCAGGCCGACATAGCGAAAACCCGGCCGCACGAAGCCCGCATTCGGATAGGGATCGTAGCCGACCACCTCCATGCCGAGACCGAGTGCCATGTCGGCGACTTCGCGGCCGATGGCGCCACAGCCGATGACGGCGAGCGTGCGCCCCTTCACCTCGCAGCCGATGCGCCGCCGCCATTCCCCCTTGCTCATGTGCTGGTGCGACCAGGGGATATGGCGCGAGGCGGCGAGCAGCAGGCCGATGGCAAGTTCCGCCACGCCGCGAGCGTTCGCCCCGGTCGCCCGCTCTACGGTGATCCCGCGCGCCTCGGCTTCGAAAATGTCGATATTGTCGACGCCCGTGCCGTTGCGGCTGATGACCCTGAGGCCGCTTGCCGCATCGAGCACGCGCAGGCTGATCGGCTCGACGCCGGCAAGCCAGCCGACGCAGCCCGGAATGCTGCGCAGCAGGTCCTCCTCCGACGGCATTTTGCCGGGAGCAGGATAGACGATTTCGAACCCCTGCTCCACGAGCCGCGACAGGACGGGATGGCCCGCGCCGGAGAGCGAGCGGGGCGTGACGGCGATCTTACCGGTCATCGGTCTCGTCCGCTCAGCCGTTCCAACGCGGATTGTCGATGACGGTCGGCTTGCCGTCGCGCTCGACCATCAGCTTGCGGAAACCCTTGCTCTCGATCGTGCCATAGTCATGGCCGGCATTGCCGGGAAAGGCGAAGAAGGTGACGAGCGGCTCGGTCGGATGCACGTTGATCGAGCGGTGCGCCCAGCGGCCGGGCACGTAGACGGCCTTGCCCGGCAGGAATTCCAGCCATTGCGTCTCGCCTTCCGGCGTCTCCATCATCATGTAGCCGTGGCCGCGCAGGCAGTAATAGACTTCCGCCGTATCGATGACCGTGTGAAAATGGCCCTTGGTCATGTGGTACTCATCGCCCACCTTGCCGGGATAGGTGATAGAGGTGCCGTAGGCGATGTCCTTTTCGCTGTCGGGAACGCCCATGTCGTAGAATTCGTAGAGCAGGCTGTCGCCCCTGGCGAGCTGCGCCTCGAAGGCCGCCTCGTCGTGGAACATGCCCTTCATCTTGGAGAGCGTGCGGCGGATCGGCTCGCGGGTCGAGCTGAGGCCGTTGTTGAGGTTGAATTCATGCAGGCTTGGTAAAACGGTCATGTCCTGTTCCTTTCAGGCGGTGGCGTCGCGGGCGATGCGGCTCAAGTCGTCGAAGGCTGGCCCGGACATGGGGATGTCGATGTCGAAAACTTCCGCGATGACGCGGGTCCAGCCGTGGATGAAGTAGACCCACCCATCGTGGACCGTGAGGTTGCGGTTCTCGGCTGCGGCGCGTGCCTGGTCGAGGAAGACGAGGTCGCCGCGATAGTTGAACTCCCAGACGAGGCCGTCCTGCGGGAACTGGACCGCGCCCGTCAGCGGCGAGCCCGGCCCGTCCTTGCCGAGGCCGGTAGCGTTGACCACCATGGAGCCCGGCGGCAGGTCGGCCACCACCGCGTCGGCCTCCGCGGGCGTCGGCGCAAGGCGATAGTCGATGGGGATGGCAAAACCGATTTCTTGGTGAACGTGGCGCATCTCGGCCAGCGATGCCTCGCGCCGCGCCGTCACGACGATGCGCTGCGGCGTGTCGCCGCCTGCCCGATTCTTGTTGTGCAGGTAGAGCGACAAGGCGAGCGAAGAGCCGCCGGCGCCGAGGATGCAGAGCGTCGCGCCCGTCCTGGCCCAGTGCCCTTCCGGGGCAATGGCTTCGAAACTGGCGCCGGCCGTGATCGGGTCCTTGGCGTGACCGGCAAGACGCGTGCCGCGCTTGGAGATCGAGCTGATCTCGTGCAGGGTTTCGGCATAGGGGTCGAGGTCGTCGAAGAGGTCGCGCGACGCCTTGAGCAAGTTGACCTTGTGGGTGGTTACCAGCGCGCCGAGAGACAGCGGGTCGCTCTTGATGAACTCCACCGCACAGCGATAGGCTGATGGTTCCGAATTCGGCGCAAAGTCGATGCCCTTCATCTCGGCATCGAGACCGAGATGGGCCGACCAGGCCGGGAAGACCTTCATGATCGAGGATTTCCCGGTGGTCACGCCGATGAAATACATCGTGCGCCGGCTTGCTGGTGTGTAGGTCATGACGAACGTTTCCTAGTCGTGTTCGGCCCAGTCGCGCGACCGGTCCACGGTGCGGCACCAGCCGCGGTAAAGCGTGTCGGCGATCGCGCGTTCGACGGTCGGCTCGAACGCCTTGTCGAGGGCGAAGGCCGTGTGAAGTTCGGCCTGGTCCTTCCAGTAGCCGACGGCCAGGCCGGCGAGGAAAGCCGCACCCCGCGCCGTCGTGTCGATGACCTTGGGGCGCAGCACGCGCACACCGAGCTGGTCGGCCTGGAACTGCAGGACGAAATTGTTCATCGCCGCGCCGCCATCCACCTTCAGTTCGGCGAGCGCGATGCCGGAATCGGCCTCCATGCGGTCGATGACGTCGCGGATCTGGTAGGCCATGGATTCCAGCGAGGCGCGGATGAGATGGTTGCGGTTGGCGCCGCGGGTGATGCCGACGATCGTGCCGCGGGCATATTGATCCCAGAACGGCGCGGAAAGCCCGGTGAAGGCCGGCACGATATAGACGCCGTTGGTGTCCGGCACATCCATCGCGGCGGCTTCCGTCTCAGAAGCGCTGTGGATGATCTTCAATTCGTCGCGCAGCCACTGCACCACCGAACCGACGGAAAACAGCGTGCCCTCCAGCGCATATTCCAGCTTTCCGCCGAGGCGCCAGGCGACCGTGGTCAGCAGGCCGTTGTCGGAGGTGCGGATCTGGCTGCCGGTGTTCATCAGCAGCGTACCGCCGGTGCCGTAGGTCGCCTTGACCATGCCGGTGTGGAAGCAGGACTGGCCGAAAAGCGCGCCCTGCTGGTCGCCGATCGAGGAGGCAACGGGGATTTCGCCGCCGAAGAGATCGGGATCGGTCAGGCCATAGACGTCGGAGGAATCGCGCACGTCGGGCAGGATCGCGCGTGGCACGTTGATTTCGGCGAGCAGGCGCTCGTCCCAGTCGCCGGTGCAGATGTTGAACAGCAGCGTGCGTGAGGCGTTGGAGGCGTCCGTCACATGGGCGCGGCCGCCGGTGAGGTTCCAGATCAGCCAGGTGTCGATGGTGCCGGCGGCAAGTTCGCCGCGCTCGGCGCGCCGGCGGGCGCCGGGCGTGTTGTCGAGCAGCCAGGCGAGCTTGGTGCCGGAGAAATAGGCGTCGATGACGAGGCCGGTATTCTCCTTCACATAGGGTTCCAGCCCGCGCGCCTTCAGCTGGTCGCAGATGCCGGCGGTGCGGCGGTCCTGCCAGACGAGGGCGTGGTGCAGCGGCACGCCGGTCTTGCGATCCCAGATGAGGCAGGTCTCACGCTGGTTGGTGATGCCGATGGCGGCGATCTCGGCGGCGGAGATGCCGATATTCTGCATCACCTCGCGGGCGACGGAAAGCTGGGTGGCCCAGATCTCGTTGGCATCGTGCTCCACCCAGCCGGGCCGCGGATAGATCTGGCGGAACTCGCGCTGCGCGAGCGAGACGATGTTGCCGCCCCGATCGAAAAGGATGGCCCTCGCACTGGACGTTCCCTCGTCCAGTGCCATGACATAACGCTCAACCATGTCTTCCTCCCCCGCATCGTCAATCGTTCGGCTTGAACAGGATCTTGTGATACCTGCCGAAGCTGCGGTCCTTCAGTGCCTTGAAAATGGACGGCGCCTCCTCAAGCGTCGCCCGGTGGGTAATCAGCGGCTCGACCGTCAACCGGCCGTCGCCAAGCAATCCGATGATGTCAAACCATTCCTTGCCGGGAAACGGCAGGGAATAGGAATTCCACGAGCCGACCACCTGCAATTCCTCGCGCACCATCTTCGCAAAGGCCTTTTCCGCAAAGGTAACGTCGCCATAGGCGGTGCCGTAGAGCATGACCGCGCCCTGCTTAGCCGCAACCATGATCGACAGATCCCGCCCCGGCGCGGAGCCCGCGCATTCCAGCGACACGGCAACCCCACGCCCGCCAGTCACCTCGCGGACGCGGGCGATGACATCGTCGCGCGTCGGATTGAGGCAGAGATCAGCGCCGATGCTCTTCGCCAGCTCTAGCTTGTCGTCGTCCACGTCGATGGCGATCAGCGGCCGTGCGCCGGAAAGCCGGGCGAACTGCAGGGCAAAATAACCGAGCGCGCCGCAGCCGACCACTGCCACCGCATCGCCAAGCTTCAGGTCGAGCTTGTGGATGCCGTGCAGGATGATGGCCGCTGGTTCGATCGTCGCGGCGACCTCGTAGGATACGTTGTCGGGCACCTTCAGCACGTTGGTGGCCGGCGCGCAGAGATATTGCGCAAAGGCGCCGTCGCTGCGCGAGCCGACGAAATCGTAATCGTCGCAGAGTTGGAACTTTCCCGCCTCGCACCATTGGCATTTTCGGCACGGCATCAGCGGCGCGACAGCCACGCGGTCGCCGGCTTTCAGATGGGAGACGGCGGCGCCGACCCGCTCCACCCGGCCGGCGAACTCGTGGCCGGGAATGATCGGGAAACGATAGGTGCCCGTCACCATCACGCGGCCGATATCCGAGCCGCAGATGCCGGCGGCCTTCACCTCGATGAGAACCTCGTCCGGGCCGATGCCCGGCACCGGCACATCCTCGACGCGCAGATCCCCCGGCGCATGCAAAACGGCGGCCTTCATCGCAGGCTCTCCTCCTGAGGATAAATGATGGTCTTCATGCCCTTGCCCGAAAGCGCATGGTCGAAGGCGGCGACCGCATCCGCCATGCCGAAGCGATGGGTCACGATATCGGTGACGCGGATCTTGCCGGTCTCCACGAGTTTCAGCGCCCGGGCGTAATCCTCGACGCTCGAGCCGGTCGAGCCGAGCAGCTTCAGGCCCCAATAATGCACCTTGTTGGTGTCGAGCTCGACCTTGGTGCCCTTGTTGAGGCCGGAGAAGAAGTTCATGCGGCCGAGACGGGCGAGGCAGGCCATCGCCTGGACTTGTAGTTCCGGCGCCGGTGCGCAGGTCAGTGCCACATCGACGCCGCGGCCGCCCGTCAGGCGCAGCACTTCCTCCACCACGTCGACGCGGCTGGAATCCACCGTGTCCGTCGCGCCCTGCGGCGCGATCTCTTCGAGCCGTTCCGCGCGCCGGCCGACCACGATGACCTGCCTTGCGCCATAGGCCTTCGCCAATTGCAGGAACAGGCCGGCGATCGGCCCCGTGCCGAGAATGAGGACGCGGTCCTCCGGCGTCACCACAAGGTCCTTCCAGGCATTGAAGCAGCAGGAGAGCGGTTCGACCAGCGAGGCCTCCTCGTAGCTCATGCCGGCGGGAATCTCGAAGAGGTTGCCGCCGTAAAGCGCCTTGGCTGTGACGGTCATATATTGCTGGAAGCCGCCGTCGATATCGATGCCGAAGGCCTCGTAGTCGGGGCACATATTGTTGAGCCCGCGGCGGCACATCTCGCAATGGCCGCAGCCGATATTCGGCACCGCCGATACCCGCTGACCCCTCTTCCAATGCCCGACATGCCGGCCGACCTCGACTATCTCGCCGGCAAGCTCATGGCCGAGCACCCGCGTGTCGTTTTCCCCGACACGAAAATGGCCGCCGCGGATGACCTTCAGGTCCGTGCCGCAGATCGAGGCTGCGAAGACGCGGATCAGAACCTCGTCATCCTGCGGCACGGGGCGCGGGCGCTCTTCGAGCGCGATCCGGCCCCTGCCCTGATACACGGCGGCCTTCATCGGCTTACACCTCCATCCCGTAGCGGTGCGCCTTGTGGGTGGGGTAGAGCGAAATGGTCGGAATGGTGACGTCGGGGGTGCGGGTCGCGACGTAGAGGGCGAGCCAGGCAACGTTGTCGACGTCGATGCAGGAGGCATGAATGCCTTCCTTGATTTCCTTTTCGTCGAGCCAGCCGTCGACATAGGCTTCGAGGTCGCCGTCATAGAGGCCCTTGTCGATGATCTCGGTCATCGGCGTCTTGACGTGGCTGGGGTTCAGAACGGTGACGCCGATCTTCTTGTCCTTGCCTTCGAGCAGGATGTTCTTCGAAAAGCCCAGCATGCCATGTTTGGAGGCGCGATAGGGACTGTGGCCGGGGCCGGAGGCGACGCGGGTCGAGGAGGAGCCCATATTGATGATGCGCCCGCCCTCGGCCTGCTTTTCCATATAGAGGAAGGCTTCGCGGCAGCAGAGGAAGACGGCCGTCAGGTTCGGGCCGATCGTCTTGTTCCACTCTTCCAGCGTCACGCGGGTGACCGGCGGGGCGAGACTGTCACGACCGGCGGAATTGACCACCACATCGACCGAGCCGAAGGTCTCGTTGACCTGCTTGAAGAAGGCGCGAACCGTCTCCTCTTCGCAGACATCGGCATAGATCGGCAGGACCGTGCCGCCATCGGCCTCGATCTCGCCGGCGATGCGCGTCAGGCGCTCCCGGTCGAAATCGATCATGGCGACCTTGGCGCCGTTCTGGGCATAGATGCGGGCAACGGCTTCGCCGATCCCGGATGCTGCACCGGTGATGATGCAGGATTTCCCTTTGAGGGACAGCCCCTCCGACAGGGTATTGCTGGGCATTGGAACCTCCGTTTTGTGCCCCGATCGAGGCGTGTCCAGATTTTCGATGAAACCGTTCAGGCCGTGCGGGCGAGCGCGACCGCCTCCGCCGTGAGCCGGGAAATCTCGTCAAAGCGCCCTTCCCGGATGAGTTTTGCGTCCACCATCCAGGAACCGCCGCAGGCGAGCACGGCGGGAAGCGCGAGGTAGTTCGCGAGGTTCGCAACCCCGATGCCGCCCGTCGGCACGAAGCGCATGGCCGGATAAGGCCCCGTCAGCGCCTTGAGGAAGGGCACGCCACCGCTCGGCTCGGCCGGAAAGAATTTGACGGCCTCCAGCCCGAAGGACATGGCCTGCTCGACGCCGGTCGGGTTGTTGATGCCGGGCACGATCGGCAGGCCGAGTGCCTGCGCCGCCGTGACGATGGCCGGATTGAAACCCGGCGTGACGATGAATTGCGCGCCGGCTTCCGCGGCCATGTCGAGCTGTTCGGCCGTCAAGACCGTGCCGGCGCCGAGCAGCATGTCGGGAACCTCGGCGCGGATGCGGCGCAGCGATTCCGCCGCTGCCGCCGTGCGGAACGTCACCTCGGCGACGGGCAAGCCGCCATCGACCAGGGCACGCGCCAGGGGAACGGCGTCTTCGGCCCGATCCAGCACGACGACGGGCAGGATGCGCGCCGCCGCAATCCGCTTCACCACCTCCGCTCCGGTCAAAGCCATGTTCCCCTCCCATCGAATTTCCTACCGTGACCAACAGATAGAATGAAATTCGTTATTGTGCAATATCAAAAAAAATGATTTTTATTTTTTGCGCTGGCGATCGAGAGAAATCCCGTGCGCGCGGCCTCATATCGTCTTGCGAAGGCGGCCTCCCCCGGAAATGAAAAATTGGCAATGGAAAGCGACAACATGATCAGAGCAGTCTTGTGGGACATGGACGGCACCCTGGTGGATAGCGAGGACATTGCGGTCGAGGCGCTGGCCTGCGCCATGCAGGAGGCCGGCCTGCCGCCACCCGCGGACCTCAAGGCGCGGGTCGTCGGCCGCTCGGCCGACGAGATCTACGCGATCATCGCCCGGGACTTCGGCTTGCAGGCTGATCCGCTGGAATGGGAGTGCCGCAAGAACCACCATTATTTTCGCGCAGCGGAGAGACTGAGAGGCTACGACGACGCGGTGTCGACCTGGCACCGCCTCGCCACGGCCGGCATCCGCCAGGCTGTCGTCTCCAACAGCGACCGCGCCATCGTCGACGTGAACCTCAGGGCCGCCGGCCTTGTCCGTCCCGGGCTCGTCACCGTCGCGCGCAACGATGTCCTGCTCGGCAAGCCCCACCCGGAGGGCTATTTCCGCGCCGCCTACCTGCTCGGCGTCGAACCGCACGAATGCCTGATCGTCGAAGACAGCGGCAGCGGCGCGGCCGCAGCCCTTGCTGCCGGCATCGAAACGGTCTTCGTGCCGCACAGCCACAGCGCTCCGCCGCAGGGCGTGCGCTGGCTCACTTCCATGGCCGAACTCGAAGAGCGCGTGCTGGGCGCGCGATGACCGGGACAGCCGACGGGCCGTGCCAAGACACATTGACGATCCTCCTCGAGGTCAATAGATATATCATATATTATCATGAAATCCCGGGAGGAAGCGATGGTGGATTATATTGTTGTGGGCGGCGGTTCGGCGGGCAGCGCGCTGGCCGGCCGGCTGGCGCTCGGCGATGCGGGAAAGGTGCTGGTGATCGAGGCCGGCCCGCGCGACAGCAATCCGTTGATCCACATTCCGGCGGGCTTCGTGAAGCTGCTCGACTCGGATCTTCTCTATCACTACAAGACCGAAGCGCAGCCGGCGCTGAACGGCCGCGCGCCCGTGATGCCGCAGGGCGCGGTGCTTGGCGGCGGCGGCTCGGTCAATGCCGCCATCTACATTCGCGGCCAGCGCCGCGACTATGACGACTGGGCGCGCCTCGGCGCCGATGGCTGGGCCTATAGCGACGTGCTCCCCTATTTCCGCCGGGCGGAAGACAATGACCGGCTTTCGGACGCCTATCATGGCATCGGCGGCCCGCTCGGTGTCTCCGACCTCCGACAGGTGACCGACCTGACGCGCGCCTTCGTACGCGCCGCCCAGGAAGCCGGCATTCCCTACACACCGGACTTCAACGGCACGCGCCAGCGCGGCGTCGGCTTCAACCAGACCACAACCCGCAACGGCCGCCGATGCAGCGCCGCTGTCGGCTACATGCGCCCGGCCATGAAAACCGGCAACCTCGAAATCCGCACCGGTTGCCTCGTCACCCGCATCCTCTTCGACGGCGACCGCGCCAGCGGCGTCGAATATGTCCGCAACGGCAAGGTCGAGACGGCCTTGGCCGACAAGGACGTCATCCTCTCCGGCGGCGCGGTGCAGACACCGAAGCTGCTGATGCTGTCCGGCATCGGCCCGGAAGCGGAACTGAACCGGCACGGCATCGCTGTCAAACACCGGTTGGAGGGCGTCGGCCAGAACCTGCAGGATCATCTCGAATTCCCCGCCATCCGCTTCTGCACCGGCCGTCACGGCTATTACGGCGAGGACAGTTTTTTGCGGTCCGTGAAAAACGGGCTGCAATACCTGCTGTTCAAGTCGGGACCGGTCATGTCGAATGTCACGGAGGCCTGCGCCTTCATGAATGTCGACGACATGGAGGCCGAGCCGAACATCCAGATGCATTTCGTGCCTATCGTCTTCATGGACAGCGACCAGGAGCAGGTGAAACGCGCCGGCGCCACCGTGAACCCCTGCGTGCTCAGGCCGGAGAGCCGTGGCGAAATCCGGCTGAAATCCACCGACCCGGCCGCCCATCCGATCGTCGACCCGCGTTACCTGACGGCGCCGGAGGACATGCGGCTTTCCGTGAAGGCGCTGAAGCTCGCCCGCAACATTCTGGCGCAGCCCTCCTTCGCCGATTTCGTGGAAGACGGCGAGGCCTATCCCGGCAAGGCGGTGGACGACGATGCGGCGCTCGGCGCCTATATCCGCTCCAAGGGCAAGACGGTCTATCATCCGGTCGGCACCTGTCGGATGGGGCGCGACGCGATGTCGGTCGTCGATCCGGAGCTTCGCGTGCACGGCCTGCGCAATCTGCGCGTTGTGGACAACTCCGTCATGCCGACACTGATTTCGGGCAATACCAACGCAACCGCGATAATGATCGGAGAGAAAGCTTCGGATATCATCCGCGGCCTGGCGCCGCTTGCGCCATCGAACGCTTGATGCGTAAGTGCCAGGATAGGAAACGCCACGGGTCCCTGCATGAGCCAGCTGCCGAAAATCAACAAGGGAAATCTCTCCGAGCAGGTCTACGGCACCATTCGCGCATCCCTGATGGACGGCCGCTACGAGCCCGGCGAGCGGCTGACCATCGCCAGCCTCGCCGACCAACTCGGCGTTTCCATCACGCCGGTGCGCGAGGCGATCTTCCGCCTCGTCACCGAGCGGGCGCTGGAGATGCGGGCTGCGACCTCCATCCAGGTCCGCAGCCTCACGGCCTCGGAACTGCGCGAGATCCAGCTCATTCGCCACCATCTGGAGGGCGAAGCGGCGGCCCAGGCGGCCGTCAAGATATCGGCAAAGGACTTGGCAGTCCTTGAAGCGCTACACGCCGATTTCGCCAAGACCGCCGCCACCGATCCGCTCGAAGCCTCGCATATCAACCGCGAGTTCCACTTCAAGCTGGCGGAAGCGGCGGAAATGCCGATGCTCTATTCGACCATCGAAGGCATGTGGGCGCAGATGGGGCCGCTCATCCATCTCTACCACCTGCACACCCCTCCCCGCGTGCTCGTCAGCGGCAAACATGGCCATTACGACGTGCTGCGCGCACTGGCCGCCCGCGACCCGGAAGGCGCACGCCGCGCCATCCAGGCCGATATCGGTGTCGGTGTCGTGATGGTCGACTGGCTGGAAGCAAAAGGGGCGGCCGAAGCCGCCCCGTGAGCGTCAGAGCTCGATCCACGTCGTCTTGAGTTCCGTGTATTTGTCGAGCGCGTGCAGCGACTTGTCACGTCCGTTGCCGGATTGCTTGAAGCCGCCGAAGGGAACGGTGGCATCGCCGTGGTCGTAGCAGTTCACCCAGACCGTGCCGGCCCTGAGCTTGCGAGCGATCTTGTGGGCGCGTGACAGGTCGCGCGTCCAGACGGCTGCGGCAAGCCCGTAGGACGTGTCGTTAGCGACGCGCACCGCCTCCTCGTCGTCCTCGACCGTGATCGTCGACAGCACGGGACCGAAGATTTCCTCCTGCGCGATGGTCATGTCGTTGCGCACATCGGCAAAAATCGTCGGGTTGATATAGTAGCCATCCGGCGTATCGCCCGGCCGGTCGCCACCGAGCACCAGCCGCGCGCCCTCCGCCTTGCCCTTGGCGATATAGCTCTCGACGCGGTCGCGATGGCCGCTTTCCACCAGCGCGCCGAGCTTTGTTGCAGGGTCGAGCGGGTCGCCCGGGCGGATCGATTTCGCCGTCTCGACGACGATATCGAGGAACTGCTCCTGGATGCGCTTGGAGAGGATCAATCGCGACGGCGCCACGCAGACTTCGCCCTGGTTGAAGCAGATCGCCGTTGCCGCCCGTTCCGCCGCGACGCGCAACTCCGGCACGTCGTCGAGAATGATGTTCGGCGACTTGCCGCCGCATTCGAGGAAGACGCGCTTCATGTTCGACTGGCCGGCATATTGCAGGAACAGTTTTCCGACTTCGCCCGAGCCAGTGAAGGCCAGGCAATCGACATCCTTGTGCAGGCCCAACGCCTTTCCGGCCGTCGGGCCGAAGCCGGGCACGACGTTGAAGACGCCATCGGGAATGCCCGCTTCCGCCGCAAGCTCGGCCAACCGGATCGCCGTCAGTGGCGATTGTTCGGCCGGCTTCAGTACTACCGAATTGCCCATGGCGAGCGCCGGCGCGAATTTCCACGTCGCCATCAGCATCGGGAAATTCCACGGCACGACCGCGCCGACGACGCCGATCGGCTCGCGGGTGATCATGGCGAGCTGGCCAGGACCCGTTGGTGCGATCTCGTCATAAAGCTTGTCGGGGCACTCGGCATACCATTGCAGCGTATCGAGCACGACGTTCACGTCGATGTTGCGGCTTTCGGACACCGGCTTGCCCATGTCGAGCGTTTCCAGCACGGCAAGTTCGTCCATGTGCTTTTCGAACAGCGCGGCAAAGCGCTGGAGCACCTTCTTGCGCTCCTTCGGCGACCGGTCGCGCCAGTCCCCCGCCTCGAACGTCCGGCGCGCCGCTTTCACCGCGCGGTCGACGTCTTCCGCATCGCCCGCGGCAACGCGCGCGATCGCCTTGCCGTCGCGCGGCGAGATGTCGTCGAACGTCTCGCCGGAGGCCGCATCGACGAAGCGGCCGTCGATGAAGGCCTGGCCCTTGATGGCGATCCGGCTGCGGATCGCGGCCACATCCGCCTGTGTCAGTGCAAGATTCACGTCATCTCCTCCATTTTTGTCAGTGACATATATCATATATCATGTTATCTCGCCCCATCGCAAGGAGTTGTTGCCGGGATCGGCACAGGAAGGGAGGAGCGTGTGACGCAGCCAGTGAGAAACGATTACCGACCCACGGAGGCCGAGATCGCGCGGCTCAGGGACCGCGCCCAGTTCGTGCGCCTGGAGACCATCCGGCTCATCGAGATCGCCAAGGTCGGCCACTACACCTCGGTGTTTTCCGCAGCCGAAATCTTCGCCGCGCTCTACTATGACGTGATGTCGCTTTCGGCGGACCCGAAATGGCCCGACCGCGACCGCTTCCTGATGGGCAAGGGCCACGCGGCCGTCGGCCTGTTCCCGATCCTCGCCGAACTCGGCTACATCCCGACCGAGGTGCTGAACGGCTATACCCGCCTCGGCAACCCGCTCGGCGATCATCCCGACATGCGCAAGGTGCCCGGCGTCGATTTCTCGTCCGGCTCGATCGGCCATGCGCTGTCGAACGGCCTCGGCATGGCGCTGGGCGGCCGCATGCAGTGCCGCGACTTCACCACCTTCGTCATGCTCGGCGACGGCGAAATGCAGGAGGGCCAGGTCTGGGAGGCCGCCATCGGCGCCGCCCACCACAAGCTCAACCGCCTCGTCGCGATCATCGATCGCAACGGCTACCAACTCGACGGCGCGGTGGACGATGTGATGGGCATCGAGCCGATCGACGAGAAATGGCGGGCCTTCGGCTGGGAGGTGCATGTCGTCGACGGCCACGACATCGCGGAACTCACCGCGCTGCTGCGTCGCGTCAAGGCCGATGCATCCCGCGAAAAACCCTGCTGCATCATCGCGCGCACGCTGAAGGGCAAGGGTGTCTCCTACATGGAAACCGAGCCCGGCTGGCATCTCGGCTATCTCGACCCCGTCGACGCGGACGCCGCGCGCCAAGAAATTCTGTCCAAGGTGATCTGAGATGACCCAAGCCAATCTGCGACCGACCTCGCCGAATTCCTGGCACTACCGGGAACTGAACATGAAGAATCCCGGCCTCGACCATCTGTCGAACGGCCTGATCACACTGACCGAGGCCGGACACCCGATCGTCGCGGGCTCCGCCGACCTGCAATATTCGAACGGCCTCAACCGCTTCGCCGCCCGCTATCCGGATCGCTATGTCAGCTTCGGCATTTCCGAGCAGAACATGGTGTCGGCCGCCGCCGGCCTCGCCACCACGGGCATGATGCCCTACGTGGCGACCTTCGCCTCGTTCCTCGGCCTTTTGACCTGCGAACAGATCCGCATGGACGTCGCCTATTGCGCCCTGCCGGTGCGCCTCATCGGCCACCACACCGGCATCGCCATGGGTTTCTACGGCACCTCGCACCATGCGACGGAAGACATCGGCACCATGCGCTCGATCGCCGACCTGACGATCGTCTCGCCGGCAGATGGGCCGCAGCTCGAAGCGGCGATCCGCGCCTCGGTCGACCATGACCGGCCGATCTATTTCCGAACCGGCCGCGGGCGCGAGCCGGAGCTCTATAACAGCAAGGCCGATTTCGTCTTCGGCAAGGCGGTCGAGCATGCGCAGGGCGAAGAGGTAACGATCATCGCCTGCGGCCTACCGGTCCACCCATCGGTGCAAGTCGCGAAGAAACTCGCCGCCGAAGGCCGCAGCGTCGGCGTCATCGACATGGCGACGGTCAAGCCGATCGACCGCGACGCGATCCTCGCCGCCGCCGCGCGCTCCAAGGTCATCCTGACCATCGAGGAGCACAACATCCTCGGCGGCCTAGGCTCCGCCGTGGCCGAAGTGCTGGCGGAGGAAGGCGGTCCCGCGAGGCTGGTGCGCCACGGCATCCGCGACGAATACGCGCTGATCGCCCCGCCGACGCATCTCTATGCCCATTACCGGCTCGACCAGGCCGGCATCGAATCCGTCGTCCGCGACATCATCGGCTGACGGCCCGCGCCGGGAGGGCGCGTTATCCCGCTCCGGGTTTCCGGAGCGGACGATCCAACTTCAACTGAGGGAGAGAGACCATGACGTTCTTGAAATCGGCATCGCTGATGCTGTGCACGGCCGCACTGGCCATCATGACCAGCGCGGCCAATGCCGCCGAAAAACACGAAATCTACAAGCTCCTGCCGAATTCCGCCCTTTCCGGCGTCATCGACCCGGAAATGGCGGACCGTTCGGATGTCGCCAAGGCGCTGCCGACGACGCCGCGCGATGCGAGCAAAAAGCTGGTGATCGGCTGGACCGAAATCACGCTCGGCAATCCCTGGTTCGTCAGCGTCATCGACACGGCGAAGGCCAAGGCCGCCGAATACGGCTATGAACTCGACGTGCAGGTCGCCGATGGCGACCCGGCGAAGACGTCGGCGCAGATCGATGCCTTCATCGCCAAGAAGGTCGACGTCATCGTGCTCGACCCGACCGACCTCGCCGCCGCCGCAGCCGACGCGCAACGCGCAGTCGATGCCGGCATTCCGGTGATCGCGCTCGGCACCGTGCCGGACGACAGCCCGATCGTCACGACGGTGCTCTTCAACCCCTACGGCAACGGTTTCGAGGCGGGGCGCTTCGTGGCGCAGCACTATGGCGCCGACAAGCCGATCACGGCGGCCGCGATCCTCGGCACCGTTGGCAATTCCACCTCGGAAAGTCGCGTCAACGGCATGATCACCGGCATCATCTACGAGCGTGCCCAGCAGCTCGGCCTCAACCTTTCCAAGGAAGACGCCATGCTCGCCGGCTTCAACAAGTTCCAGGAGCTGAAGACCGGCGGCGCCTTCGACTATCCGGAGGTCAAATTCAGCGTCGTCTCGATGGGCGTCGGCTTTTGGACGGAAGAAGGCGGCCTCGATGCCGCGGAGGACATCCTGACAGCACATTCCTCCAAGCTCGACATCATCCTCGCCGAAAACGACTTCATGGGCATGGGCGCGCTGCGCGCACTGGAAAACCAGGACCTCAAGGGCAAGATCCAGGTCGCCAACGCCGCGGACGGCTTCCGCACCGCGCTCGATCTCGTCAAGTCCGGCGACATGCTGGTCACCGGCCTTTGCTCCGGCTCGCACACCGGCGAAGGCGTCATCACCCTGATCAACCAGATCTTCGACAAGGGTTTCGATGCCAACAACCTGCCGCTCGGCTCCTACTACCCCTCGCAGATCGTGACCAAGGAGAACGCCGACCAGTTCATCGACCCGGACACGGCAAACCCGTTCTTCCGCTACACGGTCCCCGCCTTCAAGACGATCGGCGAACTCAAGAGCTGATCGGCACCAGGGATGATGCGGCGGACCTTGCGGGGTCCGCCGCGATGAAAGGGAGGCAGGACATGGATCGCCTGGACATGCGGCAGATCTCGAAGGAATTCGGCGGCATCGCCGCTTTGAGTGGGGCCGAGTTTTCGGCACGCGCGGGCGAAGTGCATGCCCTGATGGGCGAAAACGGCGCCGGCAAATCGACCCTGATGAAAATCCTCGCCGGCGCCTATAGCCATGACGGCGGCGAGATCCGCATTGGCGGAGAGCCCGTCAGCATAACGAACCCGCAGGACGCGATCCGCAACGGCGTGTCGATCATCTACCAGGAATTTTCGCTCGCAAGCGACCTGACGGTCGCCGAAAACATCCTGATCGAGACGCTGGGACACGGCCTATTCGTCAACCGGCGGGCCATGCATGCCCGTGCCGCCGAGTTGCTCGCCCGCATGGGTTTCGACGATATCGATCCCGGCGAGATCGCCGGTGGGCTCACCATCGCACGCCAGCAGGTGGTGGAAATCTGCAAGGCGCTGTCGCGCGACTGCTCGATCCTCGTGCTCGACGAACCGACCGCCGTGCTCACCACGCACGAGACGGAAAAGCTCTTCGACCTGGTGCGACGGCTGCGCGACCAGGGCGTCTGCATCGTCTACATCTCGCACCGGCTCGACGAGATCTTCAGCCTCTGCGACCGGGTGACCGTGCTCAAGGACGGCGCGACAGTCGGAACCTGGGAAACCGGCGCGCTCGACCACACGTCGCTGGTCAACCTGATGATCGGCCGCGAGCTGAAGGACTTCTTCCCCGAACGGCATGCCGCCCCCGGCCCGGTGGCGCTGGAGGTGGACGCGCTCGCCGCCGGCGGGCTGGTCTCCGACATCAGCTTCACGGTGCGTCGCGGCGAAGTGCTGGGCATCGGCGGCCTTGTCGGCGCAGGGCGGACCGAGGTGCTGCGCGCGATTTTCGGCGCGGACCCGGTCTCGGCCGGCGAAATCCGCATCGATGGGCGTGCCCGCACCATTCGCTCGCCCGGTGATGCCGTGCGGGCGGGCATCGGCCTTGTGCCGGAGGATCGCAAGCAGCAGGGCTGCCTGCTCGACCTGCCCATCCTCAACAATGCCATGCTGACGCCGGTCAATCCGCATCTCGGCCTTTGGGGCCTCATCCGCGAGGCTCGCGAGCGCGGCGCCACCGAGGCGCTGCGCAGCCGGCTGAACCTGAAGGCCGCGAGCATAGACGCCGAGGCCGGCACGCTGTCCGGCGGCAACCAGCAGAAGGTGGCGATCATGAAGTGGCTCGTCTCGGGCTGCGAGATCCTGCTGCTGGACGAACCGACGCGCGGAGTCGATGTCGGCGCGAAGGTCGAGATCTACCGCGTCATCAACGAACTGGCGGCCAATGGTGCCGCCATCGTCATGGTCTCCTCGGAAATGCTCGAACTGATCGGCATGTGCGATCGCGTGATCGTCATGCGCGCCGGCGGCCTTGCCGGTGAACTCGCCGGCGAAGAGCTCACCGAGGAAGGCATCATCGAACTGGCAATGGGGCGCAAGCATGTCCACTAATCCGAAGGCTCCTGGCCTCGTTTCCCTCCTCGTCACCTACAATATCTACATCATGCTGGCCGCACTGGTGGTGATATCCACGCTGCTGTCGGAACACTTCCTGACACTGCAGAACCTCTTCAACCTGCTGCGGCAACTGGCGCCCCTGGCCCTCGTCTCGATCGGCATGCTGCTTGTCATCCTCACCGGCGGCATCGACCTTTCGGTCGGCTCCATCGCGGCAATCGGCGGCATGGGCGTGGCGATGGCAATGCCGGCGCTGCCCTTCGATGGCGCGACGGCCTTGCTGATATGCGTCTTCGGCGGCGTTCTTTTCGGCGCGCTGCTCGGCGCCATCAACGGCGCGCTCGTGGCCGGCTTCGGCATGGCCTCCTTCGTCGCGACGCTCGCCATGATGACCATGGCGCGCGGCCTCGCCTATATGCTGTCGAATGGCCAGCCGGTGCGCTTTCCGCGCGACCTGCCGACCGCACAGATCCTGACCGGCTTCGGCAGCAAGGGCCTGCCTGGCATCGGCCTGCCCTGGCCGGTTCTGGCAGTGATCGTCGTCATCGCGCTCTTCGTCTTCCTGCTGCGTCGCACGAACTGGGGACGGTTGACCGTCGCCACCGGCAGCAACGAGAATGCCGTCCGCCTCGCAGGCTTGCCCGTCTGGCGCTACAAGTTCCTTGCCTTCACGCTGAGCGGTGCGCTCTCGGCACTCGCCGGCATCTTCGTGACCGCGCGCACCGCGGTCGGCACGCCGGTCACCGGAATCGGCCTGGAACTCGATGCGATCGCGGCCTGCGTCATCGGCGGCGCGTTGCTGTCCGGCGGCCGGGGCACGGTGACGAACACGATGATCGGCGTGCTGATCCTCGGCCTGATCGGCAACATCATGAACCTGATGAGCGTGCCGGCCTATCCGCAGCAGATCATCAAGGGCGTCATCATCATCCTCGCCGTGCTGATGCAGGGCATCGGCGCCCGGGCGAAACGCCGCGTGTGAACCTCCCGCACGCGAAACTGGCCCGCATCACGATGCGCGATGCGGGCCTTCTTTCATTTCAGGAAATCGACGAGCAGGCGCACCTGTTGCTCGATCATGTGGATGCCCTTGTGAACGACACAGCCCCGCGCTTCCGCCGCGGCAAGAAGCGGCGTCACATCCGGCTGCATCACCACCTCGCCGACGACCGTGCCCGCGTCGAGCCGGTCCACATCGGCGGGCAGCGCATCGCCAGCATGCATGCCAAGCGCGGTACCGTTGATGATGATGTCGAAACCGCGGGGATCGGCCGGGCCGATCTCAATGTGGGCGTTTTCAAAGAGGCCGCGCAACTGCCCCGCCAGGGTTTCGGCCTTTTCCGGCGAGCGGTTGGCGATCGTCAGGCTGGCCACACCGGCGCGGAGCAGCGCATGCGCCACACCGCTCGCCGCACCGCCAGCGCCGACGAGCAGCACGCGCTTGCCGGCGGGATCGTGCCCACGGTGGAGAAGGCCGGCAACAAAACCCTCGCCGTCGAACATGCCGCCGGTGAGGCTGCCGTCCTTCTCCCGGCGAACGATGTTGCAGGCACCGACTAGGGCTGCCGCACCGACGAGACGGTCGCACAGCCCGGCAATTGCTCCCTTATGGGGAATGGTGATCACCATGCCGGCGAGGTTTTCGATTGCCCGCAGGTTGTCGACGGTGGCGTGCAGCCGTTCCGGCAGAACGTCGAGGGGCACCATGACGATGTCATCCCCCTGCCGTTCACATTCGGCGTTGAACAGCGGCGGCGTGCGCACATGGCGGCAGGGATGGGCGAGCAGGGGGACGAAGCGGGTATGCCCGGTAATCATGGGTTTATCCTCGAAAACGACAAGAAGGCGCTTGCGCGCTAGACTACATAATATATGATATATGAAATATCCATAGAGACGCAGACATGAATTCCCCTTTGACCATTTTCGGCGCCGATCTCAAGGTTTTCGGAGCGCCCGGACGCTATGTCCAGGGACGCGGCATCCTGACCCGCATTGGCGACTTCGCAGCCCAGTTCGGCCAAAGCGCGGTGCTTGTGGCGGATGTGCACATCCTGCCGCTCGTCGAACAGACGATCCGCAGCTCCTGTGAGCAGCGAGGCGTTTCCCTGACGGTGCTGCCCTTCGAAGGCCGGCTTGGCCCCGACACCGGCCACGACCTCGTAGCCAGGCTCGGCGATGCGACGCCGTCGATCGTGCTGGCGGCTGGCGGCGGGCGGGCGATCGATGCGGGCAAGGCGCTTGCCGGTACGCGGGGGCTGCGGCTGATCACCATTCCCACGGTGGCCTCCAACGATGCGCCGACGAGCAAGAACTATGTGCTCTATGACGAGGACGATATGCTGCTGGAAGTTAGACACCTTCCCCGCAACCCGGACTTCGTGGTCGTCGACACGTTGCTGCTGGCCGGCGCGCCGAAAGCGATGTTCGCGGCCGGGCTGGGCGACGCGCTCTCCAAGAAGGCCGAAGCGTTCGCCTGCGCCGCCGGCAGCGGCCTCACCATGTTCCGCGCAAGGCCGACGCGGCTTGCCGGCACGATCGCGACGGCCTGCTACGATACGCTGATGACGCACGGCCGGGCGGCCTACGACGCTGCCGGCACGGGCGAACCGACCGAGGCGTTCGAGGCCGCGGTCGAAGCGATGATCCTGATGGCCGGGCTCGGCTTCGAAAGCGGCGGCCTGTCCGTGCCGCATGCCTTGACGCGCGGCCTGCCGCTACTGCCGGGCGTCAAGGCTAGACCGCATGGCCTGCAGGTCGCCTATGGTCTCGTCGTGCACCACCGGCTGATGGGCGAAGCCATGCCCGACGCCCTCCTGGCGCTCTACCATCATGCAGGGCTGCCGCTCTGCCTTTCGGACCTGACCGCCGCGCAGATCAGCCGCTCGCAGCTCACGGCTGTGGCGCAAGCGTCGATCGCCGTGCCGCACATGCTCAATTTCCCGAAAACGCTGACCGTCGCCGATCTGGTGGACGCCATGCTCGCCATCGAGGGGGAGGCCCATATGCGCCCCGCCATCGCCAATCGAAGAGGAAGATGAAATGCCCAACAAGGACCGGGGTGCGCCCCTCGCCGTCGTCACCGGAGGCGGCACCGGCATCGGCCGCGCCGTCGCGGAACTCCTGACCGCAAGCGGCTACGCGGTGGTCGCCCTGGGTCTCGACCGCGACGACGACCTGCCTGCCGGCATCGCCTTCCACACTGTCGATATTACCGACACGGCGGCAAGCATCGCCACCTTGCCGGAAGGGCGGCCGGTCGCGGCGCTGGTCAACTGCGCCGGCATGCTGCGCCACCAGCAGGAATGGGAAACCGAGGCCTTCGAACAGGTCATGCGCGTCAACGTGACCGCCGGGTTTGCGCTCGCCAATGCGCTCCTCGAAAGGCTTGAAGCCGGCAGCGGCGCCATCGTCAATGTTGCGTCCATGTGGGCGATCTTTGGCTCGCCCGGCGCGCCCGCCTATACCGCGAGCAAGGCCGCGGTCGCGGCGGTCACACGTTCGCAGGCGGTGGCCTGGGCGGGCCGTGGCATCCGCGTCAATTCCATCGCGCCGGGCTGGGTCGAGACGAAGATCTCCGAAAAGGCCCGCACCGACGCCGCGCGGGCCGAGCGCATCAATGCCCGCATCCCGATGGGGCGCTGGGCCAAACCCGCCGAAGTCGCCTCCGTCGTGCGCTTCCTGCTGTCGCAGGATGCCGCCTACATCACCGGCGCGATGATCCCCGTCGACGGTGGCTATTCGGTCTGCTGAGGAGGAATGCACATGAAAGCCTGGGTTCACGACAAGACCGGTGATCCGGACATCCTGCAACTGCGCGACCGGCCGAAGCCGGAGCCGGGTCCTGGCGAGTTGCTCATCCGCAACCGCGCCGTCGGTCTCAACCCCGTCGACTGGAAATTCGTCCTCTGGGGCCACGATTCCTGGGAATGGCCGCATATTCCCGGCGTCGACGGGGCAGGCGAGGTCGAGGCCGTAGGCGATGGCGTGCACCATATCGCCCCGGGAACGCGGGTCGCCTACCACAACGACCTCCTGAAGCCGGGCTCCTTCGCGGAATACACCGTCATCCCGGCGCGCGCCGCCATTCCGCTACCGGCCGCCCTGCCCTTTGCCGCGGCAGCAGCGATCCCCTGCCCCGGCCTCACCGCCCGGCAGGCCATCGACAAGGTCGCCTTATGGCCCGGCGCCCATGTGCTGGTGACCGGCGCTTCCGGTGCGGTCGGCGGCGCGCTGCTTCAGCTCGCCAGCGCGCGGGGCTGGGTCGTGCACGCCGTCGGCTCCGCATCCCAATCTGAACGCCTGCTTCGCCTCGGCGCTGCAACCGTTACCGATTATCGCCAGCACGGCTGGAAAGAGGACTGGGCAAAGCGGGCGAGGCATCAGCCGCTGAACGCCGTGTTCGACATGGTGAATGGCGCCCATGCGGCAAGCCTCGCGCCCTTGCTGACGGCAAACGGCCATCTCGTCTGCATCCAGGACCGGCAGGAAACCGCGCCGCTGCCCGCCTTCTCGACGACCATCTCGCTGCACGAGGTCGGCCTCAACGCCATGCACGCCCACGCCTGCGACCGTCAGTGGGGACGGCTTGTCGCCGCCGGTGCCGAGATCGCGCAGCACATCTCGGAAGGGCTCTTCGATCCGCAACTCATCGAGATTGCCGGTTTCGACGAGCTGCCTCAAGCACTGGCACGCCTCAAGGCTGGCCCCAACCCCGGCAACCGCGTCGTCGTCCTATAGCGCCTTACGCGCCCTGCTCCTCGCGCCGCTCCTTCGGCCCCTTGGGGAACCATCCGGCGATGCGTGCGCCGAGCGGGTCGAGGAAGGTGAGGACGACCGGCACGAAGACGAGCGTCAACAGCGTGGAGGAAATCAGGCCGCCGATGACGGCGTGCGCCATGGGCGCACGCTGCTCGCCGCCTTCGCCAAGTCCGATCGCCATCGGCAGCATGCCGAAGATCATCGCCAGCGTCGTCATGACGATGGGGCGAAGGCGCACGGCGCCAGCATCGGCCAGACTGTCCTGAAGACTCTTGCCGGCCTGGCGTCCCTGGTTGGAATAGTCGACGAGCAGGATGGCGTTCTTGGTGACCAGGCCCATCAGCATGATGAAACCGATGATCGAGAACATGTTGAGCGTCGAGCCGGTGACGAGCAGCCCGATCAGCACGCCGATCAGGGACAGCGGCAGCGTCATCATGATGGCGATCGGCTGGATGAACGAGCCGAACTGCGAGGCGAGGATGATGTAGATGAAGATCACCGCAAGTGCGAGCGACTGGAGCGCATAGCCGAAACTCTCTTCAAGGTTTTCGGCGTCGCCGCCGAAGCTGATGCGGTAGCCGGCCGGGATCTGCATCTTGGCGATTGCGGCATTGAGGTCCGCCGTCACGTCGCCGAGCGCGCGACCTTCGATATTGCTCTCGATGCGGATCTCGCGCGAAAGGTCTTTTCGCGTGATGGCGTCCGGCGCCGTGCTCTCGATGACATCGGCCACCTGGTCGAGCAGCACGGTGATCGGCTTGCCGTCGTCGTCCGTGCGGCCGGTGGCGATGGTGAGGTCGCGAAGCTGCGCGGCATCGCGCCGTCCCGTTGCCGGCAGGCGCACCATGACGTCGTAGGATTCGCCGTCCGGCGCGTTCCAGACGGAGATGGCGTCGCCGGCGACGAGCGGGCGCAGCGTGTCGCCGATGGTGGCGATCGAGACGTCGAGGTCGGCCGCCGCCTCCGACCGGATTCGCACGGCGAGCGTCGGGCGCTTGTTCTCGATCGAGGATTCGACTTCTGTTGCGCCGGGGATTGCGGAAAGCGCCGTGGTGATCTCGGTGGAAATCCGGCGCAGTTCCTCCTCGCCGTCGCCGAGCACGGAGAGTTGCAACGGCTTTTCCGAAGAGCCCGTGCCGGAATTCTGGCCGATCGATATTTCGAGGCCGGCAATCGAGGCCAGCCGCTTGCGGATCGGCTCTATGCTTTCGGCGGTCGTCACCGTGCGCTCGTCGCTCGGCTTAAGCTGTACCGCGACCGACGCCTCGTTGAAGCCGCGCGCACCGCCGGCATTCACGGTGGAGTAGATCGTATCGACATAGTCGAATTCGCGTAGCGCCCGCTCGACCTGGCTGACCTTCGCCGCCATGTAATCCAGCGAGGCGCCCTCGGTGGCCTTCAGCGCGATGGAGACCTCGCCCTGGTCGGCCGGCGGCAGGAATTCCGCGCCGATGCGCGGCACGAGCATCAGGCTTGCGACGAACATCGCGACCACGACGAAGACCGTGGTCTTGCGAAAGCGGAACGTCCAGTGGATCAGCCGGCGGTAGCGGTCCGCAAGACGCTCGAACCAGCGGTCGAAACGGGCGATCAGCCGCCCGAGCGGCCCCCGCTTTGCGTTCTGCTCCGACTGCGGATCGTACCAGACGCTCGACAGCATCGGATCGAGCGTGAAGGAAATGAACAGCGAGATCAGCACGGCGACAGCGACCGTAACCCCGAATTGCAGGAAGAAGCGGCCGATCAGGCCGCCCATGAAAGCAACCGGCAAGAACACCGCGACGATCGACAGCGTCGTGGCGAGAACGGCAAGGCCGATCTCGTTCGTGCCGTCGAGCGCGGCATCCACATGGTTCTTGCCCATGTGCAGGTGGCGGGTGATGTTTTCGCGCACCACGATCGCATCGTCGATCAGAATGCCGATCGACAGCGAGAGCGCCATCAGCGTCATGGTGTTGAGCGTGAAGCCGAGCGCATAGATGACGGCGAAGGTGCCGATCACCGAGATCGGCAGGGTGAGCCCGGTGATGACCGTCGAGCGCCAGGAATTCAGGAACAGGAACACGATGACGACGGTGAGCACGCCGCCCTCGATCAGCGTGCGCTGCACCTCCTGCACCTGCGCGGCGATCGGGCGGGAATTGTCGCGCGTCACCTTCAGCTCCACCCCTTCTGGGGCGAGTTCGACGTTGAGCGCGGCGATCTCCTTGCGCAATTCGGACGCCACTTCCACGGTGTTGGCGCCCTGCACCTTGACGATATCGAGCCCGAGCGAGGGAACGCCCTGATAGGTCGCGCGGCTCGTCACCTCTGCGCCGACATCGAGCACGGTCGCGACATCCGACAGGTAGACCGGATATCCACCGCTCTGCGCCACGATGATGCCGTTGAAGCCGGCAACGTCGGGAATGCGGCCCTCGACGGTGACGATGCGCTGGTTGATGCCGGAGATCAGCGTACCGGCGGCGCGGTCCTGGTTCTCCTTGCGGATGGCGTCCATCACCGATGTGACGGCGATGCCATAGGCTTCCAGCCTATCGGGATCGACCATCACCAGCACCTGCCGCTCGCTTCCGCCGACAAGCGAGATCTGGCCGACGCCGGCAATGACGCTCAGCCGGTTGGTGATGACGCGGTTGGCGAGCGTGGTGATTTCGGAAAGCGAGCGTTTTGACGAGGAGGCCGCGATCGACAGGATCGGCGCGTCATCCGGATTGAAGCGGGTGACCTGCGGCGTGTCCACGGCATCGGGAAAACCCGCCTCCAGCCGCGCCACGCGGTCGCGGACCTCCTGGGCGGCAACCTGCGAATCCACATCGAGCTCGAACTGCACCACGACGACCGAGCGGCCCTCGTAGGATTCGGAGATGATCGTGTCGATGCCGCCGATGGTGTTCAGCGCGGATTCGATCGGCCGCGACACTTCGCTTTCGACCGTCGAGGGCGAGGCGCCCGTATAGGTCGCCGTGACGACGACGATCGGCAGGTCTGTTTCGGGGAACTGGTCGACGCCGAGGCGCGAATAGGAAAACAGCCCGATCACCAGAATCGTCACCATCATCATCGTCGCAAAGACGGGGTATTTGACGCTGATACGCGTGAGGAACATGGCTTACAGCCCCTCGACGGCGACGGGCATGTCGGCTTCAAGTGCCGGAAGCGGCGCCGAGACGACGATTTCGCCGGCTTCAAGCCCCGACACTTCCACAAGGCTGCGGTCCGTCCAGGCGGTGCCGAGCTGGACCGGCTGACGGCGCAGCACGCCGTCCTGCACCTTCAGCACGAAGCTGCCCGCCTGGTCGGTGCGGATCGCCGAATTGGGCAGCGCGATGATGTTCTTGCGTTCGTCGACCTTCAGGATGCCGGTCGTGAACATGCCGCCCTTGAGGATACCGTCGTCATTCTCGATCGCCAGGAACACCCGGACCGCGCGCGAACCCGCGACGGCGGTCGGCGAGATGCGCGTGACCTTGCCGGAAAAGGTCCGGTCGGGAAAACCCTCGACGTTCAGTTCGACGGGCTGGCCGATGCTCACCATCGGGATGCGGCTCGTCGGCACGCCGGCATCGACCTCCATCTTGCTGAGGTCGACGATGGTCATGAGCTCGGTGTTCAGCCCGACCGTCTGGTCCTGCTCGACGGGGCGCGAGGCGATCACGCCGTCGAAGGCGGCGCGGACCTCCGCATTGGCGAGGTCGCGCTCGGCATCGGCGATCTCGGCCTGCTTCGACCGGATCTGCGCCTGGAGATTGGCGACATTCGCCTGGGCTTCCAGCTGAGCGGCCTCCGAGGAGGCGCCACGCTCGCCGAGAGCGGTGGTACGCCGCTGGACGGATTCGGCAAGCTCAAGCTGCGCGCGCATGGCCTCTGCCGAGGCCTGGCGAACGGTCAGCGTGGATTCCAGCGCCATCTTGTCGAAGCGGATGAGCAGGTCGCCCGCCTTCACCACGTCGCCGACCTTGACCGGCAGCTCGACGATCGTCGAGGCGACACGGGCGGCGAGCGTCGAGCGACGGATCGGGGTGAGTGAGCCGGCAATGCGGACTTCACTTGCGATATCATGCGGTTCGACCCTGGTGATGTCGACCTGCGCGAGCTCCATTGTCGGCTTCGCAGCCTCCTGCGCCTGCGCCGTTCCCGCCGCGACCCATCCCGCCAGGCAGGCGATGCGGATCGCGCGTGGCCAGAACAACCTGCGGACGGGCATGGAGTTTTCTGAGGTGTGGATGGTGCGCTCGCTCATGAAATCCGTCTTGCTTTAGAGTTTTTGCCCGCAACAGGCCTAGGCATAGGGCAGATCGCGTCCCGTTTTACGGGCCGTACATTGCCGTAACATTGTAAAATCAATCAGTCCGGCCTTGTAGAAACGTCGATCGTGTCGGGACTGGGGCATCGCCTCGCCGCCTGCACATTTTTTCGGCGGCCGACAACTGCCGCTCGCGGAAGTTGATCCTTCGCGACCGTCGGGCGCCAGCGCCCGCGCGGCCCTGTGGACATCCTCGCCGGATGTCATGCGCGTGTCATGGCGATCTGTTGAAACGCTGCCCCATGCCATCAGGCGATTGTGACGACTCAAACAAGGGGCTCAGCGCATCGATTGCGCGGTCTCGATCATCGTCCTTCCCCGCAGGAGGCATGAGCACTTCGCCGCCTTGCGGTCCTGTCGCGGCGACGGGTGATGACGGACACTCCAGCGTAGGAAACGTGCCCAGATGATCGAGACAATCGCCCCCACCGCCACCTCACCGGCCCTCAAGGGCGGCGTCGGCAAGCGCCTCAACCGCGCGGTTCGCCGCAATCCGCTGCTCTCGCCTTCGGGCATGTCCGAATATGTCTTCTCGCGGTTGTTCCGCAATCTCGTCTATGCGCAGATCTGGGAAGACCCGGACGTCGACATGGCCGCGCTGCGGATCGAACCGGGCAACAGCATCGTCACCATCGCGTCCGGCGGCTGCAACGCGCTGTCCTATCTCGTCGCCGACCCGGCCCGCATCGAGGCGGTGGATCTCAATCCGGCCCACGTCGCCTTCAATCGCCTGAAGTTCGCAGCCGCAGCGCACCTGCCGGACTACGAGGCCTTCTATCGGTTCTACGGCCAGGGCGATGACAAGCGGAACCTCGACGCCTACCGGCTCTACCTGCGCCCGCATCTCGACGAAGAGACGCGCGACTACTGGGAAAGCCGCACCGTCACCGGACGCCGTCGCATCTCGATCTTCCACCGCCGGCTCTATCGTCACGGCCTGCTCGGCGGCTTCATCGGCCTCGGCCACAAGATGGCGCGGCTCTACGGCGCAGATCCGCGCGACCTGCTCCAGGCCCGCACGATCGAGGACCAGAAGCGCTTCTTCGACGAAACGCTGGCGCCGCTCTTCGAAAAACGCCTGATCCGCTGGGCGACGACGCGCAAAACCTCGCTGTTCGGCCTCGGCATCCCGCCGCAGCAATATGAGGCGCTTTCGGGCGCCGGCAGCGACATGGCGACGATCCTGCGCCAGCGCGTCGAAAAGCTCGCCTGCGGCTTCCCGCTGTCGGAAAACTACTTCGCCTGGCAGGCCTTCGGGCGCGGTTACGGCAGCGGCGAGCTTGCACCGCTCCCACCCTATCTCTCGCGGCAGAATTTCGAGGCGGTGCGCAGCCGCGCCTCACGCATTTCCATCACCAACACCTCGCTTACCGAATTCCTCGCGGCAAAGGCCCCGCAGTCCGTCGACCGCTTCATCCTGCTCGACGCGCAGGACTGGATGACCGACGCCCAGCTCAACGGCTTGTGGACCGAGATTACCCGCACGGCGACCCCCGGCGCGCGCGTGGTCTTCCGCACCGCGCCCGCCGAAAGCCTGCTGCCCGGCCGCCTCGACGAGACCCTTCTCGGCCGCTGGACCTACCACGAGGCGGAATCGCGTGCGCTGCACGACAAGGATCGTTCGTCGATCTACGGCGGCTTCCACCTCTACGAATTCAAGGGCTGAGCGGGATGAGCGCCATTTCCGACCACGCCCTCCTGATGGACCGCATCTACCGCTGGCAGCGGCGGTTCGGCATCTATGACGCGACGCGCAAATATTACCTGCTCGGCCGCGACCCGATGCTTGCCGGCCTTCGCCCCCTGCCCAGCAGTTCCGTGCTGGAAATCGGCTGCGGCACCGGGCGCAATCTGGTGAAGGCGGCGGCGCTCTATCCGGAAAGCCGGTTCCACGGCATCGACATTTCGCAGGAGATGCTGAGCACGGCTGAAAAGGCCGTTGCCGGCGCTGGCTTGAAGGACCGGGTGCGGCTGGCGCGGGCCGACGCCGCCAGCTTCGACCCGCGAGCGCTGTTCGGCGAACAGAGCTATGACCGCATCTTCATCTCCTATGCCGTGTCGATGATCCCGCAATGGCAGAAGGTCATGGCGGAGGCCACCAATCGGCTTGCCCCCGGCGGCGAACTGCACATCGCCGATTTCGGCGACATGCGCGGCCTGCCCGGCTGGTTTCGCAAGGGTGTGACCAAGTGGCTCGGATGGCACCATGTGACGCCGCGCGACGATCTCTTCGAGATGGCCGCGGAGCTTGCCACTGCCCATGGCGGACGCAGCGAGGAGAAGCGGCTGCATCGCGGTTTTTCGTGGATCGCGATCGTCAGCAAGCGCTGAACGCGCTCCCGTCGTGACGGCGTCGGCGATCCTGCCGACGCAAGCATTGTTTGGCCCGCAATTCGCCTGTAGCTCTCGAAGAAAGGGAAGAATCGTCCCTGGATTCGAGAGGAGAAGCGAATTGGCCCTGTCACAGACCCTTATCCGGCGGCTGAAGGACCCAAAACCCTTCGAAACCATCGTCACCGCGCCCTGGCTGTTCAGCCCTGCGAGCGAGCGCACATTCGAGGTCTTTAATCCCTCGACCGGCGAATTGCTGGCGGAACTACCCGACATGGGCGTCGCGGAAACCCGGGCGGCGATCGACCGCGCCGCCGTCGCCCAGCCCGAATGGGCGGGGCTGACCGCCCGTGACCGCTCCGACATGCTCTGGCGCTGGCACCAGTTGATCGTCCTGCACACGGATGACCTGGCCGCCATCCTGACGGCCGAGATGGGCAAGCCGCTGGCGGAGGCAAAATCGGAAGTCTCCCACGCCGCCGCCTATCTGCAATGGTATGCCGAGGAAGCCAACCGCATCTATGGCGAGACGATCGCGGCGCCGTCGCTGGACCGTCGCATGCTGGTCATCAAGCAGCCGATCGGCGTGGTCGGCGCGATCACGCCGTGGAATTTCCCGGCCTCCATGGTGGCCCGCAAGATTTCGCCGGCGCTCGCGGCCGGCTGCGCGGTCGTGCTGAAGCCCGCGGAGCAGACGCCGCTGGTGGCGGGCGCCATGTTCGCGCTCGCCCATGAGGCGGGTTTTCCACGGGGCGTGGTCAACCTCATCTACGCCTCGGAAGGCGATGCGGTCGGCCGCGAACTCTGCACCCACCCGGCCGTGCGCAAGATCAGCTTCACCGGCTCCACCGAGGTCGGCCGCCTACTCATGCGGCAATGTTCCGACCAGGTGAAGAAGCTCAGCCTGGAGCTCGGCGGCAACGCGCCCTTCATCGTCTTCGACGACGCGGATGTCGATGCGGCCGTGGACGGCGCGATCCAGGCAAAATTCCGCAATGCCGGCCAGACCTGCGTCTCGGCGAACCGGCTCTATGTGCAATCCGGCGTCCATGACGAATTCGCCCGCAAATTCATCGAGCGGGTGCAGACGCTCTCGGTCGGCGACGGCTTTCAGCCCGACGTCGCGATCGGCCCGCTCATCGACACGCGCGCGCTCGCCAAGATCGAGGGCCATGTCGCCGATGCGCTCGACAAGGGTGGCAGCGTGCGCTGCGGCGGCCGGCGGATCGACGGCGACGGCACGTTCTTCGCGCCGACCGTGCTCACCGGCATCACCCGCGACATGCGCGTGGCGCAGGAGGAAACCTTCGGGCCGCTCGCCCCCATCATCCGCTTCGACGATGCCACCCAGGTGGTGCGCGAAGCCAACGACACGATCTACGGCCTCGCCGCCTATTTCTATGCGTCCAACCTCAGCCGGGTCTGGCGGGTCGCGGAAGCCCTGGAATACGGCATGGTCGGCATCAATACCGGCCGCATGTCCTCCGAGGCGGCGCCCTTCGGCGGCATGAAACAATCCGGCATGGGCCGCGAAGGTTCGCGCCACGGACTGGAGGACTATCTGGAGATGAAATATCTCTGCATGGGCGGCATCTGAGCGGCGGCGTGTGACGAGGTAAGGGGTTTAGGACGGCTCGGTAATACGCGTGTCATGTGAGTTTCCTATGCGGAGGAGGTAACACACCGCTCAAGAGAGGCTTTCCCATGCGCAAACTCCTCCTCGCCCTGGCATCGGCTACGGTCCTCGCCGGCGCCGCCAATGCCGCGACCGTCTACCCGATCGATCGCGCCACCATCCTCGTCGGCTCCCCCTTCGACTTCAAGGTCGAGTTCGACGCCGTCGTGAAGCCGGAAGATGTGAAGGTCACCGTCAACGGCCAGGACTATGAGGCCGTCTTCGGCAAGAAGGCTGAATTCGTCGCGGAAGAAAAGGGCGCCGAGGACAAGGTTCTCGGCTCCGCGCTGACGCTGCGCGGCCTGACGATCGCCACCGCCGGCGACTACAAGGTCGAAGTGACGGCCGGCAGCGAGACAAAGTCGGTCAACTGGGACGTTTACGGCACCGCTACCGAGGCGAAGGCCAAGAACATCATCTTCCTCATCGCCGACGGCCTGTCCGTCGCCCACCGCACGGGTGCCCGCATCATGTCCAAGGGCATGACCGAGGGCAAGGCAAACGGCCGCCTCGCCATGGACGACATCCCGCCGGTCGCCTTCATCGGCACGTCCTCGACGCACTCGATCGCCACCGACAGCGCCAACACCATGTCGGCCTACATGACCGGCCACAAGTCGCGCGTCAACGCGCTCGGCGTCTATGCCGACCGCACACCGGCAAGCCTGGACGACCCGAAGGTCGAGACGATCGCCGAGGCGCTCCGCCGCACGACGACGAAGTCAATCGGCATCGTCACCACCTCGGAAGTCGAAGACGCGACGCCGGCCGCCGTTGTCTCGCACACCCGCAAGCGCGCCGACAAGGAACAGATCGTCGGCATGCTGTTCGACGTCAAGCCGGACGTGCTGTTCGGCGGCGGCTCGGTCTATTTCCTCGGCAAGGACACGCCCGGCTCCAAGCGCAAGGACGACAAGGACTATATCGCTGAATTCAAGAATGCCGGTTACGCGCTTGCAACCGACAAGACGGAACTCGCTGCCCTCAGCGGTTCGAACCAGGATAAGCTGCTCGGTCTTTTCCATACCGCTAACCTGGACGTGACGCTCGACCGTGAATTCCTCAAGAAGGGCACCGTCGACAAGTTCCCAAACCAGCCCGGCCTCGTCGAGATGACCAAGGTTGCGCTCGACAAGCTGTCCAAGAACCCGGAAGGCTTCTTCCTCGTCGTCGAAGCCGCATCGGTCGACAAGATGAGCCACCCGCTCGACTGGGACCGCGCGCTCGTCGAAACGATCGAATTCGACAAGGCGATCGCCGTCGCCCGCGAATTCGCCGCCGCCAACCCCGACACGCTGATCGTCGTCACGGGTGACCACACCCACGGCGTCGGCATCATCGGCACGGTCGACGACGACAAGCCGGGCGATGAAATGCGCCAGAAGGTCGGCACCTATGACGAGGCCGGCTTCCCGAACTACGAGGACAAGAACGGCGACGGTTACCCGGATCGCATCGACGTCTCGCGCCGCCTGTTCCTGTCCGCCAACAACGGCCCGGACCACTACGAGACCTTCCGTCCGAAGCTCGACGGCCCGTTCGTTCCGGCCGTGCAGAACGAGGCGAAGGAATATGTCGCCAACGAAGCCTACAAGGACGTTCCCGGCGCGGTCTTCGTGCAGGGCAACATCCCGAAGGACGGCGACACCGGCGTGCACGCCGTCGACGACATCGTGCTCCAGGCGATCGGCCCCGGCTCGGAAGGCTTCCGCGGCTACATGGAACAGAGCGACGTCTACCGCGTGCTGGTCGACGCTTTCGCCCTCGGCGCGCCGAAGGAATAAGGGATTTTCATCCCCTGACGGACAGGCGGCCCCGCGCCGCCTGTCCGCATTGCCGTTGATAGAAGGAAGCATGCCATGACGGAAACGCACCCCGCATTTTTCAACAGGCGGCGAATGCTCTGCGCACTGGCTGCCCTGCCCACCCTCGCCCTTACGCGTCCGGCCCTTGCCAGCGACACACTCGGCTTCGGCGAGCTCTACAAGAAATTCGGCATCCTCGGCCTCGAATTCTCCGACAAGGTGAAGCGCCTTGCCAGCCAGGAAGTCACCGTCAAGGGCTTCATGGCACCGCCGCTGAAGGCCGAAGCGGATTTCTTCGTGCTGACGGAAATCCCGATGTCGCTTTGCCCGTTCTGCTCGTCGGATGCCGACTGGCCGGACAATATCCTCGTCGTCTACCTCGCGCGCAAACAGACATTCGTGCAGTTCAATGCGCCGATCGAAGCGCAGGGCGTGCTCGAATACGGCTCGTGGATCGATCCGGATACCGGCTTTGTCAGCCAGCTGCGCCTGCGCGAAGCCGCATTCAACACGGCATGAACATGCTTGAACTCGATATTTCCGGCTTGGAGATGCGCTTTCCCGGCCTCGACGCGCCGGTGCTTGCGATCGACCGGCTTCACCTTCCTTCCGGCGGGCGCCTCGCGGTGACCGGCGCCTCCGGCTCCGGCAAGAGCACGCTGGTCAATGCCGTGACCGGGCTCGAAACCGCGACGAGCGGCACCGTTTCCTGGGGCGGCACGGATATCACGCGCCTGCCGGTCGGGCGCCGCGATGCCTTTCGCGCTGCGCATATCGGCCTCGTCATGCAGGATTTTCATCTTTTTCCGGGGCTTTCCGCCTTCGAGAATGTCGTGCTGCCGGTCCGGCTCGCCCGCCGCCTCACGCCCGCGGAGCGCGAACGCGCGCTGTTCCTGCTCGAAACCACCGGCATCGCCCGCCCCGACCAGCATATCGAGACGCTGTCGCGCGGCGAGATGCAGCGCGTCGCGGTCGCCCGCGCGCTTCTGTCGAAACCCGGCGTGATCGTCGCGGACGAGCCGACCGCCAGTCTCGACCGCAAGACCGGCGAAGAGGTGGCCGACCTCCTCGTGCGGCTGTCCCGCGAAGAGAAGGCGACGCTCGTCGTCGTGACCCACGATCCGGCGCTGACCGAACGGCTCGACCGGCGCATCGCGCTGGACGGCGGCCGCATCGTCGACGACAGCGGGGAGAAGCTCGCGGCATGATGAACTTCATTCTCGCGGATCTGCGCCGCTTCAAGGGCGGTGCGCTTGCGGTCATCGTGCTGATCGCGCTGTCCGTGGCGCTCAGCGTTGCCGTCACGCTGCAGGAGCGCGCCGTGCGGCTCGGCAGCGCGCGTGCGGCGGAAAAGTTCGACCTCCTCGTCGGCGCAGCCGGCAGCGAGACGCAGCTTGCGCTTTCCGCCGTCTTCCTCCAGCCCTCGCCCTTGCCGCTGATGTCCGGCGCGGTGCTGGCAAAGCTTGCCGCGGATCCACGCGTCGAATTCGCCGCCCCCGTCGGCTTCGGCGATTCCGAGGCCGGCCACCCGGTCGTCGGCACGACGACGGCACTCATCTCCGCCCTGTCGCCGAAACTTGCAGAAGGCGCGCTCTTTGCGCGGCTCGGCGATGCGGTGGTCGGGTCGGACGTGCCCAAGCAGCTTGGTGCCGAGATCAAGCCGATGCACGGCCTTGCCGATATCGGCGGCGAGACCCATACCGAGATCGTCTACAAGGTGAGCGGCCGCATGGCGCCCACGGGCACCGCCTGGGACCGGGCGATCCTCGTGCCGATCCGCGCCGTCTGGCAATTGCACGGCATGGCGGGCGGGCACGATCATGATCACGACCACGCCGGCGAGACGCCGGAGGAGGCCGCTGCGGAAGAGCACGATCACGAGCATGCGCCTGTCGACGCCGATGCCGCCATCGACGAGCTGTTCGACGCCGAGACGCCGGGCCTTCCCGCCGTGCTGGTCAAGCCGAAGACGATCGCCGACGCCTATCGCCTGCGCCAGGAATATCGCGGCGAGACGACGCTCGCCGTCTTTCCCGCCGAGGTGCTGACTCGCCTCTACGCCACGCTGGGCGATGCGCGCAGCCTGCTTCTCGCAATCGCCATCGGCACGCAGGTCATCGTCATCGCCGCCATCCTGCTCGTCACCATCATGCATGTCGGCGCGCGCCAGCGGCAGATCGGCGCGCTCAGGGCCTTCGGTGCGCCGCGGCGCTCGGTGGTGGCCATCGTCTGGGGCGAGCTGCTCCTGCTGTTCCTCGCCGGCTTCGTGCTGGGCATCCTCATCGGCTATGCCGGCGCGCAGCTCATCTCCGCCTCGCTGACCGCCTCAACCGCCGTGCGCATGCCCGTGGAATTCGCACGCGAGGACATGTCGCTCGCGGTCTGGTTCGTCGCGCTGGCGATGCTGGTCTCCATCCTGCCGGCGCTCCTGACACTGCGGCTCAGCCCTGCAAGGGCGCTTAAAGCCTGACGCATCACTAAAGGCACGGCGTTGCAGGCTTTCTCGTCTGACGTGCACCCCATTCCGCACAGAAGATCGCACACGCCGGTGGACGACGCCTGCCCGTCTCGTCCTGGGGCAAGGTCGTGCCGCGCCATCCCCATTCGAGACAATTTTAATAAAAACGGCAGGCTTCCGTTCATCCTTCGCGCACCCTGTCGCCGCCCGCAATCGACGGTAGGTGGGACGTTCGCGATGGCGGGGTAATTTGGCGCCGCTCCATGACGGAGCAGCGATTCGAGGTACCATTCATGCCAATGCAGACAACCAAGCGTCTGACCAACGACCCGACACCCACCCAGCGTCTCGCACGCGCCATCAAGGACATCGACCGGCGGCTGGACTGGGTTCACCTGAACAACCAGCCGGTGCCGATCAACGCCTATCGCGCCCGGCGCATCCTGCACGGAGCACTCGCGCGCTGCCGCGAACGCACCACCATTCTCCCGCCAGCCCGCTGACGGAGATACCGACGACCGGGTGCGCTGCGCCCCAAGCCGTATCCGGTCGCGCGGGGACCCGGTTGAGCGATACGAGGCGCTCCCGGGTCTTCTCCGCCACGAATGCCTCAGTTCTCGAACAGCACGAAGGCGGCCCAGACGAGCGGGTCGCGCGCCGTCGGGATTTTCCCGTCGATGGCGTCGCGCCGCGTGTTGCGCAGCGCCTCTGCAAATGTCTGCCCGCCTTTCAGATGCTCGTAGTAGCGCACCATGAAATCCGCCGTACCGTCGTCAGCGACAGGCCAGAGCGTCAGCAGCGCGCGTTTCGCCCCTGCAAGGCTTGCGGCCGTCGGCAGGCCGCGCACGCCGCCGACGAAAGCCTCGTCGCCGCGGCCTGTTTCGCAGGCCGAGAGCACCAGCAGGTCGAGGCCGGTCAGGTCCCAGCCCATCAGCTCGAAGGCGTAGAGCCGCCCGTCCTTCTCGTCGCGGCGCATGGCGCGCTCATCGCCGGAACGCGCGAGGATGACCTCGCTCTGCCACAGCGTATCGACATTGCTGGCGCCGCCGTTCTTCGGGCTGCCATAGGCCCCATGCGTGGCGAGATGGGCAAGCGTCGCGCCCTTCATGCGCTCGCGAAGCGCGCCTTCGCTCACCCCCGCTCCGGTCATGGTCTCGATCTTAAGGCCGGGGCCGCCGAGGACCTTGCCGATCGCCTCCACCTCGCGCAGCGTGCCCGGCAGCGGCATGGCCCCCGCCTCCTCGCCCTTCGCATAATCGATGCCGCCGGCCAGCACGACGGTGCCTTCCGCGGGCAGCGCGCGGTCCTCGACGGCGCGGTAGAGTGCTTCCGGTTCAGTCAGCAGCCGCAGGGTGAAGCGCTCTTCCAGCAACTTCCCGGCGGGGTCTTCCAGCAGGGAGAAGGGCAAGGCGAACAATTGCCCGTCCGGCACGATGAACACCGTTTTCGCGCTGCTTATGTCGCCTTCGACGGGTGCGATCAGCCGGTCGTAGAGCCGCGCGAACTCGCGCTTGCTCGCCTCAACGAGCAGGCCTCGTCCGTCGCCACCGCTGCGATCGCGCGTCTGGAGGGCCGCGACGACCTCCTGGCCGCTCGACAGCACTTCGCGCGGATCGCCGAGCGCGCGCAGAACCGGCGCCGCGCCGCCGCGCCAGACGATGGCGTAGAGCCTGGAATCCTCGATCGGATCGGCGCTTTCGCGGCCCACCTTCCATTTGCGGGTCACGAAATACTGGACGAGGGCCTGGTCCTTGCCGAGCAGCTCTCCCGGCGTCGGCAGTTTCTGGTTCAGGAGCTTTTCACGGTCCAGCTGGTAGCGTCCGACGATGCGTTCATGCAGTTGCTGTTCCAGCGCCTTGGTGTCCGACAGATAGGCATAGGCTAGATCCTGCTCGACATCGGCGGCAAAGATTTCTCGCGCAATGCGCGACAGGCGGGTGATGCGGTCGAGCAGGCGGGCGGTCTCGGTGTCCCACTTGTCGATCATGCGGCCGAGCTTCAGCACATTGTCTGCGTCCGCCGTGGCGAGCGACGGCCAGCGCCGCGCGGCATCCGCGAAGGCCGGAACGGCCGCGGCATCCTGTTCGGCAAACCGCGCATAATCGTAGAGCATGCCGTCGGCCATTGCCCGCACCGCCTCGCCGACCTCCCGCCCGCCGGCGACCGACACCTGGAGATGCACCCAGCGCAGCATCTCCTCGTCGATCCCGGCAAATTCGCTCGCCGCCGTCACCTTGTCCGTGCCGGCCTTCGCCTTGGCGATCGCGATACGCCCGGCAAAGGCCAGCGGGTGGCCCATGCTCATCTCGCCAGCCGCGATGCTGAAGGCCTGCTGCAAGTGCTTGATCTGCCGGGCCGCATCGCCTCCTTTGGCAACATGATCCGCTATCAGATAGGCCGCCTTCATGCTGAGGATCGCCGGATAGTTGGAATCGGTGATCATCGCCTCGATGCGCTTGGCGGCGGCCGCATCCATCGGCTTGGCGCCCGAAAGAAGGTCAGTGTAGTCGATCCAGGCCTCCATGCCGGCGATCGTCACGGGGTCACCGAGCGCCTTGGAAATATCGAGGCAGAGCGCGAAATAGCGGCGCGCCTCGGCATAATTGCCGAGATCGAGATAGTTCTGCGCCGTGTTGTTGGCGCTGACCAGCGTGTTGAAATGGTTCTGGCCGTAATGGCGGGTGCGGTTCTCCAGTACCTTGAGGTCGTATTCCAGCGCGCGGGACGGCGAGCCCATGCCGCGCAGCAGGTCGGCGAGATTGTTGGCGATGCGCCAGGTCACGGTGTCGTCGTCGCCGAGCGATTTCTGCGCGATCTCGTAATTGCGGCGTTCGAGGTCGATCGCGGTGCCGTATTGCCCGACGTCGGACAGTGCGGTGGCGAGCTTGTCGGTGGCGTGGATCAGCTCGGGCGATTCCGTACCGTAGAAGCGCGCATAGAGATTGGTCGCCATCGTATAGAGCGGCACGAAATGCTGCTCGTTGTCGGGCACCGCGGTGCGGAATTCCGCATAGGCGAGGTAGAAGTCGGCAAGTTCCTTCACCTCGGCGCGGATCGCCGCCGTCTGCTCGGCCGCCTGGAACAGGCCCGCCGCGTCGTCATTGAGCCCGCTCGCCTGGAAGCTACGTCCCGCCTGCGTATAGTGCCGCAGCGTCACGGCATGCAGCTCCGTCTTCGCGGATGCATCGAGTGCTGCGCGCAGTCTCTTGCGGCCATCCTCCAGGCGCCCCGCTTCCAATACGCTGTAGGCGGTGCGCACCCGGGCGTCGATGTCCTGTTCACTGTCCTTGCCGTGGGCCTTGCGGATGCGCTTTTCGTAGAGTTGCATCAGTTCGTCCTGCTTGCCCGTCTCCCCGAGCCGGCCCTTGGCGTCCATCAGCAGCGAAATCAGCAGGTTGGCACGGGTTTCTTCAACCGGATCGAGCACTTTGAGAAGTGCGCGCATGCGCGGATAATATTCAGCGTCGACGCGGGCGGCGTCGCCCATGCGCATGGTGTAATCGGCGGCGGAAACGGCATAGCTCGCCGCAAGCCAGGCCTCCCCCTCGGCCTTGAACGCCGCACTTGCCGCCTCCGCCTTGCGGCGTGCGCCTTCGGCGTCACCGCCATCGAAGAGCGCCTTCATCTCCGCTGCGATCACGTCTGATCGCGCAATGGCCGCCTGCGTCGGCGCCTGCGCGAAAACGGGCGAAGTCAGGAAAACGATGAGGAGGAGGGAAACGACGGGGCGTAGGAAGCGGGAAAAGAACTGCATGAATTGATTTCTCGGAAAATATCGAACTGCATCTAAGACGATCAACATAAAGGGCTTATTTCAAAATCAAGGCCGGGCCGACCATCATGCGTCGATTTAGGGAAATCGCCGGTCTTCATTACCGTGGTTGCGGCAGGTTTCGAGAAAATCGTCCGCCGCGTCCGGCTCGCTTCGATAGCGCTCGAACTCGTCAGCGCTGATGCGGAAATAGGCCTCGTATTCGACCGCACGGTTGAAGCCGCTCACCGGCGTCGAAAGAAAATAGACGCCGGTTTCCTCCTCCAGCCCCAGGCTGAAGCGATGGGCGCGAAAGACGACGATGTCGACGAACCGGTGCGGCATCCCTGCTCCATGATGGTTGGCGCCGCCTGCCGTCCGGGCAAGCAGCCGTAAAGGATAACGCGGCTCGCCTGAAAAAGAAGGGCCGCGCGGCCGAAGGTTCCGCCCACCTCATCCGTTGAAGAGAGAGCCAGTCAGGAATCCCTCTTGAAAGCACCAATGAAGTGCTTTATATATTTAAGCATGGCAACGAAGTTCACATCCAGTCTCAGGCTCGTCCTCCAACCCACGCCCGACATGCGTCAGGCGCTGTCGGAGACGCTTGCCGCCTACCAGCAGGCCATGGCGATCCTCGACAGGACGCCGGGCGCCAATGTCGTGACGCTGCACCAGGCGGCCTATGAGCAGATCCGCACGGTGACGGGCCTTCCCGCCCGCCTGGTGACGCTCGCGCTGCGCGATCACGGCCGGCGAAAGCCCGGGGAGATCGTCGCGGATATCCCGCTCGACTCGAAGCTTTTCGCCGTGAAAGGCCCGGACAGCGTCAGTATCGCCACGCTCAACGGCCGGATCGTGCTGCCCTATGCGGCGAGCGGCTACCAGGAAGGCTGGGCGGATTTTGCCGAGGCAAGGTTGGTCTTTGCCGGCACGTCCATCTGTCTCTACGCCGGCATCCATGCCGGCGTTCACCCGAAAAAGGAGGCTTCCATGTCCAATGAAGGTATTCTTGCCCGCCTCGGGCGCGTCATCGCCGGTGTCGTCAACAATGCGGTGGATGCCGCCGAAACCTCGAACCCGGTCGCAGTCGCCCAGCAGGCCGTGCGGGAAATCGGCGCCATCGCGGAGGAGGCACGCGCCGCTCTCGGCGTCGCCATGGCGGCCGGCCACCGGCTGAAGGCCAAGGCCGACGACCTCGACGCGGAAATCAGCGACCTCGACGAGAAGATCAAGGTGGGGCTGGAAAACGGCCGCGAAGATCTCGCCCGCGCCGCCACCGGCGTGCAGATCGACCTGGAAGCCCAGCGCGATGCGCTGTCGAAGGCCATCCTCGAAAATGCCGGCGAGATCGCCGATGCCGAGGCGACGCTGCGCAGCATTTCCTCCGCTCGCGCCGACGCGATGAAGCGGCTGGAGGACGCCAAGCGTGCCGAGCGCACCGTGCCGGCAGCCGCGACCCCTTCCCAGCGCAACGACCAGCGCCTCGCCGATGCGCTCCAGGCCGTCGAGCGCGTCACGGGCGTTCCCTCGAAGCCGGCCATGGAAGGCACGGCGGAGGTCGAGGAACTCGGCCGCCTGCAACGCCAGAAGGCGATCGAGGCGCGCCTTTCCGCCTTCAAGCACGGTGAGCGCTGATGGATTCCATCGTCCATCCGGGCACCGCGCCTTTCTGGATCGCGCTTCTGACGGTGGCGGGCCTCGGCATCGTCGAGCTCGTCTCGGTCCTGCTCGGGGCGTCCGCCTCGGGCCTGATCGACGACGGCTTCGACCTGAACGGGCCGGGCGACGTGGAGCACGGCCTGCTCGGCGGGTGGATGTCCTGGCTCAACGCCGGCGGCGTGCCGATCCTCGTGCTCGCCGTCATCCTGCTCTCGGCCTTTGCGGCCGCCGGCTTTGCCCTACAGGGCTTCATTTCGCAATTCCGCGAGCCGCTTCCGCTCTATGCGGCGGTCACCGGCGCGCTCGCCATCGCCATTCCCGTCACCCGCTGGTCGAGCCGGGGGCTCGCAAAGATCATCCCGCGCGACGAGACCAGCGTGCAGGAACAGGCCGATTTCATCGGCCTTACAGGAACCGTGACACTCGGGCCGCTCGACCAGGGCCATCCGGGCACGGTGCGCATCAAGGACCGCTATGACAACATCCATACGCTACGCGCCCAGGCCGTGCCGGGGCATGTGATCGAGACGGGCGCATCCGTGCTGATCGTCGATGGGGCAAACGGCCTTTTCCAGGCCATCCCTGCGCCGGCGGCACTGGGGGACGACCTTTATTCCAACAACGGAGGGTAAACGAACATGGACTTCCTCTCGGTAGGAATCATCGCCGGGGTCATCGTGACGGCTATCGTCGTCATCGGCATCATCATGACCTCGCTCTATACCCGCGCCACGCGCGACAAGGCCTATGTACGAACCGGCCTCGGCGGCAAGAAGGTCGTGCTCGATGGCGGATCGATCATCCTGCCGATCTTCCACTCCTATTCCTGGGTGTCGCTCAGCACGCTGCGTCTCGAAGTCAAGCGCGCGGAAAACGAATCGCTCATCACCAAGGACCGCATGCGCGCCGACATCACCGCGGAATTCTACGTCCGCGTGAAGCCGGATGGGGACAACATCGCGCTCGCCGCCCAGACGCTCGGCGACCGAACCAACGATGCGGACGCGCTCAAAGCACTTGTCGAGGCGAAATTCGTCGACGGCCTGCGCTCTGTGGCCGCAACCATGTCGCTGCGCGACCTGCAGGAGCAGCGCGCGGAATTCGTCAAATCGGTACAGGCCGCCGTCGCGCATGACCTGCAATCGAACGGGCTGGAGCTGGAATCGGTGTCGCTGACCCGCCTCGACCAGACGGACATCAAGCATTTCAACCCGAACAACACGTTCGACGCTGAGGGCCTGACCGCGCTCACCAAGATCACCGAGGAGCGCAAGCGCGAACGCAACCAGATCGTGCGCGACAACGAGGTGGAGATCGCCACCAAGGACCGCGAAGCCTCGCTCCGCCGCCTGACGATCGAGCGCGAACAGCGCGACGCCGAACTGTCGCAGGAACGCGATATCGCCAACAAGACGGCCGAGACCCGCGCGGAAGCGGCAAGGGCCGAACAGCTTGCGCGCCTGAGCGAAGAAACCGCCCGCCTCGACACCGAAAAGGGCATTGCCGAGCGCGACTCCCAGGCGCGCCAGGCCAAGGAAACCGCCCGCATTGACGCAGAACGCGGCATTGCCGAGCGGGAAGCCGAAGCCCGTCGGGTGACGGAAACCGCCCGTATCGACGCCGCGATCGCCGTCGCGGAGAAGAGCGAACAGGAGCAGGCTGCGCGTGCCAAGGCGGACGAAGCCAAGGCCTCGGCCATCACCGCCGAGGAACAGGTGACGACCGCACGCGAAGTCGAGATCGCCGAGCGCGCCAAGCGCATCGCCGTGCTCGATGCGCGCAAGGAAGCCGAACAGGCAGCGACCGCCATCACCGTGAAGGCGGAAGCAGAGCGGCAGGCGGCGGAAAACCTCGCGGCCGCGATCAAGATCCAGGCCCAGGCCGATGCGGAAGCCGCCAAGATCAAGGCGACCGGCGTCATCGAACTCGGCCAGGCCGAAGCCCAGGCGGAACGCGCGCTCAACGAAGCCCGCAACGCCCTGTCGCCCGCCATCGTCGAATTCGAGCTGGCGCGGGCACGCATCGCCATCATCCCGCAAGCGCTGGAACAGGCGATGAAGCCGATCGAAAAGATTTCCGACATCCGCATCTTCAGCGCCGGCGGCCTTGCAGGCGCGCTGGGCGGCAATGGCGGCGACGGCGCAGGCAATCCGGTCGGCGACCTCAGCAGCCAGCTTTTGAACTTCACCGCCCAGAAACCCATCCTCGACGAGATCCTCGCGCAGGCGGGCTTCAAGGGGGCGGACCCGACCCAGGCCCTGCTCGGCGCCGCCATCGGCAACCCCGCGGCAAGGACACTCAATGGAAGTGCCCGGGTCCAGGCTGACGATGCGGATTGAGCATCCCGAACAATGCAAGGCCGCCGGCTAAAACCCGGCGGCCTTGCCATTTCCGGACAGGACGAAGGAGACAGGCCATGCCAGCCACCCTTTCCATCGCTCGCCTCGGCGCAGCCCTTCTGACCTTCGCGCTAATGGCGACATCCGCTTTCGCACAGGCAACGGACCGGCTCGGCGTGCCCGGACCGATCGATTTCGAGGGCGAGGCCTTTGTGCTCGCCTGGAGTTCGCAACCCTCCAAAACCTACATCAAGCAGGAATACCTTCCGGCCGACCAGAGCGCCGAACGATACGACCAGATGGTGCTGGTCGAGACGGTCACCAGCGGCATCGCCGTCATGGATGCCGTTCGCGCGCAGGTCGACATGCTGAAGCAGCGCAAGGCGACCGACCCGCTCGTCAACATGGAGGTGATCCAGAACGAAGCGGCCGGCGAGGCCTTGCTGGATTTCATTGTCAGCAGCAAGGACGCCAACGGGCAATATATCGTCGAGTGGAACGCCTACCGCTATGCCCGCTACAGCGATGCCGGCGGCAACAGGGGCGTCATGCTGCTCGGCGTCAGCCGGCGCGCCTATGGCAATGACGCCGCAAAGAGCCTGCTGACCCAGTTGAAGGGACTGCGGCCCGGCCGGATCAAGACGCTGACGCAAGTGCGTCTCCCCCGGCCGGCGCCCTGAAACGTCACGCCTCGTCGAGCGCCAGCGTCAGGTCGGCGATCAGGTCGTCGGGATGCTCGATGCCGATCGACAGCCGGATCGTCGATTCCAGCACGCCGATGCGCTGGCGCACCTCCAGCGGCACGCCGGAATGGGTCATCGTTGCCGGATGGGAGGCAAGTGATTCCGTTCCGCCGAGGCTGACGGCGAGCTTGAAGATCTTCAGCGCGTTGAGGAACTTGAACGACGCCGGCTGGCCGCCCTTGATGTCGAAGGAGAAGGTCGATCCGGCACCGCCGCACTGGGCGGAGAAGGTGCGGCCGATGGGCGAGTCCGGCGCGTTGTACGGCAGGTAGTGGATGCGTTCGACCTTGGGATGCTCGCGCAGGAAATCGGCGACGGCCTTCGCATTGTTGTTGGCCCGCTCCATGCGGAGTTGCAGCGTCTCCAGCGAGCGGCCGAGCATCCAGCAGGAATGCGGATCGAGCTGCGTGCCGATCGCGCCACGCAGCGCCTTGATCTGCTTCATCACCGCCTTGCGGCCGAGCGCCGCCCCGGCGATCAGGTCGGAATGGCCGCCGACATATTTCGTCAGCGAGTAGAGTGAAATATCCGCGCCGTGTTCGAGCGGCCGCTGGAAGACCGGCCCCAGCAGCGTGTTGTCGCAGGCGATGAGCGGCGTGTGGCCCTGCTTCTCACCGATCGCATCCGCGATGCGGCGGATCATCGCGACATCGACGATGCTATTGGTCGGGTTGGCCGGCGTTTCAATCAGGATGACCGAGACGCGGCCCTTGGCCACCGCTTCGTCCGCCGCCGCCTTCACCGAGGCTTCGTCGACCCCGTCGGCAAAACCCACGGCCGAGACGCCGAGATTGAGGAACGTCTTGGCGAGCAGTGTTTCCGTGCCGCCATAGAGCGGCTGGGAATGCAGCACCGTATCGCCCGGCCGAACGAAAGCGAGCAGCGTCGTCGCGATGGCCGACATGCCGGACGAGAACAGCGCGCAGCTCTCCGTGCGCTCATAGACCGCCAGGCGATCCTCAACGATCTCGCTGTTGGGATGATTGAAGCGCGAATACACGAGGCCGGCGCCCCTGCCCTCCGGCGGCTCCTTACGACCGGACACATAGTCGAAGAAATCCCGGCCATCCTCCGCCGACGCAAAGACGAAGGTGGACGTCAGGAAAACCGGCGGCTTGACGGCCCCTTCGGAGAGTTCGGGGTCGTAGCCATAGTTCAGCATCTGCGTTTCGGGATGCAGGGCGTGGTTGCCGATATGGGTTCTGGAGGGGTGCGGCGCAGTCATCAGACGTCTCCCTTGATGAGTCACGGGCTGTGCGTCGCAAGTTACACCAGATACGGGTGGCCTGGTCCTGTTATTTGGCGCGCGCCTCCCTGGGTGCGAAAACATCGGCATAGGGCGTCTCCGGCCGACGCCTGAAAGGTTCCGGCGCGCTTTCGCCCGGCGTGACCGGAATGCCGACCTCGGCAAAGTAGATTTCGAGGCCGTTCGGCTGGATGAACCAAAGCCACCGCAAGTCGGCCTCGCCAGTGTTGACGAAGGAATGGCGGCGGTTGGCGCCGACGACGATCGTCGTTCCAGGCACGATCGTGTGCTCCTCGCCATCGAGGATCGCCACGCCGGAGCCGGCGAGAAAATGCAAGAATTCATCGTGATCGGGATGGGCATGCTCCGGCACGCGTGAACCCGGCGGGATGCATTGCTCGCCGAAACTGTAGGGCGTGCGCAGCGCCACATCCTCCGGCGTCACGCGGATATCGACCGAGCCGTTCGCCGGCGACGGCTGCCAGAGTCGCCGCCCGCCCTCCGGGCCGACCACGAGGATGCCGGGCCTGTCGGACGTCATCGTCGGCCTCAATGCGATTGCCGGATCATGTCGGCGGCCTTTTCGCCGATCATCATCGAGGGCGCGTTGGTATTACCGCTGAGCAAGACCGGCATGATCGAGGAATCGGCGACGCGGAGCCCTTCCACGCCGCGCACCCGAAGCTGCGGATCGACGACGGAGGTCTCGTCGATGCCCATCTTGCAGGTGCCGACGGGGTGGTAATCGCAGCAGGCATACTGGCGCACATAGGCCATGATTTCCTCCTTCGTCTTCGCGTCCGGCCCCGGCAAGCGCTCGATCTTGATATATTTCGCGATGTCGGGCTGGGAGAGGATTTCGCGGGTCGTCTCGATCGATTTCAGCGACATGGTCCGGTCGTATTCCGCGCCGTGATAATTCGGATCGATCAGCGGCTCGTCTTCCGGCCGCGCTGAGGCGAGCTTGATCGAGCCAATACTTTGCGGGCGCAGGAACGTGGTGTTGACGGTAAAGCCATGGCCGTCGAGCTGCGTCTGCCCGCCGCGCACCACCATGGCCGGCGCGACATGGATCTGCATGTCCGGCCGGCCATTGCCCTCGCTGGAGGCAAAACCGCCGCCCTCGACGATGACAGAGGCTGCCGGGCCATTGCGATAGAGCAGCCAGCGGATGCCGTGCAGGATCGCCTTCGGGTAACGGTCCTGACCGTCATAGCTGATAGGTTCCTTGAGCGTGACGTGCACGTTGGAGCAAAGGTGGTCCTGAAGGTTCTTTCCGACGCCCTTGAGGTCGACCTGCGGCTTGATGCCGAGCGGCTTCAGCTCGTCGGCATCACCGAGACCGGAGAGCATCAGCAGGCGCGGCGAGTTGAGCGCGCCGCTGGTGACGATGACCTCGCGGTCCGCGCGAAAAATCTGGACGGAGCGGCCCTGCGCGACCTCCAGCCCCACGGCGCGCGTACCCTCCATGACGATGCGGATGGCGCGGGCACCCGTCATCACGGTGAGGTTCTTGCGCGAACGCACGGGGTGCAGGTAGGAGACGGCGGAGCTGCGTCGGCGGCCACCCCGGCAGGTGACCTGGTAGAGGCCGGCACCATGCTGCGTCTCGCCGTTGAAATCTGGATTGTAGGGCAGGCCCCAGCGCTGGCAGGCGCGCACGAAGGCCTTGGACAATTCGTGCGGATTGACCTGGTCCGACACCCAGAGCGGACCACCCTGCCCGTGATATTCGCTGACCAGCCGCTCATTGTCTTCCGACTTGCGGAAATAGGGCAGCACATCCTCATAGCTCCAGCCGTCATTGCCGAGAGCCGCCCAGTTGTCGTAGTCCTCCCGCTGGCCGCGGATGTAGATCATCGCGTTGATCGAGCTGGAACCACCGAGCGTCTTGCCCTGCGGATACCAGATCTCGCGATTGTCGAGGTTCTTCTGCGGCACCGTCTTGAACCGCCAGTTGACGCCCGGCCCGAACAGCTTGCCGATGCCGCCCGGAATATGGATCATCGGGTTCCAGTCCCGGCTGCCGGCTTCGAGCAGCAGCACCTTCACGGACGGATCTTCGGTCAGCCGATTGGCGATGACGCAGCCCGCCGAGCCGGCGCCCGAAATGATATAGTCGAATGTCTGCATTCCATCCTCCCGATCCGCCTCGGGACCCCTATCTGCCCTGGAACTTCGGCTTGCGCTTTTCCGCAAATGCCCGAAGTCCTTCCATCCTGTCTTCGGTATCGAACGCCTCGACCGTCAGCGCGTGCTCGACGCGCAGCCCGTCCGCCAGCGAATGTTCATCCGCCGCCTTCACCGCCCTTTTTGCATAGGGCGTGATCGCGACGGACTGTGCGGCAATCGCCGAAGCTATCTCCAGTGCTCTCTCTGCAAGCGCCTCCAGCGGCATGATTTCGCTGACTAATCCCTTGCGCTCGGCAAGTGCCGCATCGACCATCTGGCCGGTCAACACCATCTGCATGGCAAAGCTCCGGCCGACCAGCCGCGGCAGCCTCTGCGTGCCGCCGTCGCCAGGAAAGGACCCGATGTTGATTTCCGGCGTCGCGAATTTTGCCGTGTCGGCCGCGAGGATGATGTCGCAGAGCAGCGCCAGTTCAAGACCGCCGCCCAGTGCAAAACCATTTACCGCCGCGATGATCGGCTTCGGGAAATCCTGGATCTCCGCCCACCGCGCCAGACGCTCGGGATCGGCATAGGAGGCGACGCCGCGCTCCAGCATGTCCGAAATGTCCGCGCCGGCCGAAAAGGCACGCCCGGCTCCCGTCAGGATGACGCAGCCTATGCCGGCGTCCTCCCGTGCATCGCGGAGCAGGCCGGTGAGTTCGCCGAGGAGGTCCTTGGAAAGGGCGTTCAGCTTGTCCGGCCTGTTCAGCGTGAGGCGCAGCACGCCGGGTGCCGGCCGTTCGCCGAGCACGAGTACAGTCATGTTTCAGGCAACCTTCTTGTAGAGCGTTTCCGCAGTCAGGCCCGCGCGGGTGAGGCACTGCCGGATCTTTTCGATCTCGGCCGGTGTCGGCTTCATCAGCGGCGGGCGAACATGAGCCTCGTCCCAGCGGCCGAGAATGACAAGGGCCTCTTTCATGCGGTTGTGCATGTCGAGCAGCGGATGGTCATAGAAGGCGCGCACGGTCGGGTAGATCCGGTCGTTGATCGCCTTGGCGGCATGGAGATCGCCGGCCTGCACCGCGCGGAAGAGCGCCACCTGAAGGTTGGCAATCACCGAGCCGGCACCGGACAAGAGCCCATCGCAGCCGAGCGCCAGCGATCCGAGCAGCCAGGAGCTGTGCGTCGTCAGCGTGTTTACCGGGCGATCCAGCGCCTTCAGCTCGCGGATCTGCCGTTCATGCAGATTGCCATCGCCGCAATTGTCCTTGATCGCCTTGATCGAGGGGAACTGGTTGCACAGCTCCAGCAGCGTCGGCAGCGGATAGGCGAGATTGGAATTCAGCGGAAACTGGTAGTGGATGATCGGCAGGTCGGATGCATCGGTGATGCGCTTGAAATGTTCGCGCGCCATTTCCGGGCGCAGATGGCCACCGAGCACCATGACCTCCGGCGGGAAGACCAAGAGCCCGTTTGCGCCCTCGTCCTGCGCCTTGCGGGCGATGCGCGCGGCTTCCAGCGTGGAGTTGGTATAGACGGCGACGATCGTCGGCACCCGCTCTTCCAGAACCTCCTTGGTGACGGCGATCGCGCGGTATTGCTCCTCGATCGTCAGCGAGGCCACCTCGGCGGCGTGGCCGTTGATGGTGATCGCGCTGATGCCCTCCACACCGGCAACGTCGGCGAGGTGCTTGCGATATGCCTTCTCATCCACCGCGAGGTCGGCGGTGAACGGCATGAGCACGGCGGGGATCACGCCTCTGGGATTATCGTAGTGACGAACGGATGCCATCTTTCTTCCTTCCATGGAACCGCACGGGCCGCGCCTTGCGACGCGGCCCGGCGCTTATGTTGCTAGATGCCCTTGCCGAGGAACTGGTCGACATTGGCGCTGGTGACTTCGACGGTCGGCAGGATGATTTCCTTGTCGACGGCCTCGCCCTTGGCGATCTTGTGTGCGGTCTGGATGCCTTCCGGCGCGCAGAACGGGTAGATGAAGCAGGCCGACATCTTGCCGTCCTTGATCGCCTGGAAGGCCGTGTTCTGGCCGTCCATGCCGATGACCTTGACGCCTTCGAGGCGACCGGCGGCTTCCAGCACTTGCACCGCGCCGAGCGCCATCTCGTCATTGTGCGCATAGATCGCCTGGATCTCGCCCGGCTTGAAGCGCTGGACCATGTCCTCCATGAACTTCACGGCCTTGTCGCGCGTGTAGTCGCAGTTCTGCTCGGCGATCACCTTGAAGGCAGCATTGCCCTCGATGACGCTCTTGAAGCCGTTGTGGCGGTCGTTCGTCGCCGAGGCGCCGGCCGTGCCCTGCAACTCGATGATGCCGCCGCCATTCGGCAGCGCGTTGATCAGGAATTTGCCGGCACCCTCGCCGAGCGGCAGGTTGAGGCCGCCGAGATGGCAGGTGACATCCGTATTGACCTTGCGGTCGAGGGTCAGCACCGGAATGCCGGCCGCCATGGCATCGCGCACCACGGGCGTCAGCGCCTGTTCGGTGAGCGGCGAGATGACGAGGACCTGGATGCCCTGCGCGATCAGGCTTTCGACGTCCGCCACCTGCTTTGCGGCGTCATTGTTGCCGTCGGTGACGATCAGTTCGAGGTCGGAGTAGTTCTCCTTGGCATATTGCCGGTTCACCTCGACCATGGCGATGCGCCACGGATGGTTCATCGTGCCCTGGCTGAAACCGACCTTGATCGTGCCCTCGGCAAAGGCACTGCGGAACGGCAGCCCCACGGTGCCGGCAGCGGCGGCGATGGCGGCCGAAAGTGTCAGGAACTGTCTGCGACTGGTGTTCATTGTATTACTCCTCCCGTTGATGAACATTGCTCATGGATCCCGGCGCCCCCGGCGCCCGCGGAATGTCAGGCCTTCTGGCGATGGCGGTAGACCTCGAACATCACGGCGGCGATGATGATCGCGCCTTTGACGATCTGCTGGGTGAAGGGCGAAATTCCCAGAAGATTGAGGATATTGGCGATGACGGCGATGATGGCAGCACCAATGACCGTGCCGACCACGCCGCCCTCGCCGCCGAACAGGCTGGTGCCGCCGATGACGACGATGGCGATGGCTTCGAGTTCGAGATTGCTGCCGGCGGTCGGTTCACCGACGGTGAGGCGCGAAACGGTGATCAGTGCAGTGACGGCGGCCAGCATGCCGGAGATGACATAGACCGACATCAGCACCGCACCGACACGGATGCCGGCAAGGCGGGCGGCCTCCGCATTCGAGCCGACCGCATAGACCTGGCGACCGAAGGCGGTGGAGCGCAGTACGACAAAGGCGACGAGTGCCACGAAGGCAAAGATCCAGATCGGCACCGGAATGCCGAGCAGGAAGCCGCCGCCGAGGAAATAGAAGGCATCGGTCGCCTCGCCCAGCATCTGCGGCTCGCCATTGGCGATGGTCATCGCGATGCCGCGGCCCATGACGAGCGTGCCGAGCGTCATGATGAAGGGCGGCATGCCGCAGAGCACGATGCCCGCGCCATTGAAGGCGCCGAAGAGCATGCCGAGCACCAGCGCGATGCCCATCACCACCGGAATGGAAAAGCCCGCCGACAGCAGCATGGCCGTGGAGACCGCAACGACGCCGACGATGGAGCCGACGGAGAGATCGATGCCGCGCGTCAGGATGACGAAGGTCATGCCGATGCTTACGATGCCGAAGAGCGCGACCTGCCGCCCGACATTCATCATGTTGCCGAACTGGAAGAAGCTCGGCGAGAGATAGACGGCCACGGCGCAGAGCGCCACGAGCACCCAGAACAGCCCGAGGCTTTGCAGCACCGTCACGATGCGCGAGAAGCCGCCGGGCGCCAGTCCCATTTCCTGCCGCGTTGCCATGTCAGCCATTCCTTCTTCCTCCCTGCGGGGTGCTTGTCGGCTCTATGGGCATCCGCTCGCCCATCAGCCAGTCCACGGCGACGGCAAGCCCACCCGCGTCACAGGACGGGGCGACGAAATCCGCGATGCGCTTCACTTCATCGATGCCGTTTTCGACCGTCAGCCGCGTGCCGGCCCAGTGCAGCATGTCGAGATCGTTCTCCGCGTCACCGGCCGCAGCCGTGGACGCCTGATCGGCACCGAGATGCCGGGCGACCCATTCGACGGCGGCGCGTTTCGAAACACCTTGCGGCCCGATCTCAAGCAGGCGCGGATGCGAGCCCGCCACGGCAAGGCTGTCGAAAAACCGCAGCCGCATTGCGGCAAATCCGGTGTCGTCGTCGGGGTCGGCGCGGACGCACATGATCTTGCCCGGCTCGCCGGGCAGGTCTGCGAGGCCATCGACAACGCGCAGGTTTTCGCCGGTGATCTTCGCCTCGCGCAATGCGAGGGGATGCTCGCCAGTCGTGCTGACGCCGCCTGCGCCGTACCAGAGCGCGACCACGCCGATCTCCTGCGCAGCCGCCATCACTGCGAGCGCATCGTCGCGCGGAACCGGCGTGCTGACATGCGCTTCGCCTGTGTCGAGATCGCCGATCCAGCCGCCGTTGAAGCAGATGGCAAGGCCCGTCGCGCCGAGACGTTCGGCATAGGGCCGCACCGCCTCCGGCGACCGCGCGGTGGCAAGCACCACCTGCACGCCCGCCGCCCGCAGCCGCGCGAGCGCGCTGGCAACGTCGTCCCGCAGGACGTAGTCGTGCGTCAGCAGCGTTCGGTCGACATCGGAGACGAGGAGGGTGATCGGCGCCATGCTCAGCTCCCGAAAACCGGCTGGCGCGGGCCGGTGTGCAGGAAGAGCGTCTTGAGCTGCGTGAATTCCTCGAAGCCGGCCTGACCCATCTCGTAGCCGAAGCCGGAGCCCTTGACGCCGGTCAGCGGCAATTGAGGCGCGCCATCGATGATGGTGTTGGCCTGCACCCAGCCGCTCTTCAGCCGCTTGGAGACGGTCATGACGGTGTCGATGTTCTTCGACCAGACATAGTTCGACAGGCCGTATTGGCTGTCATTGGCAAGGCGGATCACCTCGTCCAGCGTGTCGAAACGCGTGACGCTCAGCACGGGGCCGAAGATTTCCTCCTGGAAGATCGTCATCGACGGCGTCACATGGTCGAACACGGTCGGCTGCACGTAGTGGCCAGCGCCAAGCTTGGCCGCCTCCCCGCCCGTCAGCAGTTTCGCGCCTTCGGCCACGCCGGATTTCACGAAATCCAGCACCTTGCCAAAATGGTTCTCGTCGATCATCGCGCCGATATCGGTCTTGTCGTCGAAAGGGTCGCCGACCTTCAATTCCGAAGCACGGCGGGCGACGCGGGCGATGAATTCATCCGCGACAGCGGACTGCACAAAGAGCCGCGAGCCCGAGACGCAGCATTCGCCATTGTTGAAGAACACGCCCATCAGCGCGCCGTCCACGGCGGCGTCGAGGTCCGCATCGGCAAAGACGATGTTGGCCGACTTGCCGCCGAGCTCCATGGAGGTCTTGACGATGTTCTTTGCCGAACTTTCGATGACGTTGCGGCCGACGCGGGTGGAGCCGGTGAACGAGATGAAGTCCACGCCCGGATGATCGGTCAGCCGCTGCCCGACGACGGCGCCCTTGCCGCTCACCACGTTGAAGACGCCATCCGGCAGGCCCGCCTTCGAGGCGAGTGCGGCGATTTCCAGCGTGCTGCCGGAGGTGAATTCCGAAGGCTTCACCACCACCGTGCAGCCGGCGGCAAGCGCAAACGGCACCTTCTGCATGAGGATCAGGACCGGGAAATTCCACGGCGTGACGAGGCCAACCACGCCAACCGGCTCGCGCATGATGAGCGCGGTGCGGTCGCGGCCGAGATTGGTGTAGGTCGTGCCGGCCATCTGCATGCCGAGCGAGGCGGCATAGCGCGTGAGCCCGACCGCACCATTGATATCGCCGCGAGCAAAGCGGATCGGCTTGCCGGTCTCCTCGACCTCGATGCGCACGAGCTGCTCGAAATTCTCCTGGATCAGGTCAGCGAGCCGGTTGAGGACTTCGGCGCGCTCCATGCCGCTCAGCTCCGACCAGACGCCGCTTTCGAAAGCGTTGCGTGCGGCATCGACGGCGCGGTCGATATCGGCCGGTGTGCCGCTCGCATAGCGGGCCACCACTTCGCCGCTCGCAGGCGAGCGCCGCTCGACCGTTTCGCCGTTCCAGGCCTCGAAGGCGCCGGCGATATAGTGGCTGTAATCACGAACCGTCATGTCATTCTCCTCAATTCCAGACCGCGTGGGCCATCAGCGTTTCCTCGCTGGCGCTTTTGCCGTCGACGATCGCCGACACCTCGCCCTGCCGCATCACCATGATGCGATCGCAGAGCCCGAGGACCTCCGGCAGTTCCGACGACACCATCACCACGGCGGCGCCCATATCCTTGGTGAGCCGCACGAGCAGATCGTAGATTTCCCGCTTGGCGGCGACATCGACGCCGCGGGTCGGCTCGTCGACGAGCAGGATCTGCGTGCCTGCGCTGAGCTGCCGGGCAATGCCGCATTTCTGCTGGTTGCCGCCGGAAAGGGTTCGCACCCGAGTGGCGTCCGAGGGGGTCTTGATGCGCATCTGCCGGATATATTCGGCGACCTTGGCGCGCTCCTCGCCCGCCTTCAGGAACCCACCGGACGCAAGCGCACCGAGCGACGAGATGGTGACGTTGAAGGCCACGGACTGGTCGAGGAACAGCCCTTCCGTCTTGCGGTCTTCCGGCAACAGGCCGATGCCATTGGCAAGCGCCGTGCGCGGGCTGTTCACCGACAGCGCCTTACCATCGACGCGGATCTCGCCGCTGTCGATGCGGTCGGCGCCGGCAACCGCGCGCAGCACCTCGGTACGCCCCGAACCCGCCAGCCCGCAAATGCCGAAAATCTCGCCTTGCCGCACGTCGAAGCTGATGTCCTTCAGTACGCCCTTTCGGTTGAGCCCGGAGACAGCCAGTCGGATGTCGTCGCGCGGGGTCCCGCGTTCGGGAAAAATGTCGTTCATCTCGCGCCCGACCATCTGGCGGATCAGGCTTTCCGTCGTGGTGCCGGCGATCGGCGTACTGGAGATCACCTGCCCGTCGCGCAGCACCGTGACGTCGTCGCAGATCTCGTAAAGCTCCTTCAGCCGGTGCGAGATGTAGATGAAGGACACGCCCTGCTCGCGGCTGAGCCGCCGGATCATGGCGAAGAGATTAACGAGTTCGCTGTCGCCCAGCACGGCGGAGGGCTCGTCGAGCACGACGATGCGGGCATGGCGCGAGATCGCCTTGGCGATCTCCACCATCTGGCGCTGCGCGACGCTGAGCTTATCGATGCGCGCCGCCGGATTGACGTTGAAATTGAGGTCCTGCAGCACGGCCCGCGCATCCGCCCGCGCCTTGCGCCAATTGACGAGGCCGAGCGCGTTTTTCGGCAGCCGGCCGAGGAAGATATTTTCGGCGACCGTCAGGTGCGGCGTCTGGGCGAGTTCCTGGTAGATAACGGCGACGCCGAGTTCCAGCATGCGTTCCGGCGTCGGGTTGTCGATTTCTGCACCATCGATGGCGACCGAGCCTTCGCTCGCGCGATGCGCGCCGGAGAGGATGCGCATCAGCGTGGACTTGCCGGCACCGTTCTCACCGATCAGCCCATGCACGCTGCCGCGCCGGACGGAAAAGCTGACATCCTTCAGGGCATAGACGCCGGGGAACCGCTTGTGGATCCCCTTCATCTCCAGGATCGGAGCCATCATGTCCTCTCTCCTATCATCCGTGAAATCGTTTTCTCAACCAGCCGAAAGCTAAAGCCGCGGGATCTGCATGCCGCCGCCTATGTTGTAGACATCGCCCGTGCTGAACGGCATGCCGCCGGTCACCAGCGTCGCGATGCCGCGCGCAATGTCCTCCGGTTGGCCCCAGCGGCGGATCGCCGAGAGCGTGCCGTTCTCGATGCCGTCGCTGTAGCGTTCCACCACGTCGGCTGTCATGTCGGTGCGGATGAGGCCGGGGCGGATCTCGTAGACGCCGATGCCGTGCTCCGCGAGCCGCAGCGCGAACTGCTGCGAGGCCATCGACAGACCGGCCTTCGAGATGCAGTACGGCCCCTTTTCCGGCGAGACGAGATGGGCGTTCGCCGAAGTGATGAAGACGATGGACCGGTGTTCCGGCGGCTGGGCCCGCTCGACCATGCGCCGCGCCACCGCCTGGGTGAAGAAAAAGGTGCCGCGCAGGTTGACGTTCAGCAGCCGGTCGAAGCTTTCCTCCGATACATCCAAGAGATCACCGCGCTCGGAAACCTGCACGCCGGCATTGTTCACCAGGCAGTCGATCGGCCCGAGATCGGCCTCGATCGCCGCCATGACCTTGGTGAAATCCTGCGTGCGCGAAATATCCATCTCGTAGAAGCCGGCCTTGCCGCCCAGCCCCGTCACGCCCTCGACCGTCTCCTCCGCACCGTCGCGGGAAATATCGATGACCGCGATGTCGTAACCAGCCTCAGCCAGCGCCGCGCAGATCGCCCGGCCGATGCCACGCCGCGCGCCGGTGACGACGGCGACGCCGCGCTTGGCCGTGGCGGGGCGCTCCGGCAACGGCAGCCCCGTCTTGTCGAGCCTCAACCCAGCCATCACGCCGCTCCCTTCTTTGCCGCATCCGCCGCGACCACGGCGCGGTTTGCGATCAGCCCTTCGATCTCGGCCTTGCTGTAGTCATGCTCGGCGAGGATTTCGCGCGTGTGCTCGCCGATATCGAGCGCCAGCACGCGCAGCTCCGGCACCTTGCCGTCGTAGCGGTTCGGGTGGTTGACGAGGTGGATTTTCCGCCCGCGCACATCGACCTCGCGGAAGACCTCGGCATGCTTCAACTGCGGATCGTCGAGCAGCTGGTCGTAATAGTTGACCGGCGCCCACCAGACATTGAACCGGTCGAAACGCTCGCCGAGTTCCTCCATCGTGAAATTCGGCGTGGCTTCCGCCAGAAGCCGCGCGAAAGCGTCGCGCTCCTCGTAGCGGTCCTTGCCGGCCAGCGCGCGAAGCCCGTCACTGTCGACGGCATCCGCCAGGTTTTCGGTTTCGCAGAGCGACACGACGATATGGCCGTCGGACGCCGGGTAGACGCCATAGGGAGCCTGGTGGAACCAGGTGGCAAGATTGCGCTCGCGCTTCAAAGCCTTGCGCTCGATATCGCCAGCCAGCCAGTTGACCAGCGGCTCGCCCTGAAGATCGATGCCGGCATTAAGCAGGCTGCCCTCGACACGCGTGCCTTTGCCGTCGCGCAGGCGGCGGACGAGCGCACCAAGAATGCCCATGGCGAGCAGCGCGCCGCCATGCTGATCAACGACCGCCGCACCTACCGGGGTCGGCCCGCCCTGCGGCGTCCCGGTGACGCCGATAAGGCCGGCGCGAGCCTGGACCAGCAGATCCTGCCCCGGCTTCTGCGCCAGCGGACCGGTGGAGCCGAAGCCGCTTGCGGAGGCGAAGATCAGCGCCGGATTGAGTTCCTTCAACCGCGCATCGTCGAAACCGAGCCGGGAAAAGACGCCGGGGCGAAAATTCTCCAGCACCACGTCGGCACCGGCGATCAGCTTTGCCGCGACAGCCTTGCCCTCTTCGCTCTTCAGGTCGATGGCGATGGAGCGCTTGTTGCGGTTGGCGCAGAGATAGAAGCCGCTGACGCCCTCCACATAGACATCGGCGCCCGACCATTGCCGCTCATAGGCGCCGGTCAGCGGCTCGACCTTGATGACGTCGGCGCCCATGTCGGCGAGATATTGGTCTGCGGCCGGCCCCTGCAGGAAATGGCAGAAGCTGACGACCCTGATACCGTCAAGAAGCATGGTTCCTCCCAAACTTTCGTGAAATCGATTTCACATTTTTCCATTTCTCTGTCAACTGGCTTTCCTGAATATTCTTCAAAGCTTGCATTTTCAGCAGAGACATTTGATAAATCGATTTCACGAATCCGGAGGCCACATCCCGTGAACACAGAAACAGATCGCCTGGACGCAAAGCTGGTCGACGTGGCGAAGCGGGCAGGCTGTTCCCCCGCGACGGTCTCTCGCGTGCTCAACAACAATCCGAAGGTGGGGCTCGGCGTGCGCGAGCGCGTGCTGAAGGCCGCCACCGACCTCGGCTACGTGCCGAACGGCTCGGCGCGCGCACTGCGCTCCACGCGCACCCGCCTCGTCGGCGCGATCATCCCGACGCTCGACCACGCAATCTACGCCACCATGGTCAACAGCCTCCAGACCCGGCTTTCTGAGCGGGACGTATCGATCATCATCAGCACCTCGTTCTACGATGTCGACATGGAGCTCGAGCAGGCGCGGCTTCTGGTCGAGCGCGGCGTCGAGGCGATCGTGCTGGTCGGCTCAACGCACCGGCCAGAAACGCTCGCCATGCTGGAGCAGCGCAACATTCCTTACGTCTACACCTACACGTCCGATGCCACGGCGGTCGGCGCGGCGATCGGCTTCGACAATGTGAAGGCGGGTCGCATGGCGGCGCGCTACCTGCTCGACCTCGGCCATAAACGCATCGCCATGATCGCCGGCATCACCCGCGACAACGACCGCGCCGCCTCGCGTCGCAACGGCTTCCTCGAGGAACTCGTCAAGAGCGGGCTTGGGAAAGCGGAGATTCCGGTCGTCGAATCCGCCTACAAGATCGAGGGTGGGCGTGCCGGCATGCAGGCGCTGATGGCCGCGGAACAGCCGCCGAGCGCCATCTTCTGCGGCAGCGACATTATCGCTGCCGGCGCCATCAAATATTGCCACGACAAGGGCCTGAGCGTGCCGCGCGACGTCTCGATCCTCGGTTTCGACAATCTGGAAATCGCCGAACTGACGACGCCGGACCTCACCACCGTCGAGGTGCCCGCCCGCGAGATGGGCACGATTGCCGGCGATTACCTTCTCGCCACCCCCGCCCAGCGTGAGCACATGCGCCAGCGCGAACTGCCGCTGCGGCTGGTCGTGCGCGCCAGCACCGCACCCATCGCCCGCTAAGGAACCGACATGCAGTTTCTCGTCATATCCCGCCGCCTCACGGACCGGTTTTCCGATGCCGACTTCGCGCCCGTCGTGCCGCTGGAAGGTGCGCGCGCCCGCGAACTCTACGCCGCCGGCTTCACCCGCCAAATCTGGCACCGCGGCGACCAGCCCGGCGCCTGCCAAATCGTCGAGGCGGACACGCTGGACGCCGTGCACGAAACGCTCGCCACCCTGCCCCTCGCCGCCGCCGGCATGATCGCCTTCGACGTCATCCCCCTGAAACCCTACGGGGGCTTCACGCCGTAATGAATGGCGGCCCTTGATGGGCCTCTTCAAAAACGGCGATCAAGACCACCGGTCCCCAGATGAGCGCGTGACACCAGCCACAGATCCGGATGCAACGGTCTGGATCTGTGGCGGGGTCTTGCAGCGTCAGGCGGGCCTTTCTCCTCTGGCGTTTAGCGCGATGTCGTCACGCTCCGGCAAATCGGCCGCATCGATGGTCGCCCGCCCGCCATCCTTCGGCGCTCGGCGTAGGGCGTCCTTTCGCTCCGGATCGGGCCGAAGTTTTCCCGTGTCGTAAAAGACGTGCAGGCGCGTGCGGGAGAGCCCCAACTCGGATGCCAGCAACCGGTCGAGGCGAATGGAGGCGGTTGTCGGCACCGAGAAGGTGATCTCCATGAGACCCCATTGCGGGCCTGCCGCCAGCACTACCTTGTCGACATCGCTCTCGGCAAAGGTATCGACGCGCTTCGCCTTGTGGCGCAAGGCCTCGATGTCGAAGGCGTGGCGGCGGAGCCACTGCCGGTCGTTGCTCTGCAATGCGACCAGCGTTGCCGGGTCGATGTCGCGAACGGCCTGCCGTTCTAACAGCGGCCGGTTCCACGTCTTGTCGCAGGACAGGCACTTGTAGATCAGCCAGGCATCGAGCCTTTTTCCGTTGGCGTTCAGCCGCAGCTTGTCGCTCGCCCGGAAGGGTTTTGGCCCGCCGCATGTGGCGCAAACGATCCAGGGCTGCGGGGGTGTCCGGGGAATGATGGTCCATCGGACCTTGAGAAGATTGCACATACCGTCTTGGTCTTCCAAACAGGAAGTCCACCAAGATGAGGTCGTGAGAAGCCCGTCAGGGCACGGCGTGGCGGTGTTTCGAGTGTTGGAAGAGCTGGGCAGCCGGAGGGCTGCGCATGGCACATTTCGACAATGCCAAACCGGTCTCAGACCACCACCCGATGAACATGGCACAGGGCCGCGTAGCGCAAGGCGCGCCGCATGCCCTATGAGGGTGAAACTGGATGAGACCGGTGTTTACGACGGCAAAACGGAACCTCTGTGCGCCAACGCTCTTCGCCGTCAGCCATAACAAAGGCAAAAGCACTTTAAAAGTGTGCGGGATTCAAAATCCGTCCCGCCGTTTCGCGATCTTCGAAGATCGTTCGCCAGAATGCTCGATTGCCGCGGTGGCCAACACATAGACGAGAAGCGCCGGCCACACCGCGCAGAGCAACAAGCCGAAAGCCCGGTACGGGCTCCAAGGCAAGTCCTTTCGCCGGCCTTCGAGGAAGGTCAGCACAAGGAACAGGACGGCTATGATGGCATAGACTGTAGTCAGCATCCTCGCGACTATAGCCGCGAGGACCGCCTTACCGAAAACCAAAATGCTGAAACAGTTAACGCCTGAGCTTGTGTCAGCGCTTGGGATAGCCGGTCGATATCTTGGGCGAGCCGGTATAGACGATGCGCCGCCTGGGAACGGGCTGGACCGTCTCCGTGACCTGAACGGTTTCCACCGGCGCGGCTTCCACCACCACGGTTTCGACCGGCTCGACCTTGCTTTCGCTGACGACAGGTGCAGGCGAATAGCGGGCGCGAAGCTGGCGCCAGACTTCCAGCACCACGACCAGGAAGACACCGAGCGCCACGCCCACCACCCCGGCAAGCGCGACCAGCACCTTCTTGCGGGGCCAGGACGGGTCTTCCGGCGGCTGCGCCGGGCTGATGATACGGGCGACAGGCATGGTGATCTGTTCGAGGTTGGCCACTTCCTTGGCCCGGCCGAGCACGTTCTCATAGACCGCGCGGGTCGATTTTGCCTCGGTCTCCAGCTCGCGCAGCATGATCAGGTCCTCTTCGCCGACATTGGAAGACGACCGCACTGTCTCCATCTGGCGTTCCAGGTTCGCCACGCGCTGCTGGGCGACGTCGAGCTCGACCTTCTTGCCCTCGCCGATCGACTGGATTTCAGCCCTCACCAGCGAGGAAATGCGCGCAACCTCGGCCTTCGCCCTCAAAAGCGAGGGATGCTGCGGCAGGAGTCCCGAGGCCAGCGATGCTTCGCTGCGGACCGCGCGCGAATATTCCTGCAGCAACTGCGTGACGCGCGGGGAGTTGACGACTTCGCCAAGGGCGGTCGGCTCGATCTCGCGCTGGAAATAACGCTGGATCTCCTCGCTCGCCGCCGTCGCGGTGGCCAGCGCGCTGCGCGCTTCCACGAGCTGCGCATTCAGGCCGCCCAGTTCCTGGCCGACGAGCAAGGACCCGTCCACGGCGCTTTGCAGCCGCTTTTCGGCGCGAAATTTTTGTACCTTCTCCTCCGTCTCGCGGACGCGCTCGCGCAGGCCGACGAGGCGGCTGTCGATCTGTTCGGCGAGTTGCTGGGAGGAGTTGAGCTGAAACTGCTGCTGTTCGCGGAGGTAGGATTTTGCGATGGCTTGCGACAGGTCGGCGGATTTCTGGGCGCTCTGCGACTTGACGCCGATCGAGATGATATAGGTCGCGCCCTCGCGGGAAACGGTCACGGCCTTGGCAAGCGCGGCCATCACCTTAGCGGCACGCCGCTCGGGCGCGTCGCCGGCTGCCTCCTTGGCGAATTCCGGGTCTTCCGTCAGCTTGAGTTCGGCGACCACGGGTTCCAGCACGGCGGCGGACGAGACGATCAGGAGCTGGGTATCGAGGCCGAGCACTTCGCTGCCGAGCAGCGACGGCGCGTTCTTGTCCTCGAAGGGTTTGCGGCTCGCCGGATCGACGACGATGCGCGTCCAGGCGGTGTAGACGGGTGCGGCGGTGAAGACATAGGCGGCGGTGAGCCCCACGACCACTATCGCGATAAGCGCGATGAGCGGCAGGCGTTGATACAGCTTGCGCGCAATCGCCCAAGGGTCGATCAACCCTTCGCCATCTCGGTTTTCCATGGAGGTGTTCGTCATAGACCCGCTCGGCAGAAATGAAATTACATCATGCAAATAAGGGGCGGCGCGCACGAATCCCCTCCCACGGTGTAAATCGTTATGGTTAACGGAGTTTCAATTTCTGTGCCCCAGGGCGCGGTTTCTCCTCGCCTTGCGCCGTCCCGTCTGTGCCCACGCGCCCACCAGCAGAAAGAGCAACCACACCACGGAATAGCCGCGGAACCAGCTGCTCTCCAGCATGTTGTGGCAGAGCGTCACGATGACGACGGACATGAAGAGCCAGGCTTCCGCCATGCCGGTGCGCCCATCGTTCGGCGCACGCCCTACACTCAGGAGAACGCAGGCGAGGAAGAACAGCAGCAAGCAAAGGCCTGCCAAGCCGAGCTCCACCGTGACGTCGACATAGCCATTATGCCCCTGCAACAGCGTGGCGACAAAGCCCGGGGCTTCGGTGAGCACGATCGAGCCGAGGCCGATATCCCAGAACGAGCCGTATCCCTGGCCGAGGATCGGCCTGCGGCTGATCACGTCGCCGAGAAAATCCCAGATGATCGTACGCCCCGTGAAGGTCGTGTCGTCGAAGAGCAGCATGGAGAAGTCGGCGAAGCTGAAATCGACCAGGTTTGCGACGAAAAGCCCGCCGAACAGGCAGGCGAGCAGGCCGAAGAACAGCGGATAGAGCGCATTGATGCGCAGAAACCGGCTAACCGCCACCACCGCAAGCGCGATCAGCGGGATGAGCAGCGCAAGGCCGAGCGAGGTTTTCGACTTGCTGACGACGAGTTCCAGCAGGGCCGCGGCGGCAAGGGCGAGTGCGATGAGCCGGCCGAGACCGCTTAGCCTCCAGACGCCATAGAGGCAGAAGACGAAGCCGTAGGCGACGACGAGGCCGAGTTCGTTCTTGTGGGTATAGATGCCCTGATGGCCGAGCCGGCCCGCCGGCAGCAGCAGCACTGCGATGAGGTTGATGGCGATTGTCACGAAGAAAACCGCCATGAGGCGGTCGATCTGGGCCCTGGGGTCGTCCACGAGGAAGGCCGGCAGCACGACCGTCGCGATCACGATGAATTGCAGCGTCGCGCGGCGGAAGGCGATGGACGGCGCCGGCGACCAGACGACGCTGGCGAAGGCGAGCAGCATATAGAGCCCGACGAGCACGACGACCGGCTGCTTCAGCGCCTCCTCGAACCGCGCAAGCCGATGGCGGAAGGCGAACGCGGTCGAAATGAGCAGGAAGAGCCAGAAGACCTGGTTGAGGAGATTGGAGCCCGACGCAGCCGCAGCAATCGCCGGGTCCTCGACTGCCGGCGTCGTGCGGAACACGAGAAGCGGCGTGAGGATGGTCGCATAGCCGATCGCAATCGCTGGAACCCAGCCGAGCAGGCCGTCAGAAGCGCGGACCTGCCGCTGCTCCTGCCTCACGGCCACACCGTTGTTTACCGTATCGCTCAACCTGGTCCTCGCGCCGTGCGGGAGATGCCTCTCCAGACGCAAAGACGCTGGATTTTCCCTAGTCGCGCAGCGCGCTCCGGTCCAGACCGAGCGCCTCTATCGCGTCGGCATCGATCTTGCGTGATTCATTGTCAAAAACCAACCCGAAACCGGGATAACCGTCGCCGGCATTGTAATCCCACAAAGCCCAGCCGAAGCCGTTGTCTTCCGCCGCCTTGCGCACGTCGCTCAGCCAGCGATAGCGGCCCGGAATTTCGGGAAAGTCTTCCGGCTGGCGGGCAACGCCGAATTCGCCGATGATCAACCGCGACGGCGCGATCTTTTCAGCCTCGACCCATTTCCGCATGGCCGCGAAATGACCCGCGACATAGCCGTCGTCCACGATCGGCGGATCATCGTAGTAATTCGCCATCGTTGCCTTCGCCTGGTCGAGCGCGTCGTCCGGCACATTGTCCCCGGCGCGTCGACGCTCCGCGATCAGCTGCATGGTGCGGGCCAGCGTCAGGATCCTGTCGGCGCCGGGGCCGGGATAGGCGATGCCGGACATGTATCGCAGCGGCTCGTTGGCAAAAGGAAGGCCCTGATGCGTGAAGGGATAGGGCCGGTAATAGTGCACGTCGATGAGCGTATTGGCGTCGAAGGGGGTCATGTCCAACTGGGGCAGCGCTTCGGGGGAGGAATAACATCCCGTCGTCAGGACCAGAGCGAGATCCGGCGCGGTCTCGCGAACGGCCGCATAGAGCAGCGGCTGCATGTTGATCCAGTCGTTCGCGGTCTTCAGCTGGCATTCCTGCTGCGGCTCGTTCATCACGCCGAGAGCCGTCTTATCCGCCGGCAGCTTACGCAGGTGGCCGGCGAGCTGCTTCAGCCATTCGGCATAATCGCGGAACGGTGCGCCCTTGGCATCGGCCAGGATTTTAGGCGCCGACCAGTTCGGGTCGGAATGGTTGGGATGCGCATCGACGAGCACGCCGAAGCCGGCCTTTTGCAAGCGCCGCACCGTGTCGAGAAGCGCATCGGTGAGCACGCGCCGCTTGGCTTCCGTTACCGAGAGAAAGGGCGCCGGGGCGACTGGCAGGCGGATGAAATCGAAGCCGACGGCGCGCAGGCGCCGAAGCTCGGCATTCTTGATGCGGGCGAGCGGGCCCTGGAATGGCGGCCAGAGGAAGGCTCCCGCGGTCGTGGGATCCTCCGCCGGCAGGCTGTGTAGACGGGCAAGATTGATACCGCGCCGGAAGCTCGGCAAGTCGGCCGCCATTGCCGTGCCTGCCGCACCAAGAAGCATGATGACGAGCAAGACGAGCGGGCGAAAGGCTCTCACAGTAGCCTCAAATCCGTGCGCATCGTCGTGCCGGGCGCCGCCGATCCGCGGAACACCAGTTGGTCGGACGGCGTCTTCACACCGAAGCAGGGCGAACGCCAGCCGAGTTGCTCCGCCTCCTGTCCGCTCACGACCGATCCCGCCCAGCCTTCCGGCCCGGTGAGCCTCAGCAGCGCCGTGCCTTCGAAAACAAAATCGAAGGTGCCAGTCCGGTCCGTGGCGCGGATGTCGATCCCCTCGCCGGACAGGAACGAAATCGCGACATCGCCGACCGGCGCGGCCGCGCCCTCCAGCCTGTCCTCGATGCGGAACGTATCCGGCGAGACGCGCCGCATCGCGCGGACGTGCTCCACGCCGAAACGGGCCTTGTAGCCGTCATGCGCGGCCTCGCAGGAGAAGGCGTCGAGGCGGTCATTCACCGCCAGCCCATGGATCTCCGCCTTGGCCTTCCAGTTGAAGGCGCCGGAGACGAGGCTGGAGCTTTCGCCACCGATCGACAGCGTGTTGTGCAGCGGCGTGCCGCGGAACGCATCCCGCCAGGCTCCGCCGGCGTGGTAGAGATAGGTGCCGGCATCCGCGAGCAGCGCCCTGCCGCCATAGGTGAGCCAGACGGCGAGCGTGTCGGCATGGCCATGCGCGGCGATCGACAGGAAGCCGAGCGGCCCGTGGTCCATGGCCAGCACGAGTTGGCGGTCGTGCACCCGGTCTCGCAGGACCGTGTAGCCGCCCTCGGCAAAGGTGTGCACGCCCTCCCCCTTGATGGGCGCAAGGCGGCGGCCGAAGACGAGGTCGCGCAGATGCGGCGGTGCCACCGGCGGGGCGATGTCCGGCCTGTCGCAGACTGCGGCTGTGGCCGAGAGCACGGAGGCGACGTAGAACCGGTCGGCCTCGGGATCGCTGACGATCACGCGGCCTTCGTCGTCATCGCCAATGCGCGGCACCGCACCGGTTTCGTCCATGAACCAGGAAAGCGCCTCGCCGACGATGGCAAGCTTGTCCAGCACCGCCTGCGGCAACGGATCGCCGACCGCCTGCGCCATGCGCACGGCCGTCACATAGAGTTCGAGCGTGAAGGCGGTGTAGGTCGGCGATTGTTCGGCGCCGATGCCATCGGCGTGGAACTGGCGATCGACTTCTTCCACCAGCACGCGGCGCGCATAGGCGCGCCAGCGCGATGCCGCCGGCAGCTCCGGGCAGGCCGTGGCGATGACATAGAGGCCAACGGCCTCCGCGATCAGGTGGTTGTTGGCCGAGGAGAAGCGAGACGGATAGCGGCTGAGCCAGTCGCCGGTCGCAGCCAGGAAGGCGCGGATGGCGCGGGTTTCAGCCGCCGAAAAGGCGTCGGCACCGAGCAGCCGCGTCGCGACCAGCACGCTGACGGCGCGCACCGAAAGTTCGATGCCGGACGGCCAGTTGATGCCGTGGAAGGGTGGATTGTCGGCAATCCAGCCGGCGATCTCGGCCGTCACGAAAGACTTTAGATCCGCCCGACCCGTCCGTGCAGCCAGCGCCGCGATCGGCTGCAGATATTGCAGGCGGTTGATTTCCCAGACATATTTCACATCGCCATAGACGTCGCTATGCCGGTAGTTGATGTCGAAACAATAGCGATCCCGCGGCCATTCACGCTGCGACACCGGATCGAAATGCCAGAGCGAAGCGTTCCCCGCAGGCGGCCAATCCACGCCGAGGAAACGATGCCGCCGGGCCATTGCGGCGTCCGCGACACGCTCCCAGCGCGCCAGGAGATCGGCATCCGCCGAGGCAACATCGATGGCGGCCGGAAAGAGCGGAAGTGGTCCGTCGCCCTGATCGAACCGCGCCCAGCCCGGCTGCGCAAGGCGGGCCGAGCGCTTCTTCGCCAGTTCGCCGACCCGGTGCACGACCTCGGCCGTCGACATGGCGGAGAGGCGCCGCGCATACCAGGAAAGCCGGTTCGAAAGGCCGCCAGAGCTCATCGGCCGGCCTTCGCGCCGACTTTCTCGAAGAGGCGTTCATAGGCGGCCAGCAGCACGGGCGCCGAATGCTCCCACGAGAACGAGGCGAGGATGCGCTTGCGCCCGAGTTCGCCCATGGCCTGGCGCCGCTCCGGATCGTCGATCAGCGCCACGATCTTCTCGCCGAAATCCTTCACGTCGTTGCGCTTGGCATAGAGCGAGGATTCGCCCGCCGACACCTTGCCCTCGCGTGTCTCGAACTGCACGATCGGCTTTTTCAGCGTCATGTATTCGAGGATCTTGTTCATCGTGGACAGGTCGTTCATCGGCGTGACGCGGTCGGGATTGATGCAGACATCCGCCGTGTTCAGCATGTCGAGCATCACGTCGTCGGGCGCGCGTCCCGTGAAGGTGAAGTAGCGCGAGAGACCGCGCTTCTCCACGTCCTCGACGATGGTCGCGAGTTCCGGCCCGCCGCCGACGATGCCGAAATGGATGTCGGTGCGGTGAAGCGTGTTGACGATGTGATCGACCGCCTCGACGAGCAGGTCCATGCCCTCCTGCTGGCCGATGACGCCGACATAGCCGACGAGATGGGCAAAGCCCCTCTTCAGCTCCTCCTTCGGCGGGCGGATCTGCAACTTCTCGATCTTTGGCCCCGAGCGCACCACGAAAACGTCGTCGGGCGCCATGCCGCCGCGCTTGATGGCGATGTCGCGGTAGGATTCGTTGGTGGCGATGGAGACTGTGGCCGAGCGGAATGTCAGCCGCTCGAAGAAGCGCGTCACATGGTAGAGCATGCCGCGCTTGCCGAACTTCGCCTCGAACAGTTCCGGGCAGATGTCGTGATGGTCGAACAGGAACTTGATGCCGAACGGCCGGAAGAGCCAGGCGACGAGGAAGATCAGGTCCGGCGGGTTGCAGCCGTGGATGACGTGGAACCCATGCCGGCGGCGGATCTTGAAGGCGAGCCGCGCCTCGTGGAAGAGAGCGGCGGAATATTCCCGAAGGTAGCCGAGTGCGCCGCGCGCATCGATCGGCAGCGGGTGGCGATAGATGTGGATGCCCTCGCGCTCCTCGTAGAGCGCCTCGAAGCCTTTGCCCGTCGGGCAGATGACCGAGACCGTGTAGCCGGCGGCGCGAAGCGTCGTCGCCTCCGACCACACGCGGCGGTCGAAGGGCACGGGCAGGTTTTCCACGATGATGAGCACACGCCGGTCGAACGGCCGGTCGACGGCCGCCTCGACCTCCTTACCAGTTAACACCTTCATAGCGTTCCTCCAGCTCATCCACATTCTTCAGGCGCACGAGGTCATAGAGCCTCTGGTCCTGCCGCATCTGTGCGGGGAGTTTTTCGAATTCCGGATCGGAATTGCCGACGATCAGCACGTCGCCATGCGCCGCCACCCGCTCGAAATCGTCGACGAGGATCGACGAGATATGCGGGATGACGTTGAGGATATGATCGCGGTTGGCACCGTAGAGCCGGGCGAAATTGACGAAACGGTCATAGATCAGGATGTCCATGCCCTTGCCGAGCAAGCGCTCCACCAGCGTCACCAGCGGGCTTTCGCGCAGGTCGTCCGTGCCCGATTTGAAGCTGATGCCGAAGATGGAGATCTTGCGCTTGCCGTAAGCCATGATCTCGTCGAAGGCGCGGGCGACCTGCTCCTCGTTCGAGCGCAGCAGGCTGTTGAGCAGCGGCAGCTCCAGGTCGAGCTCGCGGCCCTTGTAGGAGAGCGCGCGCACATCCTTCGGCAGGCAGGAACCGCCGAAGGCGAAGCCCGGCATCAGGTAGCGCGGCGAGATGTTGAGCTTCTCGTCCTTGCAGAAGATCTTCATGACCTCGTGGCTGTCGACGCCAACGGCCTTGCCGATATTGCCGATCTCGTTGCCGAACGCGACCTTTACGGCATGCCAGGCATTGTCGGCATATTTGACGAGCTCGGCGACATCGACGGAGGTGAGGAACCGCGGCGCCTCGATGCCGTCGTAGATCGACGCGATCTGCGCAGCCACAGCCTCGTCTTCGCCACCGGCGACGATCTTCGGCGGGTTGTCGTAGTCGTAGACGGCGCTCGCCTCGCGCAGGAATTCCGGATTGTTGCCGATGGAGAGCTGCGCCTCTGGACCGGCATGTTCGCGCAGTGTCGGGATGATGAGGTTGCGCATGGTGCCCGGCAGCACGGTCGAGCGTATGACGACGGTGTGCGGGCGCTTCTTGCGCGCGACGGCAGCACCGATCTCCTGGCAGACGCGCAGCACGATGTCGGTGTCGAGCGAGCCATTCTTGCGGCTCGGCGTGCCGACGCAGATCAGCGACATGTCGGTGGCGTTGACCGCTTCTTCGACATTGGTCGTGGCGCGCAAACGGCCGTTCTCGATGCCGGCGCGGATCAGTTCGCCGACGCCCTCTTCGACGACCGGCGAATTGCCGCTGTTGATGATGTCGACCTTGAGCTGCTGATTGTCGACGCCGATGACCTCATGCCCGTCGCGCGACAGGCAGGCGGCGGTCACCGCGCCGACATAACCCAGGCCAAATAGCGAAATCTTCATGCGAACCTCTGCAATATTGCCGATCCCGGCGTGATGACGAAAGTCGCTGCTGAAAGCGCGTCAGTAGCGGCAAAACATTACGGATACCCTTATCCCGGCGCACAAAGGCCGGGCTCGCGCACGACGAGCGGCATTTTCCCGCTCTTGTCCCGCGCAATTGCCTCGCAGAAACGGATTTCGACCCGCATCGTCTGGGGCAACCGCTGGGCAACCTTCGCCGCGATCGCCGCCTTCAGCGTCTCGTCTTCAGATCGTTCGGCGACGGCGAGGACCAGCACGCGGTCAGGGTCCGTCTGCCGAAGCTGCATCTGCAAAAGGCCGTCGATGGAGCGGGGGATGTGGTTCATGCCGATCAGGCGGCTGCCGTCCGGCGCGATCAGGTACTCGCTTTCGCGGCCCTCGATGCGGGCGAAGGGTTTTATGCCGAGGGCCACTTCGGCCGCACCCTGCGCATCCAGCGCAGCCCGAGCAATCGCGATGTCGCCGGTGTCGTAGCGGACCAGCGGTTGCGCGGCGTTGCGCAGGTTCGTCGAGATGATGCGGAAGCGCCCGTCGCCCTCGTTGCCGACGGGTTGCAGTTCCACCCGCCCATAGGCCGGCATGAACCGGTAGGTGGAGGCCTTCAGCGCATAGGCGAAGGAGACCCGCTCGGCCTGGCCGTAATAATCCGCGACGCAGGCGCCGAAGAGCTGTCCGGCGCGCGCGCGCAATTCGTCCGTCAGCACCTCGGAGGAGGTCAGCACGACCGGCACGTCGAGCCGCCAGCCCTTCTGCTCCATGCAGGCGGCGAGCATGTCGAGTGCGGAGGGATAGGCCCAGATGACGCCCGGCGCAAAATCCTTGAGCGCGGTGAAGAAGGTTTCCGCCGTCTCGGCATTCAGATGCGCGACGGAGAAATTCATGATCCGCCCGCCGCGCTCGACGCGCCAATAGGGTGGCGTGCGGTCGGACGGGTCCTTGATGGCCTCGCCGCGCAGCACGGCGATGCGGTCGCTCCGGAAATCGCCGCCAGCAAGCGCCACTACATGATCGATCGCCGCCTGCTCGAAGACGACGGAGGCGAAGCTGCGCTTGATGGCGAGCGGGATGCCGGACGAGCCACTGGTGGCGGCGGTCGCCGTCAACAGGCCGGATGGCGAGCGATAGTCGTCGGGTGTCGCGCGCAGCATCTCCTTGGTCAGGAGCGGATAGGCATCGAACGGCTTGCCCTTGTTGGCGCTGTAGCCGGGCAGGCTGGCGGCGGCCGCGAGCGTGCGATCGACGAGGCGCTGCTGAAGCGCCAGGCGGCTGGAGGCGTCGCTCGCGTCGAAGGCGGCAAGCTCGCGCCGATAGGCGAGATAGAGCGGCGGGAAGCGGCGCACGAGCGCATCCCCTAGCGAAGCCATTTTGAGCCGGGCGATCGCGTTCATCAAGCGTCCGCCTTGGACACGACACGGCTTATGAAATCGTCATAGGCCCTGACCATGTAGTCCATTCTCAAGGTTTCCCGCTGGTCCATGGCGTTTGCCGCAAGGCGCGCCTGTTCCTGCGGCGAGGCAAGGAAGGTCTTCAGCCCCTGGTGAAACGCCGCCTCGTCGCCCGGGATCAGCAGGCTGTCCTCGCCCTCCGTCAGATATTCGATCTCTGGGCTGTGGAACTCGTGCTTGCGGGTGACGATCGGCCGGCCATGCGCGAAGGCGTGGTTGATGGCGAGGCCGAGATAACCCGGAATGACCACCGCGCGGGAAAGCTTCATCGCCTTGGCGATGCGGATATCCGAAGGGTCGATGGCGCCGGCGAAGCGGATGTTGGGTGCGTCACCGGCCAGCGCTTCGAGCTTTGCGCGCTCCTCGCCGTCGCCGATCACCAGCACGTCCACCGGCCGGCCGTCCACGTCGCAGTTGGCGACGGCGAAACGTACGAGGCTATCCACCTCCTTGCGCGGCACCAAGCGACCGACATAAAGCAGCACGTCGGCATTCGGCCTGAGCCCGAATTCGGCGCGGATATCGGCGTCATCGCTGCCTGCGACCGCCTCGGCGAGCGCGATCTGCTCTTCGACGTCGATCGTGTTGCGCACCACCTGGATGCGGTCGGCAGGCACGCCGATCGACAGGAGATGGTCGCGGCCCTTTTCCGTATAGGCGAGGTAACCATCGCCCCACCGGGCCAGCCGGTCGGCGGCCCAGAGCGCAACGCGGTCCTTCAGCGGTGGCTTGCCGCCATCATCCCAGGAGCCATAGGCCTTGCGATAGCCGAAACCCCACCAGAAAACCGGGCGCCGTCGCAGCTTGGCGAGCGCCAGGATGGCGAAGCTCGACAGGAACTTGAATTCATGGCCGATCACGACTCCATCGAACCGGCCGGAAGCAAAGCGCGACACCGCCCGCTGCCAGATCAGCAGCGCTTTCTTCAGCCGCAGCTCGACCGTGCCGACCTCGACATTGGCGAAGGGAAACGGCGGTTGCGCCACTTGCAGCGAAGTGTTGGACGGCGGCTTGCCGTGGAAGACGACATAGTCGTTCTTCGAGGTCTCCGAGAGCCGCACGTAGAAGCCGCGGCGATAGACGGGAACGCAGCCCTGGTGGAAGATCGCGACCTTGTAGGGTTTTGCGGGTTTCTGCAGCATCACGCCTGCCTCCCGCTGCGGCCGTAATAGCCAGCGCGCTGCCAGAAGGTCAGCTTGCCGAGCGCTGACATGACCTGCATGGCGCAGCGCGCGTAGAACTGCCGGCTGAACGGATAACTCACCGCCGCGAGCGGCGAGAAGATGACGAGCTGGGCAAGCGCCTTGGGCACGATCGCCAGGAAAGCCGGCATCGGCCGCGGGTCGCGCGTGATGCGCACATGGGTCGTGTTGCGCGCGGTCACGAGCTTGCGGCGCAGGAACGCCGGCAGCGAGGCTTTCGCCTGCGGCCAGAATTCGTGCACGACGGCATCCGCCACCCAGATGATCTTGCGCCCCTTGCGATAGAGGCCGTGCGTGAAATCCGTATCCTCGCCGCCCGAGCGGCCGAGCCGCGGATCGAAGGGCGGTGTGCCATCGAAGCAGGTGGCGACGCGGAACATGATGTTGCCCGTGCGTGCAGCCTGCAATTGCCCGCCGGTCGCCATCGCCTCGCGCTTGCCGAAGAAGAAGGGTGTCGGATCCCAGCCGAGTGCCGGCTTGTCCTCGAAGACCGGCAGGACGGGGCCGGTGCCCATGTCGGCGCTGTGGATCAGGAGCGCACGGTGGAGGTTTTCCAGCCAGTCCGGCTCGGCAGTCTCGTCGTCGTCGATAAAGGCAAGAAACTCGCCGCTTGCGGCAGCAACGCCAGCGTTTCTGGCATGGGAAATCCCGGCGCGAATTTCATGGACGTAGCGCGGGCGCGGCTCGAGACCCGAAAGGCCTTCGACCCAGCCGCGCGCATTGCCGTCCGGGGTGTTGTCGACGACGATCAGTTCCAGGGAGAGGCCGCCCGGCAGACGCTGGGCATAGACCGACGCGATCGTCCGCCTTGCCATCACCTCCCTGTCGAAGGTGCACATGACTACCGAAATCAAGGTCAAGCGCCCTGTCCCTCTTCTCGGCCCACCGGTTGCGGCCGTCGTTCCCGGCATCGTCGCAACCGATGATCGCGCTCGCCGTGTGCCCAACTTGTTGGCGTGTCGTGTCTAACATGGCGTTAATTTCCGCCTTCCGGTCCTGTTTCGGCGCAGGATTCGTCGCGGCCTGGTTAATGCCCGTAAAACGGAAAGGATCGAATGCGAAGGAAGGCGGTTACCAGCGATAGCGCAACCGGCGCGCGATCCGGTAAGCGAGGCCGCGGGCCTTCTGCTCAGCACTTGCAAGCGGCATAAGTCCGGTCGCGGGATCGAAGGTTTCGGTCAACGAGCGGCGCGGGCAGAACCACACGTCACGATAGGTGAGCCCCGTCGAACTGGTGAAGACGCGGTCGTAGCGCTCCGCCTTCAGCTGCCGCAGCACCGCCTGGTCGAAACCGCCGAAGGGGATGGAGGCATAGGCGACCGGCGCGCCGAGCGCGTCCTCGATCGTCTTACGGGCATCGGCCAGTTCGCGCCGGCGTCCTGCCGCATCAAGGCGGCGCCAGTCGACATGGTCATGGCCGTGGCTGCCGATCGTCATGCCGGCGGCGGCGATCTCGCGGATCTGCGCGGCGGAGAGATAACCCTGTTGCCCGATACGGCCCGCGAGCACGAAGAAGATGCCGCGCCGGCCGTGCTCCACGAGCGTCGGAAGCGCGACCTCATAGTCGGAGATATTGCCGTCGTCGAAGGTGACATGCGCCTCAACCCCCGTCTTCGCCTCCAGTTCGCCGAGCCCGGCGATCGTCCGGCGGAAGACGTCGGCGGTCACGAAATAGCGAAGCTCCCCCTCGGCCGGCGGCACGATGGGCGCGCCGATGCCGTGAAAGGTAAGGTACAAGGTATTGGCCAGCATGGCGTCTCCGGCGGCGATGGGGCGACCGTCCCTCCTCTACGCCGCAAAGCTCAAGAAACGGTTTACCCCCTTCGCTCTGCCACCATTGCGCGCGATCCACCATTGTTCTAGACCTAGCGCCGTGATCGGGCGGCTCGGCCGTATCGGGCACCGCGGGGGCTGAGCGCATGGTGGTTGCATGAAACGGATCGTGGCGCTTGCCGACAAAGTTCGCGGTTCGCTCTTAGCCCGGAATACCATCGTCTACACTTTCAATTTCGGCATGCAGCTGGTCATCCAGTTCGGCTACTTCATGCTGCTGTCCCGCTATCTCGGGCCGTCCGACTATGGCGTCTTCGTCACGCTGGCGGCCATCAACGGCATCGGCGTGCTGCTGATCGGCCTTGGCAGCGACCACGTGATGATCCAGCGCGTCGCCGTCGACCCCGGAAACTTCCCGCGTTACCTCGGCCACAGCGTCGCGATGTCTGCGCTCACCATGCCGGTCGTCGCGATCTTCGCCATCGCGGTCAGTCACTATCTCGTGAGCGCCCATATCGCGCTGTCCTCTCTGCTTGCCTTCGTCGCGGCCCATCTCGTCTTCGGGCGCCTCGTCGCCGTCTGCGCCAGCGCCTTCATGGCCTTCGACCGGGCGAAGCTGCAGATGCTCGTCAATGTCGGCATGGCAGTGCTGCGCGCGCTCTTCCTGGTCGCGGCGGTGGTGCTGCAAAAGGATTTGACGCTCGACCATTGGGCCTGGTGGTATCTCGCCGCCTCCGCGCTCGGCGCGCTCATCTCCGTCGTGCTGGTCGCCGTGGTCTGCGGCATGCCGTCGCCGGCCGTGATCCGCGGGGACATTTCGCTCGGCCTGCAATATTGCCTGGAATTCGTCGCGATCGGCAGCGTCGCCGATGTCGACAAACCGGCCGTCGCCCAGACGCTCGGCCCCGACATCGCCGGCCAGTATGCGGCCGGCTTCAAGATCGTCGATGCAGCCTCCGCACCGATCCGCGCGCTCCTTTACGCGACCTACACGCGCCACTTCCGCAACGCGTCCGCCAGCACCGCAGAAAGCGTGCGCTTCGGCCTGAAGCTCGTGCCCTTCTCGCTGCTGATCTCGGTTCCGATCGCGATCTTCCTCTATTTCGTCGCCGACTATATTCCGTATCTCATCGGCCACGATTTCGACGGCACGCCGGAGATCATCCAGCTCCTGGCGCTCTATCCGCTGCTCATGGGCCTTTCGGGCATCGGCGCCGATATTCTGCGGGCGGTCGGCAAGCAGAAGCTGCGCATCACGCTCCTCATTATCACCGCGCTCGTCATGGTGCCGGCGATCTGGGCCGGTGCGGTGCTCGGTGGCCTGCTCGGCGCTGGCCTCGCCCGCCTCATCGTGCAGATTTCGCTCGTCGGCGCGACCTGGCTGTTCCTGGCGCGCGACAAGACCGTCTAGGGCGCATTACACGCGATCTTAAACTTTGCCGGGCAGAACGGAACGGCTGCGCGCCTGCAAAATTGGCCGCCGCATTCAAAATATGACAGCGCCTTTTACGCGGCGCTAGGGCGGACTGGGGACGGAACACGACATGTCGGGAGACGCCAAGAACGGCGCGATCATTGCTGCGGAAATCGGGGCAAAAGCCCATGAGGCCGCCTATCCCGTGGCCTTTTCCGGCATCATAGGCCTCTTCAAGCCCGTCTCCGACACCATGCCTGCACGCGATCTCGCGGTCCTCTTCCTCGCGCCTTGGGGTATCGACGAACTCTGCACCCGCAAGTTCGTCCGCATCACCGCCGAAACGCTCGCCGATATCGGCATCGCCAGCCTGCGTCTCGACTATCCCGGCACCGCTAATGCGCTCGATGCGCCCGACGCCGTCATCGACATTGCAAGCTGGACCGATGCCGCGCTTGCGGGGGCAGATGCCCTGCGCAACTTCTCCGGCGCCGCCAATGTGGTCCTGCTCGGCTTCGGCCTCGGCGCGGCGATCGCATTGAAAGCAAGTGACCGCGTCGAAAACCTGGCAGGTCTCGCCCTTCTCGCGCCCGTCGTCTCCGGACGGCGTTATCTGCGGGAACTCTCCGTCTGGTCGGCTGTTGTCGATGAAGGCGTGGGCGTTGCGCCGCATATGCGCGACACCGCGCCCGGCACGATTGCGGGCCTGTCGATGCCGCAGGGCATCGTCACGACGCTCGCGACCCTGACCCCCGACGCCTTCGCCGACAGTCGCGCCGAACACGTCTTCTTCGCCGCAAGGCCGGACAACACATCGGACCGTCAGTTGCGCGACCGTCTGGCGGACGGCGCGACGACGATGCGCGATTTCGTCTTTCGCGGCTATGACAAGCTGGTCTCCAACCCGCTCGGCCAGGAAATCCCGGCCGACTTCCTCGAAGCCCTGCCCGATTGGCTGAAGGGGCTTGCCCCATATCAGACGGAGATAAATCCGCCAGCGCCCCCATCCGGCCCAGCCGTCGTCACCGCCGGTGACGTGCGCGAAACCGCGCTGCGCTTCGGCCCCGGCGAAGGGCTCATCGGCACGCTGACCGAACCCGCAACGGGTGGCAGCGAGGCCACGGTCGTGCTGCTCACCACCGGTTACGACCATCAGGGCGGCTGGGCGCGCTCCGGCGTCGATCTCGCCCGGCAGCTTGCGGCAAAGGGCGTCGCGTCGTTTCGTTTCGACAGCGCCGGCGTCGGCGACAGCCCGCCGGTGCCCGGCCGCCGCGAAGAGGTTCTCTACGACGAGACGCAGATCGACGACATGGCCGCGGTCCGGTCGTTCCTCGACGGTATCGGCAGGAGCGGCCCAGCGCTGCTCTTCGGACGGTGCAGCGGGGCCTATGTCGCCTTCCGTGCCGCCGCCGCGGACGAGCGCTGGGCGGGCTGCATCGTCGTCAACCCCTATGCCTTCCGTTGGCTGAAGCCACCAAGCGCGGAAGTCGTCAACAGCGCGCCCCGTGCGCTTGCCGACTACTCCCAGAAGGCGCTGAAGCTCGACACGATCCGCCGGCTCTTTTCCGGCGACATCGACATGAGCGCCGCCGCGCGCAATATCGGCCAGCGCGTTACCCAGCGCCTGTCCAAGCGGCTTGCGCCATTGCTCGGGCCGCTTCTGGCGACCGAGCGCCTCGAACGCGCCGTGCATGCCGATTTCCGCGCGCTTTCGCAGCGGCCGGGCCGGACATGCCTCGTCTACAGCGTCGACGATCCAGGGCTCGACAATCTCTATGTGCATTTCGGCAATCAGGTGGAGGGGCTTGCAGCCTATCCGAATGTTTCGCTGCATATCCTGCCCGATACCGACCACAACGTGACCCCACGCGTCAGCCGCCAACAGCTTTTCGACATTGTCGAGCAGGCCGCAACCTCGCTTTCGCGCGAGCGCTGACAAAGGCTACTCGCGACATGCGAACTGTTTACCTTGTTTGGCATCAGACGCTTCCCGTACCCCGTGCAAAGGCCCCCGTTTAGGCTTTCTGAAGGAGTCCGGCCTAGAGACTTGGCCCAAAGAACGGGATTGCAACGCTGGATATGCTCAAGCTTCGCGCCATAGGCCAGGATGGACTGGACGCCGCCTCGGAACTTCTCACGAAGGGCTTTCCGTCGCGCTCGCTCGCCTTCTGGCAGCATGGTCTGAAGCGGCTTTTCGACCATGGCAGCGAGACCGGTGCGGGCTCGATCGGCAACCTCCTCATGGCGGACGAAACCCCCATCGGCATCCTCCTGACCATCGCCCGGCGCGACGGCGAGACCGGGCAGAAGATCGTCAACCTTTCGAGCTGGTATGTCGAGGAAAGCCACCGCTGGTATGCGCCGCGCATGCTGCTGGCCGCCATGGCGGACAGCGGGGCCATCTACACCGACCTCACCCCCTCGAAGGCCGCAGTCGAGCTGAACAACCGTCTCGGCTTCCGCACCTTCGACTACGATCTCCTGCTATTTCCCCTCCCCTGGCTAGCAATTGCCGGCCGCAGGCAGGGCAGGCTCGTCGCCCTCGACGCGGTGCCGCCAGGCGCCATTTCGGAAAACCTGCTGCAGGACCTGCGCAATCACCATGCGCTGGGCTGCATCGTCACGGTGATCGAGGCAAACGGGCGCTACCAACCCGTCGTCTTCGACGTCATCCGCAAGAAGCGCATTCCGATCGCCCGGGTGGTCTATGCGGAAAGCGCCGATCTCGTTGCCGACAACCTGGCGATCCTGGCGCGCCTGCTTATCCGGCACGGCGTACCGCTGCTCTGCCTGCAGATGCCGGCCGGGCGGCGCGTTCCCTTTGCCTATCGCTGGCAGAGCGGGCTTCGCTACCAGGTGAAGGGCGAATGGGACGACCGGAGCATCAACGAACTCTACTCCGAACGCGTGCTCCTGAAAGTCTAGCCGCGACCGGTCTTCACGAAGAGGAAAAGCCATGCTGAACAATGCGACTGCCGCCTCCACCCCGGATATCGAGGCCGAAATCTACGGCTATCTCGACAAGCGGTTCCCGGCGCTCGCCCCGGTGGCGCCGGATACGGCGCTGCTCGACGGCGCGATCGATTCGCTCGGCTTTCTCGAACTGATCATGTTCCTGGGCGAGCGCTTCAACCTATCCATGGAAGACGACAATTTCGACTTCCAGGAACTGGCGACGCCCGCCAGTCTCGTCAACTTCGTTTCGCGGACCCGGATGTGAGCAAAAGCCCTGTCCTTCTCCACCACCTGTTCGCGCCGCATGCGCAAAGCGACAGGCCTGCGCTGATCGACGGCGAACGGGAACTCGACTACCGCGGCATGAATGAACGCGTCGAGCGCTTCGCCGCTGCACTTGCCCAGGCGGGCCTGGAGCGCGGCGACCGCGCCGCGATCTTCCTGCCGCGTGGCATCGAGGAATGCGTCGCCATTTTCGCCGTCAGCCGGGCAATGGGCGTCTTCGTGCCGATCAATGCCCTGCTGCGCGGCCAGCAGATCAGCCATATCGTCGCCGATTGCGCCGCGAAGGTCGTGATCACCAACCGCACGCTTGCGCCGATGGTCGCCGAATGCCTGCAAGGCGTCGCGGAGGCCCGCATCCTCCTCGTCGAGGACATGGCGGAGGCGAACCCGGCTAGCAGCCCGCGCGATGTCAATATCGGCGAGGACCTTGCAGCGATCCTCTACACCTCCGGCTCCACCGGCCGCCCGAAGGGCGTGATGCTTTCGCACCGCAACCTTCTCGCCGGCGCCCGCATCGTGCGCACCTATCTCGGTATCACGCCGGCCGAGCGCATCCTGTCCGTCCTGCCGCTCAGCTTCGACTATGGCCTGAACCAGCTCCTGACATCGGTCGAGCAGGGCGCGCTGACGGTCATTCTGACCTTCCGTTTCGGCGACGACATCGTGAAGGCGCTGCGCGACCATCGCATCACCGCACTTGCCGGCGTGCCGACGATCTGGGCGATCCTGACCAAGGCCTCGCCGCTGCTGCCGAAGACCGAGCTGACGCATCTTCGATACATCACCAATTCCGGCGGTGCCGTGCCTTCGCAGACGGTCGCGAACCTGCGGCGGATGTTGCCGCATACCAACGTCTTCCTGATGTACGGACTGACGGAGGCCTTCCGCTCCACCTATCTCCCCCCGGAGGAACTCGACCGGCGCCCGACTTCCATCGGCAAGGCCATTCCGGAATGCGAGATCTTCATCGTGAAGGAAGACGGAACGCGGGCAAAACCCGGCGAGCCCGGCATCCTCGTGCATCGCGGCCCGACGGTCTCGCTCGGCTACTGGAACCGCCCGGAAGACACCGCGCGCGTGCTCAAGCAGAACCCCTTCCGCACCAAGGACCAGGGCGGCGACATCGTCTGCTATTCCGGCGATCTCGCGGTCGAGGACGAGGACGGCTTCTTCTCCTTCATCGGCCGCAACGACGCGATGATCAAATCCTCCGGCTACCGCATCAGCCCTTCGGAAGTCGAAGAGGTCATCATGGCCACCGGCCGGTTCCGCCAGGTCGCCGTCATCGGCCTTCCGGATGATTTTGCCGGACAGAAGGTCCATGCGGTCGCCGTCGCGCTCGAACCGGACACCGCGGTCGCGCCAGTCCTGCAGGCGGTTGCCGGCACGCTGGCGGCCTACATGGTGCCGCGCGACCTCGAACTGGTGGAAAACCTGCCGATCACGCCGAATGGCAAGGTCGATTATCGACAGCTCGTCAGGGAGCGGACAGACAATGGCTGACAACGTCCAGAAGCCCGCAAACCACGGCTACGAACTCGCCAAAGGCCTCTTCGAGATCGAGGGCGACGACCTCGTGCTCGGCGGCCTGCCGGTGCGTACGATCGTCGCGGAAGTCGGTTCGCCAGCCTATCTCTACGACGGGCAGTTGATGCGCCGCGCCTACCGCCGGCTTGCCGATGCGCTCACGGGCTTCGCCTCCATCTATTATTCGGCAAAAGCCAATCCGGCCGAGGCGGTCATCCGGCTCTTCCTTGAAGAGGGCGCCGGCATCGAGATCGCCTCGTTCGGCGAATATCGCGCGGCGATTGCCGCCGGTGCGGCGCCGGAACATATCCTCTTCGCGGGACCAGGTAAGCGCCGCGCGGAGCTGGAAGCCGTGATCGAAGGCGGCATCGGCGAAATCCATATCGAGGGCGTCGACGAGATCGAGCGGCTGCGTTCGATCGGCAAACCGGTGCAGGCTTCCATCCGCATCAATCCCGTCCCGACCGTGCAGGCCGGCGCCATGCGCATGGGCGGCAAGGCGACGGCCTTCGGTTTCGACGAGGAGGATCTCGACGCCGCGATCGCCGCAGTCGCATCCGCCGACAACATCGAGCTCGTCGGCATCCACGTCTATGGCGGGACGCAGATCCTCGATGCGGAAGCGCTGCTCGGCCAGTGGCGCCACGCCATTACGCTTGCGGCCCGCGTGGCACGCACCACCGGCAAGCCGCTGAAGACGATCGATCTCGGCGGCGGCCTCGGCATTCCCTATTATGCCGGCGACAAGCCGCTCGACCTCGACGCCGTGGCCGCCGCGGTTCCAGAGCTGACGGCGCTGCTCAAGTCGGAACCGCTGATCGCCGGGGCGCGTGCCATCGTCGAGCCCGGCCGGTTCCTCGTCGGCGAGGCTGGGCTCTATGTCAGCGAGATCAACGCGGTCAAGCAGTCCCGTGGCGTGCGCTTCCTCGTCATGGAGGGCGGCATGAACCACCATCTCGCCGCCTCCGGCAATCTCGGCCAGGTCATCAAGCGCAACTATCCAGTCGTGGCGCCTGCCCGCATGACGGCGCCGTCCGACGCGCCGGCCACGCTCGTCGGCCCGCTCTGCACGCCGCTCGACACGCTCGCCCGCGATGCGGGATTGCCGGATCTCAAAGCCGGAGACCTCGTGGCGGTGCTGCAATCGGGCGCCTATGGGCTGACGGCGAGCCCGATCAATTTCCTCTCCCATCCGCATCCGGCCGAAGCCCTTGTGGAAAATGGACGCATCGAGGCAATCGGCCGGTAACACCCGCAAGGAGGGCGTCACGCGGAACCGTCAGGAGAAGCAACGTGATAGTGAAGAATTATCGGCGGTTCAAACGGATGCTCACGGAGGATTTCCGGGTGTATCTGGGGGCTCGTGACAAGAAGCCCCTGCCGCGGCAGGTCTTCGAGATCTATCGCCTGCACAAACTCTACGGCTACCTGCCGTACCAGTACCTGAAGCACAGCCTCTATCTGAAGAAATACGGCAAGGAGATTTACCGCTATCTTCCGACGGAACTTTTGCATGTCACGCGCGACCGCGTGAACTCGGCGGCCGATCTCGCGCTTGTCGATGACAAACTACTGTTCGAGGAGCGGATCCGCGCGGCGGGACTCAGAACCACCAACACCCTGTTCCAGCTGCAACGCCAAGCCATCAGCGACATGGCTGGCAAGCGGGTCACCTATGTTGATTTCGTCGCGACGATAGAAGCGCTGGAGCTACCTGACGGCGTCATCATCAAGCCGCTCTCGGGCGGTTCTGGCAGCGCCGTCTTTAAGCTTCGCGCGACAGATGGCGTGCTCTACTACAAGGGACAGGCGCTCGGTGAGGCGGACTTCGACACGTTGATCTTCACCACGAACAACGGCTTCTACTGGACGGATTTTATCGTTCAAGAGACCATCTCGCAGCATCCGGACGTCGCACGGTTTAACCCAACCTCTGTCAATACGGTCCGCATCGACACCTTCATAGATGAAGCAGGCAGAGTGCATTTCAACGCCGCCGCCCTCAAAGTCGGCTCCCCCGGCAGCATCACAGACAATTCCAGCACGGGCGGTTACATGATCGCCATCGACCTGGAGACCGGCCGCTTCTTGACTGGCGCCAAGACCGAGGCGCGTTTCGGCGGCAAATACCATGATCTCCGCACGGTGTTCGGCATCGAGCCGTCGACCTTTACAATGCCGTTCTGGCAGGCGCTGCGCGAGACAGCTAGCCGCGCCGCCGAGACGGTCGCACCTTTCCGCTCCCTCGGCTGGGACATCGCTATAACGCCAGCAGGCCCCCTCGTCGTTGAAGCCAATTCCGACTATGGCATCGATGTCCTGCAGGAACTTGCTGGAGGCTACGTCGACAAGGCGCTCGGCCGGTCCTATCTCGATCGGCATCCGGCCCGGAAAGAACGCATCCTTGAAGCCTTGCAGTAATTCGCCGCTTACGTACGGAAAATCGATAGCGCGGGATTCAGATATTCTTTAAATGCTTACGGGAGAATTTGGGGACGCCTTGAACAGCATGCCGGGGGGCAAGACATGGTATTGAAGTTGATATTGGCGACGATGGTGGGTGCGGCCGTGCGTTCGCGTTATGCCGAACCGGCAGCCCCTAAGGCTATCGTCGCGACCGCACCCGACGATCTCGAAATGGAGCCCTGCCCAGTCGAACCCTCGTGGATCATCGCAGGCAAGCCCATCGCGCGCCGCTCGCTCCACTCGCGCTCGGCCGACGACCAGGCGACAACGGCGATATGGGATTGCACAGCCGGCACCTTCCACTGGCATTTCGGCTGGGACGAAACGGTCGTTATCCTGGAGGGTGAGGTTCGGGTCACCGGCGAGGACGGCGCGGAGCGTGTACTGAAAGTCGGCGACATTGCCTATTTCCCGGCAGGTTCGTCGGCGATCTGGCATATCGACGACTATGTGCGAAAAATCGCCTTCGGCCGCCGTGAGTTCCCCGGCGCCGTCAACATGGCGCTGAAGTTGCGCGACAAATTCAGACGATAGGGCGTTCATCGAACGCCCCCGTTCAGAGGTTTGCATGGTCAATATTACGGTCGCCGGCATCGGTTATGTCGGCCTTTCCAACGCCGTGCTTCTCGCGCAGCATAATGACGTCATCGCCTATGATATCAGCGAGCAACGCGTCGCCCGGGTGAATGCGCGCCACTCGCCCATCGTCGATACGGAAATCGAGCACTATCTCAGCACCAAGCCGTTGCGGCTGAAGGCAACGATGGACAAGGCGGAAGCCTTTGCCGGCGCCGAATTCGTCGTGGTGGCCACGCCGACAAACTACGATCCCGAAAGCAACTATTTCGATACACGCAGTATCGAGGCCGTGATCGACGACGTACGGCGCGTCAACCGGGATGCCACGATCATCATCAAGTCGACCGTGCCGGTCGGCTATACCCAGTCGCTGCGCGACGCACGCGATGACGACCGGATCGTCTTCTCTCCGGAATTCCTGCGCGAAGGCAAGGCGCTCTACGACAACCTGCATCCTTCACGCATCATCATTGGCGCGGATACGCCGGAGGCCCATCGCTTCGCGGACCTGCTTCGGCAAGGGGCGGTGAAGACGGATATTCCGGTGCTCGCGACCGGCTCAGGCGAAGCGGAGGCGATCAAGCTCTTCGCCAACACCTATCTCGCCATGCGCGTCGCCTATTTCAACGAGCTCGATTCCTACGCCATTACCCACGGTATCGATACGCGCCAGATCATCGAGGGTGTCGGGCTCGATCCGCGCATCGGAAAGCACTACAACAACCCGTCCTTCGGCTATGGCGGTTATTGCCTGCCGAAGGATACCAAGCAGCTTCTCGCCAATTTCAGCGAAGTCCCCCAAAACCTGATCCGGGCGATTGTCGATGCCAATACGACGCGTAAGGATTTCCTGGCCGGCGATATCGCCGCGCGCAATCCGGATGTGGTGGGGGTCTATCGCCTCGCGATGAAGAAGGATTCGGACAATTTCCGCGAATCCTCGATCCAGGGCATCATGAAGCGCATCAAGGCAAAGGGCATTCCGGTCATCATCTATGAGCCGGACTTTGACGGAGAGACGTTCTTCCGCTCGGAAATCGTGCGTGATCTCGCAGAGTTCAAGCGCCGCGCCGACCTCATCATCGCCAATCGCGTTTCGGACGATCTCGACGACGTGCGCGGAAAGATCTACACGCGCGATATTTTCGGAGCTGACTGACCGGCAGCGTTTCCGCCGGCCAAAGTGTGCCGAAAGGCTTTTATCGCTTGGTTGCGATGAAGATCGTCTCGCCGGGCAAAAGGCCATACTGGCCGACATAGGGTTCCTGGGCCACGAATTCTTCGAGGTCGAAGCCGGCCGCCATCACGCGATCCCGGAAATCGCGGCCGTAATAGCGCACATGATCCGACTGCCCAAAGTGAAGGAGCCGTTCCGCCGGATCGGTTATCGATGGATTTTCATAGGTCGTCGGCCAGCCCTCGACGAGCGGGACCGTCAGCAGCGCCACACCGCCGGTCACCAGTATCCGGTGCAGCTCGGCGAGCGCTTTGGTGTCGTCGACATGCTCCATGACATGGTTGCAGATCACCAGCTCGATGCTGTCGGCCGGCAGGTCGATGGCTTCGATGTTCATTTCCCGGTCGCCGCGGTTCGGGTCGATGTCGGCGCCGATATAGGAGGCGGCCACCGTCTCGATACCCTTACGAAGCGTCGGCTCGGGCGCGAAATGCAGGATTGACTTGCTTTTCGTCAGGTCGGGGCGGTCATTCAGGAGAAGCGTGAACTGCCGGTGGCGCTCAAGCGAACCGCAGGTCGGGCACATCGCATTGAGACGCGGCGGGTAACCCGCGAGGCGAAACTTCTGGCTGTTTCCGCAGCAGGCGCAGGTAAAGACGCGGGAATCACTCTGCATGAGCAACTCCTTTACGGCCTTTGCATCCTGCAACCAGGGAAACGCAGCCCTTATCTTACGGCTGAAATAGGACACAGCGATACACCTTTTAAAGTAAGTTAGAACATGCCCTTGGTCATCTACACTATTCCCCGAATAATGAAAACTTTCCAAAGATTACATTTCGGTAATCCAGAAATAGAGCCGATTTGTATCTTTTCCGGATTCACTTTGCTTCAAATCCCGACAAGAAAATCGGCAGAATTTCCGTCTGCTAATCGCTCATTAATCTTTACCGGAATCGGGCGGCGGATGCCATAGCTGGCACAGTCCGTTACAATCTATGGTTAAAATCACTTAACATATATATGACAAAAGCCAACGAAGAGAGGTGGCCGGAAACCACCTCTCTTCTTTCCACCGCAACCCGAGGAGGTCGGCTGCGGCAGAGGCTACCGGTCGATCGCGGCCCAGAGACCCCGCACCATCCGGCGCAGGAGCAAGGCCTCCGCCCATCTGTCCGTCGTGTCGTTGCCGTCCCGACCGGTGATGGCATAGGGCTTGGGGCCGAGTTCGCAGGTGAAGACCAGTTCGGCATCGTCGGCGGCACGCGATCGCCACGCGCGAAAACCGTCGTCCCACCATTGCAGGAAGAGATCGAGCCAAGGGCGATGGTGCGGAAAGCTGATCTCGATCTGCACCTGTTCGCGCGAGGCGACGCGGCCGTGGAAGGCTTTTGCATTGCGCAGGATACGCTGGATCAGCGCGTGGTTTTCAGCATCGACCGGAAAGGCGAACTCCCGGCCGACGAGGAAATGCGAGAGGTCGGCCACGAGCGGCAGGTCTGGACGGCGCTCCAGTAGGTCGAGCGTGAAGAAGAGATCCGTGGTCATGCGATCGCGATGCGTCTCGATGAAGACGGGAATGCCCGCATCCTCGGCAAGCCGCATCCAACCATCGAGCAGCGGCAGGCAATCCTCGATACGGCGCAGCCGCACATCGGGTTGCAGGTTGATATGACTGACCGGAAACTCGGTCGCCAGTTCCAGCGGCAGGCGCAGGTCATCGATGGTGCGCGGGAAACAGACGCCTTCGATCTTCAGCCCGGTGCCGCGCAGGGTTTCGTCGAGGCGCGCGACATCCCGGAGATTGGTATAATGCGCGCTGACGCCATCGAACCCCGCCCCCGCAATCATCGCGATGTTTTCCGCGAGGCTGCGCTCATGGCCGTCGGTGTGCCGGCGTTCCATTGCCCAGAGCGATTGGAAGACAAGCAACTTTTGCATCACGCGGCCCGTGCGCTTTTGAGGAGCGCTTTGAGGTTGACGACCGGGTCTATCAGCGCGGCCGGATCGGGGGTGATGCCAGCGGCGATCAGCATTTCCGCCAGCTTGATCTCCCTCGCGATGCCGTTGCCGACACCGAGGCCTGCTGCGGCGACGAGGCGCCCGCCGTCAAGATAGAACTCCAGTTCGCCGTCGCCAAGCGTGCGCACGACACTTTGATGCCCCGGCAGCGGCATGCCTGCCACCTGCAAGCCGAGATCGTACTGGTCGGACCAGAACCAGGGCTTCGCAGCAAAGGCCTCGTTGGCACCCGCCATGTTGCGCGCGGCCGTCTCGGCCTGGCTGCGCGCGTTGCGCCAACTCTCGAAGCGAACGTGGCCGCCGCCGGGCTGGGACACGGCCGCACAGTCGCCGGCCGCGAAGATGTGCGGGTCGCTCGTGCGCAGAAATGCATCGGTGAGGATGCCGTTGCCGGTTGCAAGTCCGGCGGCCTCGGCCAGTGCCATATCGGGCACGACACCGACGGCGGCAACAACGATGTCGGCGGGCACGCACTCGTCATCGGCCAGCAGGACGGCGTCGGGAGTGATCTCGGCCACGCCTTGCCCGAGATAGAACAGCACGCCCTCCTCCATATGCCGGGCATGCAGCGTCGCGGCAAAGCGCGCGGGAACCGCCCGCCCGAGCGGCTTTGGCGCTGCTTCGATAATGCTGACGGCGACGCCTTTGCCGCGCAGCACCGCGGCAAGCTCCATTCCGATCAAGCCGCCGCCGATAATTGCGACTCGCCCGCCCGCCTCTGCCTTGGAAAAGATCGCCGCCGCATCCGCATAGGTACGGAAGTCGAGCGCGCGCCCGGCGCCGGGGCATGCCAGGCGTCTCGGCCGCGCGCCGGTGGCGAGGAACAGTTTATCATAGGCCAGCGTGCGCCCGTCGCTGAGCACTACAGATCGGGCGTCCGGCTCGATGCGCAAGGCAGAAACGCCCTGATGATAGTCGATGCCAGTGGCCTCCAGCGCCGGCAGCCCGCAGATCGGTTTCATCTGCACCGCGCCGTCCAGCGGCTTGGAGAGCGGTGGGCGCTCGTAGGGCAGATGCGGCTCCGCGCCGACCAGCGTGATGGCACCCGAAAAGCGCGCCTCGCGGGCGGCAAAGGCCGCGCGGGTGCCGGCCTCGCCCGCACCGATGATGACGATACCCTGCATGTCGTCTCCCTGGAAAATGAGACCGGCGCGAACCAGAAGCGCGCCGGCCGGAGCATTAGTTCTTGCTGGCGTATTCGGCCATGTTCTTCGGCGTCACGAGCTCGAAAGGCACCATGACTTGCTTTTCGACCGGTTCGCCGCGCGCAAGCGCCACGGCTGTATCCATGGCGCTTGCCGATTGGCCCTTGGCATTCTGGAACACGGTCGCGTCGAGATCGCCGGCGGCCATAGCGGCGAGGCCATCTTGCGTCGCATCGATGCCGATGACGATGACATCGTCCATCGACAGGCCGGACGCTTTCAGCGCCTGGATCGCGCCGATCGCCATTTCGTCATTGTTGGCGAAGACCACGTCGATCGGCTGGCCGGCGGTGATCCAGTTCGTCGTCATGTCCATGGCATTGGTGCGCGTCCAGGCGGCGGACTGCTCGTCGGCGATCGTGACGCCCTTGCAGTCGCCCGCCGCCAGCGCGTCCTTGAACGAGGAGGTGCGATCGCGCGAGGCCTGATGGGCGAGATCGCCCATCAGGATGTAGACCTGCGCCGCGCCCACCTTGCCCTTCTCCTGGAGCAGCGAACAGGCCGCCTCGCCAGCCAGGCGCCCGGCGTCGGTTTCCTTGGATCCGACATAGGCCTGCTTTTCCGGCAGCTTGTCGACGTTTTCAGGTTCCAGATTGAGGTACACGAGCGGAATGCCGGCCTTCGCCGCCGCTTCGCTGACACCCGGGGCTGCCGACGTATCCGTCAACGTCATGACGATCGCATCCACGCCTGCCGCGATGAAATTGTTCACCTGGTTGAGCTGCTTGGAAATGTCGGTCTGCGCGTCCTCGACCTGGACGTTGACGCCCGCGACCTCGGAGGCCCTAGCGCTCAGCCCTTCGCGCAGCAGCGTCTGGAAATTGTTGTCGAAGCTCTGCATTGAGATGCCGATCGTCTCGGCCGAGGCAGCACTTGCCGTCAAGGCGGCCAGCACGGCCGCCAGATACAGTGTTTTCATCATATCCTCCCAATGGGTGCCGGTTCACCCGATCACATTCCGGAAGCCCGATGGGGCCTGGTTGATGTGCGTGCCGCTAGCTGAGCGCCACGCGAATCTCGCCGTCGATCACCTCGACGGGATAGATCTTCAGGTTCTCGCAGGCGGGGAGCCTGAGCGCCTCGCCGGTGCGATAGTCGAAGGCGCCGGAATGCTTGGGACATTCCACCTCGAAGTCCATGACCAGCCCGTCCGCCAGATGGATCGCCTCGTGGGTGCAGAGGCCGGCGGTGCAGTAGACGCTGTCGTCCGGTCCGCGGTAGAGCGCGTAGGTGCGGCCGCCATGGTCGAAGCGAATGGCGCCTTCCTGTTCGATGTCGTCGAGCTTGCCGGCGGGAACCCAGGTCATTCGGCTGCTCCCCGAACTTCGGTGCGGGCCTTGCGGGCGGCGAGCTTCTCCTTGCGCCGGCGGTAGCGTTCCTGCATGCGCGCCTCGCCGTCCGCAGAGCCGTCGTGCCAGGTGCCGAACCACTTATCGAGCGGGATCAGCGCATCGCCGTAGTTCACCTCGAAATATTTGTGGTGCAGGTAGTGCGCATAGGCGTGGCTATCGACCAGCTTGTCCTCGCCGACCTCCACCTTGTCGAAGCCGACATGGCCGGGGATCGCGCCGAAGCCGGCATAGTGCAGCTGGTAGAGCATGAGGATCGGGTTGGACGGCAGGACCAGGTGGTAGAAGGCCGTGCCGAGATAGAGAAAATGCTCGATCGGATGCATCGACAGCGAGGACCAGGGCGACGGGTTGACCGAATTGTGGTGCACCGAATGCACCCATTTGTAGAGGAACGGCGTGTGGATGAGCCGGTGGATGCAGAAGAAATGGAACTCGTGGATGATGGGCACCACGAGGGCGACGAGGGCGAGCGTCCACGGGTTTTCGGTGAAGCTCAGCCAGGGCGCATAACCATTGGCATAGGCCCAGAGCATGGCAACCTCAATGGCGGTCCAGATGGTGACGCCGGAAAGAAAGGTGCGCAGGATATTGTCGAGGTTCTGGCTTTCGAACCAGAAGGCCTTGTTCTTCTGGTCGGCGGGGAATTTGCCGTTGTACTTGAAGCGGTTTTCCTGCCGTTTCAGCACATAGAGGTGAACCTCGAAGGCGCCGTAGAAAAGCGCCACGCAGACGGCGTTGATGGCATAGAGCCAGGCGATCCAGCCGGCGCCTAGCGTCGCCATCGTCTCCACCGGCGGGATGACCCAGGCCCAGTAGGCGACGGCGGAAGCGGCGAAGATCGCATTCCACGGGAAGAAATAGTGCGGCAGCCATTTCAGGACCGCCAGCAGCCGCGGCGGAAAGGCGAAGAGCGGCGCGGTTTCGACCGGCTCATTCGGCGCCCAGTCCCCCCGCTTGTTGCGCGTGCCATATTTTAAGTCGTCCATAACGCTCTCCTTCGGCAGACCTTTCCGATGGGAGACGCGCGGCATTTTTCTGAAACACCGCCTCTCCTCCCGACCGCAAAAATAGCAGGAGGCCGTTCAAACGCCGAAGGCTTCGTTGATCAAAACAGATCAAAGGCTCTCGGCGGTGATAGTGATGAAGCGGATGGGATTGCGGTCTGGCTCGACCTCGGTGAGACCGACGCGGCGCAGGATGAGGTCGAGCGCACGCTGCGCCTGCGCCTCCGGCGCCTGGTCGAGCACCACATCCATGATGCCGTCGCGCAGGGCCGCGCGGGTGTAGTCGGTCAGTTCATGGCCGATGAACAGGATGTCGCTGCCGCGGTCGTGGCGCCGCAGCACGTCGATCAAGGCCGAGTTCGCGCCGCCGGCATTGTAGAGGCCGACGAGGTTCGGAAACATGCCAAGCGCGATCGCGAGCGTTTCCGCGCTGAAATGTTCCTCGTCGCGGGTGAAGCCGAGCCAGTCGAAACTGATCGCGCCGGGATGGTCGCGAAAATATTCGGAAAAGCCTCGGATACGGTCATGGTGGACCTGGTAGATCGGATGGCACAGCGCGACGACCGGGCCTTCCGTGCGCGCCATGCGGGCGATGAAATGGGCGGCCGTGCGCCCCGCGGCATAGTTGTCGATGCCGACGAAATCGACCTTGTCTTCGGAAGCGCGGGTCACGACATGGACGACCGGCACGCCCTGCCGGACGACCGTTTCCACCGCCGCCCGGATCAGCGGGCTGTTTGGAACCGCGAGGATGAGGCCTGCCCGCGGCACGTCCGTGGACAGGATATGCCGGGCGATCTCCTGCGGGTTCATCTCCTCCGCAAACCGGCGATGCACCACCACGAGCGGATCGAGCGTCGCGGCAATCCGCTCAAATGCCTTGGAGAGGCGGCGATAGAAGGTCGTCTCCGGACGCACCATCAGCACGTCGATACGCAGCAGGCCGCGGTGTGCCTCGGGAAGCGTGCGCGGATAGTTGAGGCTGCGCGCGGCGGCAACCACCTTCTCGACCAGTTCGGGCCGCACGCCCCCTCGCCCGTTGAGCACCCGCTCCACCGTCGCAGTCCCCACCCCGGCTTGGCGGGCGATGTCCCGGTAGCGCGGCTTGCTCACGCTAAAACCTCCCGCTAGCGGCCGGCATGAACCGGCGCCCGCAGCGCGCTCCATGGGCGGGCCACCTCAAGGGCGCGGGCGACGCGCACCAGTGTCGCCTCGTCAGCAAAACGGCCGACGACTTGGATGCCGATCGGCATGCCCGTGCGGTCGAGGCCGAGCGGCAGGCTGACGGAGGGCTGGCCGGTGGCGTTGAAAGTGCCGAGGAAGGTGAAGAGCGTCGTGTCACCCTCGGAAAACGCCTCAGCCGTCAGGTCCTCGCGCGTCGTCGAGAAAAGGCCGTGCTCCGGTGCCGTCACCGGCGTCGTCGGGGTCAGCAGGATATCGAAGCGCTGCGTGGCCACCGCCACGTCATGGCGGATCTTGCGCAGGACCTCGAAGACGTTGACGATCGCCGCCGGTGACATGGCGAGCGTCTGCTCCATCAGCTTCAGGATCACCGGCTCCAGCGTCGTGGCATCGAGCGGCTTGCCGAGCAGGCGGGCCAAGTCCGGCATCTCGGCCAGGCCGAGATTGAAGCCGCCCATCACGCCGACCATGATGTCCTGCGGGTCTGCGGGTGCGCCGATTTCCTCGATCTCGTGGCCCATCTCGGCGAGAAGGGCTGCCGTTTCGTCGACCACGGCCAGCACGTCCGGCGCAATCGGCACCCTGCCCCAGGCGGTGCGCGCGAGGCCGATGCGCAGCTTGCCGGTCGGCCGGCCCAGTTCCTCGACATACCGGCGCTCGGGCTGGCGGATGACGAAGGGATCGCCCGGCTCCGGGCCGGAAAACACGTCGAGCGCCGCGGCCATGTCGCGCACCGTGCGACAGACGACGAATTCGCGGGCGAGGCCGAAGAGCGAATCCTGACCGTCGGGGCCGCCGGAAACGCGGCCGCGCGAGGGATTGAGCCCGACCAGGCCGCACCAACCGGCCGGAATGCGGATCGAGCCGCCGCCATCGGATGCGTGCGCGATCGGCACAACACCCGCGGCAACCGCAGAGGCGGCACCGCCAGAGGAACCGCCGGCTGAACGGGTGAGGTTCCAAGGATTGCCCGTGACGCCCTCCAGCAGGGTCTCGGTGAAGCCGGCAAAGGCGAATTCCGGCACGGCGCTGCGGCCGACGAAGCGCAGGCCGGCGGCCTTGGCGCGGGTGGTGTAGTAGCTGTCGAAGGTCGCGACATTGCCCTTCATCAGCCGGCTGCCGCATTCCTGCAAGCGCCCGGCCTCCTTGGAACCAATATCCTTGCGCAGGAACGGCACGCCGGCGAAAGCGCCCTCGTCCGGGCCGGTCACGTCTTCCGCATCAGCGTAGAACTCGACGACCGCGTTAATCTCGGGATCGACCTTTTCATGCGCCGCGCGGGCGAGCGCGGTCAGTTCGCGGGGGGAAATCTCCCGGCGCTTGACCAGATCGGCAAGACCGGTCGCGTCATGGCTGCAATATTCGGAGAGGTTCATGGCAAATCCTGACGGTCATGACGAAGGACCGCCACACAAGCCAGCAGTGGCGCTTTTGTCAACCGGCGCGCTGCCGTCAGAGTTTTCCGGACAGGACGTAGTGCGTGCGCATCATGCGGGCGTCGCGCTTCTCGATGGAAAGCCGGTCGCCGCGTTCGGCAAGCGCATTCAACTCCCGCAGAACGAGGGCATGGGCGAGGCCGAGATGGCGGGCGAAGGTGCGGCTGTCATGCGCGATGCCGAGCGAGGCGGCGGCGAGTAACCCCGCCTGGATCGCGCTCAGTTGCGGGTCCTCCGCTTGGTGTCGGGCGACGAGCGCCAGGAAGCGCTCGGCATCCGGCACCGTGCCGGTCACGCCGCCTCGCGTTTACGGAAGGTCACCATGATCGACTTGGAGGTCGGCGTGTCGCTTTCCTCGCCCGCGCTGGCGAGCGGCACCAGCACATTGAGCTCCGGATAATAGCCGGCGATGCTGCCGCGCGGGATATCGTAGGGCACGAAGCGGAAATCCGGTGCGATGCGCGCAATCCCGTCGTCATGGTCGCCGACGACATCGATGCGGTCGCCCGCCTGCGAGCCCATGGCTTTCAGGTCTTCCGGGTGGATGAAGATGACCTGGCGTTCGCCATAGACGCCGCGATAACGGTCGTCGAGGCCGTAGACCGTCGTGTTGTACTGGTCGTGCGAGCGGAAGGTCTGCAACGCAAAACGACCGCCGCCCTTGCGCGCCTTCTGGTGCACGGTCTCCTCCGGCTGTGGACCGGAGAAGAAGGTGGCCTTCGCCGCCGGCGTATCCCATTCGCGGTGGGCGGCCGTGTTGCGCAGGTGGAAGCCACGCGGCTTGCGCAGGCGTTTGTTGAAATCCTCGAAGCCCGGAATGGTCGCCTCGATGGCGTCGCGGATGCGGTCGTAGTCCTCGGCGAGCGCCGTCCAGTCAATGATGCCCTCGCCCACCGTCGCCCGCGCAATACCGGCGATGATGGCGACTTCGGACTTGAGGTGCGGCGAGGCCGGGCGGTTGATGCCGGCCGAACCATGCGCCATACTCATCGAATCCTCGACGCTGATGAGCTGCGAATTGCCCGCAGCGTTGAGGTCCATCTCGGTGCGGCCGAGGCAGGGCAGGATGAAGGAGACCTCGCCCGGCATCAGATGCGAATGGTTCGGCTTGGTGGCGACATGCACCGTCAGCTTCAGCCCGCTCAGCGCCTTTTCGACAAGCGCGCTATCCGGCGTGGCGCGGGCGAAATTGCCGCCGAGGCCGATGAAGGCCTTTGCCGAGCCGTCCAGCATGGCGCCGATCGCGGACAGCACGTTGTGGCCGTGCTTGCGCGGCACTGCGAAGCCGAAATGCTTTTCCAGCGCGTCGAGGAAGGCTTGCGAGGGCTTCTCGTTGATGCCGACGGTGCGGTCGCCCTGCACGTTAGAATGGCCGCGCACCGGGCAGAGGCCAGCACCGGGCCGGCCGATGTTGCCGCGCAGGAACATGAAATTGGCGATCTCGCGGATCGTCGCGACGGAATGCAGGTGCTGCGTCACCCCCATCGCCCAGGTGCAGATGACGCGCTCGGCCTTGATATAGACTTCGGCGGCGCGCTCGATCTCGCCGCGCGTCAACCCGGACTGGTCCTCGATCTCGGCCCAGCCCGTCGCCTCAACGGCGGCGCGGTAGTCGGCCAGACCGGCGCAATGTTCGGCCAGGAAGGCGTGGTCGAGCACGCTCGGGAGGCCCGCGGCCAACGCCGCGTCCTCGGCCGCGAACACCACCTTCGCCATGCCGCGCACGGCCGCCATGTCGCCGCCGAGCTGCGGCTGGAAATAATGGCTGGCAATGTCCGTCGCGCCGCCACGCAGCATCTCGATCTTGTCCTGCGGATCGGAGAAACGCTCCAGGCCGCGCTCGCGGATGGGATTGAACACGACGATGCGGGCGCCGCGCATCGCGGCCCGCCGCAGGTCACCCAGCATGCGCGGATGGTTGGTGCCGGGGTTCTGGCCGATCACGAAGACCGCGTCCGCCTCCTCGAAATCCTCCAGCAGCACGGTGCCCTTGCCGACGCCGATCGCCTGGCGCAGCCCGACGCCGCTCGCCTCATGGCACATGTTCGAGCAGTCCGGAAAATTGTTGGTGCCGTAGGCGCGAACGAAAAGCTGGTAGAGATAGGCTGCCTCGTTGCTGGCGCGCCCGGACGTGTAGAATTCCGCGCGGTCGGGATTGTCGAGACCCTTCAGGATGCCGCCGATTTCGGCGAAGGCATCCTCCCAGGCGACCGGCAGATAGCGGTCGCTGGCGGCGTCGTAGCGCATCGGATGCGTCAGACGGCCGTTGAGTTCCAGCTCATAATCCGTCAGACGGCGCAGTTCAGACACGGTATGGGCGGCGAAGAAGACCAGCGAAGCGCGTTTTTCCGTCGCTTCCCAGGCGACGGCCTTCACGCCGTTTTCGCAGAATTCGAAGGATGAGCCGTGTTCGGGATCGCCCCAGGCGCAGCCCGGGCAATCGAACCCATCTGGCTGATTGGCCTTCAGCAGAGTGCGCGCGCCGGAGATCGGCATGCCGCTCTCCAGAAGCCTTTTGCCGCAACTCTTCAACGCTCCCCAGCCGCCGGCCGCAGAGGATTTCTTGCCGATAAAAGTCGTTGTCATGACTCATGTATTATCGACACGAAGACGGGGATCAAGGCGACTGTCGCGATGGCTTGATAGTCAATTCCTATCAAAACGGCAGGCGGGCATTCTCCTTGACTTCCTTCATGACGAAGAAAGTGCGCGTCTGGCGCACGCCGGGCAGCGCGATCAGCTTCTGGCCATGCAGCTTGTTGAAATCCGCCATGTCACGCACGCGGATTTTCAAGAGATAATCGAAATCGCCCGCGACCAGGTTGCAGTCGAGCACTTCCTTCATCGCCATCACCGCGCCCTCGAAGGCGGCGAAGCTCTCGGGCGTCGACCGGTCGAGCACCACGCCGACCATGACGAGAGCGCCGAGACCGACCGCCGCCGGCGCCACTTCGGCCCGCACACCGGTGATGTGACCCTCGTCGAACAGCCTCTGCGTGCGCCTGTGGCAGGTGGCCGGACTGGCATTCACGCGCTCGGCCAGATCGGCATTGGAAAGCCGGCCCTCGGATTGCAGGGCGCGCAGGATCTTGAGGTCTATCCTGTCAAAACCCTCTGCGGAAGAATCTTTCATTTTTCACCATTCAATCCGAAGAATTGAATCACCGATACAGAAATATACCGCCTCTGGGAAAAAACAGCCACAAAAAAAGAGAGCACCTTCCACATGGTTTCTGCCATCTTTCCTCCGCAAAATCGGAACGGAGGACACAATGTCACTGCTCGAAAAATTCGAACGCTACCCGCTCACCTTCGGCCCCACGCCGATCGAGCATCTGCCGCGGCTGTCGGCTGCAATCGGCGGCAAGGTTCAGATCTATGCCAAGCGGGACGACTGCAATTCGGGCCTCGCCATGGGCGGCAACAAGCTGCGGAAGCTCGAATATATCGTGCCTGACGCCATCGCCTCGGGGGCCGATACGCTGGTCTCGATCGGCGGCGTGCAATCGAACCACACGCGCATGGTGGCTGCGACGGCCGCGAAGATCGGCATGAAATGCGTGGTCATCCAGGAAAAATGGGTGCCGCATTACGATGCCGTCTATGACCGCGTCGGCAACATCCTGATGACGCGGCTGATGGGGGCGGACAGCCGCTTGGTCGACGACGGTTTCGACATCGGCATTCGCAAGAGCTGGGAAGACGCGATCCAGTCGGTGAAGGATGCCGGCGGTAAGCCCTATCCGATCCCGGCCGGCGCCTCGGTGCACAAATACGGCGCGCTCGGTTATGTCGGCTTCGCCGAGGAGGTGGCGGCGCAGGAGAAGGAACTCGGCTTCACCTTTGATTATATTGTCGTCTGCGTCGTCACCGGATCGACGCAGGGCGGCATGATCGTCGGCTTCGCCGCGCAGGACCGCGCCGATCGGGTAATCGGCATCGATGCCTCCGGCACGCTCGACCAGACCCGCGCGCAGGTGCGCGGCATCGTTGATGCCACCGCCGAACTGGTCGGCCTCGGCCGGGCGATCCGCGAGGACGAGATCGTCATCAACCCCGATTATGCCTACCCCGCCTATGGCGTGCCGTCGGAAGAGACCAATGCGGCCATCCGGCTTGCCGCCCGCACGGAGGCGATGATCACCGACCCGGTCTACGAGGGCAAATCCATGCAGGGCATGATCGACCTCGCCCAGAAAGGCTTCTTCCCCGAGGGCTCGAAAGTGCTCTACGCCCATCTCGGCGGCGCCCCGGCGTTGAACGGCTACAGCTACTACTACAAGGACGGCTGATCGCCGGCCCGACCCAGCAACCCTATTGAAGACGAACGCTTGACGCTGCCGCCACGGCAGCGGGCGGATGCGTTCGTCTTCCAAAGCGAGAGCGTCGTTTCCTTGAGGCAAGACGCCAACCCAGGGAACGACCCCACCAACCCCAGGAAAGGACTTTTGAAATGCGCAAGACATCCATTCTGCTCGCCGCCCTGGCAAGCATTGCGCTTGGCCCTGTCGGGCAGGCATTTGCGGAACCCGTCAGGAACGTCGTGATCGTGCATGGCGCGCTCGCCGATGGCTCCGGCTGGCGCAAGGTTTTCGACCGGCTGACGGCCAAGGGCTTCAAGGTCACCGTCGTCCAGCCGCCGATGACCTCGCTGGAAGACGACGTCGCCGCGACGAAGCGTATCCTCGACCAGCAAGACGGGCCGTCGGTGCTCGTCGGCCACAGCTATGGCGGCGTGATCGTCACCGAGGCGGGCACCGCGGACAATGTCGCGGGCCTCGTCTATGTCGCGGCGTTCCAGCCCGATGCGGGTGAAAGCCTGCTCGACCTCGCCGGCAAAACGCCGGCCGCGACCAAGGCCATCATGGCAACGAAGGACGATTATCTCTTCCTCGACCCGGCCGCCTTCGCCGCCGATTTCGCGGCAGATATCCCGGCGGACGAAGCCCGCTTCATGGCGCATTCCCAGGTCTACCCCGCCAAGGCGGCGTTCGAGACCAAAATCACGGCGCCGGCTTGGAAGAGCCGCAAGAGTTGGGCACTCATTGCCACCGACGACCGCGCCATCCATCCCGACCTGATGCGCGACATGGCCAAGCGCGCCGGCAGCGAGCCGGTCGAGGTGAAAGCGAGCCATGCCGTCTTCATGTCCCAGCCGGCCGCGGTCGCCGAACTGATCGAGAAGGCCGCGACCACGCTTTCGGATTGATGCGCTGCGGCGTTAGGGGCCATGCCATTGGCGACACGGGATTTTCCGCCGGAGGGCAATTGCCTTTCGGCGGAATGCGCTTTGTAATGAAGCCGACGGTAATAAAGCCGTTCGGGACAGAAGCGCATGGATCCTACACATTTGTTCGAACTCGTGATCGGGATGTTCCTGGCGATCATCGTGCTGCACTATGCAGCCCACCGGCTCGGGTTGCCGCCTTCCGTGGCGCTGCTCGCGGGCGGTGCGCTGCTCGCCTTCGCGCCGGGCCTGCCCACCATCGAAGTCGATCCGGAGCTGGTTCTTATCATCTTCCTGCCGCCGCTGCTGATGGACGGTGCCTGGTTCATCGCGCTGGGCCGCCTGCGCCGCCACATGATCGGCATCGCCTCGCTTGCTGTCGGCGCGGTGGTCTTCACCTGCGTCGTCGTGGCCGTGGTCACCCATCTGCTGTTTCCGTCGCTGCCCTGGGCCGCCTGCGCGGCGCTCGGCGCCATCGTCTCGCCGCCCGATGCGGTCTCCGCCCGCGCCGTGCTGCAACAGGTGAAACTGCCGCGGCGCCTGCAGATCCTGCTCGAAGGCGAAAGCCTGTTCAACGATGCGACCGGCCTCGTGCTCTTCCGCTTCACCATCGCCGCCGCCGTCACCGGCGCCTTCAGCACGGTGGATGCGGTCGGAAGCTTCTTCGTTCTGGCGATCGGCGGCGCGCTGGTCGGCATCGCCATCGGCACGGTCTGGGTGCTGCTCGTGCGCCGCCTTGAAGACGACTACCTGATCATCGCCGCCACGGCGCTGCTCTCCTGGACATCCTACCTGCTCGGCGAATTCTTCCACGTCTCGGGCGTCATCGCTACCGTGACCACCGGCCTCATTGCCGGCTGGCACCAGCACACCGTCTTTTCCGCCGCGACGCGCATGCGCGGCACCTCCTTCTGGACGGTGCTGGTCTTCCTGATGGAGGCCGCGGTCTTCATCCTGATCGGCCTGTCGCTGCGCGGCGTCGTGGAACGCGGCGGCGGCATCGACGTCGTGGTCGCCACCATGGGATTGCCGATCCTCGTCATCCTCATCGCGCTGACGCTCGCGCGCTTCGCCTGGGTGTTCGGCTCTGACTATGTGATCAGGCTGTGCAACATGCTGGGGATCGATCGCTACAAACCGCTCGGCGCCCGCGGTTCCACCGTCCTGGGCTGGGCGGGTGTGCGCGGCGTGGTCACGCTGGCGCTGGCGCTCTCCGTGCCGGAAGGCTTTCCGGGCCGCGACTTCATCCTCGTCACGTCCTTCGCCGTCATCCTCGGAACCGTGCTGATCCAGGGCACGACCCTGGGCAAGGTGATCGCCTGGGCGAAGCTCAGCGAGCCCGCGTCCGAAAAGCCGCGGCTCACCATGAGCCAGACGGAAGCCGCCATGGCGCAGGCACAGTTCGTGGTCGTGCGAAGCCGGGCTTATGACGGAGACGGCAATCTCGTTCACCCGCAATTGCTGGAGCGCTACCAGCGCAGGGCGACATCGATCGTCGACTATGCTGAGCGCACGGAAGACTACACGCCGGTGCTCCATGCCCATTTCGACCTGGTGCTCGAAGCAGTCGCCACCGGCCGCCGCGAACTCATCCGCCTCCACCGGGCCGGCGAGATCGACGACGAGACGCTGCACGAACTGGAACGCGACCTCGACCTCGAAGAACTGAGCGCCATTTCCGCCAAGGCGTGACGGCCGCCCTCACCCTCCGCGGCCGGCCTTCAGATGGCCGGTCGGCAGCGCAGTCGTGTATTTGATCTGGCCGAGCGCGAAGCTGGAGCGGATATTGGCGACGCCGGGAATGCGCGTAAGGAAATCGACCACCAGCGCCTGGAACTTCATCAGGTCCTCGACAACCACCCGCAGCATGTAGTCCGCCTCCCCGGTCATCAGGTAACATTCGACGATCTCCGGCTTGGTTCGGATCGCGGCATTGAACACGTCGAGCGACTCCCGGTCCTGCTGCTTCAGCGAGACCTGCACGAAGACATTGACGGCGAGCCCCAGCGCTTGCGCATCGACCAGTGCCACCGAGCCCTTGATGACGCCGCTTTCCTTGAGATCGTTGACGCGCCGCCAGCAGGGCGAGGCCGAAAGCCCCGTCGCCTCCGCCAGCTCCGAAATGCTCATCTCGGCATTCTGCTGCAACAGGTCGAGGATGCGGATGGAGGCGGAATCGAGCGCGGGTTTCGAGGGAGGCATGATTGACCGATGAAGGAGGAATTACCGGATAAACCTTTCGCAATTTCTCTTCACGCGGTCAAATGAGATCATTTTTCCCCGAAATTCCGGTGTAGCATTCCGGTCTATCGGGAGATCACGGGAGAGAGATGACGATGAATGCGCCGGCCCTGACGCCAGCACGGCTGGCCTGCCTGAAGGACCTGGAACGACAGGTCCTGTGGCATGCCTGCTGGATGATCCACAATGCCAACCACCTCCGCGAAAAAGGCGAGGTGAAGGTCGGCGGGCACCAGGCTTCGTCGGCCTCGCTTGCCGCAATCATGACGGCGCTCTATTTCCATGTGCTCCGGCCGGAAGACCGCGTGGCGGTCAAGCCGCACGCCTCACCCGTCTTCCACGCCATCCAGTTCCTGATGGGCAACCAGACCCGGGAAAAGCTTGAGAATTTCCGCGGTTTCGGCGGCGCGCAATCCTATCCGAGCCGCACCAAGGATATCGACGACGTGGATTTCTCCACCGGCTCCGTCGGCCTTGGCGTCGCGATCACCGCCTTCGCCTCGATCGTTCAGGACTATATCGCCGCCAAACAATGGTCGGAGCGCCCGGCGGGCCGGATGATCGCGCTGGTCGGCGATGCGGAACTCGACGAGGGCAATATCTACGAGTGCCTGCAGGAAGGCTGGAAGCACGACCTGCGCAACACCTGGTGGGTGATCGACTATAACCGCCAGAGCCTCGACGGTGTCGTGCGCGAGGGGCTGTGGCAGCGCATCGAGGGCATCTTCACGGCCTTCGGCTGGGATGTGAAAGTGCTGAAATACGGTGCGCTTCAGGAGATGGCGTTCGAGGAGCCGGGCGGCGCGGTGTTGCGCGGATGGATCGACCAATGTCCGAACCAGCTCTATTCGGCGCTGACCTTCCAGGGCGGTGCCGCCTGGCGCAAGCGGCTGACCGACGAGATCGGCACTAAGCCCGGTGTGGCCGCACTGCTGGCGGCGCGCAACGACGATCAGCTTTCCGATCTCATGAACAATCTCGGCGGCCATTGCCTGGAAACGCTGATCCGCACCTTCGAAAGCATCGACCACGACCGCCCGACGGTTTTTCTCGCCTATACGATCAAGGGCTGGGGCACGCCGCTCGCCGGCCACAAGGACAACCATGCCGGCCTGATGACCAAGGCGCAGATGGAGACCTTCCAGAGCCGCATCGGCGTGAAACCCGGCGCGGAATGGCAGATGTTCGGCGCGATCCCCTCACCGGAACCGGTGCGCGAGCTTCTGAAGACCGTGCCCTTCTTTGCGGACGGCACGCGGCGCTTCACGTCGCTGGCGCTGCCCTCATCCGGCCCGGTCTTCCTCGACGACCGGGAACTGTCGACGCAGGCCGGTTTCGGCAAGATCCTCGATGCGCTCGCCCAGCGCAACGATGCCCTGTCGGCCCGCATCGTCACCACGGCGCCCGACGTTACCGTTTCGACCAATCTCGGTCCCTGGGTCAACCGCCGCGGTCTTTTCGCGCGCGAGAAGCTGTCGGATACGTTCCGCGACGAGCGCGTGCCATCGGCGCAGAAATGGGAGTTTGGCCCCGCCGGCCAGCATATCGAACTTGGCATCGCGGAAATGAACCTGTTCCTGCTGCTGGGCGCCGCCGGCCTGTCGCATTCGCTGTTCGGCGAGCGGCTGCTGCCGATCGGCACGGTCTATGATCCCTTCGTGGCGCGCGGCCTCGATGCGCTGAACTATGCCTGCTACCAGGATGCCCGCTTCATGATCGTCGGAACCCCTTCGGGCGTCACGCTGGCGCCGGAGGGCGGGGCGCACCAGTCGATCGGCTCGCAGCTGATCGGCATCAGCCAGGATGGGTTGGCGAGCTTCGAGCCCGCCTATCTCGACGAACTGTCCGTCATCATGGACTGGTCCTTCGACTATATGCAGCGCGAGGGCGACGGCGGGCACGATACGCGCACGTGGCTGCGCGACGAAACCGGCGGCTCGGTCTACCTGCGCCTGACGACGCGGCCGCTGGAGCAGATCGCGCTCCGGCGCGAGGACCCGGCCTTCCGCCTGGGCGTGATCGATGGCGCCTATTGGCTGCGTCCGCCATCGGCCCGCACCCGCATCGTGCTCGCCTACCAGGGCTGCATCGCGCCGGAAGTGCTGATGGCCGCCGGGCGGCTTGCCGAGGCGCATGGCGATATCGCCGTGCTCGCGGTCACCTCCGCCGACCGGCTGAATGCCGGCTGGACGGCGGCGCAACGCGCCCGTCGCCACGGCGATTTCGGCGCCCGCAGCCATATCGAGACGCTGCTTTCCGCCGTGCCCCGTCCGGCAAGCCTCATCACCGCCACGGACGGCCATCCGGCGACGCTCGGCTGGCTGGGTTCGGTGGAGGGCCACCGCACGATCTCGCTTGGCGTCGAACATTTCGGCCAGACCGGCACGATTGCCGACCTCTACGCCCATTTCGGCATCGACACCGACGCCATTATCGAGGCCGCGGAATCCGTGGTCCGTTCGGACGCGTCCGTACCGTTGCGGGCGGTCTGAGAGCAAGCGCCGGGGCCTTGCTCAGCCCGCCGCCGCTTCGTTTGCGGCGGTCTGCGCTTGCTGGCGCTGGCGATAATGGGCTTCGGCCGCCGCCGCATCGGCCTGGGCATCGCCGCTGCCACCGCCGACATGCACGGTCGGAGAGGCGAACTGGATGCCGTTGGCTTTGAAATCGAGCTTGATGCGGTTCATGATCTCGCGGCGGATCATGAACTGTTCGCCCGGCTTGGTGGTGAAGCCGACGCGCACGACGATGGCATATTCGCCGAAATCGGACACGCCCTTCATCTTCAGCGGTTCGAGCAGGATATCCTTGTATTCGGGCTTTTCCGCCGTCTCCGTGCCGATGCGCTTGATGACCTTGCGCAGCTTTTCGAGATCGGTGTCATAGGTCACGGAGAGGTTGAACTTGATGACCGACCAGTCGCGGCTCATGTTCTGCACGGCGCCGAGTTCGCCGAAGGGCACCGTGGTGAGCGGGCCGCGGTGGTGGCGCAGCTTGACCGAGCGCAGCGAAAAGCTCTCGACCACGCCCTTGTATTTGCCGGTCTCGATATACTCGCCGATGCGGAAGGCGTCGTCCCACAGGTAGAAGATGCCCGAGATCAGGTCCTTTACGATGGTCTGCGCGCCGAAACCGATGGCGACGCCGGCAACGCCGGCACCGGCGATCAGCGGGCCGATATCGACGCCGAGGCTGGTCAGCACCATCATGACGGCGACGGCGGCGAGCGTGATGGCGAGGATGTTGCGCAGGATCGGCAGCAGCGTGCGGATGCGGGCGTTGCGGCCGCGCTCATCGTCGGTGAGGCGGCGATCCGCCGGATTGTCGGCCATGCGCACGGCGATCTCGGCCTTCAGGAACTGCCAGGCGATATCGGCGATCAGCAGCACGGCGATCGCCTGCGTGGCGGCATGGGCGACGCGGCTGACCAGCGTGTCGCCGGCCCCCATCATGCCGGCGGCATCGACGCCCGCGACGGCGGCGATCCACCAGGCGGACAGGATGATGACGATGGCGCGCATGCCGCGTTCGCCGATGACGAAATGCATGCTCGTGGGACGCCTGGTCTCGGTGCCGCCATGGAGGCGCGCGACGACCGCGGTCGTCAGCCGCAGGAGCGGCGGTAGGAGGAGTGCGACCACGCCGGCTGCAAAGAGCAGGTGCAGCCCCGCGAGCCACACGACCAGAAGCAGGATCACCGCCACCGTTGCCAGCCAAGACCATATCTTGCGCGCGGTGTCCGTTTGCTCACGGCGGCGCGGACGCGACCAGATCGCTTCTATGGCGATGGCGAAGAGGCCGAAATCGAAGGCGAACATGACGAGCAGCATCGAGCCTTTGGAAAAGCCGAACACCCGCATCATCTCCAGCACGATCCAGCCGATGACGAAGAAGCGCAGGGCGCGCAGGAACCGCGAGAGCCAGTAGCGAACCCGTTCCGGCGTGATGTTTGCCGAGGGCTGGAGATCATCGGCGGGCACAATGTCCACGACCGGCTCGGACACGGCGGCGGGCACCGCTTCCACAGCCACCGTGCCTTCCGGCACGACGACCGACTCGGCCAGTGGCGTTTCGGCCGCGCGGTCTGTTGGCTGTTCGATCAGCCAGACAATATAGGCGCCGATGAGACCGCCGAAGCGCACGATGATGGCGGCGATCGCCAGGATAAGCGCGGTGCGCTGCAACAGGGGCGGCCAGGCGACGATGGCGAGCGGCAGCAGCGCGCCGACGGCAAAGCAGATGGCCTGCCCGCAGGCATGCAGGCCGATCGGCACCACGCCTACCGGATCGACCTGCGGCTCCGCCGCCTGGCGGCGCCAATGCCGGGCCGACAAGCGGTTGAACAGCCGCTCGAAGCCGATGGCGAGGACGGGCACGAGAAGGAGCTGGAAGAACAGGCGCAGCGGACCGCGGCTGGTGACTTCGGCCTCAAGCCGCGTCATGGCGGTGTGCGCGCCGGGGCCGAGCTCCATGCTACCCTGCATGGCGGTATCGATCCGGTTCTGGATCATGCCCAGCTTTTCGGCGACGTAGCCCGTCTCCATCATCATGGATTCGGAGCCGCCGGGAGCGATATCCTCCGCTTTGCCCGGACCGGTCTCGGCACTGTTGAGCCAGGTGGCCACGGCGGGATCGGAAAGCAGGCGCGAAATCTCGCGCAGCTTGTCGACGGGCGGCGCCGCAACGTCCTGTGCGAGCGCCGGACCGGCAAAGAGCAGGGCCATCGCGACAAGGATCGCCTTGCACCGCAGAAGCTGACGGAATCCGGCCACCATGCTTTTCAATCCCCCCCGCCCGCGCTTGTTGAGCAATCCCTACTGTTCGATCATGCAAGCCCAAGCAAAGTCAAGCGATGCCGGCGTCAGGCGAAAAGGCCAGGACGCCGGCCTCATCCTTCGACGTCCTGCACCTCGTCGATTTCCACCCGGTCGGCGTAGAAGGCGATATGACCCTCGATTTCCGCGACGGACGGATACGGTGTTTCGTAGCTCCAGGCCGCATTGGTGCCGCCGCTGAGCGGAATGCTGAAATAGCTCGCCTCACCCTTGTAAGGGCAATAGCTCTTATGCTCCGTCCGTTCGAGCAGCGTCATGTCCATGTCCGAGCGGGGGATGTAGACGACCGCTGGATATGTCGCTTCGCGCAGGCGCAGCGCCTTTTGCGAGCTGCCGATCACTTGGCCCGCCGAGCGCACGACGACGCGTGCAGGAATGCGCTCGATGGAAATCGGGTGATCCGGACCCGGTATTTTGACAATTCTTTCCGCCATTTGCTTCACCTTTCCGATAAAACGGATTAGCCGCCGCGGCTATCCTCTGCGCTTGCCTGCGTGATCAGGCGGGCGCTGCGCTGGCCGGTCGAATAGATCCACAGCCAGCTCAGCGCGACGGTCAGCCGGTTGCGCAGGCCGATCAGGAAATAGACATGGGCGATGCCCCAGGTCCACCAGGCGAGCCGACCCTTCAGCTTGATCCAGCCGAGATCGACGATGGCGGCCCGCTTGCCGATCGTCGCAAGATTGCCGTCGTTGCGATAGGCGAAGGGCTTTGGCACGGGCTTGCCGTCGAGCCGGGCCTTGATGACGCCGGCCACATAGCGCCCCTCCTGCTTTGCCGCAGGCGCAATGCCGGGAACGATCTTGCCCTCGCCCATCGCAACATGGGCGGTGTCGCCGACCGCGAAGATATCCGGATAGCCGGGCACCGTGAGGTCCGGGGCGACGAGCACGCGCCCGGCCCGGTCGGCGGGAACCTGCAGCCATTCGGCAGCCGGCGATGCGGCAACACCCGCCGCCCAGAGGATGGTCGCGGCCGGCAGAACCTCGTCGCCAAGCGTGATGCCGGCGGCATCGCATTGCGACACGGCATGGCCCGTGCGCACCTCGACGCCGAGGCGCGTCAGCGCCCGTTCGGCATAGGCCGAAAGATCCTCGGTGAAGCCCGCGAGAATACGCGGCCCCGCCTCGACCAGCACCACGCGGGCCTCGCGCGTGTCGATGTTGCGGAAGTCGCGGCGCAGCGTTTCGTGCGCGAGTTCGGCGATGGTGCCGGCGAGTTCCACGCCGGTCGGACCAGCGCCGATGATGGCGAAGGTCAGCAGGCGGCGGCGCTCGGCCGCATCGTCCTGCCATTCCGCCCGCTCGAAGGCGGAAAGGATGCGACGGCGGATCGTCGTCGCGTCCTCCAGTGTCTTCAGGCCGGGCGCATGCGGCTCCCATTCGTCATGGCCGAAATAGGCGTGGCGCGCACCGGTGGCGAGGATCAGCGTGTCGTAGGGGATCGCCCGCCCGTCCTCCAGCAGCACCGCCTTGCCCGCCGCATCCACGCCGGTGACGCTGCCGAGCAGCGTCGTCACATTGTCGTAACCCCGCAGCAGCGAGCGGATCGGCCAGGCGATCTCCGACAGCGCCAGCGACGCCGTTGCGGCCTGATATAGCAAGGGCTGGAAAAGGTGATGGTTGCGCCGGTCGATAACGGTGATGCGGACCGGCCCCTTGGCCAGGTTGCGCGCCGCCTCCAGCCCGCCAAAACCCGCGCCGATGATGACGATGTGGTGGTCGCCTCTTGCCGCCATGCAATGTCCTCTCGTGATCCGGGGCCGGTTATTCCGGCGAAAGCGCCACGGCCGCCTCGGTGGTCAACGTGCGGAAGGTGAAACTTTCCTGCACATAGAGATCGACGGTGGTGGCGGAATGACTGAGATAGCCGATGGAAAAATCCTGCCCGACGGTCAGCTCGAAATCACCGCCGCGCAAGGACAGAACGAGGCCGCCCTCGATCGCCGGTGCCCAGATGATACCGCCGTCCACCACCCGTTCGAGATGGTGGAAGACCGGATAACCATCGTCGCTGCCGCCGCTTGCCGCCATATAGGCATCCGCGCCCAGCACCAGCGCATAAGGCCCCTCGACGCCCGCGAGCCGGAGTTGGCCGACCGCCCGCGCCACCGCATCCGAATAGCGCTTGGCACTGGCCGGCAGCGGAATGGCGGGATTGCTCGCGGCCTGGCGGATGCCCTCGATATCGCCGGCGGCATAACCGTCGAACACCGCGCGATCCTCGGCGAAGGCAATCTTTTGCATGGCCTCCTTCACCGGCTCCCAATCGGAATCGTGCGAACCGCGCTCGACGTCGTCGATGGCGCTGCGCGACAGCGTGAACGGAACCCGGAGCTCGACCAGCGTCTTCACCTCGCGCCGCAGCGATTGCACGCCTTCGGCCGGCGGCGCGATCGGCGCGACATGGCCGGTGCCCACGGCAGAGAGACCGAGCCCCGAAGGACCGGCTAGATCGACGACGCGGCGCGCGGCAAGGTTCCGCTTCAGCGTGCGCTTGGCCTCCTCCTCGATCTCGGCCCAGGCGGCCTCGGAAATCGGGGCCAGGTCGCGGTGCAGGTTATTCATGGGAAGCCTCTTTCCTGAGAGAGCCTATGCCGAGCGAGCCGTCGTGGCGCTTCGGCTGCGGTTGGTCCGCCGGGGCGGCCGTATCGGGTGCATCGGGCGATACCGCATCGAGGAAGGACGCGGCGGGGACGAAGAACAGCGTGCCGGTCACAGCGCGGCTGAAATCGAGCAGCCGATCGTAATTGCCGGGCGGGCGGCCGACGAACATGTTCTCCAGCATCATCTCGATACGGCGCGGCGAGCGCGCATAGCCGATGAAATAGGTGCCGAACTCGCCCTTGCCGACATCGCCGAAGGGCATGTTGTCACGCAGGATTTCCAGCGGCTCGCCGTTCTCCTCGATGCTCGTCAGCGCGTTGTGCGCGTAGCTCGGCTTGACGGCATCGTCGAGCTCGATATCGGAGAGTTTTTCGCGGCCGATGATCTTCTCCTGGTCGGAGACCGGCAGGCGGTTCCAGGCGGGCAGGTCATGCAGGTATTTCTGCACGATGACATAGCTGCCGCCGGCAAAATCCGGATCCTCGTCGCCGATTATCGTTGCGTCGACTGCGGCCTGGTCGACCGGATTTTCCGTGCCGTCGACGAAGCCGATCAGGTCGCGGTCGTCGAAATAGCTGAAGCCGTGCACCTCGTCAGTCGTGGACACCAGGCTCGCCAGCCGCGTCATGATCTGGGTCGCGAGCTCGAAGCAGAGATCCATGCGCGTGGCGCGGATGTGGAACAGGAGGTCGCCGGGTGTGGAGACGGCATGGTGGCGACCGCGGATTTCGCGGAAAGGGTGCAGGTCCTTCGGGCGTGCTCCGGCAAAGAGCCGGTCCCAGGCCACTGAGCCGATGCCGAGCACGCAGGAAAGCCCGCCTTCGAGATCCCGAAAACCGACCGCGCGCAGCAGGCCGGAAAGATCGGCGCACAACGCGCGCGCCGCCGTTTCGGCCGGGCGTCAGCGTAACGACGAGGAAGATGGCCGCGCGCGACAGCCGCGCTGCGACCGGCTGGGGAACCACGGAAGGCAAGACTGCATTCATACTCGATCCGTTCGGCAGAACCTGTCTGTCGGAACGTAGCGGGTCTCGCTGCGCCGTGCCATCGAAAATCCAGGTCTTCCCGGCAAGATTCCGCAGGGCAGCAAAAGGGCCGGCAAGCCGGCCCCATTGTTCGGCTAGAGATCGACCGGACGGCCGGATTCCTCCTCCTCCAGCGTCACGGCGACGTCCGCATTGGCCGAAAGGCGCACCTTGTCGCCCTCGACATCGGCGACGAAGCCTCGTTCGATATAGTGGTGGTGGCCCTCGTGTTTGCCGAAACTGTCGGCCTTCTTCAGCTTGATGCGGGTGGCCTCGACGCGATCAACCGTGCCCACATGCACGCCGTCGGCGCCGATGACTTCCATGTTTTCCGCGATGTTGCCGCTCATGCCGGTTCTCCTGTCGGGTTGAAAATGGCCGGATCGTGCCGCCTTTGCCTTTGCCGACGAAGGGGTCCTGCCGTTGAGGGTCGGGTCGCCGCCGGCGGGGATTTTGTGCCGGCGCATCTGTAGATAGCGCTGGATACGCCGTTTCAAGGGAGGGGTGCCCGCCGCTGACCGGCGAGAGGTGGGAACAGTTCCGGGGGTTCCCTCACGGGAGGAACAGCGGTCGAAGCGCCATCTCCAGGCCGAGGCCGAGCATGCAGAGAAGGAAGCCGCGCCGGAATGCCGGCGGGCTGATCCGCGTGCGCAGCGCCTGGCCGGCGAACATGCCGGCGAGTGCCGGCACGATGGCGAGCGTCGAGGCCTTCACATCCGCCATCGGCAGCGTTCCGTGCAGGAACAGCGCCAGGCCGAGCGCGATGGTCGAAACCGTGAACGACAGACCGAGCGCCTGCACCAGGTCGTCGCGCTCCAGCCCGAGTGCCTGCAGATAGGGGACGGCGGGAATGACGAAGACGCCCGTCGCGCCGGTGAAGAGGCCGGTTGCCAGGCCGACGACCGGCGATGCCCACGCCTGCCAGCCGGGCGGCACCCGGTGCTAGCGGGCGAGCAGTGTGTAGGCGGAATAGACGGCCAGCGTCAGCCCAAGTGCCACCGTCGTGCGGGAGGTCTCGCCGCTCGCCAGCAGGAAGGAGCCCGCCAGCGTGCCGAGGGCGATTGCGGCCAGCATGGGCCAGAGCCGCAGCAGCAGCGCCTTGAGATGCTGGCCTGCCAGAAGCTGCCAGACATTGGTGACCAGCGAGGGGATGAGCAGCAGGGCCGCCGCGGTCAGCGGCGAGAGCAGCCCGCCCAAGATGCCCATCGCCACCGTGGGCAGGCCCATGCCTGTGACGCCCTTGACGAGCCCGGCGGCGAAGAAGGCGGCGGTGATGATCAGAAATGTGGTTTCGCTCTGTTCCATGCCGCGATTAAGAGCGCCCGGCGGGGCCGGCGGCAATCGGGAATATCCGCCACCAGCCTTCGGTCTTTCCGAAAGCTGGTGGCGTGTTATCCTCCCGCAATGCGCTTCGATCTTGCCGACCTTCGCCTGTTCCTCGCCGTCTTCAATGCCGGCAGCCTCACGCATGGCGCGCGATCGGCCAACCTCTCCATCGCCGCGGCAAGCGAGCGGCTGCGTGACATGGAAGCCTCGGGCGGCCTGTCGCTCTTCGTGCGCACGCGTCGTGGCGTGACGCCGACCCGTGCGGGGGAGGCACTGGCGCATCATGCCCGCCTGATCCTGCGCAATGTCGGCGCCATGCAGGCGGAGCTATCCGAACATGCGCGCAGCATCCGCTCCACCGTGCGGCTGCTCGCCAACACGGCGGCGATCACCGAATTCCTGCCCGACCGGCTCGGCTTCTGGCTGGCGCAGCATCCCAAGGCCGACATCGAGCTTGCGGAACGGCCGAGCACCGAGATCGTCAAGGCATTGGAGCATGGGCTGGCGGATATCGGCATCGTCTCCGATGCGGTCGAGACAGCCCCGCTCACCGCCCTGCCCTTTGCAACGGACCAGCTCGTCGTGGTGCTCCCGCGCGACCACCCGATCTCAACGGAAAAGCAGGTCGCCTTCGGCCAGATCCTCGGCGAGGATTACATCGGCTTTGCGGGCGCGCTTCAGGACCATGTCGATGGGCACGCCGCGCAATTCGGCCACCGGCTGCGCCCGCGCGTGCGCCTGCGCACCTTCGAAGGCGTCTGCCGCATGGTGGCGGAGGGCGCCGGCATCTCGATCCTGCCCGAAACCGCCGCGCGCCGCTGCCGGCGCACCACGCCGATCACCTCGGTGCGGCTCTCCGACGCCTGGGCGAGACGCCGGCTGCTCTTGTGTTTTCGGGCAGAAGAGGAGCTTGACCCGACGGCGCGCGGGCTGATGGAGCATCTTCTCGCACCGCCAGCGTGAGCAGCCTTTTCAGACCCGCGACACCAGTAGCCGCAGGCCGGCAAGGCCGAAGAACACCGCCAGGGTGCCCTCGATCCCGCGCCGTGCCCGGCGATAGAGGCGCACCATCGGCCCCGTCGAAAAGACGATGGCGTAGCCGCAGAAGATGGTGACGCTCAGCACCGCACAGCCGCCGAGGATGGCGACGAGCGTGTGCGTCGATGCGCCGGGGCCAAGCCCGAGCGTCATCAGCGCGATCCAGGCGAGGATCGATTTCGGATTGGTGAGATGCATCAGCAGGCCGCGCCTGTAGAGCGAGGCGCCGGAGAGCGCGGCGTCCTTCGACATCGCCTCCCGGGCCTTATCGTCGGAGGTGAGCGCAGCCCGGCCCGCCTTGTAGGCGAGATAGAGCAGATAGAGGCCGCCAAAGATCTTGAGCACGAACAGGGCTTCGGCATAGCGGGTCAGGATGGCGGAGATGCCCGTCGCAGCCATCATGCCCCAGAAGATCGAGCCGCTGACGACACCGGCGGCGAGCAGGAGGGCTGCCCGTCTGCCCTGGTGCATCGCCACGCCCATGATGCGCATATTGCTCGGACCGGGACTGCCGGCGGCGATCACATAGGCGGTGTAGACGATCAGGAGATGGTGAAGATCGGCAGGCATTCCGGCGGCCCCAATTGCAGATGGCGTACAGCAGGATCATAAACCACGCGGCAGCGCGAAGGCGACCGGCCAGATTGTAACCGGGACAAGTCCGTCCCGGCTCATCTGGCCTCTGACCGCGGTTCAGCCCCAAGTCCGTGAGCCCGCTGCTCGCGCGCCAAAAGCGCACGCTTACGCTGGACGCCCCAGCGATAGCCGGAGATCGAGCCGTCCGTCTTGATGACGCGGTGGCAGGGAACGACGATCGCGAGCGGATTGCTGGCGATCGCCACCGTCACCTCCCGCGCGTCGCGTGTGCCCAGCCTTGCCGCCAGCGCGCCATAGTTCGTCGTCTCGCCGGCAGGGATGTCGCGGAGCATCTGCCAGACCTGCACCTCGTAGGCCGTTCCGCGCAGATCGAGCGGCAGGTCGCTGCCGGTTGCCGGATCGTCGATCAGACCGGCAGCGGCATCGACCACGCCGGCAAACCCCGTCTGGTCGTGCTCCAGTTCGGCATCGGGAAAGCGGCTGCGCAATGCATCCTCCATCGCGGCGCGCTGCGAGCTGAATTCCACGGCGACAAGGCCCTTGTCGGACATGGCGACAACGAAGTCGCCCAGGGAGCTGATCCCCCATGCAAAGCGGATGATTTCACGCATCGTCTCTTACCTCGAACCTGTTTGTCCGATGACGATAGGCGAACCTTTCCTGGCACTCCCTCCGGTCCTTGCTTTCAAATCGAAAAATGCGGGGCTAACGCGTGCCGCGGTCGAAGGTCGCCTCACTGAGACCGCGCTGGCGCAGGACGCTGCGGGCAATCTTTTCGGTCGGCGTTCGCGGCAACGGCGCGTCGGTGATCTCGATGTAACGCGGCACCATGTGGCGCGGCGCCTTCTCGCGGAAATGCTCCAGCAAGTCGGCGGGCGCCAGCGTCGATCCGGCACGGCGCAACGCCACCACCATGATGTCCTCCTCGGTGAATTCCGAGGGAATGCCGAAGGCGGCACTTTCGACGATATCGGGATGCTGCTCGGCCAGCGTCTCCACCTCATAGGCGGAAATGTTTTCGCCGCGCCGCCGGATCGCCTCGTTCAGCCGGTGCTTGAAATAGAGCCAGCCGTCCTCGTCCATCACACCGGCGTCACCGGAATGATACCAGAGGTTTCGAAGCGTCTGCACGGTCTTGGCCTCCGCGCGGTAATAGCCGGAAAACATGCTCCAGCTTTTCTTCGGACGCGAGACGATCTCGCCGATCATGCCGGGCGGCAGCGGCCGGTCCTTGTCGTCGACGACGGCAACCTCCCAATCGGGATGCGGCTTGCCGCAGGAGCCGGGCCGGCTCTCATCGACGGTGTCGAGCGTCACGAAGCTGGTTTCCGTCTGGCCGTAGCCGGTGACGAGCCGCATGCCGAAACGGCGCTCGAACGCCTGCTGGTCCGGCACCATGGGAATGCACTGGCAGACCCGCACGGGATTATCGACGTCACTATCCGACGGCGGCGCCCGCATCAGGATGACGGCCATGGCGCCGAGCAGGTTGGTCGCCGTCGCGCCGCTGTCGCGGACCTGGTTCCAGAAGCGCGAGGCGCTGAAACTGTCGGCGAGCGTCGCCTTCGTGCCGTAGATCAGCGGCAGGTAGACGCCGAACATCTGCGCATCCGTGTGGAAGAGCGGCAAGGCGGAGAAATAGCTGTCCTTGGTGGTGTATCCAAGGTTCGCCGCCATGGCCGCCGCCCAGGAGTAACAATGATGATGCGACATCAGCGCACCCTTGGCAGGGCCGGTCGTGCCCGATGTGTAGAGGATCGCCATGGGATCGGAATAGTGGACGGGTGCGAAGTCGAGGGTCGCGGGCGATGCCAGGCAGTCCTCGAAGCGTACAATGCGGTCGATCTTCACCCCCGCCGCGCGCGCCATCGCGGGATCGGCGCCGACCAATATGAGCGTGCGCACGTCCGGCAGCCTGTCCTGGACGATCGCCAGTTCGGGCAGCACATCGGCATCGACGACGAGCACTTCGGCACCGCAATTGTTGAGGTTATGGCAGAGGAAATCGCCCTTCAGGCCCGGATTGTTCGGCACCTCGATTGCGCCGAGATGCGAGGCGGCAAACCAGGTCACGACGAGTTCGATACAACTGGGGAGCAGCATCGCCACCCGGTCGCCACGCCCGACGCTGAGCTTGCGCAACCCGTTTGCCAGCCGGGTGGAAAGATCCAGCATCTCCTCGAAACTCGCGGAACGGCCGCCGAGGTCGAGGAAAGGCTGGGAGCCGAAGCGCTCGGCCTGTTTCAGCAGGATCTTCGGCAGGACGCGATCTTCGATCTCGGCGTCATCAAGGCCCGGAACGGGCGAAAGGGAATGGGGCGTCATGGACACGGATCAGAACTCTTTTGCCTTTGCCTGCGCCTCGGGAGAGAGGAAGCCACGAACCGTGGCTGCCGTCTCCTGCGCCATTGCATCTTCGAGGGATGAATGAAAACCGTCATTGATGGCGCGCTTGACGTCAGCAACGGCCACCACCGGGCGCGTGGCGATCGTCAACGCCAGCTGCCGGGCCTCGTCAAGCAGCCGGTCGTCGGCGATGATCTTCCAGGCGATGCCTACCTCCAGCGCCTTCTGCGCATCATGGCGCTCGCCGAGAATGAGGAGTTCCTTGGTGACCTGCGGGCCGACCTGCTTCGTCAGGAGCGCGGTCACGCCGCCCGTCACGAAAAGGCCGTAGGTCACCTCAGGGAAGAACCAGCGGGTGGTTTCGGCAAACAGCCGGAAGTCGCAGTTGATGACCCATTCCAGCGCGCCGCCGACGCACCAGCCGTGCACCGCGGCGATGACGATTTTACGCGACTGCATGATCTGGAGCGTGACAGCCTGGATGGCCTCCACCCAGTCCTGTGTGTCGGCCTCAGAGGCAGTCTGCGCGTCGAGATCCTTGAGGTCGTCGCCGGAACAGAAGGCCCGGCCCTCGCCATGGAGGATAATGGCGCGCACGCCCTCGTCGGCTTCCGCGGCCGCAAGCGCCTCGGAAAGCCCATCCACAAGCTGCCGGTTCATGGCGTTCAGCCGCTCCGGCCGGTTCAGCTTGACCCAGGCGATCGGGCCTTCGACCGTGGAAATGACAGCGTGGTTCATCATCCGCCTCCTCACACGATCATCGGTTCGTCATAGGAGCCCCAGACCTCGCGCAGCGCGCTGCAGATTTCGCCGAGGGTCGCCTTGGCCTTCACCAGTTCGATCGTGGTGGGCAGCAGGTTGATGTCGTCCGAGCGGGCCTGCTCGACGAGTTCCGCCATCAGCGATTTGATGCGCGCATCGTCGCGGTTCGCCCGGATGATCTTCAGGCGGTCGATCTGCAACTGGGTGCAATGGTCGTCATAGGGATGGATGTGCACATCCGCCGTGCTGCTCGCCTCGTCTGCGAACTTGTTGACGCCGACGGAAATCTTCTCGCCGGAATCGATCTTCTTGAAGGTCGCGTAGGCAGAATCGGCGAGCTTCTGCTGGAACCACCCCTCCTCCACCAGTTGGATCGCGCCGCCGCGTTCCTGCACCTCATCGAGCATCTTCCACATCTCGGTCTCCATGTCCTTCGTCAGGCGCTCGATGAAATAGGAGCCGCCGAGGGGGTCGATGACCGAGGTCACGTTGATTTCTTCTCGGATAATCTGCTGGGTGCGGATGGCGAGCTTCATCGCCTCTTCGGTGGGGATGGCGAAGGCTTCGTCGAGGCCGTTGGTGTGCATGCTCTGGCAGCCGCCGAGCACGGCGCCCAGCGCCTGGATGGCCGTGCGCATCAGGTTGTTGTGGTGCTCGACCTTGGTGAGGCTCATGGCCGCCGTCTGCACATGCACGCGCAGGCGCATCGATTCCGGCTTCTTCGCGTTGAAGCGCTCGGCCATGATCTTGGCGTAGACGCGACGGGCTGCGCGGAACTTGCAGATCTGCTCGAAGAAATCCTGGTGGCTGATGAAGAAGAACGACAGGCGCGGCGCGAAATCGTCGATATCCATGCCGGCCTTCGTCACCTCCTCGCAATAGGAGATGGTGAAGGCCATGGTGAAGGCGATTTCCTGCAGCGCATTGCCGCCGACATCGGAGAGATGATAGCCGCTGAGGCTGACGGGATTGATCTTCGGCGTCGCCTTGGCGCTGTACATGATCAGGTCGCGCAGCAGGCGCACGGCCGGGCGGACCGGATAAATCCATTCCTTCTGCGCGACATATTCCTTCAAGGGATCGGCCTGCAAGGTGCCGGTGAGCTTGTGGAGATCCAGGCCGCGCTGCTCCGCCACCGCGACGAACATGGCATAGACGACCCAGGCCGAAGGGTTGATCGTCAGCGAGACCGAAATCTTTTCGAGGTCGATCCCATCAAACAGCCGGTCGACATCCTCCATCGTGTCGATGGCGACGCCGACGCGGCCGACCTCGCCGAAGGCCATCGGATCGTCGGAATCGAGCCCCAGCAGGGTTGGCAGGTCGAAATCCGTCGAAAGGCCAGTCTGGCCCGTCTGGATCATGTATTTGTAGCGCTGGTTGGTTGCTTCCGGATTGCCGAAACCGGCGACCTGGCGGATGGTCCATGGCCGGCCACGATACATGGTCGGATAGACGCCGCGGGTGAATGGATAGGCGCCGGGAAAGCCGAGTTCGTCGGCCGGAATGTCGGCAACGTCGGCGGCGGTATAGATCCGCTTGAGCGGAATGCCGCTTTCGGTCTCGTAGACGGCTTTTTCCTCCGGCCGGGTTTTCAGGAAGGCGGCAAGCGCGCCCTCCTCCCATTCCGCCTGGCTTTCGCGGATATTGTCGATTGCCTGCGTCGAAAACAGGTTGGTGTCGGTCATCGGGTTTCCTCCCAACCCAGCAGGGCGCGCGCGGCGACGGACGGGTCCATCCGCCGTTCCGTCACGGCCCGGATATGCGTGTCGAGCGTTGCGGATTCCTGCTGGAATTTCTGCTGAAATAGATGTCTTGCGGTGCCGAGGATGCGCGTCTTGCAGATGGCACGCTGGCGCGCGGCGAGTTCGCCGCTGTCATGCAGATGCGCCCAATGCGCGCCGATGGCGTCCTTCAGCTCGGCGATGCGTTCGCCCGAAACGGCGCTGACCGGCAGGACGGGCGACGTCCAGTGTGAGCCGGACCCGCCGCCGAGCGACAGCATGCCCTGGAGGGCGGAAACCGTCGCCGATGCCTCCGGCTTGTCGCATTTGCTGACGGCGTGGATGTCGGCGATTTCCAGGATGCCGGCCTTGATCGCCTGGATATCGTCGCCGAGGCCGGGCGCGGAGAGAACCACGACGGTGTGGGCGGCGGTCACCACCTCCACCTCGTCCTGGCCCACCCCGACCGTCTCGATGATGATGGGCGAATAACCGGCCGCGTCGAGCACATCGACCGCCTGAAGTGTCGCACGCGTCAGCCCGCCGAGATGGCCACGCGTCGCCATGCTGCGCACGAAGGCACCGCCGGCGGCCGCCGTCTCGCTCATGCGCACGCGGTCGCCGAGGATCGCGCCGCCGGAATAGGGGCTGCTCGGATCGACCGCGATGACGCCGACCTTGCGGCCTTCCGCGGCATAGGCCTTGATCAGGGCCGAGACCAGCGTCGACTTGCCGGCCCCTGGAACGCCGGTGATGCCGACGATATGGGCATTGCCGCCATGTTTGTAGAGTTCGGCAAGCGCCTCGGCGGCCTCGGGATAGCCTTCTTCGGCGCGCGAGATCATCCTTGCGATGGCGATCGACCGCCCCGCCAGCACGTCCTTCACCAGCGTGGCGGAGGGCGTGTAGGTGCCACGCTTTGCCGTTCGGGAATGCGTGACGATCGTCATATGCGACCACGGGCGGCGATGAGGCCTTCGATCGTCGTGACGATCAGGTCGGCGCGCGCCTCCTGCGGCACGATGGCGTCGACGCCGCTTTCCAGGAGCGCGGCGTAGTCCTGCTCGGGAATGACGCCGCCGGCGACGACGAGCACATGCTCGGCGCCCTCCTCGCGCAGGCAGCGACACAGCTCGCGAAACAACGGCACATGGGAGCCGGAGAGCAGGCTGACGCCGATGACGTCGACGTCTTCCTGGATCGCGGCGTGCACGACATCCTTCGGCGTCTTGTAGAGGCCGGTATAGATGACCTCCATGCCCGCATCGCGCAGGATGCGGGCCACCACCTTGGCGCCCCGGTCATGGCCGTCGAGCCCGAGCTTGGCGACAAGCACGCGGATGGTTTCGGGGGCTTCGGCCGTTGCGGCATCGCCAAGGTTTGTTTCGGTCATCGGTTGTTGTTCCTCACTCTGCCGCAATGCCGGCGGGGATTGCGCCGGCGGCCGATGCCGCCTCGATGGACTGGGCGATGATGCGCAGGCCGAGGTCGATCTCGTCTTCGGAAATCGTCAGCGGCGGCGCGATGCGGAACACGCCGCCCATACCCGGCAGCTTGACGATGTTCATGCTGAGCCCGCGGCGGAAGGCTTCCGCGGCGATGCGGCTGCCAAGCTCGTGATCGGAACCGCCGCTGCCATCCGGCTTGACGATCTCGACGCCGAGCATCAGGCCGCGGCCGCGCACGTCGCCGACGCATTCGAAGCGCGACTTCAGCTGCGACAGCCCCTCGAAAAGCCTGCCGCCGATATGGCGCGCGCGCTCGACGAGCCCTTCCTCCTCGACGACATCGAGCACGGCCAGCCCGATTGCCGCCGGCAGCGGATCGGAGACATGCGTGGTGTAGAAGAGGTAGCCCCGCTCATGCGCCGTATCCTCGATCTCCGCAGTCGTCATGACCGCCGAAAGCGGCAGGCCGGCACCGATCGTCTTGGAGAGCGTCAGGATATCCGGCGTAACACCATCACGCTGGAAGGCGAACATGGTGCCCGTGCGGCCGACGCCGGTCTGCGCCTCGTCGAGGATGAGCAACATGCCGCGCTCGCGGCATTTTTCCTTCAGCGCGGCGAGATAACCGAGCGGCAATTCAAGCAAGCCGCCGCTCGACAGGATCGGTTCGGCGATGAAGGCCGCGAGGCTGCCGACCGACTGGCTGTCGATCAGCCCGAACGCGTCGTCGAGCTCCGTCTTCCAGTCGAGGCTGCCATCCGCATGGCGAAAGCGCGGGCGAAAGGTGTTCGGCGCGGGAATGGTCAGCGAGCCAACCATGGCGGGGCCGTAACCCTTGCGGCCGGCGCTGTAGGTCGCCGAGCTCGCCGCGCCCGTCATGCCGTGCCAGCTCTTGGAGAAGGCGACGATCTCGTGCCGGCCGGTGACGAGCTTGGCCATGCGGATGGCGGCTTCGTTCGATTCCGCACCCGTCGACAACAGCATGACGCGGTCGAGGCCCGGTGCCAGTGCCGCCAGGCGCTCGGCGAGTTCCACCACGGGACGCGACAGCATGCCGGAGAAGAGATGCGCGACCTTTGCCATCTGGCGCTGCACGGCGGTGACGATCTTCGGATGGGAATGGCCGAGCAGCGCGCTCATCTGGCCGGAGGTGAAGTCGAGGATCGGCCGGTTGTCCGCGTCATAGACGAAGGAGCCCTCGGCGCGTTCGATGATGGCGGGGTCGAAACTGCCGCCGTAGCGGATGAGATGCTTTCGAGCGGCTGCCCAGAAGGCGGGATCCTGATTGTTTGACATGTGAGCCTCCAATGTCTGTGAAAAAACGGTAACCGCTGGCGTCATCTCTGTAAAATTGATAGTTCTTGGATTCGGATATAAGGAAAACTGATATGTATGGTCCGCTCGATCTTCGCCTGCTCATTACCTTCGTTCACGCTGCCCATTCCGGCTCGCTCAGCGCCACGGCGGTGCAGGTCGGGCGCACGCAATCGGCCGTGACGATGCAGATGCAGAGGCTGGAAGAGACGCTCGGCCAGAACCTGCTGCACCGCAGCGGCAGCGGCGTGCGGCTGACGGGCAGCGGCGAACGGTTCCTTGCCTATGCCGAGCGCATCCTGAAAATGCACGACGAAGCGGTCTCCGCCTTTTCCGACAAGGGCCTGCACGGCTCCATCGTCTTCGGCAGCCCGGAAGATTATCTGCTGTCCTTCTTCCCGATGCTCCTCAAGAGTTTCGGCACGCGCTATCCGGACGTCGAGATCAAGGTCGTCTCGGCACCGACCGCCGAACTGCGCGGGCTGCTGCAATCGCGCAAGGTCGATCTGGCGCTGGTATCGACACCCAACCTGAACGACGTCGACAATGTCGTGCGCACCGAACCCCTCGTCTGGGTCGGCAGCAAGCCGACGCTCGAACTGCACGATTTCGGCGATACAGTGCCGCTGGCACTGCCGGCCTCCAATGCCATGGATCACCGCGCGGCCTGCGAGGCGATGGCGCGGGCGGGCCTGCGCTACAAGATATCCTATGCCAGTAACAGCCTTGCCGGGCTGATCGGCCTTGCCCGCTCCGGCCTCGCCATCTGCGTCATGACGCAGGAGGCGGTGCCGCCGGACCTGCACATCCTCAATGCGCCGCTGCCGCATCTGCCGCATCTCGGCATGCTGATCGTCTTCGCGGAAGGCGACCGCTCGCCCGCCGTCACCACCTTTGCCGATCACATCCGCGCGACGCTGCCCACACTATAGCGAATTGCGGCGGGGCCTCCCCCGCCGCAGCCGTCGGAGCAGAACCTATTTCTCGAAATAGGTCGGCTTGCCGTCCTCGCCCTTTTTCCATTCGTAGATGACGTAGTCCGGGCGCGTGATGTCGCCCTTGGCGTCATAGCCGATCTCGCCCAGCGCCGTGGCCCAGGGTCCGCCCGCCTTGATGGTTTCGGCCACCTTCTGCGCGTCCTCGGCCGAGCCGGTCTTCTCGATGGCCGCGGCGACGATCTGCACGGCGATGTAGGAATAGAGCGTATAGGCCTCCGGCTCGAAGCCCGCGGCACGGAAGTTCTCGACCACCTCTTTTGCAGTCGGGTTGCGGCGCGGATCGGGAGCGAAGGTGTTCAGCGTGCCGATGACCGCATCGCCGGCGATCTGCGCCAGTTCGCTGGACACCATGCCGTCACCGGAAAACAGCGTGGCCTTCAGCCCCTGGTCGGCGGACTGGCGCATGATCAGGCCGGCCTCGGTGTGCAGGCCGCCGAAATAGATCAGCGTCACGCCGGCATCCTTCATTTTGGCGATGAGCGCCGAAAAATCCTTCTCGCCGCTGGTAATGCCTTCATAGAGCACGTCGCCGATGCCGTGTTCCTTCAGCGTCTGCCGCGCCACGTCGACGAGACCCTGACCATAGGGCGTCTTGTCGTGCACGATGGCGATCTTGGCGTCCTTGAAGTTCGCGGCGATATATTCGCCCGCGACCTTGCCCTGCTGGTCGTCGCGCCCACAGGTGCGGAACGTGTTCCAGAGGCCGCGCTCGGTGAATTGCGGGTTGGTCGAAGCAGGCGTGATCTGCAGCACGCCGTTTTCTGCATAGACTTCCGAAGCCGGGATCGAGACGCCCGAGTTGAAATGGCCAACCACATAATGGATGCCGTCGGCGACGAACTTGTTGGCGACCGAAATGCCCTGCTTGGGGTCGGACACGTCATCGCCGATGACGACCTTCAACTGTTCGCCAAGCACGCCGCCGGCGGCATTGATGTTGGCGACGGCCTGTTCCGCGCCCTTGACGAACTGCGCGCCGAAGGCCGCATTCGGGCCGGTGATGGGACCGGCGACGCCGATCAGGATATCGGCCCGGGCATGGGCGCTGAACATCGCAAGCGACGTTAGGACCACGGAGGACAAGAGTAGTTTCTTCATTTGATGCGCTCCCAGTATGGCTGCGGGCGTTGATGAAGCTTTCTGCGGCGCCCACGGATTGACGCAGAAAGCCATCCGGCGCGCGCGAAGCGCGCCGGGTTTCCGTCCCGATGATGTTGGACGGTGTGTGGTCGCCGGGTGTGTTCCCTTGTTCTTATGCCGCCGACCGCTCTGTGGATTTCGTCAGGTCAGTCGGGGATCTCCACCGCTATCGCCGTCGCCTCGCCGCCGCCGATGCAGACGGATGCGATGCCGCGTTTCAGTCCGCGCAGGCGTAGCGCATTGACCAGCGTCACGATCACCCGGGCGCCGGAGGCGCCGATCGGATGGCCGAGCGCGCAGGCGCCGCCGTTCACGTTCACCCGGTCCGGGGCGAGCCCCAGTTCGCGGATCGCCGCCATCGGCACGACAGCGAAGGCCTCGTTGATCTCGAACAGGTCGATATCGCCGATCTCCCAGCCGACCCGCCGGCAGAGCGCCCGGATCGCGCCGATCGGCGCGGTCGGAAAGAGGTTGGGCGCATCCGCATAGGTGGCGTGGCCGCGGATCATAGCGAGCGGCGCGGTGCCCTGCCCCTCTGCTGCCGACCGGCGCATCAGCACGAGCGCCGCCGCGCCATCCGAAATCGACGAGGCATTGGCGGCCGTCACCGTGCCGCCGTCGCGGAAGGCCGGCTTCAGCAGCGGTATCTTGTCGATCCGCGCCTTCTGCGGCTGCTCGTCCTGGCTGACGGTCCGCACCTTGGTGCCCGAGCCGATGGTCAACGGCGCGATCTCGTCGGCAAAGCCACCCTCGGCGCCCGCCTTCTGGGCCTTCTCCAGCGAGGCAATGGCGTAATCGTCCTGCGCGCTGCGGCTGAACTGGTAGGCCTCGGCACAATCCTCCGCAAAGGTGCCCATCAGCCGCCCCTTGTCATAAGCGTCCTCCAGCCCATCGAGGAACATGTGGTCGAGTGTCCGCTGGTGCCCCATGCGATAGCCCTGCCGCGCCCGGTCGAGCAGATAGGGGGCGTTGCTCATGCTTTCCATGCCGCCCGCGACCACGATCGCGGCGGAACCCGCCTGGATCAGATCATGCGCCAGCATGGCGGCCTTCATGCCCGAGCCGCACATCTTGTTGACGGTCGTGGCTCCCACGCCAAACGGAATGCCGGCGCCGATGGCCGCCTGGCGGGCCGGCGCCTGGCCGAGCCCCGCCGTGAGAACGCAACCGAACACGACTTCATCGACATCGGCCGAGGCGATGCCGCCGCGTTCCAGGGCGGCGCCGATGGCGGCGGCACCCAGCTCGGGTGCGGAAAGATCCTTCAAATCGCCCTGGAAACCGCCGAGCGGCGTTCGGGCCTGGCCGACGACGACCACCGGGTCCTGATTGTTCATGCGATCCTCCTTCCCATGGCCGGCCTCACCGCGGCGCCATGCGCAATGCTCCATCGAGGCGGATGACCTCGCCGTTTAGCATCGTATTCTCACAGATATGTTTTACCAGCGCGGCATATTCCGCCGGCCGGCCGAGGCGCGGGGGAAAGGGCACGCTTGCGGCCAGCGTGTCCTGCACATCCTGCGACATGCCGGCCATCATCGGCGTCTCGAAAATGCCGGGAGCGATGGTCACCACGCGAATGCCGAACCGCGCCAGCTCGCGCGCCACCGGCAGCGTCATCGCGGCCACCCCACCCTTCGAGGCCGCATAGGCGGCCTGGCCGATCTGGCCATCAAAGGCGGCAATCGACGCCGTGTTGACGATCACCCCGCGCTCGCCAAAACCGTCCGGCTCCTCCTCGGCCATGACGGCCGCCGCAAGCCGCACCATGTTGAACGTACCGACCAGGTTGATGGTGACGGCGCGGGCGAAACTGTCCAGCCCGTGCGGACCGTTTTTGCCGAGGATCTTTTCGCCGGGCGCGATGCCGGCGCAATTGACCAGGCCGTGCACATGGCCGAACGCCTCCTTGGCATAGGCAAGAGCGGCGCTGGCATCAGCCTCGCTGGTCACGTCCGCCTGGCGGAACCGCACGGTTTCGCTGAGTTCGGCGGCCAGCTTTTCGCCGGCCGCAACATTCACATCGAGCCCCAGCACGCTTGCGCCTTCCGCAGCCAGCATGCGCGTCACGGCGGCACCCAGCCCGGAACTGGCGCCCGTGACGACGAAGACGCGGCTCTTCAGTTCCATGCTTTCCTGCTCCCACCCGTTTCAGGCAGGATGATGCGGCGGCAAAATATGGTATGCAATGACCGAAGATCGCAGTTTTGGTGATCGCTTTTGCCATAGTCGAGGACGGGACCGTTACCATGGAACGCCGCATGATCGCCCCGTGTTTCCTGGACGACACGCTGGAATGCCTGCAACGTCACGGCGTGGCGGCCGCGCCGCTGCTGGCCCAGGTCGGCCTGCCGCCCGTCATCACCGGCCCCATTCCGGCCGAACAATACGGGGCGCTCTGGCATGCCGTGGCGCGGACCATGGACGACGAGTTCTTCGGCGAAGGCGCGCGCCCGATGCGCGCCGGTAGCTTTGCTCTGCTGTGCCACGCCATCCTGTCGACCGTGACACTCGAACATGCCCTGCGGCGCGCGCTCCGCTTCCTGCGGGTGGTGCTGGATGATCCGCATGGCGAACTGGTCGTCGAAAAGGGGCTGGCGCAGATCGTGCTGAGAGATAGCGGTGCCATGCGCTCGGCCTTTGCCTACCGCACGTTCTGGATCATCGTGCATGGCGTCAATTGCTGGCTGGTGGGGCGGCGGGTGCCGATCCGCTGGGTCGATTTCCGCTGCAGCGCACCGCCCACAGGCACCGATTATCGCCTGTTCTTCGGCGCGCCCGTACGCTTCGACCAGCCCGAGACACGGCTCGTCTTCGATGCCGAATTCCTGAAGCTGCCACCGATCCGCGACGAGCGGGCGCTGAAGGATTTTCTCCGGCATGCGCCGGCAAACATCCTCGTGCGCTATCGACATGACCTCGGCCTTTCCGCCGCCATTCGCGAGCGGCTGCACGCCACGCCGCCCGCCGCCTGGCCGAGTTTCGAAGTGCTGGCCGGCCGCATGCGCGTTGCCGCGCCGAGCCTCCGGCGACGCCTGCGGCTGGAGGGGGAGACCTATCGCTCGATCAAGGACGACCTGCGCCGCGCGCTCGCCATGGAGGCACTGGCCGACGGCGGCACGAACGTCGCCGAGCTTGCCGCCGACCTCGGGTTTTCCGAGCCGAGCGCCTTTTATCGCGCCTTCCGCAAATGGACTGGCAAATCACCGGCCCTCTTCCGGCGCGGCTTGCAGAGAAGTTCGGCCGGGTAAACCATTTGTCGGGCTGACTTGGCGGGTCATTTACGTTGATATCAACATCACCTTACGGCAGGCTATTTTCCATGTGACCAAAACATCGACAACGAGGAGCCGACCATGAAAATCGTAACCAGCCTGAGCTTCCAGGGACAGTGCCGCGAAGCCTTCGAATTCTACGCAAAAGTGCTCGGCGGCAAGATCACCGCGGCCATGGAATATGGCGACGCGCCGCCGGACATGCCGATCAGCGATCCTAAATACAAGACCTGGCTGATGCATTGCTGGCTGGACGTCGGCGACCAGGCGCTGATGGGCGCCGACATGGATGTCGCCTGGGCGCCCAATGTCGACAAGCCCAAGAACGGCTTCGACGTCACGCTGCACACCACGGACAAGGCCGAGGCCAAGCGCTGGTTTGATGAACTCTCCGAAGGGGGCAAGGCGATCATGCCGTTTTCCGAGACCTTCTGGTCGCCCGGCTTCGGCTCGCTCGTCGACAAATTCGGCGTACCATGGATGATCAACAGCATCCCTTCGGGTGACTGGCAGCCGGGCCAGGCCTGACCCTTCAAACCTTCGCAACTGCCGCCGGCCTTAAGCCGGCGGCAGTTTTCACGCAGCCGCGCAGATCGCCTGAAACAGCGACAGGCACAGCCGATCGCATTCTTCATCCACCGGCAAGGGTTGCGAGGACAGCTTGGCGATGACCACGCCGGCCGACGGGTCGACATAGAGCCATTGGCCATGCACCCCGATCGCGGCAAAGGCCCCGCTCGGATATCCCGTCTGATACCATTGATTGCGATAGCGCCCGTCGGGAAGCCAGAAATTGCCGCCCGCCAGCCAGGCCTCGGAACTGCCGCCGGTCCTTGTCGTGTCCTCGACCCAGGCTTCCGGCAGCACCTGTTGTCCGGTCGGCGATCGCCCGCCATTGCGCATCATCTCGCCGACGCGCGCGAGATCGCCTGCCGTCATCGATATGCCGCCGGCCGCGCGTGGCGCCCCGGCCCGATCGACCGTGATCTGTGCGTCCTGCGCCGCGCCCATCGGCTTCCACAGCCGCGCCGAGGCGAAATCCGCATAACGCTGCCCGCAGGCTCGCTCGACCACCAGGCCGAGCATGTCCGAGTTCGGCGACTTGTAGGAGACCGCGCCGCCATGGTCGCCGGGGCCTTTTTTCAGCGAGGCGAGGACATCCAAGAGATCGAGCGACGGCTGGCCCGCCTCGGTCGGATGCCAGAGAACGGCCCGGCGATAGCGGCCGTATTTGCCTGACGTGTCGAGATAGTCCTCCTCGAAATCCAGGGTGATGCGCATGTCCAGCAGATGGCGCACGGTGGCATCCGCATAGACCGAGCCCGCAATCTCCGGGACATAGAGAAAAACGGGCGCTTCCGGATCAAGCAGTCCATCGCCCTCGGCAAGACCGGCCAGAAGACCCGTGATCGACTTGCTGATCGAAAACACGATATGCTGGTCTTGCGGCCCGAAATCGGCTGCGTAATAGTCGGCGATCACACGGCCATGTTTCATGACGACGAGGGCATCCGTGGAACTGCGCAGCAGCGCCGCGGCATGTGTCGCCAGAATGCGGAGCGGATCACCAACCGCCTCGTCCGCCGCACGAGCCGACGCCCGGATGCGCATCGAGGGGACCAGTTCGCCGACGTTGCGAAAGGCCCAGACGTTGCAAGGGGCCTGCCGCCAGTTGTCCAGTCGCACGGCATCGCGTTCGAAGCCGTATCGGGCGGCAAATGAAGATGGGGGCATTGTGTCTGACGTCCTTGATCACGCATATCTCATTCTCGACCGGCCTTTCGAAGGCCTGCCGGATGCACGGAGACAACCATGCTGCGATCCCTTGAGCAACTGCGAAAACCGAGCGACGCGGCATCGCTGATCGCTGCGGACGACGAGCATATGGCGCTCATCGGCGGCGGAAAGGACTATGCCGTGCCTTGGCACTGGCACGACGGATACATGGTCATGATCCCGAGCAGCGGCGTGATCGAACTCTCGCACGAGGGCCAGCCGCGCGGCCTCTGGCTGTCGCAGGATCGCTTCATCTTGGTTCCGCCGGAGCGCGCTCACACGACCCGCGCCGGCCTGGGCGCCAGCGCGCATCTCGCGCTCTATGCAGCGCCGGACGCGTTGCTGCGGCTGGTCGACACGATCGGTTCGCGCGCGGCTTTTCGCCGGCGTACCGGCGCGCCTGTGCAGATCGCCCGGACGCCGGCCATTCGCGCCATCCAGGCCCTGCTCACGCGCAAAGATCTTGGAGAATCAAACAGTTCCGTTCGAAGAAAGCTCTCCTCCGCCTTGCTGACGCAATGCCTCATGGACATCTTTTCCGGCAAGCCGCTCTCCACCGCGACCCCGCAGAACCATGGCACCGCGCTGGTGGAAGACATCAGATCTTTCGTCCGCCTTCACGCGGAGCGCGACCTTCCGCTCGACCAGCTTGCCCAGCATTTCGGCCTGTCCCGGCGGCACCTGACGCGGCTGTTTCGGGACGCGACCGGCCGGTCGATCGGGCAGTTCCAGCAGGAGGTGCGCATTGAAAATGCCGTCCGTCTTCTTGAGGAGACAGACCTGCCCATCGGCGAAATCGCCTACAGGATCGGCTTCGAAAGCAGCGCGGCACTGGCGCGCGCCATGCGGCACCTGCTTGACCGATCCCCGTCGGATGTGCGGTCGGGCATGGCCCGTTCGGTCAAGGCGTAAGGCCCGCCGGGCATGCCGCGGTTGCGGCATTCCCCCTATCCTGGCCCCATCACGTCCAGCCGGAGGAACAAAACATGTTTGAGAATCGCGATCTCCATTTCGTCAGCGTCTTCTACGGCGGCCCGAACGGCGGCAATCCGGCGCCGATCGTGCTCGATGCGGATGGCATGTCCGATGCCGACATGCAGCAGGTCGCGCGCGCCTTCGGCCACGAAAGCGGTTTCGTCATCAGCCCGCCGGCCGGCGCGGACTATGACCTTGCGCTTCGCTTCTGGGTGCCGAACCATGAAATGTCCATGTGCGGCCACGCCACCGTCGGCGCCATCTGGCTGCTCCAGCATCTCGGACGCCTAGAGAAGGACCACCTCGACATCCTGACGAAAAGCGGCCGGGTCCAGGCGCGGATTCTGGATGCCGGGTCCGTCGAGATCTCGCAGCCGGCAGGCACGATCGAGCCTGTGCCGAGCGACGACATAGCCGAAATCCTGAGCGTGCTCGGCATCGCGGAAAGGCACCTCGCGCCCTTCCCCATCCAGAACGCCTGCACGAGCCGGGTGAAAACGCTGGTGCCTCTGGCAAGCCCCGACATTCTGGACAACCTCCAGCCCGACTACACGCGGGTCGAGGCGATCTGCACAAGGATCGGCTCCACGGGCCTCTATCCCTACGCCGCGGTCGACCGCGCCGAACAGGTCTTTGATGCCCGCCAGTTCCCGCAGTCGTCAGGCTATCCCGAAGACGCGGCGACGGGGATCGCGGCGGCGGCGCTGTCTTTCGGCTTGCTAGCAAACGGGCTGGTGGAGGCCTACCCCCGCACCATCACCATCCGCCAGGGCCGGGCGATGTTTCGCCCTTCCGAAATCTCGGTCCGTTTCAACGTCGACAACGGCCGGGCCACCGGCTGCTGGCTGGGCGGCCGGGTGCGCATGGACGGTGGCGAAGCCACTGCCGCATGAAGCGTCGTCAGGGCGAGAGATACGGCATCACTTCGACGGCGCCGCGATAGATCATGTCGAGCGAGACATAGAGGATGATCGCAAGGCCGACATAGGCGATCCAGCGGTGCTTGTTGAGCAGGCGGGCGATGAAGTTCGCCGCAATGCCCATCAGCGCGATGGAGAGCGCAAGGCCGACGATCAGCACGCTCGGGTGCTCACGCGCGGCACCGGCGACGGCGAGCACGTTGTCCAGCGACATGGAAACGTCGGCGACAACGATCTGTGTCGCGGCCTGGAAGAAGGTTTTTCGCGGGGCGCCTTCGACGTCCACGCCCTCCTCGCCATTATGGCCGGCATGCAGTTCGCGCCACATCTTCCAGCAGACCCAGAGCAGAAGCAGGCCGCCGGCGAGAAGAAGCCCGATGATCGCCAACAGGTGCACGGCCACCGTGGCGAAGGCGATGCGCAGCAGCGTTGCCGCGATGATGCCGACGAGGATCGCCTTCTTGCGCTGCGCGGGTTCCAGCCCCGCCGCCGCAAGGCCGATGACCACGGCGTTGTCGCCAGCGAGAACCAGATCGATTGCGATGACCTGCAAAAGCGCCGTCAGACCGGCTGATGTAAATATATCCATGCGTCCCCACCCTCAGATATGCATCGACTGCCGGGTAAGCGACTCGGGTTTCTCTTGTCCGAGCGACTCCTCAGCCTCTTGCGATCAGTACAGCGTCGGGTTCGCGTTTTGCAAGGTCCAGCAGCACGGCGGGCGCTCGGCCTCCACCTGGGCGCAGGAAGAAATCCGCGGGCGCATGCCGCGGATCCTCCGCCTTCATCGAGGCCTCCGGCTGCTCACACGGCGGTAAAACCGCCATCGACCGTCGTTTCCGACCCCGTCATGTAGGACGCGCCATCGGACAGCAGGAAGGCGACCGCCTCCGAGACTTCTCGCGGCTGGCCGATGCGCCCCATCACCGTGACGCCAACCAGCATCTCGTGTTTGCTCGGATCAGCCTCGTATTCCGCGGTCATCGGCGTCGAAATCGTGCCGGGATGCACGGAATTGACGCGGATTCCGAACTTTGCGTAATCGACGGCGACGCCCTTGGTGAGAAGGCGGATCGCGCCCTTGGTGGCGCAATAGGCGCTCATGCCTTCCATGTTCGCCACATGGCCGGAAATCGAGGACACGTTGACGATCGAGCCGCCGGCCTTCATGGCGGGAAGGACGTGTTTGCAGCCGAGGAACGTACCCTTCACGTTGATATCGAACAGGGCGTTCCAGTCGGCCATGTCGATGTCGGTGATCGTCTTGCGGATCAGGATGCCCGCATTGTTCACGAGCCCGTCGATCCTGCCGTGGTCCGTCATCGCCCATGCGACGCAGGCTTTCCACTGCTCTTCGTCGGTGACGTCGAGCGTGCGGAAACGGGTCTTGCCGCCTGCCGCGACGATATCTTGAGCGACGGTTTCGCCGCGCCTGTCCATGTCGGTGATCAGCACCGTCGCGCCGCGCTCGGCAAAGAGCCGTGCATGGGCCTCGCCCATGCCCTTGGCGCCGCCGGTGATGAGAATGATCTTGTCTTTCAACATTGTATAAGCTCCGCAAGCCTGGCCGGGATCGACCGGGAGTGTCCTCCCGGTCGCGCTATGGTCAGTTCTTCAGGAATTTGTCGGCATTGGCCGGGGTGATCTCGATCCACGGCACGTCATATTGCTTGGCCGTGCCGCCGGCCCATGTCATGTCGCCCTGCCAGATGTCGGCCTTCGGCTCGTAGCTCTCGCCGACGACCGCGCGCAAGGCGAGGTCGAGTGCGCCCTGCCCCTCGTGATGGGCCGACTTGAACAGCGTGAACAGCCCGTGCGACTTCACGGCGCGGATGCCGTCCTGGATGCCGTCGATCGCCACCACCTTCACCTTGGCCGTGTCGAGCCCCTTGCCCTCGATCGCCTGGATCGCGCCGAGCGCCATCTCGTCGTTCTCGGCGATCACGCCGTTGACGGCATCGCCGTAGAGCGAGAGCCAGTTCTCCATCACGGCCAGTCCCTCGGCGCGCGACCAGTTGGCGGTCTTCGAGGCGAGGAGTTTCAAGTCCGGGTTCCTTGCCAGGACACCGTCGATGCCCTCGCGGCGCAGCAGCTGCGGCGAGTTGCCGATCGGGCCTTCGAGGATGACCACGTTGCCCGCGCCCTTCAGTTCGCTTGCCATATGCTCCGCGATGATGCGTCCGCCATCGACGTCGTTGGTGCCGATATAGGCGAACATCTGGTCCGAATTGGCCTTCGTCACCGCGCCGATGACCGGGATGCCGGCCGCGGCGGCGCGCGCCACGGGTGCGGTCGCCGCCTCGGAATCGATCGGCGAGAAGATGATGGCATCGACCCGCTGGGTGATCAGCGTGTCCATCTGGTTGCTCTGGACGGAAGCGTCGAAACGACCGTCGAGAACGGTGATCTTGACCGTGCCGTCCTTGACGAGCGGATGCTGCTCGATCTCGTTGACGAAGGTCGACATATATTCCGGCAGGCCGAAGGGCATCAGCGCGATGCGGTATTCGGACCATGCGGACTGCGTCGACATCAGCGTCAACGCGGCTGCCATGAGGGCGAGTTTCTTCAGTTTCACAGACATATCCTCCCGAGGTTCTGTGGTTGGTAGAATTTTAGCGGCGGCGCCCGACATCGAGCAGGACGGCGCCGACGATGATCAGGCCCTTGACGACCTGCTGGTAGTAGGAAGAAATTCCCAAGAGATCCAAACCGTTGTTGATGGTGCCGATGATCAGCGCGCCGAAGACGGTGCCGATCAGCGTGCCCTTGCCGCCGGAAAGGCTGGTGCCGCCGATCACCACGGCCGCTATCGCGTCGAGTTCATAGGCGATGCCGGCCTGCGGCAGGGCGGCGGTCGAGCGGGCGGTGAGGATGACGCCGGCAAGCGAGGCCAGCACGCCGGAGACGATGTAGGTGAGTGCGGTGACGCGGCGGGTGCGCACGCCGTTGGTGATCGCCGCCCGCTCGTTGCCGCCGACGGCATAGACGTGGCGGCCGAACACCGTGTAGCGCAGCACGAACCAGCAGACCGCAAAGACCACCGCGAGGGCGACGATCGGCACCGGAATGCCGAGCACCGCCCCGTTGCCGAACCACAGGAACGGCTGCGACAGGTTGGAGATCGGCCGGCCATCCGTGTAGATGAAGGTCAGGCCGCGCGCGGCACTCAGCATGCCGAGCGTCACGACGAAGGCGGGGATGCGCAGGTAGGCGGTGAGCGCGCCGTTGACGAGACCGGCGACAAAACCGGTGGCAAGGCTTGCGAGCAGCGCCACGCCGATGAACGAATGGTCGGGCGTCACCGAAAAGCTCGCCGCCACCGCGCCGCACAGCGCCATGACCGACCCGACGGACAGATCGATGCCGCCGGCGAGAATGACATAGGTCACGCCGATCGCCAGAATGCCGTTGATCGCGGTCTGGCGGATGATGTTCGTCCAGTTGTTCCAGGTCAGGAAGAACTCGCTCGACAGCGTGAGCACGACGCACAGCAGCACGAAGACGATCAGGATGCCCTGGTTCTGCAGGATATTGCGGGCGGTCGCGCCGAATTGCGACAGGGCCGGGCTGCCCGGCTTACGAAGACTTTCACTGTTCATGGACATTTTCCTCCCCCTCCTCGAGGCTGAGGCTCAAGGATGCCTCGTGCAAAAGCGTGCGCTGGTCGGACTGGGCGGCGCGCACGAAGCGCTTCAGCCGGCCCTTCTTGAAGATCGCGATGGAGCCGCAGAGCTGCAGCAGTTCCGGCGCCTCGGAGGAACAGACGAGCACCGCCCCGCCGCCTGCCGCAAAATCCCGCAGGAGCTGGTAGATCTCCTGCTTGGCGCCCTCGTCGATGCCGCGGGTGGGCTCGTCGCAGATCAGCACCTTCGGCTGCGAGGCGAGGCAGCGCGCCACCACCACCTTCTGCTGGTTACCGCCGCTCAAGGCCGCGACCTTGAGGCCGTCGCCGCTGGCGCGCACCGAAAGGCGCTTGATCATGCCGGCGCTCAGCACCTTCTCCCGTCCACGCGCAATCATTCCGAACCGCGCCAGGCTGCCGAGCACAGGCATGGAAATGTTGTGCCGGATCGAGGCTTCGAGATTGAGCCCGGTGTCCTTGCGGTCTTCCGTCACCATGGCCATGCCAGCGGCGATCGCCCGGTCCGGGCGCTGGGGCGGCAGGACGGTGCCGCAGAGCCGCACCACGCCTTCGTTGCGCGCGCCAATACCGTAGACGGCGTTCAGGAATTCGCTGCGGCCCGAGCCCATCAGGCCGTAGATGCCAGTGATCTCGCCGGCGCGAAGACGAAGGCTGATATCGTGGAATTGCTGGCGGTGCGACAGGTGCTCCACGTCGAGCAGGATCGGCGCGTCGTCTGCCTTCGCTCCCGTAGCTTCGCTGCGCGTCGGCATTTCGTGGCCGATAATCAGCTCCACCAAGTGACGCCGGTCGATCTCGGCCATGTTGCCGCTGGTGATGTAGCGGCCGTCGCGGAAGATCGTGTAGCGATCGGCGATCTCGAAAAGCTCTTCGAGCCGGTGGCTGACATAGATGACGCCGACGCCGCTGGCGGTGAGACGCCGGATGGCATCGAACAGGATCTGCGTTTCATGCTCGCCGATGGCTGAGGTCGGTTCGTCCATGATGAGGATGCGCGCATTGCGGCTGATGGCGCGCGCGATCTCGACAAGCTGGGTCTGCGCCAGCGAGAGCTGCGCCATCTTTCGCGCAGCATCGACGTCGAAATGCAGTTCCGCGAGCAGTTGGCGCGCGTTGCGCAGCATCGCCGCATGATCGACAAGCCCCCCGCCGCGCCGCGGCTCCCGGCCGAGAAAGATGTTCTCGGCCGCGGTCATGTCGGGCACCGGCGAAAGCTCCTGCGTGATGATGGCGATGCTTTCCGCAAGCGCATCGGCAGGCGAGCGGAAGTTGACCTCCCGGCCGTGGATCCGCACCGTTCCCTCATCCCTCTGGAGCAGGCCCATGAGGATGTTGAGGAAGGTCGATTTGCCCGCCCCATTGCCGCCGCACAGCGCCAGCACCTCACCGGGGGCGAGCGTGATCTCGCCGTTGACGAGGGCCGGCACGCCGTCGAAGGATTTGGAGACGCCGCGCGCCTCCACCAGGTATTGGGTCATGGCAAGCCTCCGCTCGGCCAGAGAGGATCAGCTCGCGAGATAACCGCCGTCGATGACCAGTTCGCTGCCGGTCATGTAGGAGGACTCGTCGGAGGCGAGGAAAAGCACGCCATTGGCGATCTCCTCCGCCTTTGCGGGGCGACCCAGCAGGGACGGCCCGAGCAGCGCCTTGGTGGCGACCGGGTCGTTGACGATGTCCTTCGACAGATGGGTGATCGTCAGGCTCGGATGCACCGAGTTGACCCGGATGCCGTCCTTGGCCACTTCCGTTGCCGTCGCCTTGGTCAGCAGGCGCACGGCACCCTTGGAGGCGACATAGGCAACCGCGTCGGGGAAGCCGACAATGCCCCAGTTCGAGCTGATATTGACGATCGAACCACCGCCGGCCTTGCGCATCAGCGGGATTGCGGCGCGCGACCCGAGAAACACGCCCTTGGCGTTGATCGAAAAGGTCCTGTCCCAGGCGGCGCTGTCGGTGTTTTCCGTCGTGCCGGAAAGGTAGATGCCGGCATTGTTGATCAGGATATCGGCCTTGCCGAATTTTTCCGCGACGGATTTCTGGAGCTTTGCCCAGTCTTCCTCGGATGCGACGTCGAGGACGTGGAACTCCGCCGTGCCGCCGGCCGCTTCAATGTCCGCGACGACCTTTTCACCGTCTTCCCGGTTGATGTCGGTGACAATAACCGTCGCGCCTTCGGCGGCGAGCCGGAGCGAGAAGGCTCGCCCCATGCCGAGCGCGCCGCCCGTTACGATCGCCACCTTGCCCTCGACGCGGCCCTGAGATGCGGTTTGACCCTTGTTCGACATCGGATGCTCCTCCTTGCTTTCCTGACGATGATCGCCAGCCTCGCAAAAGAAGGAGCAGGAAGCGTGCCAACTCTTAAAATTATTATATTTCAATAACTTAATAAAAATACTCGTGTCGCAGGCCTTGGACGCAGCGACAGGGGCGTGTCACATCTGCGACACGCCCTGCGCCTCACGGCGCGGACGCCATGCGGATCAGGCCGAGCGCGGAAATCCGGCGATGCAACGTCGCGCGCGAGATGCCCAGCCGCTGGGCGGCGAGCTTGACGTTCCAGCCGCTCTGCTGCAACGCCAGCTCGATGATCTGGCGTTCATTGCCGGTCACATCGGCCGGGCCGCCGGCACCGTCCGCCTTGAAAGGCGGCGGAAGATCGCGAAGCGAGATCGTCGCCGTTTCCGCCAGCGTCGCCGCGAAACGGGCCACATGTTTCAGCTCCCGGATGTTGCCGGGCCACTGGTAGGCGAGCAGGATTTTCAGCACAGCCGGATCGATGCGCGCATCGGGAATGCCGGCCTCGACGGCCTCGCGCAGGAGAAAGCGCTCGATGACGAGGTGCCGGTCGGACCGCGCCCGCAGCGGCGGCACGCTCAAGGTCGCGCCACTGAGCCGGTAGAACAGGTCCTGCCGGAAGCGCCCTTCCTCGACGAGCTTCGGAATGTCGTGCAGGCTCGCCGAGATCAGCGAGAACTGCACCTTCGTGTGCTCGGTCGCACCAAGCGCGACGAACTCCCCGTCCGACAGCACCTGCAACAGCCGCGTCTGGAGCGCCAGCGGCATGTCACCGATCTCGTCGAGGAACAGCGTGCCGCCGTCGGCTTCGGCGATCCGCCCTTTCGAGCCCTGCTTGGAAGCGCCGGTGAAGGCGCCGGGACGATAGCCGAACAGCTCGCTTTCGATCAGTTCCGGAGGAATGGCGGCGCAGTTGATGGAAACGAACGGCCCCTTCGACCAGGCGCTTGCCTGGTGCAGCGCCTTGGCCAGCGCCGTCTTGCCGGAGCCGGTCTCGCCTTGGAGCAGCACGGGCAGGCGGCGATCGACGAGCTTCTGCATGCGCCCGATCTGGAGCGCCATCGCCGGATCGTCGCCGACCAGCAGCTTCATGTCCGGCGCCTGCACCGCCGCCTTGGGCAGCACGCGCGACGCCGTTGCGGCCAGCGCCGGCCGCTTGTCGGATTCGGCAAGGCGGATGAAGAACCGGTTGCCGTTGACCTCGATCTCCGCCGACTCCGCGCTCGAAAAGACGTTGCGGCCAGCACCGGTGACGTCGAACAGCGACTGGCCGATCAAGGACGTGTTCTTGCGCGACAGGAAGCGCAGCACGTCCGGCGTCGCATCGACGATGCGGCCGGAGGAATCGAGCGCCATGCGCATCTCGACGCCCACATCGGAAAAATCCTCGTATTGCGAGACGCGCAGCAGGTCGCGGCCCGTGTGGCAGCGCGAGAAGAAGCGGTTCTCGATGCGGCGTGCGGCGCGGCGCACGACTTCGCTGACGATCGACTGCACGGAATGATCGCTCGGCCGCGCGGTGCTGACGTTGAGGGCCGCAGCCACCTTGCCGCCACCGCCGAAGATCGGCGCGACGGTACAGCTGAAATCGACGAGGCGCTCGTCGAAATGGTTGTCCATGACGATGGAGACGGGCTTCGCCTCGGCTAGGCAGATGCCGATCCCATTGGTGCCCTGCAACTCCTCCGACCAGACCGCGCCGAGGATCAGGCCGGAATCGGCGCATTTGCCGGCGGACGGGTTTTGCGAGCGGAACAACACCGTGACGCCGCGGCCATCCGTCAGCGAGACGATGTAGTCATGCGCGACGAAACGGGTGAACAGCCGCTCCACTTCCGGCATCGCGACCGCGATGAGGTCCTCCACCCGCTCCTGGTAGCTCTTGAGTTCGGTCTGCGTGACGACCGTCGGAAAGGCCACCTTGTACGGGTCGAGACCGTATTGTTCGACGCAGCGCTCCCAGGAGGCGACGACGCGCGACAGATGCGGCTGGTTGGCACCCTGCAACCGCGCCGACTGGCCGAGCGCGGAGATGACCGTGTGCGAATGGTTTGTCGTGGCAGTCATGGTTACGTCCTCCCGACGCCCTCAACCGGATTATGTTCGGCGTGGTTCCTTACGCGCGAATTGTCGCCGTCCCGCCCGCGACGTCAACAGCACATCCTTGTGAAACCGATAGCACGAAGCCGCCGCTTCTGTCATTTCGCGCAATGCTCATAAGGCCCGCCCGCGCCTGCAACACCAGGCTGTCGCAGCCGTGTCGCACTGCGCCAGTGTCTTGGTTCGCAAGCCCCCGTTTTCCGGTGCGCGCCCAGTTGGCACGGAAACTGCTGTGCTTTTGGCGAAGCACAATCGTCCGGAGGAAACCATGTCGAAGAAGGCGCTCGTCGTCGGTGCAAGCGGTGTGATCGGTCACGCCGTCGTCCGCTATCTCGAAACCTGTTCCGATTGGAGCGTGGTGGGAACAGCGCGCAACGAGGCCCCGGCCTTCATGTCCGGCGTTCCGTGGATCGCGGCCGACCTTGCCGATCCGGCCTCGCTTGCAACCCACCGTGAAGTCCTCTCCGATGTCACACATGTCTTCTACGCGGCCTACGTGCCGGACCGTGATCTCGCGCAGGAGGCCCACCACAATGCGGCGATGCTGGCGAACTTGCTGGACGGGCTGGCCGGTGCCGGGGCGCCGATCGAGCGGGTGGTGCTGTTCCAGGGCGGCAAGGTCTATGGCCTGCATCTCGGACCGGTGAAGACGCCGATGCGCGAAGATGATCCGCGCCACATGCCGCCGAATTTCTACTACGATCTTGAAGACACGCTGGCGGGATATTGCGCGCGGCATGGCTGGACCTATTCGCTGCTGCGGCCGGATGTCGTGCTTGGCGCCATCGGCGGCAAGTCGCTGAACCTCGCCATGGTCATCGGTGCCTATGCCGCGATCTGCCGGGAGCTTGCAGTGCCGTTCCGCTTTCCGGGTTCGGCCGCCGGCTACGGCGTGCTGATGCAGGCGACCGACGCCGACCTGCTCGCCCGCGTCAGCATCTGGGCGGCAACAGCGCCGATTGCCGCGGGCCAGGCGTACAACGTCACGAACGGCGATCTCTTTCGCTGGGACCAGCTCTGGACAGCGCTCGCCGATCACTACGGCTTGGAAATCGGCCCGCCCCTGTCGATCCGCCTCGTGGATCACATGCGCGACAAAGGCCCGCTGTGGTCGTCGATGACGGAGCGTTATTTCCTCACCCCCGCACGCTACGAAGACGCCATCCCCTGGGGCTTCGGCGACTGGGTTTTCCACACGGGCTTCGATGTCGTCTCCGATCTCACCAAGCTGCGCATTCACGGCTGCCACGAAATCCGGTCGACCGAAGCGACGCTGATCGAGAAGATCGGCCAGCTCCAGGCCAAGCGGCTCATCCCGCCGCTCCAGAACTAGAGGAACACACGATGGACGTATTCGAGACCTGGCCGAAAGCCCTGACCGAGGAATTCGCCGCCAACCAGCAAAACGGCCGCGTCGGCGGAAAACTCGTGTCGGAGACCGACACGCTGCGTATCTGGCATCTCCATATCCCTCCGGGCGAACGCCTAGGATTCCACCGCCATGTGCTCAACTATTTCTGGACGGCGCTGGTGCCCGGCCGGGCGCGCAGCCACTACGGCGACGGCCGCATCGCCGAGGCCACCTATACCGCCGGCGAGACGAAACACTTCACCTTCGACGCCGGCCAATCGATGATCCACGACCTGGAGAACATCGGCACCGAGCCGCTTGTCTTCGTCACGGTCGAGTTCAAACAGAGCGCAAACCAGCCGCTGCCCTTGTGAGGCCGCTATGAGGTGTGTCGGCGCCTCAATAGGCGACGACACGGTTGTCGTTCGGATCCGCCCATTTGGTGTTCGGGACGACGGAGAACCAGCCGGGACGCGACGGGTCGCGGTCATAGGGATAGCCGCCGAGCGTCTTGTGCAGGTCGGCATATTTCCCGAGCTTGTCGCGGTCGAGCTCGACGCCGAGGCCCGGCGCCGTCGGCACCTTGATAGCACCGTTCTCATAGCGCATCGGCCCGCCGACGATGATGTCGTCTGTGAGCTGGTGATAGTGGGCATCGGCATGGAAGACGAGGTTCGGCAGCACCGCGCCGAGATGCAGCATGGTGGCGAGCTGGATTCCGAGCTCGCCGGACGAATGCACGGCGATGCCGAGCTGAAAGGTCTCGCACACGCCCGCCGCCTTGACGCAGGGCCGGATGCCACCCCAGAAGGTCGTATCGAGCAGGATGACGTCGACCGCGGGGTTGAGGATGTTGGCCGCAAGCTGCTCGAAGTTGATTACAACCGTGTTGGTGGCAAGCGGCATGGACGTGTTCTCGCGCACCCGGCGCATGCCGTTCAGGCCCCAGGTCGGGTCCTCGTAATAATCATTGTTGAGGTCCTTGATGCCCTTGGCGAAACGGATCGCCTCCTCGACGCTGAAGGCCGCATTGGGGTCGTAGCGCACGCTATCCGGCCCGAGCGCCTTCGCCCAGGCGCGGAAGACTTCCAACTCATAATCCGGTGGGAAGACGCCACTCTTCAGTTTGTGCGTGGTGAAGCCGCACTTTTTTTTCAAGGCGAGCGTCTGCTCGATCAACTGGTCGGCCGTGCGCGTCTCGCCCTCGCCGGTATCCTTGTTGGGCAGGCGGAAGAACATGTAGCTGGCGAAGGGAACGACATCGCGCATCTTGCCGCCAAGGATGTCGTAGACCGGCACGCCGAGGAACTTGCCCATAATGTCGAGACACGCGAACTCAATCGCCGCATGCATCTGCGTGCGGTTGTTATAGAGGCTGGCGGTCGGGTTGCAGATCATGAAGCGGAGGTTTTCGAGCTCGAAGGGATCATGCCCGACGAGATAAGGTTTCAGCGCCCGGAACGCCGCCTCGGCGCTCTCCCCGCCGCCGCCCATCTCGCCGAGACCGATGATGCCGACATCCGTCTCCACCTCGACGATGGTGCGCACGAACCGTCCCCAATGCGCGCCATTGGAGTGGCGCAGCGGCGCTTCGAGCGGCACGGTGACGGTGGTGGCCCTGATATCGGTGATTTTCGGTCGCTTCATGGGAGGCTCCAATGCGGTCTTTCTGTTGGGAACGGCCGGGCGTGACGCCGGCTAGCTGATCATCCGGGTCATCTCGTCGACGCTGATCTCGCTGGCGGGCGGATCGGCAATCTTCTCGCCCCGCGCCATGGCGACGATGCGGTCGGAAATCGGGTGGATGTGGTGCAGGTTGTGGCTGATGAAGATCGAGGTGACGCCGAGGCCTTTGAGCTCCACGACATGATCCAGCACCTTGTTGGTCTCCTTGACCGAGAGGTGGTTGGTCGGCTCGTCAAGGATCAGCACCTTCGAGCGGAAGTGCATTGCCCGCGCAATCGCGACCCCCTGACGCTGACCGCCGGACAGCGCCTTGACCGGCGTGTCGGCGCCGCGCAGATGCAGGCCCACGCCGCGCAGCCCCTCCATGGCCTCGTGCGCAATCTTCTCCCGATCGACGATGCCGAAGCCGGGACGGCCGAATTTCAGCTGCTCGCGGCCGATGAAGAAGTTCTGCGCGATCGACATTTCCGGCACCATGGCCGTGTATTGGTAGATAGTCTCGATGCCGAGGCCCATCGCAACTTCCGGGCCGGTGATGGAAACGCTTCGGCCCTCGATGAAGATTTCGCCCTTGTCCTGCGTGTGAACGCCCGACAGGATCTTGATCAGCGTCGACTTGCCGGCGCCGTTGTCCCCGACGAGGCCGATCACCTCGCCGCGCGCGGCATGGAAATCGACATTCTTCAGGGCATGCACCGCGCCATACCATTTTTGCAGGCCGACGCATTTGATGATCGGCTCTTCGGCCGGATTGACGGGAGTGCTCATGGCCTTACCCCTTCATGCCTTCGGCTTTCAGCCGGGTCTGCGTGTTGAGGACGACCGCCACCACGATCATGGCGCCGACGGCGAACATGAACCAGTTGGCGTTGACGCCGCTGAGGATGAGGATGTTCTCGATCATCGCGATCAGCAGTGTGCCGACGACCGCGCCCAGGATGGAGCCGACCCCACCGGTGAGAGCCACACCGCCAATGACGGCCGCGGCAATCGCCTGCATTTCGAGGCCCGTGCCGAGGTTCGGTACGATCACCTTGACGCGAAAACTCTGGATGATGCCGGCAAAGCCGGCGAGCGTGGCACAAAGCATGAAGCAGGCCATCTTCACCCGCTCGGTCTTGATGCCCATGTCGCGCGCCGCCTGCGGATGACCTCCGGTCGCAAAAATCCAGTGGCCGAAATCCATGCGCCGCAGCACGAAGCCCAGCACCAACGCAATCGCGATCATATAGAGCAGCGAGACACGCGGCGTGACGAGCCCAAGATCGAGCCGCCCGACCAGCCAAGACACGTTGAGTTCGCGCGGGAAGATCGGCGGAAAGCCGCCGGCCAGCACGACCGCGAGGCTTCGCGCCATGAACAGCATGCCGAGCGTCGCGATGAAGGACGGTATCTTGAGTTTCAGCGTGATCAGGCCGTTGCCGAAGCCGATCAGCGCAGCGATCAGGAGACCGACCAGGATCGCTGCCGCCGTTGGCCAGCCGTTCTGCATCAAAAGCACCGTCACCATCGGCGACAGACCGAAGACGGAGCCGACGGAGAGGTCGAACTCGCCGGCGATGATCAGGATTGTGATGCCCATCGCGACGATCGCGATTTCCGGGATCGGTTGCAGATAGACGGTCATGTTTCCGGTCGTGAAGAACCGGTCGTTCAACACGCTGAACACGACGAGCAGCGCGAAGAAGATCAGCAGCGCTGCCATTTCCGGCCGCGCCATCAGGTTGCGGACACTTGGTTTCATACTCTCTGGCCTCGAAAAGGGCCTCCCACCCAAAGGACGGGAGGGCAGGAAAAGGACTGGCTCAGCGCACGCCCATCGACATGAACTTTTCCACCTGCTCCAGGTCCTTCGGCTCCACCACGGCCTTACCGGTGTTGACGTCGAAGGCGCTGAGGCCGAACTTCTTCATCATGGCGAGTTGGAGTATCGGCAGGTAACCTTGGTAGTAGGGCTGCTGGTCGATGGTGATATCGACATAACCCTTCTTCATCTCGTCGAGCACGACGGGCACCAGGTCGAAGGTCGCCATGTGCAACTGGCCGGGCTTGATGCCGAGGTCACGCAGGCATTCGCCAGCCCCCGCGCCCCAGAAGCCGGCATCGACATAGGCGTTGGTTTCGGGCTTGCCTTGCACATATTGGCAGATGCGCGAGGCGGTGACCGAGATATCGTTGGAACTGTCGATCACCTCATAGCCGATCTGCCGGTTCGGCTCGGCGGCCTTCACCTCGTCCAAAAACTTCTTGGCGCCGCCAATGCGCGCCTCCGCCCAGCTTTCGCCCGGCCGCGACAGGCCGAGCAGCGCATGCACCGGCTGGTCCGCCGGGATTTTTGCATAGAGCCCCTTCATCAGCACGTAGCCGGCCTCGAAAAGGTCCTGCCCGACGAAGGCGTTGCGCGCATTGCCGGCGGCCCCCTGGCTGTCATCGACATTGGCGGTGATGACCGGAATGCCCTTGTCGACCGCCTTCTTGATCGTTTCGTCATAGAGGTCGTCATTGACGATGACGGTGACGATGCCGTCCACGCCCTGTTCGACGACGGTGTCGAGGTTCTGCAGGTGCTTTTGCAAGTCGCCGTTCGGCGTGGTGAAGATGAGCTGGCACTCCGCCTCGAACTGGGCGCAGGCATCGTCCATGCCCTTCTTGATCGACTGCCAGAAGCTGTTGTCGATACCCGTCTGGGTGAGATACACGAATTTCGGCTTCTCCTGCGCCACCGCAGAACCCGCCGCCAAACACGCCACGCCAAGGGCCAGTGCGGCCAGCGATCTCTTCATCATTTCAATTCCCTCCCAGGTTTTCTTCACGAGGCGCTCTCGGGGTAATGCCTGCTGCGGAGCGCGCGGCGCGGCAGGCCGTTGCGTAGGCTGATCGCGCGCTAGCGCGCCTCCCCCAGCACGCGGAGGATTTCGTAGCAGGCACCGAAGGGGTGATAGTCGGTCTTGCCCGGCGGGCTCTTGATGTCGCTCTGCTTGACGCCATCAGGAGAGAGGATGCGGAACCAGCAGCCGTAATCGTGATCGACCAGATGCCGCCAGCTGTAGCGCCAGAGCCGGTCGTAATCCTGCCAGTAGCGCTCCTGGCCCGTGCGTTCGGCAAGGCCGGCGGCAGCCGCCACCGTCTCGCAATGAACCCAATGGTATTTGTCGAGATCGTACAGCTCGCCGTCCGGGCCGTAGCTGTAATGCATGCCGCCGAATTCGAGATCGGCGCTTTTCGCCAGAGCCGTTTCGTAAAGCAAGATCGCCTGCGGCAGGATCCAGTCGCGCGCGCGATAGCGCTCGAGGATCAGCAGCAGCTTCGTCCATTCCGTCATGTGGCCCGGCAGGTAGCCATAGGGGCGGAAAAGGTGTTTGGGATCGTCCTTGTTGTAATCCCAGTCGACTGACCAGTCCTCGCCATAGTGCTCCCAGACGACACTCTGCGCGGTGGCGGCAAGTTCCACGCAGATGCGCCGGGCCAGCGTTTCGGCGCGGTCGAGATAACGCGCCTCGCCGGTCGCTTCGTAAGCCGCCAGCATCGCCTCGGTCATGTGCATATTGGCATTCTGGCCGCGATAGCGCGAGACCGTCTGCCAGTCGCGGCTGATCTCATCCTTGTAGAGTTCGCGTTCCGGCTCCCAGAAGCGGCGTTCAAGCAGGTTCCAGGTTTCCGAGACCCTTTCCGCCATGCCGGCAATGCCGGCCTTCATGGCCGAGGCATAGGCGAGCAGGACGAAGGCGTGGCCGTAACAATGTTTCGTCGTGTCCACCACGTCGCGCCCGTGCATCAGCCAGAAATAACCACCGTGCTCCGGGTCGCAGTGGACCTCGTCGAGATATTTGACGCCGTGCGCCGCGGCCTCCGCGAAATCCTGGCGCTTGAACAGGATCGCCGCCGTCGCGTAGTTGAAGATGAAGCGGGTGGTGGAGACGAGGTGCTGTGTCTTGCGATCCGTGATGAAGCCGTCGTCGCGGTATTCGTTGTAGTAGCCGCCGTCTTCCATGTTCAGGCAGATCGGATGGTAGAAATCCATGATCTCGCGCATGTGGCCGAGTAGGAACGTCTTCGAGCGGAAATCGGGAAACGGCTTCATGACGGGCCTCCGGTCAATCTGGGATGATGATGCCGAGCTTGGAGAGAACGCCGCCGTCGATCTTGACGTCGGCGCCCGTGATGAAGCGGGCCTTGTCGCTGGCGAGGAAGGCAACCAGTTCGGCAACTTCGGACGCCTTGCCGACGCGGCCGAGCGGATGGCCCCGGCCCCAGGCGTCGAGCGTCGCCTCTGCCGTACCCTCGCCCTTCCAGAGATCGGCCGCCCAGCGCAGCATCGGTGTGTCGATGGAAGCGGGGCAGACGGCGTTGACGGTGATGTTGTCGTCCGCGTGGTCGAGCGCCATGGCGCGCACCAGCGCGTTGATCGCGCCCTTGCTCGCCGTATATGCGGCGACGCCGGTCTGCGAGGCATAGGCCTGTACGGAGGAGATTGCGACGATTGCGCCACCGCCGCGTTTCTTCATCTCGGGAATGGCGAATTTCGCGGCGAGGAAGATGCCCTTGAGGTTGATGTCGAGCACGTCGTCCCAGACGTCCACCGGCGTATCGACCACCGTGCCGTAACGCTGGATGCCAGCGCAGCAGGCGAGCACATCGACGCCGCCGTGTTGCGACACCGCGGCCGCGACCGCCGCCCGCATGTCGGTCTCGTTGCGCACATCGCCGACGAAACCCGCAGCATTGGCGCCGATCGCGGCAACCGCCTCATCGACTGAGGCTTTGTCGTTCGCCACGATCATCACTTTGCCGCCGCCCGCCGCAAAACGCTCGGCACAGGCGCGGCCCATGCCGAGGCTGCCGCCGGTCACGACGATGCTTTTGCCGTTGAATTCCGTCATCCTGTTGTCTCCCGATATGTATCTGCGACCGCGCCGAACCGCGGCTCGGCAACGCCCTGCCCTACCCCCTCGACCGCAAAGAGCCCGCCCTCCAGCGGATGCGCTGCGAGATGGGCGTCCGTCATGGTGAAGCGAGCAGAGGTAACGTAGAGCGTGGAAAGATGCTCACCGCCGAAGGTGCAACTCGTCGGCCAGCTTGCCGGCAGCTCGATCAGGCCGATGGGGCGCCCCTCGCCGTCGAAGCCTGCGACCGCCGCACCGCCAGCGACACGGCAGTTCCAGAGGTTGTCGTTCGCGTCGAGGCAGGAGCCGTCTGGCAAGCCACGTGCGAATCCGGCAACGATGGTCCGCCGGTTGCCGATCCGCTGCGTAGCCTGGTCGTAGTCGAACAGGTAGATTTCATTCGCCAGCGTATCGGCGAAGAAGAAGCGGTTATCCCGCGTCCAACCCATCGTGTTGGTGATGCCGTATTCGTTCGGCGTCAGCCGCGAGACCTGCGCATCCGGAGCGATGCGATAAACGGCGCCGGACTTGCGGTCCATGTCCTTCGGTGTGCCGTCCGCGAGGAGATTGCTTTGCATGGTCGCGACCCAGAACGAGCCGTCCGGCGCAACGCGGCCTTCGTTCAGCCGGTTCTCCGGCAGGTCCGGTTCCGGCATGGCGAACTCCTCGAAGGTGCCGCCAGGCGTCCAAAGGCAGACGGTGCGGCGCAGGCCGATGATGAAACCGCCATCCGCCCGCAGGCCGATCGATGTCACGAAATCAGGTGTCGGCCAGGTGTCGTGGCGCATGTTTGCCGGCTCCAGCCGGTGGATGCGCTTTCCGACGATGTCGACCCAGTACAGCGCCTTCTCGCCTTTCGACCAGATGATGCTCTCGCCGACAATGTCCTTCGCATCGAAAATAAGGGAAACCGCATAACTCACGGCAGCACCACGGATTTGATCGACGACATGTCTTCGCTGGCATTCGTCAGCGCGGCTGCCGTCTCTTCCAGGCTGAAGCGGTGCGTGATGACCGATTGCAGGTCCACCAGCCCGCTTGCCGCCAGTTCGATCGCCCGCGGATAGACGCCGGCATAGCGGAAGACGCCATGGATCGACAGTTCCCGCTCCATGGCCGGCCAGAAATCGACCGAGGAAGCGCCCGTCGGGTTGATGCCGACAAGCGCGAGACCGCCGCGCCGGCGGATGCGTGGCAGGGCGCGTGTGACAGCATTCGGTGCCCCGCTGCATTCGATGACGCTGTCCACCTCGGCGATCGTCCCGTAGAGCGGATCGGCCGCCGCATCATGCGCTTCGAAACGAGGGAAACGGCTGACGAGGCCGATGCGCGCCGGGTTGATGTCGGAGAGGATGATGCGCGTGGCGCCCCGTGCCGCCGCCGCTTGCCCGGCCAGCAGGCCGATCGGGCCGGCGCCGATGATCAGCACGGAGCTGCCGGGCTTCATGGCGAGGCGCTCCGTCGCCCAGAGGCCGACGGCGAGCGGCTCGATCAGCGCCGCCTCTTCGAAGGATAGGCTATCCGGGATCGCGAAAGTGAAATCGGCCGGATTGACCACGCGGCGGGCGAAGGCACCGTGATAAGGCGGCGTCGCCATGAAGACGACGTCGGGGCAGAGATTGTAGGCGCCGGACCAGCATTGCGCGCAATGGCCGCAAGGGCGCTGTGGCTCCAGCGTCACGCGGTTGCCCGGCTTCAGATGCCGCACCTCGACCCCTGTGGCGACCACGGTGCCGGCTGCTTCGTGCCCGAGCACGATCGGGCGATCGCAGACGAGATTGCCGATGCGGCCATGGCGGAAATAGTGAACGTCCGAGCCGCAGACGCCGACGGCGGCGATCTCCACCAGCACGTCGTTCGGGCCTGCGACCGGCTCCGGCCAGTCCTGCATCTCGACCACGTTAGGTGCCATGAGTACGGCCGCCCGGTTGGGTTTTGGGAAGAGCGCGTTCACATCCGCCCCCGCATGCGCTTGATGCTGATGATGTTGACCATGACGGCGACAAGGATGACGACGCCGCGCACAATGCCCTGCGCGAAGGGATCGACGCCGAGCAGCACGAGGCCGTTGACGAGGGCGGCGATGAAGATCACGCCGAAGAGCGTGCCGAGCATCGTGCCGGGGCCGCCGAACAGGCTGGTGCCGCCCACCACGACCGCGGCGATAATGTCGAATTCCAGGCCCGAGGCCGCGCCGCTGTTGCCCGAGCCGAGACGGCTTGCCATCAGGATGCCCGTCAGGGCTGCCAGCGCGCCGGTAATGGCGAAGACGAGAATGCGGATGCGCGCAACCGGGATGGCCGAGAGGCGCGCAGCCTCCGCATTGCCGCCGACCGCGTAAACGCTGCGGCCGAACACGGTGCGCGTGGCGACGAAGCTGAAGACGGCAAACAGCACCAGCATGATGATTGCGGGCGTCGGAATGCCGAGCAAGGAGCCCGCGCCAAAACGCTGGAAGCTGAAATCCATGATGACGATGGGCACGGCATCCGACATGACTTGCGCGGTGCCGCGCAAACCGAGCCACAACGCCAGCGTGACGATGAAGCTCGGCACGTCGAAAAAGGCGCGCAGGAAACCCGTGAAGCAGCCGATCAATGCGCCAAGAATGATGACCACCAATGCGGCAACGGGCAGAGGCACGCCGGATTGCGCCAGCGACGCCAGCAGCACGCCGGCAAAGGCGACATGCGGGCCGACGGAAATGTCGATCTCGCCGCTAATCAGAACCAGCGTCATGCCCCAGGCGATGATGCCGACAAAAGCGGCGTCGCGCAGAATGTTGAGCTGGTTCGGCAGCGTCATGAAATTGGAGGCGAAGGCCGCGAGGAAGGCGTAGAGCAGAAGGATTGCGGCCAGCAATCCGATCTCGTTGGCGCGGCCGCTCAGGAAGTGGCGCAGGTCGAACTTCTGGTAGAGTTTGGATCGGGTCTCGGCCATTCTCAATGCACTCCCTGTTCGCCGGTGGTCAGCTCGCTCAGCGTCTCCGTGCGGATCGCCTCGCCTTCCACCTCCGCCGTGATGCTGCCGCCGCGCAGGATGAGCACGCGGTCGCAGACCTCGCAGAATTCCTCGATCTCGCCGGAAACGAAGACCACGGCGAGCCCTTCCTCCGCGGCCTTGCGCGTCAGCTGGTAGATCTGGCGCTTGGCGCCGATATCGACGCCGCGTGTCGGCTCGTCGAGCAGCAGGATGCGCGGCGCGGCATTCAGCGCCTTGCCGATGACGACCTTTTGCTGGTTGCCGCCGCTGAGATTGCCGAGCGGCTCGCTTGGATGAGTGAGCTTGATGCCGAGCGCGCGGATCGAGGCGGCGACTTTCTCGCGCATCGCCGCCCGGTCGATCACCCCGCCGCGCGAAACCGAACCCCAGCTCGCCATGACGAGGTTTTCGTCGATGCCGAGCATCATCACGGCACCCTCGCCGCGACGATCCTCCGGCGTCATGAAGATCCCGTTCGCCCGCGCATCGCGCAGGCTCGCCGGTCTGAAATCGCTGCCGGAGAGCGTCATCGAGCCGCTGTCTATGGTCCGAAGTCCGGCAATCGCCTGCAAAAGCTCCGTGCGCCCCGAGCCCAGCACGCCGGCAATGCCGAGCACCTCGCCGGCACGGATCTCGAAGCTCGCATCCTGGATGCGCGGAGCGACCTGGAGGCCGCGGATCGAGAGCAGCGGGCTGCGTTTGGCGGGGGCGGAGCGTACCGCCTCGCCCTCGGCCTGTGTACTGCCCAGCAGCATCTCGACGATCTGGCGGTTCGTCACATCGCCGACGGCTGTCGTCGCGATGTGACGGCCGTCACGCATGATGGTGAGGGAATGGGCCACCCGCCGGATCTCGTCCATGCGGTGCGAAATATAGATGACGCTCGTACCCTGCTCCGCGAGCCGGCGCACGACCCGGATCAGCGTTTCCGCCTCCTGGGCGACCAGCGAACTCGTCGGCTCGTCGAGGATCAGCAGCCGTGCGCCCTGGCGCAGGGCCCGCGCGATCTCGACCAGCTGGCGCTGCGCCACGGATATGCGCGCAACGGGCTGGCGCGGATCGAGATCGAGGCCGAGCACCTCTAGCGCCGCATGCGCCTCGCGCTCCATCGCCCGCCAGTCGATACCGCCGCCGCGCTTCGGCCAACGCCCCAGAAAGACGTTTTCCGCAATCGAAAGTTCGGGAACGACGCTCAGCTCCTGATGCACAGTGGCGATGCCGGCCTTGATGCCGTCCATTGGCGTGCGCAAGGAGACGGGTGCGCCATCCATTAGGATCGACCCCTCGTCCGGCCGCTCGACGCCGGCAAGGATCTTCACCAGCGTCGATTTTCCGGCGCCGTTCTTGCCGAGCAGCGCGCGGACCTCGCCGCGGCCGATCGCGAAATCCACGTCGCGAAGTGCGACGACGCCGGGATACGCCTTCGATATGCCACGCATCTGGACGAGCGGTTCAGTCATGGAAGCCATGCCGTTCAGGTTGGAAAAGGAAGGCCGCAACCCAGGCAGCGACCCTCAGTCCGAGGCGCCTATGGCGTCTCAGGGGATACCGTCGGGCCGGGCTTCCAGCCAGGCCTTCACCTTGTCGGGATCGGATGACAGGAACATCTCGGTCGGCACGATGGTGAGATAGGTGTCGATCGCCTCGCCCTTGATGGCCTTCAGCGCCATGGCGACAGAGTCCTTGCCCATCTGCTGCGGCTGCTGGCCGTTCGTGGCGATCAGGGTTTCCGGCGCATTGATCAGGTACTGTGCGAGCTGCACGCTGATATCGTTGCCGAAGACGACGGCCTGACCCTGGCGGCCCGAAGCCATGATGCCCTGGATGGCGCCGATCGTGCCATTGTCGGTGGTGGCGAACATGGCGTTGATCGCCGTGTCGCCGGTCAGCATGGTCGTCGCGGTCTCCGTCGACTTGCCCGGCTCGAAACCGGCCTGGTCGGCCGCCCATTCGACGCCCGGCACCGTCTCCTCGACCGCCTTCTTGAAGCCGGCCTTGCGCTGCACACAGGCCTCGTAGACGTCGCAGTTCAGGATGCCAAAGCGCGGCTTGTCGATGCCCTTGCCCTTGAAATAATCGCCGGCGACGAGGCCAACATCATAACCGAGCTTGAACTGGTCGGTGGTGACCAGCGCCTTGACGTATTTCTTGGCGTCCTCGTCGTTGACGCAGGTGTTGTAGCAGATGACCGGAATGCCGGCCTCGGAGGCCTGCTTGACCACCGGCACGGAAGCCGTCGCGGAAACCGGCGACATGATGATCGCGCTGACCTTCGAGGCGATCAGTGTGGAGGCGAACTGCGCCTCCTTGGCGGCATCGCCCTGGCTGTTCTGCCCGAGCAGGCGAACGCTTGAATCGCCTGCACCCGCCTCGATACCCTTTTTGATCCCGCCATAAAAACCCTGCGCGTCGAGATAGAGCGCGCCGATCGTCCGTTCCTGCGCGCCGGCCGCGCCGGCCATGAGAACCGCGAGTGCGGCAGAAGCAAAAACCCGCAAAGCAGCGGGCCGTAGCCTAATACGATTGGTCATCGATATCCTCCCAGATGTCTTTGCATTCTTGTATGCAAGATTTTTGAGGCGGTCAAGCATCGACCTATGTATGAGTGGAAAATCCAGATTTTTCAGGCTATCGTGCGGCGCAGGGAAATTTGCATGCAAGAAAACAAAAGACGGGGACGGAATGGCGCGTGACACGAAAATCTCGGCGGCGGAGCATTGCTACCGCACGCTCTCGCGAAAGATAATCGGGCTGGAGCTGAAGCCGAACGAGCCGGTCGGCGAACATGCGCTGGCCGACCTCTTGGGCGTCAGCCGCACGCCCGTGCGCGAGGCGCTATCGCGGCTGAGTGCGGAAGGGCTGGTGGATCTGCGTTCGCGGGCAGGCGTCGTGGTCGCCCCCATCCGCATGGATGCCGTGCGCACGGCGCAGTTCGTGCGCGAGCAGCTGGAGCTGGCCATCGTCGCGGAAGCCGCCCAGCAATCGAACCGGCGCATCCTGCTCGGCATCCGCCAGGCCATCGAGGAACAGGAACTGGCCATCATCGAGGACAATCCCGACCTCTTCTTCGAATGCGATGAACGCATGCACGCGCTTTATTGCAGCCTGGCCGGCCGCGAAGGCGTCTGGAGCTTCATCTCCGACGCCAAGAAACACATGGACCGTGTGCGGCGCCTGTCCGTCCAGGCCGGCCAGCTCGACCAGCTTGTGCAAGATCACCAGGGCGTGCTGGAGGCGGTGATGGCCCGCGACACGGAAAAAGCCCGCGAGATCATGCAGTTGCACCTGCGGCGCGTCATGCTGGACCTCAGCGAACTTGGAAGGCTGTTCGCGCCCTATTTCGAGCAGAACGAAGCAAAAGCCGAAGACCCGCCGCCCGCAGGACAGTCATGAGACTTTCCCGGCTGGCCGTTTTCGCGATGCCTGCGCCGCTGCCGGCAGCTACGGCTCAAGGGATTTGAGATAGGCGATGACGTCGGCCGCGTCACCGGCTTTCAGGCCGGTGAAGGCCATGCGTGTCTTGGGGATCATCTTCCTGGGGCCGGCGAGATAGGTGGCGAGCGTTGCCTCGTCCCATTTCAGGCCTCTGGCCGCGGCTTCCTTCATCGCGTCGGAATACTTGCCGTAGTCGGCAAGCGAGGCGGCGGTGCGATCGACGATGCCGACGAGATGCGGGCCGACCTTGTTCATCGGCTTGTCGGCGCTGTGGCAGGCGGTGCATTTCTTGAAGACCAGGGCGCCCGCTTCCGCGGATCCTTCCGCGGCATGTGCGGCGAAGGGCAAGGCGAGGCCCGCGAGGACGGCGATTATTCTCATGCAGCGATAGGCTCCGCGTCGAAGGACGTCAAAAGGTGGCCGGCCGAAGCCGGCCAGAGGTGGCACGGCTCGATGGAGCCGCACGCGATCACCGGCCGCCCGGAGGCGACCGGGGAGGATCGCGGTAAACCTCAGATCGAGCCGGCCCCCATCTCCTTGGCGATATAGTCGGCCTGGCGGATGGCGAGCGTGACGATGGTCAGCGTCGGGTTTTCCGCCGCCCCCGTGGTGAACTGGCTGCCGTCCGAGACGAACAGGTTCTTGATGTCGTGCGTCTGGCCCCATTTGTTGACGACACCGTCCTGCGCCTTCTCGCTCATGCGGTTGGTGCCGAGATTGTGCGTCGAGGGATAGGGCGGCGTCGGGAAGCTGCGTGTCGCGCCGACCGCCGCATAGAGCGCCTCGCCCTGCTTGTAGGCGTGGTTGCGCATGGCGACGTCGTTCGGATGGTCGGTGAACCAGACATCCGGGATCGGCATGCCGTATTTGTCCTTCAGCTCGCCATGCAGCTTCACGGCATTCTGTTCCTGCGGCATGTCCTCGCCGACGATCCAGAGGCCCGCCATGTTGGCATAGCTGTCCATGGCCGAGGCGAAGGGACGGCCCCAGCCGCCGGGATCGAGGAAGGCCGCCATGAAGGGCACACCGAGCGCCAGCGTCTCCAGCTCGTAGCCGCCGACGAAGCCGCGCGACGGATCGTGTTTCGCCTCGTCGCGAACGATGCCGGCCATGGTGGTGCCACGGTAGAAATGCACCGGCTTTTCGAACACGGCATAGACCGAGCCCGTCGTGTGGCGCATGTAGTTCTTGCCGACCTGGCCGGAGGAGTTGGCAAGCCCGTCCGGATATTTGCTCGATGCGGAATTGAGCAAGAGGCGCGGGCTTTCGATGGAGTTGCCTGCGACGCAGATGATGCGCGCCTTCTGGCTTTGCAGCTTGCCGTCCTTGTCGGCATAGACCACGGCCGTCACCTTGCCGCTGTCGTCATGCTCGATCTTGACGACATGGGAATTGGGCCGCACCTCCAGTCGGCCGGTCGCCTCGCCCTTCGGGATTTCCGTGTAGAGCGTCGACCATTTGGCGCCCCATTTACAGCCCTGGAAGCAGAAGCCGGTCTGCTGACAGCTCATGCGGTCGTCGCGGTCGGCCGAGTTGATCGCCATGTTGCCGGTGTGGCATTCCTTGTAGCCGAGCTTGTCGGCGCCGGCTTTCAGGATCTTGAAGTTGTTGTTGCCGGGCAAGCCCTCGATGCCGTTGGTGCGGGTCACGCCCATCTTGTCTTCGGCCTTGGCGTAGTAGGGTTCCAGTTCGGCGAGCGTCACCGGCCAGTCGAGCAGGTTGGCGCCCTCGACCTTGCCGTAGTTGGTGAGTGTCTTGAACTCGTGCTCCTGGAAGCGCAGCGAAGCGCCGGCCCAGTGCGTCGTGGTGCCGCCGACGGCCTTGACGATCCAGGCGGGAAGGTTGGGAAAATCCTTCGAGACGCGCCAGCCGCCGCCCGTCGTGCGGTGGTCGAGCCAGGCGAGCTGGGAAAAGCTGTCCCACTCGTCGTTGATGAAGTCTTCGTGTTCGATACGCGCACCGGCTTCGAGCACGACGACGTCGATGCCCTTCTGCGCCAATTCATTGCCCAGCGTGCCGCCGCCGGCACCCGAGCCGATGATGACGACCACGCTGTCGTCGTTGAGATCATAAGGAGCTGCCATGGTTTCCTCCCGAAACATGTGCGGTCGGCGTTAAAGCCGCGGTCGCGCCTCCTCCGGCGCGTTCCGTCAGACCGCCGTCAAAGCCATTCGATGTCGTCGAAGCCGCGGGCGATGTAACCGCCCTTGGAATAGGATTCGCCCTCGTAGCCGAAATGCGGCCAGAGCTCCTTCTGGTTATAGAAGGAGACGACGAGGTCGCCGCGCACCGCCTGGAAGAAGGGCGTGCTCTCGATGTCGTGCAGGATCTTCACGCGGTCATCCTCCCAGCCGAGGCCGCGATAGCCGCCCTCGCCCGCCCGCTTGTCGAGATCCGCAATGCCCACCTCGATCAGCTCCTTGTGCGCGGCGTCCGTGCCGGCCTTGGTGTCGTGGCCCTTGACCGCGATGGCGTAAAAGCGGTCGGCGACCGTATCGTGCGGATAGATATCGCGGGCGAGCTTGATCAGCGTCGCCATCGTTTCCGGCTTCAGCGCCGTCGTCTCCATGCCCCAGGCCTTGTCGGGGCTGATCACCGCCCTGCCGGAGATGATGAGCGCCGCGCCGATCGTGCCGCGCTTCAAAAGCTCGCGGCGGGAAAGTCCCGGGCGCTGCTCGTAGATCGTCGTCATGTCAGGTTCCTCCCATTGCGTTTGAGACCGGCGGCCCTCCCCCGGCCGCCAGCCCGTTCATTTGTAGCGGCCGCCTCGCTGCAAGACCTCGATCTTGTAGCCGTCCGGGTCCGTCACGAAGAAGAAGCGGGCAAGCAGGCCGCCGTCGCGATTGAACTCGACGATCTTGCCGGTGGTGAAGCCGAGCGCGGAGATACGCGCATGCTCGCCATCGAGGTCGGAAACCGACACGGCGAGATGGCCATAGCCGTCGCCGAGATTGTAGGCTTCGGTGCGGCCCTTGTTGATCGTCAGTTCGAGTTCGAATTCGCTTTCGGCATTGCTCATGTAGACAAGCGTGAAGGTCTCGAAGTCGAGCCTGTCGGCAACCGCGAGCCCGAAGGCCTTGTCGTAGAAATCCACGGACCGGTCTTCATCCAGAACGCGGATCATCGAATGAATGGACTTTGCCACGCTGCCCTTCCCCTGCTTGCAGTTCGACTTGTGGAGGGAAGATTGCGCCCGGAATCACGGCCGTGGGTAGCAGCCCATTACCGCACGTCGTTTTTCATTTCTGGAGTTTTAAGCGAAGGATTTTTCTTGTTTTATCGCGACACAGGATGATTTGACCAAATTCAAGGGCCGCCGCATAATCGCCTGTATAAAAACAAGACTGGAGGATAAACCATGTGTGAGGTCTTTGCGGGCCAGGACCCGCAACGCTATCGGCCTGTCAACCGCTCGGTGCGGATCGGCGGCCATTCGACGAGCATCCAGATCGAAGCGGCCTTCTGGGACTTGATCGACGAGATGGCCATAGGCCAGGGTCAGTCGACATCCCGCTTCCTCTCGACGCTCTATGACGAGGCGCTGGAAATCAACGGTTCCGTGTCGAATTTCGCCTCGCTGCTGCGCACGAGCTGTCTCATCTACATCATGGGTGGCGCGAAGAAATGCGACGGCGCGCGGGAATTCCACATCGTCGCCGCCGAATAGGCCAAATAAGGCAAGACGTAACGATCAGAACCGCAGGCTGATGCCGGCACGGCGCAGCAGCCAGTAGAACAGCGCGGTGGCGCCGACGCCGAGCGCCATCGCCCAGCCGAATCCGGATTCGCCCACGCTGAACGGCAATCCGGCCGTGTTCATGCCGAACACGCCGACGACCAGCGTGCCGGGCAGCAGCAGCGCGCTCATCACCGCCATCGCCCGAAGGCTGCGGTTCGATTCGTCGGCCAGTTCCGCCGCCATTTCTTCCTGGAGCAGGCGGGCTCGGTCGTTGACCATGACGATTTCGCGGTCGAGCCGTTCCAGCCGCAGCGAAAGCCGGTGCAGCACGGCATGGGTCGCCTCGGAGAGCGCCCAGTCCTCGCGGTCCTCCTCCTCGAACAGCGCCACCATGCCGGCGACCGGGCGATGCAGCGACACCGCCAGCCGGCGGACTTCCTTGAGGCTGCGGCGCTCGTCGCTCAGCCGCTCCGTGACGATGCGGTCTTCCACCGCGTCAAGCAGCCGGGTCGCCTCGTTGAGCCGCAGGTTGGTGTTCTTGCAGAAGGCCGCGACGATGCCCTCGAAAAGCTCGCAGGCCGTTGCGGGCGAAAAACCTTCGGCAAAGGATCGCCGCACCCGGTCCACTGCCTCCAGCGGATGCCGCCGGCCGGTGACGAGCAGCCGGTCGGTGAGCGCGAAATGCATGCGGCCGATCGTGGTCGACATGCGGTCCATGCCCATCTGCATATCGGCGACGACGCCATGAAGTGTGCCGGCCTCCTGGCCGAGCACCAGGCTTTCGTCATGTCCGTCGAGGATGGCGCGCGCGGCCGCGGGCAAGGGGCAATGTCCGGCAAGCCAGCCCTGCATACGCTGATCGACCAGGTCGACATGCAGCCAGACCCAGCCGTCTTCCGCGCCAAGCGCCGGACCGATCTCCTGGGGCGCAAGCGGCACCACCCGTTCGCCGGGACGCGCCCGCCAGGCGCCGATGAGGCCCGGCGGGTGCTCCTTGTCCATCTCAGGGAGGAGATTCAAATAAAATGCTCCATCCGTGTCCTTGCCGGTATGTCAGTAGACCTCCGGCACATACATGTCGTCCGGCGGGGAATGGCGGATGTAGTTGTCGTTGCGCACGCGTTCCGGCAGCTCTATCGGGGCCTTCGGCACGTCCTGATAGGGAACCTGCGTGAGGAGATGGGCGATGCAGTTCAGCCGCGCCTTCTTCTTGTCCACCGCCTCGACGATCCACCAGGGGGCCTCGGGGATGTGGGTGCGCTCCAGCATCTCTTCCTTGGCCTTGGTGTAATCCTCCCAGTGGACGCGGCTTTCCAGGTCCATCGGCGAAAGCTTCCACTGCTTCAGCGGATCGTGGATGCGCATGCGGAAGCGGAATTCCTGCTCATCGTCGGTGATGGAGAACCAGTATTTGATGAGGATGATGCCGGAGCGCACCAGCATGCGCTCGAATTCCGGCACCGAGCGGAAGAACTCTTCAAGCTCTTCGGCGTTGCAGAAGCCCATGACGCGCTCGACGCCGGCGCGGTTGTACCAGGAGCGGTCGAACAGCACCATTTCACCGGCGCTCGGTAGATGGGCCGCGTAGCGCTGGAAATACCACTGGTTGCGCTCGCGCTCGGTGGGCGCCGGCAGCGCCACGACGCGGCAGACGCGCGGGTTGAGGCGCTGGGTCACGCGCTTGATGGCACCGCCCTTGCCGGCGGAATCGCGGCCCTCGAACAGCACGACGACCTTCAGCTTGTTGTGCTGCACCCAGTCCTGCAGCTTCACCAGCTCATGCTGGAGACGAAACAACTCGCGGAAATAGATGCGCCGCTCGATCGTCTGCGGCGCGGGTTCGGACATGCCCTCGGAGACGAGCGCGTCCAGCTGCTCCTCTTCCATCTGCATTTCCAGCTCCTCGTCGAAGCTGTCGGCGATTTCTGCCTTGATGCGGCTCAGATGATCGTTTTCGAACATGATCGGAATCCATTTGCCCGGACGCGCGGCAGGTCACCAAGCCAGTCGATCGACCGGTCTTATCCCGCCACCAGAACTTATTAGGAAGCCCGCATGATGTTTTTGTGACAGTGCGCCGCAAAACCCCCGCCCGGCCGGGCGGAGGTCGAAAGGACGGGTCACTTTCCGGCCAGGATCAGTTTGCCTTGTCGAGAAATGCCCGGACCATTTTCGTCGTGGCTTCCGGGTTTTCCTCCATGATCCAGTGGCCAGAATCCGGCACCACCCCCTCGGTCACGTCGCTGGCGGCGGCCCGTATCACGGTCGCCATCATCGGCCCGAAGGACTTCTCGCCGCCGATCGCCAGCACCGGCATCGTCAGCTTGCCGCCGGCAGCCAGGAAGGCCCGGTTGTCGGCCGCATCCTGGTCGAAAGCCGCGAACTGCGCAAAGCCCGAATGCATCGCGCCCGGCAGGGCGTAGAGCTTGGCATAGTGCTCGCGCGACGTCTCGGTAAAGCGGGCGGGCGTTGCCGAGAACTCGTTCCAGAAACGATCGAGATAGATGCGTTCACGGCCGGCGACGAGGCGCTCCATGTCCGGTCCGCCGAAACGGAAATGCCAGAGCAGCGGGTTCTTCAGGATCTCTTCCCACGGGCCAACACCGGGTACGGGCGCATCGATCAGCACGAAGCGTTTCGTCCGCTCGGGATGCGCGGCGGCGAAGGCGAAGCCCACCATGTTGCCGATATCGTGCGTCACAAGATCGATGTTCTCGATCTTCAGCGCATCGAGCACGCCAGCGACGTCGCCGGCCTGGGTCTTCTTGTCGAAGCCGCTTTCCGGTTTGGAGGAAAGGCCGAGGCCGCGCAGGTCCGGCACGATGACAGTGTGGTCGCGGGCAAGATCGGCCGCCATCGGCGCCCACATGTCGCCGGTCTCGCCGTAACCATGCAGCAGGACCACGGCCGGCCCCGCGCCGCCGACACGGACATGGATGGTTGCGCCGTTGGTGGTGATCTCCTGCGTCTTGAAGGAGGCCGGAAAGTCGGGACCTCGGCGTCGGCAGGCGCGGCGAAGGCGAGCAGTCCCAAGGCAAGGATGGTTTTCAACATTTTGGTCTCCCACCTAGCGGGAAGGCAGTCCGATCGACCGCCGCTTTCAGCCCGTTGGTGAAGCATGACTATCACCAAACCGTCGTTCGCATTAGCCAACCAACAGCGGATCTCGCTTCCGGATTTACCGAACAATCTGGCGACGTGTCAGCCCGCCCCTTCCTCCCAATAGGGCGGATCGCCAAAGGCGGCCTTGAGATGGTCCGCGAGCGCGCGAAGCTTGACCGACGAGCGGCGTCCTTCGGGATGCGCGAGGTAGATGAATTCCGGGCTCGGCCGCACGCCGACATCGATGAGCTTCAGGTTGCCGGCGCGAATATCCGGCCCGGCAATGAACAGCGGCAGCAGCGCAATTCCGAGCCCGGCGACCGCCGCGTCGCGCAGCATGTCGCCATTGTTGACCCGCAAGCCGACCCGCGCGCGGACGATCTCGATGCCGTCAGCCGTCGCGAAGCGCCAGTCCGCCACGCCGCGGTTCGTGTAGAAGACGCCCTTGTGCCCGTCGAGTTCGGCTGTCGTCGCCGGTATGCCATGGCTGGCGAGATAATCGCCGGAGGCGACCAGCACGCGGCGACTTGGCGCGAGCCGCCACACCATCAGGCGGGAATCATCGATCGTCCCGTGGCGCAGCACGCCGTCATAGGCACCCGAAGCGATATCGACCCGGCGGTCGTCGAGATCGAGCGACATTTCGATTTTCGGATTGGCGGCCAGGAATGGAAAGAGCGCCGGCCCGAGATGCAGGCGGCCGAAGGTGACGGGCGCAGAAATCCGCATCGGGCCGGCAAGCGTGCCGCGCCGTTCGGCAAGATCGCTCGCCGCTTCCGACACTTCCCTGAGGATGCGCGTGGCGCGTTCGAAGAAGGCGGCGCCATCCTCCGTTACCGACATCCGCCGCGTGGTGCGGTGGAGCAGCGTTGCGCCAAGGCTACGCTCCAGCTCCGCCAGCCTTTCGCTCACCACCGATTTCGAAAGCCGCAGCGTGCGCGCCGCCTCGCTGATCGAGCCCGCTTCGGCGACCGCCACGAAACTTGTTATGCCGTCGAGTTTCATCGTTCGGTTTTTCCGGAAAATAGATCTGCCTTTGGCATTGTAGTGCGAACGCGCGGCCTGCGCCATATTCGTCTTCAGCAAACAGCAACATTCCTCGAAGGAACAACGATCATGGATAGGCTCAACGGCAAACGCGCCCTCATCACCGGCGGCACCAGTGGCATCGGGCTGGAAACGGCGCGGCAATTCCTGGCGGAAGGCGCGCGCGTCGCCGTCACCGGCACCAATCCGGAAACGCTGGAGGCCGCCCGCAAGGAACTTGGCGACGGCGCGCTGGTGATCCGGGCGGACGCCGCCGATGTCGACGGCCAAAAGCAGGTTGCGGCAACCATCAAGGAGGCCTTCGGCGGCCTCGATATCCTCTTCGTCAATGCCGGCGTCGCGCTGCTGAAGCCCGTCGACGCCTGGGATGAAGCCGCTTTCGACCGCGTCTTCGACATCAATGTCAAAGGCCCGTATTTCCTGGTGCAGGCGCTGCTGCCGATCTTCGCCAACCCGGCGTCGATCGTGCTCAACACCTCGGTCAACGCCCATATCGGCATGCCGAATTCCAGCGTCTACGCCGCCTCGAAGGCCGCGCTGCAATCGTTTATCCGCACGCTGTCAGGCGAGTTGATCGGTCGCGGCATCCGTGTCAACGCCGTCAGCCCCGGCCCGATCTCGACGCCGCTCTACGGCAAGCTCGGCTTCAACGAGGCCGACCTCAAGAACGTTGCCGATAGCATCAAGGGCCTGGTCCCGGCCGGCCGCTTCGGCACGCCTTCGGAGATCGCCAAGGCCGTGGTCTTCCTCGCCTCCGATGAGGCCGCCTACACCATCGGCAGCGAGATCATGATCGACGGCGGCATGGGAACGCTGTGAGTCACGACACCTTCGAGGAGCACTCGTAGACGACCCGGTCGGTCGCATCATCGACGCCGGCGAGGCTGACGTCATAGCCCCAAAGCCGGCGAATATGGGTCAGCGTCGCGTCGCGCCGGCCTTCGTCGAGCAGAATGCCGTTCTTGATGCGGTGGCGCAGGCGAAGCTGCCGGTCGCCGAGCAGGTCGACATCGATGACCTGGATATCCGGGCGGTTCGCGCCGGGATCATAGTTGCGCGCAAGGCCGGCGCGCACGGCGGAATAGCCCCGTTCGTCATGGATGGAGGCGACTTCGCAAAACGTGTCGGCGGAGCGATCGGAAAGCTGGAACAGGCGGAATTTCCGGATCAGCGCCGGGCTCAGATATTGCAGGATGAAGGATTCGTCACGGTGGTTCTCCCACGCATCCTTCAGCGTGCCCATGCAGTCGCCATTGCCGGCGATGTTGGGAAACCAGTCGCGATCCTCCGCCGTCGGCGCCGTGCAGATGCGCTCGATATCCTGCATCATCGCGAAGCCGAGCGCATATGGGTTGATGCCGGAAAAACGGGGATCGTCGAAGTTCGGCTGGAAGACGACATTGGCGTGGCTTGCCAGCAGTTCCAGCATGGCGCCCTCGCTCATCCGGCCCTGATCGAACAGCCGGTTGATGATCGTATAGTGCACATAAGTCGCGCACCCTTCGTTCATCACCTTGGTCTGGCCTTGCGGATAGAAATACTGGGCGATGACGCGAACGATCCGGAGGATCTCCCTTTGCCAGGGTTCCAGGATGATGCTGTGCTTCTCCAGGAAATAGAGCAGGTTCTCTTCGGGAAGGTTCAGCACCTTCTTGCGCTCGCCGGCCTCGCGCTCGGCCTCCTCCACGCCGACGCTGCCGGTGGCCGTCGGCAGCGTGCGCCACAGGTCGCTATAGGTCTGCTCCTCATATTCCAGCCGCTCGCGCGCCCGCTCCCTGACCTTTTCCGATGAAAGCCGCGGCGGACGGCGATAGTGGAAGACGCCCTGGTCCATCAGGGCATGCGCCGAATCGAGGATTTCCTCCACGGCGGCAAGGCCGTGCCGCTCCTCGCATTTGGCGATGTATTTCTTGGCGAAGTCCATATAGCCGAGGATCGCGCCGGCATCCGTCCACTGCCGGAACAGGTAGTTGTTCTTGAAGAAATGGTTGTGGCCGAAAGAGGCATGCGCGGTCACCAGCGCCTGCATCGGCATGGTGTTTTCATCCATCAGATAGGTGATGCAGGGATTGGAATTGATCACCAGTTCATAGGCGAGCCCGCGCCTGCCCTTGCGGTAGAGCTCGTTTTCGAAGACGAAGCGCTTGCCGAACGACCAGTGCTGGTACATCAGCGGCATGCCGACCGAGGAATAGGCGTCGAGCATCTGCTCGGAGGAGATGACCTCGATCTGGTTGGGATAGACGTCGAGCCCCATCTCGCCGATGGCGATTTCCTTGATCGCTTCATAGGCGCGCGAAAGCGTGGTGAAGTTCCATTCGGAACCTTCGAACAGCAGGGTGGAAGCCGGCTCTTTTGCCATCCGTTCCTCCTTCACCGGCGCAGCTGGTCGGGCTGGTTCCGGGCAAAGAGTTTGCGGAAGACCGGATAGATGTCCGAGGGCCGCGCGATGCGCGTCATCTGGAAATTCCGCACCGCGCCGTCGACCGTCCGGTAAGCCCGCCACAGCGACGTGCCGTTGTCCGTCGTGCCAAAGATCTCGCTTTCGCGCTCGTCGATGATTTCGACATAGGCGTAATATTGGCAGAGCTTCATCAGCGTATCGCGCAGCAGCGTGGCACAGCGCTCGGAATCGCCGCTGGCATTGTCGCCGTCGGACGCCTGGGCCGCGTAGATGTTCCAGATATTCGAGGGATAGCGGTCCGTGATGACGCGCACCATCTCCTCCAGCGCGGTGGAAACGACCGTACCGCCGCTCTGCTTGCTGAAGAAGAAGGTTTCCTCGTCGACTTCGCGCGCCTCGTCCGTGTGGCGAATGAACACGATTTCAATGCGCTCGTAGCGGCGCTTGAGAAACAGGTGCAGCAGGACGAAAAAGCGCTTGGCAAGATCCTTCTCGCGCTCGCCCATCGAGGCGGAGACGTCCATCAGGCAGAACATCACAGCACTTGCATTCGGCAGGGGCTGGCGTTCGAACCGGTTGAAGCGCACGTCTACGGGATCGACATAGGCGATCCGCCTGCGCCGCCGTTCCAAAAGGTCAAGGTCCTCGCGGAGCTGTTTCAGCCGCTGGCGCTGCTGGCGGGAAGGCTCGACCTCGGCTTCGAGCGCGGCGATCTCCTCGCCCAGCGCCGCGATCTCCTTCTCGCCCGGCCGCCGCAAAGCGATGCGCCGGGCGAAGCTGTTGCGCATCGTCCGCCCGACATTGATGTTGCTCGGCGTGCCCGATGTGGTGAAACCGACGCGGTGGGACTTGTAGGTGACGGTTTCCTTGAGGTTCAGCTTCACCATGTCGGGAAGCTCCAGATCCTCGAAGAAGAGGTCGAGCACCTCCTCGCGCGACAGCACGAAGAGGAAATCGTCCGCATCCTCGCCGCGCCCACGGCCGCGTCCGCCGCCACCTCCAGCGCCCGCCTCCGGCTTGCGGATGCGGTCTCCCGGCGAGAATACCTCGTTTCCCGGCAGCACATAATTGCGCTCGCCGCTGCCTCCGGAATGCTGGAAGCTCGGCTCGTCCGCGCCGCGTTTGGGAATGGGAACGCCATGAGCAGCGTCGATATCGGCGATCTTCTCCGACTTCACCTTGTCGCGGATCGTGCGCTTCAGCTCGTCGTGCACCCGTTTCAGGAAACGCCGCCTGTTGCCGAGACTCCGGTCCTTCGGGTTAAGCCGGCGATCGATGAAATTCGGCATGCGCCATCCCCTACTCCAGCCCCAAATCCGGTACTCTTAGCCGGCCTTGTTGACGCGCATGTACCAATCGACGAGCCGCCGGACCTGGCGCACGGTATAGCCCCGCTCGGTCATGCGCTGGACGAATTCGGCGTGCTGCTTTTCGGTCGCACCATCCTTCTTCGAACCGAAGCTGATGACCGGCAGGAGGTCTTCGACCTGGCCGAACATACGCTTCTCGATCACCTCGCGAAGCTTCTCGTAGCTGGTCCAGGCGGGGTTGCGCCCACCGTTGCGGGCGCGGGCACGCAGCGTGAATTTCACGACCTCGTTGCGGAAGTCCTTGGGGTTGGCGATGCCGGCGGGTTTTTCGATCTGCGAGAGCTCGCTGTCGAGGATCTCGCGGTTGAGGATCTGGCCCGTATCGGCATCCTTGAAATCCTGGTCTTCGAGCCAGGCATCGGCATAGGAAATATAGCGGTCGAACAGGTTCTGGCCATATTCGCTATAGGATTCGAGATAGGCCTTCTGGATCTCGTGGCCGATGAACTCGGCATAGCGGCTGGCGATTTCGGAGCGGATAAAATCGAGATAGTTCGCCTCGACCTCCTTGGGATATTGCTCGCGCCGGATCGCCTGCTCGAGGATGTACATCAGGTGAACCGAATCGGCCGCGACCTCCTTGGTGTCGTAGTTGAAGGTCTCCGACAGCACCTTGAAGGCGAAGCGCGTGCTGACACCCGTCATGCCCTCGTCGACGCCGGCGGCATCGCGGTATTCCTGCAGGGATTTTGCCTTCGGATCGGTATCCTTCAGGTTTTCCCCGTCATAGACGCGCATCTTCGTATAGGTCGGCGAGTTTTCATGCGGCGTAAGGCGCGTGGCGACGGTGAAGCGGCTGAGATTCTCCAGTACTTCCGGCGCACAGGGGCTGGCGGAAAGCTCGCTCTCGCGCAGCAGCTTTTCATAGATCAGCCGCTCCTCGGTGACGCGTAGGCAATAGGGCACCTTGACGACAAGGATACGGTCGAGAAACGCCTCGTTGTTCTTGTTGTGCTTGAATTGCAGCCATTCGGACTCGTTGGAATGGGCAAGCACGATGCCCTGGAACGGAAAGGCCCCGAAATTCTCCGTGCCGTTGTAGCTGCCTTCCTGCGTGGCGGTGAGCAGCGGATGCAGCACCTTGATCGGCGCCTTGAACATTTCGACGAATTCGAGAAGCCCCTGCGTCGTGCGATTAAGGCCGCCGCTGTAGGAATAGGCGTCGGGATCGGCCTGGCTGTAGTTTTCGAGCTGGCGGATATCCACCTTGCCGACCAGCGTGGAAATGTCCTGATTGTTCTCGTCGCCCGGTTCCGTCTTGGCGATGCCGATCTGGCGCAGCCGCGAGGGCATGAGCTTGACGACGCTGAATTTCGAGATGTCGCCGTTGATCTCGTCGAGCCGCTTCGTCGCCCAGGGCGAAATCAGACCGGTGAGCCGGCGTTGGGCGATGCCGTATTTGTCTTCGAGCAGCTAGCCCATGCGATCGCGGCTGAACAGGCCGAGCGGAGATTCAAAAACCGGGCTGATCTTGCCGTCGATGGCGAGCGTGTAGATCGGCTGCTGCTCCATCAGCTTCTTCAGCCGCTCGGCAAGCGAAGACTTGCCGCCGCCGACCGGGCCGAGCAGATAGAGGATCTGCTTGCGCTCCTCCAACCCCTGCGCCGCATAGCGGAAATAACCGACGATCCTCTCGATCGTGTCCTCCATGCCGTAGAAATCGGCGAAGGACGGATAGATCTTGATGGTGCGGTTGGCAAAGACCCGGCCGAGCCGCTCGTCGGCGCTGGTATCGACCAGCTTCGGTTCACCGATCGCCGCCACCATGCGCTCTGGCGCCGTGGCATACATGCTCTTGTCATCACGGCAGGCTAGGAGATATTCCTGCAGGCTTAGCGCCTCTTGCGCTTCGCTTGCGTAAGTCTCTGAAAAAAGGTCGAAAATATCGCTGCCACTGGTTCGCATAGAACCCTCCTGCGGTCGCCGGGCGATATCGCCGTCGTAGTCGCCCGCCATCTCAGTTATTAAACGGATCAGGAGCGGGTTTTGTTCCCCGGCTCCGGCTGCAACACATGCCGAATCTTAAGCGCAAACAAAGGCGAAACGACGTTCTAACAGGCCACGTTCAATCAATTCCAAGACTGCGCCCATCCAAAGCCATGCAACGAGAGGCGTCGACTCAGTATGATATATTGTTACGGGCAGAACGATAGTAACAGTGATTTGAGTTGCATGATTTTTCCCCCGCTCAGTGTCGCAAGGGACGAGTCGGAAGCCGGGGCCGAAAAGTCCCCGACAGGGCGGCTAACGTATCGTTAAGACGACCGGCACGACTTTAAATGTATATTAATGCAAATTTAATCGAGCACCGCCCTTCACCAACTCTTTCCTTGGTTTCTAGGCCTTGCGCATGCAGGGTCCTGCCATTCGATCGTCGTGGCGCTGGGAAATGGTGTTGGAATGATTTCGTTCGTCATCCGGCTCAAAAGCCGCGCCCATTTCGTTGTCAAGCAGGGCCGCAATGCCGAGCGCGAAGCGTTCATCGGCACCAATGCGCGTCGCCGGAAACAGGCGCGGCTGCGCGTGGCGATCGTGATCGCCGCCTTCTGCGCGATCTATGTGGCGGTCGGCGTGCGCCTCCTCCAATACGGCCTTTCCGAGTCGATCCTGTCCGCATCGATCGGTGGCAATGTCGATGCCGTCGCCTCCCGCCCCAACATCGTCGACCGCAACGGGGAACTGCTGGCGACCGACCTCAACATGGTCTCGCTCTACGCCGATCCGCGCCGCATCATCGATGCCGACGAGGTGGTGGAAAAGCTCGCACTCGTCGTTCCGAACATCGACTGGAGCGACACACATAGGAAGCTGCGCTCCCAGACCGCGTTCCAGTGGCTGCGACGACAACTGACGCCGAAGCAACAGGCGGATATCCTGGCTCTCGGGCTTCCCGGCATCGGTTTCCGGCCGGAAAAGCGGCGGTTTTATCCGGGCGGCGCAACCGCCTCCCATATCGTCGGCCACGTCAATGTCGACAATCAGGGCCTTGCGGGCATGGAGCGCTATCTGGACCAGCAGGGCCTTGCGGACCTGCGCGCGTCCGGCCTCACCGATGATACGCGGCTGGCGCCGGTAACATTGTCGATCGACCTTCGCGCCCAGAACATCGTGCGCGACGTCGTCGCAAGGGCGATGACCGACTACGAAGCCGAGGCCGCGGGCGCGGTGATCCTCGACGTGGAGACGGGCGAAGTGTTGGCGATGGCCTCCGTTCCCGACTACGACCCGAACGAGCCCTCGCGGATGCTGCCGGATGGCACCGTCGACAAGGCCTATGAAAAGGGCTGGTTCAACCGCATCAGCAACGCGACCTTCGAGATGGGCTCGACCTTCAAGAGCTTCACGCTGGCGATGGGACTGGACGAGGGCAAGATCTCGCTCAATTCCGTCGTCGATGCCTCCCGCCCGATCCGCATGGGCGGCTTCACCATCCGCGATTTCAAGGGCAAGAACCGCCCGCTCTCCATCCCCGAAGTGTTCCAGTATTCCTCCAACATCGGAACGGCGGCGGTTGCCGACATGGTTGGCATCGATGGGCACCGGGAGTTCCTCACGCGGCTTGGCCTGCTCTCCAAGCTGGACACGGAAATGCCCGGCGTCGCGACGCCGACCCAGCCGCAGACCTGGAAGAAGATCAACTCCGTCACGATCTCCTTCGGCCACGGCGTCGCCACCACACCCTTGCAGACGGCAGTTGCGGCCGCGGCCCTGATGAACGGCGGCTACCTCCACCAGCCGACCTTCCTCCCCCGCTCCAAGGAAGAGGCGCAGGCGCTCGCCCGCCGCGTCATCAAGGAGAAGACGAGCGCGGAAATGCGCTTCCTCTATGACTGGAACGGGCAGAAGGGCTCCGGCCGGGGGGCGCAGGTGGAGGGTTTCCACGTCGGCGGCAAGACCGGCACGGCCGACAAGGTGATCAACGGCCGATACGCCAAGAACATCAACTTCAACGCCTTCGTCGCCGCCTTCCCGATGGACAAGCCGCGATACATCGTGCTCTCCATCATCGATGCGCCGCGCACGGGTGAGCGCGGCGGGCGAACGGCAGCCTCCACGGCGGCCCCGATGATCCAGGCCATCATCCGCCGTGTCGCGCCGCTATTGGGCGTCAAACCGCGCTTCGGCGAGCCGGAAGCGGAAATGCTGCTGGTCGATTACTGAGCCTATGCGGGGCGAAGCGCCATTCGACGGTGAAACCGAATTCTGATTTCAGATGCCGCCCAATTATAAGAGCGATCCAGAGGCCGTATCTGATTGTCGAAAGGAATCGCCCATGCAGATCGACCACGTCACCATCAGAACCCGCGATATCGCAGGCGCCCGGGCGTTCATGCGCACGGTCTTCGATCTGGAGGAAGGCGAGCGACCGGCGGCGATCCGGCACATTCCGGGCTGCTGGCTCTACAGCGAAGGCAAGCCGATCGTTCACATCATCGGGTCCCGTGGAGCCGGCCAGGATCGCGCGGCAGAAGCCATCGATCATGTCGGCCTGCGTATGACGGACTATGCCGCCTTCCGCGCGAAGCTCGATCGCCTCGGCATCCGCTATTCGCCAATGGATCTCGCCGACATAGCCGAGCGCCGCCTCTTCCTGCAGATGCCCGGCGGCCCTCTGCTGGAAGCCGTCTTTTCCGAGCCCGTGCCCGCCTAGCGCAGCAGGCCTTCCACCGTGGCGGCGGCTGCAAGCACGCGCCCGTCGCTATTCCTCGGCCCCGACAAAAGCAGCCCGACGGGCATGCCGGCAGCACCGGTGCCGCAGGGCAGCGACACGCCGCACCACTCGAGGAAATTGCCGATCAGCGTGTTGCGCAGCGTCTTGCCGTTCACCTGGAAGAACAGGTCCTCGTCGTCCAGCAGCGGCTGGATTTGCGGCGCGACATGGGGGAGCGTCGGGCTGATGAGGATGCTGTCCGGCCCGAGCCGCTCCTCGAAGGACGCGATCAGCCTGTCGCGCGCAGCCAGCGTTTCGAGATAATCGGCAAGCGTGATCTTCTCGCCGAGCAGCGTGCGCTTGACGACGCGGGGGTCCATCTCGGCCGCAGCCGGTCCTTGGATGCGCTCGCGGTGCAGCACGAAGGCTTCCGCCGTTACCAGCGCGCCATGCTTGGCCATCAGGTCGAAGATAGCGGAGAATTCGGGGAAGGCCTCGCGGCGGACACGGGCGCCCGCCTTCGTCAGCCGCGCGACGGCCGCCGCGAAGGCTGCGACGACTTCGGGCTCGGCGCCGTCGAAGAACACCGTCTCGGGAATGACGAAGGAAAGGTCTGCGACGCCGGGGCGTGGCAGCGCGTCGGCGGATGGCAGCCCGCGCATGGCCGTATCGACCCAGATCGCATCCTGCACGGTGCGGCAGAGCGGCCCCAGCGCATCGAGGCTTTTTGCCAGCGGGAACACGCCCTTCATGGAATAGCGCCCGCGCGTCGCCTTGTAGCCGACGATGCCGTTGAAGGCGGCCGGGATGCGCACCGAGCCGCCAGTATCCGTGCCGATGGAAACGGGAACGAGGCCGGCGGCGACCGCAACGCCCGAGCCGGACGAAGAGCCGCCCGGAATGCGATGTTCGCCCGCCGGCGAGGCCGGGTTGCGCGGCGTGCCGTAATGCGGATTGATGCCGAGGCCGGAAAAGGCGAATTCGCTCATGTTCACGCGCCCGACGCTGACCATGCCGGCCCCCGCCAGCGCCTGCACCACGGCGGCATCCTCGCCTGCCGGTTCGCTGCCCTTCAGCACGCGGGAGCCGGCGGTCGTTGCCAAGCCCTGAATGTCGAAAAGGTCCTTCCAGGCGATCGGCACGCCATCCAGCATGCCGAGCGAGCGCCCCTCGCGAATGCGGCGGCGGGAAGCCTCGGCCTCCGCCTTCGCCCGCTCCTTCAGCAGAACCGTGAAGAGTGCGGCATCCGGATAGGCCTCGATGGCGGCCAGCGTCTCTTCTGCAAGGGCGACGGGATCGAGCGTGCCCGCTTGCAGGAGTACGGAAAGCTGAGCGATCGACCGCGGCTCCATCGGCATGTCCTTTTCTGCTTTTGATGGACCGTTTCAACAGGTTCGCGTCGAGAGCGTCAACCATAAAGCATGGAAACCGTGCCTCCGGAGAGGAACGGCCCATATCGTCAGCCAGCCGCGAGGAACCAGGAGCGACGCGCCTGCGTCAGGCCGGCGGCGTAGATGCCGAAGGCGATGACCGCCGTGGCCGGCGCCGAAAGCTCGGCATAGCTGCCGCCCCAGACATGCAGCCAGATGCCGATGGCGGCTGCGATGAACCAGGCACCGATGCCCAGCGGATTGAAGGCCGGCACATGGCTGGAGCGGTATTCGATCGCCTGCCCGACAAGCGCGCTGTAGCGGTCGATCAGGATATGCGCCATCGCCACTGCCACCCAGGCGACGACGAAGATGCCCTGGTACGCGAGCGCCTGAAGCAGGTAGGAAAAGACGTCGGCGAGCATCAGCACATAGACCACGGCGCCGACCGCAATCGCCCAGCCGACGCGGCCGAACGGCAAGCGGCCGAAGAGCTGCACGAGCGCCTCCATGTTGACGGCGGCCAGATAATAGTTCGCGGTGTTGATGCGGGTCTGCGTGACCCAGACGAAGAGCAGGCCCCAGATGCCCATCAGCTTCAGAAGCGCCAGCAGCACGCTGACTTCCGAGAGCGCACCGAGATCCGGCACCGTGCCGATCATGAACATGCCGAAGAGGCCACTTACGAGGAACGCCATGGCATAGAACGGCATGCCGAAATTGAACCACGCATGATAGCCGGCATCCTCCGTGCGCCCGAAGCGGGCATAGTCGAAGGTGAACATCATCAGCACCCAGACGCCCATGTAATAGACGAAGCAGGACCACCAGCCATCGGCCGGCGCGCCCGTCTTGGGGCCGAGGTTCAGCCATTTGTCGCTGTAGCCATATTCGCTGATGGCGAGCGCCACCGCGACGACGAGGCCGAGAATGTAGAACGGCAGCAGCACGCCGTTGAACTTGTCGAGCCAGCTCTGCATGCTGCCGAAGATCAGCGGCACGCTGTAGAGCACGACGACCAGTGCCGCGACCGGATAGGAGATCGACGGCAGGATGGTGTTGATGCCGACCGCGATGACCGAGCCTTCGAACACGGCATAGTAGATCGCCGTGGCGCAGAAGATGAGGGTTGCCAGCCCCGACCCGACATTGCCGAACAGCACGCGTGAGAACAGCGCGACGGAAAGGCCGGTGCGGATGGCGAAGCGGCTGAGCACCGCATTGATGATGCCGTAGACGACGACGGACAGCACGATGCCGATGATGGCATTGCGCGTGCCGAAGTTGAGCGCCATCGCTGCGCCCACCACGATATAGAAGACGGCGCTGCACACCGCCCACCAGGCCATGGTCAGCCCGCCTTTCTGCATGCGGGCGTTGTGTGGCACCGCCACGCCGGAAAAGTCCGAATTGTCGGCTTCGGTCGCCGATACATTGCCTGCCATTGCAATCCCCTCTTTTGTTTCAGGTAGATCCGTCAGTTTGCTCGTGTCAGCAGGTAGCTGCCGCTTTCGTGCAGCACGCTCGTCCAGCCGGGCTCGATGACGATGGTCGTCGTCACCTCCTCGATGATGGCGGGGCCGTGGATGCGGGCGCCCGAGCCAAGCTTCCCGCCGTCATAGATCGGCGTGGAGCTGGCCTTGCCGGACTGGTCGAAGATCGCCTCGCGAAACCCCTTCAGCGCCTGTTCCGCGCCGCCGCCCTCGGCGAGCTTTGGCGGACGGACCTTTTCGATGCGGCCGTAGATGGTGGATTCGAGGTTGACCACTTCGACCGCGCTGTGGCGTTCTGCATAGGTGTAGAGTTCCTCATGCCGGGCGTGGAAAGCGTCCTTCACCTGGTCGATCGTGCTTTCATCGATGGTGAAGGCACCGATATCGACGGTGCATTCGTGCACCTGGCCGACATAACGCATGTCGATCGAGCGCTTGATATCGATGGCGTCCGGTGCAAAACCGTCCGCTTCGAGATGGGCGACACCCTTGGCCTCGATCTCGCGGAACAGGCTGTCAATGCGTTCATAGGCGGCCGCATTGTCGAGCCGCACCGGCGCGGGTGCCATGTAATTGTACTTCACGTCGGAGATGATCTGCCCGAAGGCGCAGAGCCCCGAGGCGAGTTTTGGCAGGATGATGGTGTCGATGCCCATCTCCCGGGCCAGCGCCGTGATATGCGCCGCCGTGGCGCCACCGGCGCCTACCAGCACGAAATCCCGCGGATCGTAGCCGCGCTCGACCGAGACGCGGCGGATGCCGTTGACCATGCTGTTGTTGACGATCGCGAACATGCCATAGGCCGCCTGCTCGACGGAGATGCCGAGCGGCTCCGCCACCCTTGCCACCGCCGTGCGCGCGCTCTCGATATCGAGCGGCAGCTTGCCGCCGAGAAGCCCATCGGGATTGAGGTAGCCGAGCACGAGGTTCGCATCCGACGTGGTCGGCTCCACGCCGCCCTGGCCGTAGCAGGCGGGGCCGGGTTCGGACCCTGCCGATTGCGGGCCGACCTGGAGAAGGCCGAGTGGATCGATCCAGCCGATCGAGCCACCGCCCGCCCCCAGCGTCTCGACCTGAATCATTGGGACGCCAATGCGATAGCGCAGGAAGTCGATGTTCTTGTTGAGGTTGGTCTGGCCGTTGCGGGTCAGCGTGATGTCAAAGGACGTGCCGCCCATGTCGACGGTGATGACGTTCTTCTGGTCGAAGGGCGCACCGGCATAAAGCCCCGCCTGCGGCGCCGATGCCGGTCCGGAATTGATGGCGTAGACGGAGCGATCGGTCATCACCTGGCCAACCGCCAGGCCGCCATTCGACTGGAAATAACGCACCGGCTGCTTGGCGCCGAGCTTGCGGAAATAGGCGTCGACGGCGGCGACGTAGCGGCGCATGACAGGCGCCAGATAGGCGTTGGTCACGGCGGTCGAGGTGCGCGTATATTCGCGGACCTGCGGGTAGAGTTCGCTGCCGACGGTGAGGATCGCATCCGGCATCATCTCGCGCACGATCTCGCCGGCCCTCGCCTCATGCCGCGGATCGAGCACCGACCAGACGAAGGAAATGGCGACGGTCTCGACGCCCTCCTTCAGGAAGAGACGGCAAGCGTCGCGTACATCGTCCTCATGAAGCGGCGTACGCACCGAACCATCGGAAAGGATGCGCTCGCGCACGCCGCGGCGGAGATACCGCGGCACGAGCATGGTCGCCGCCGGATATTCCGGATCGTAGCGGAAACCATCCTCCTTGTGGCCGTTGCGGATCTCGATGGAATCCTCGTGGCCGGCCGTGCAGATCAGCCCCGTCTTGCCGCCGCGATGCGTGATGAGCGCGTTGAGGCCGACGGTGGTGCCATTGATGCAGAGGTCGCAGTTGGCGATGATGTCCTCGATCGGCCGGGCGAGATCGGCGGCGATCAGGCCGAGGCCGTTCTCGATCGCCCGTGTGGGGTCGGACGGCGTGGAGAGCGCCTTGAACAGCTTGACCTCTCCGCTCGCGCGATCAGCGATGACGAAATCGGTGAAGGTGCCGCCGGCGTCGATGCCGAGGCGGTAGGAATGCAGGGTCATGTTTCGTCTTCCTTACGCAGTGGCTCTGAGCCGTTCGGTTTCGGCACGGTCGACCTCAAGGGTCTCCCGGTCCGCGATCGCCACGCCGTAATCGGCGCGCGCACCCGCAATCGAAACGAGGCCGTTCAGCACGTCGGAGACCACTTTCTCCACCGGGCGCTCGAAGGGATTGCCGTAGCCGCCGCCGCCGGGATTGAGGTTGGTGATGGTCTGGCCCGGCTTGATCGTCTCGATGATGTTCTTGCGTTCCACCTGCACCGCGCCGTCGCGGCGCAGCTCGACGCGGCCGACCTTGGTGTCGACCACCGCGGATTTCGCACCGGCAGCGCCCATCGCCGGAATGCGGCGCCCCTCGCCAAAACCGATGCACAGCATGTCGCCGTTGAGCGGCTCCACTTCCCAGGCCGTGCCCGAGCCACCACGGAATTTGCCGGCACCCCCGGAATCGGTCATCAGCGAATAGCGGTGGATGATGATCGGATAGGAATATTCGAGCAGTTCCACATCGCCGGAGGTGAGCGCCCCGAAGCAGCATTCCGGGCCGACCGCATGCCAGCCGTCCTGCTTCGGCGTCGCACCGCCGCCGGAGATGATGGTGGCGAGCACCATGGTCACGAACTCTTCGTTGGTGCGGGCGTCGCGGCCGGCGATGTTGAGGCCGTTGGCATGGCCCCAGGAGGCGGAGACCTTGGAGGGCATGGCCTTTTCGAAGGCGAGGCGCACGGCATCCGTCAGCGTCTCCATCGGCGTCGTCGTGCAGTTCATGTGCGGCGCCGGCTCCTGCGCGTTGCACAGCGTGCCCTTCGGCCCGAAATCGACGCTGACGCAGCGGTAGAGCCCTTCATTGTAGGGCGGCGGCAGGGCGGCAAACATCATCAGGCCGAGATAGACGCCGGAGTGCGAATTGCCCTCGTAGGAATTGATGAAATAGGGGATCTGCGGCGGGCTATCGATGGCGATATGGCAGCTGTCTCCCGTGATCGTGACCGTTGCCTTGATCTCGAAATCACCAAACCCATGACCGGCATCCTCCAGGATGGCCGCCCCCTCATAGGTGCCGTCCGGCACGGTGGCGATCAGCGTGCGCATGTGCCGGTCGGCCATGTCGAGCAGCGTGTCGACGCAGGTATCCACCTGCTCCTTGCCATATTTGTCGAGCATGGCGATGAGGTTGCGCTCGCCGACCTGGCAGGCGCCGATGAGGGCGCGGAAGTCGCCCTCCTGGTCGCGCCGTGCCCGCATGTTGGTGAAGATCATGTTGAGCACGTCGTTGCGCGGCTTGCCGCGATCCCAGATCTTGACCGGCGGAATGCGCAGGCACTCGGCGTAGATCTCGGTCGCATTGGGATTGTAGCCAGCCGGTACCGGGCCTCCGATATCGGTGAGGTGACCCTTGCAGACGGTCCAGTACACCAGTTCGCCCTTGTAGAAGACCGGCTTGTACATGCAGGTATCGATGGCGTGGCTGCCGCCGAAGGCCGGGTCGTTGTGGAGGATCAGGTCGCCCTCGTGGATATCGTCGCCGAAGAAGCCAGCGACAGCCTTCATGGCGGGAATGAGCGAGCCGAGATGGATAGGAATGTCCTGGCCCTGCAGGATCATTTCCGGCCGCGCATTGAACAGCGCGGTCGAATAGTCGTGCGCCAGGTTGAAGACCGACGAGCGCGCGGTCTTTTCGAGTGCGAGCGTCATCTCTCGCTGGGTCGTCTCGAGCATGCCGCGCACGACCGAGAGCGTGATCGGGTCTACTTTCGAAGTCTGGGTATGAAGCATCGTGCTCACGCTGGTTGAGGGCGAGAACCGACGGTCTGGAAACCGCGTGGATTGGTCGAAATGTTTGTTCCCGGAGCCGCCGGTATCTGTCGCACCGTTGAAGCTGGCCCAATCTAGGCAGAGTTTTCCGCAGCGGTCTTTGCAGCGCGGGAACAACAAATTGCGTCAGAACGCACAGTCTGCCATTTTCATTGCCGGGCAGCGGCCATGTGCATACCTTTGTTGCAAGAGGGGAAGCCGCATGAAGACGAGCATCACCACAAGCGCGACACGCGCACCGGACCGCAGCCGCCACTGGCACGAGGCCATCGCCTCGGCCTATTTTCCGCTCGACCTTCGTTTTCGCGATGCCGACGGGTTTTCCGGCGACCTGACGACCTGGGATTTCGGCGACGTGTCGATCTCGCGCCTCACCTGCGACGCGCTGCAATATCTGCGCCTGCCGCATCATTTCCGCGCCGCGCGCGAGGAGGAATTCCTCGTCACCGTGCCGGCGAAGGCGGAAGTGTTCTTTTCCCAGGGCGGTCGGGATGTCAAATGCCGGCCGGGCGGGTTCTTCCTGGAGCGCAGCAGCGAGCCCTATCAGTTCAGCCATGCGGAAGCCGCAGACATGTGGGTGCTGAAAGTGGAGGCCGATGCGCTTGGCGGGCGTATGCGCGCGCCCGACCGCTTCTGCACCCTTCAGTTCGAGGCGAACAACGGCGCCGGCGGCCTCTTCACCGACATGCTGCATCTCCTGCCCGCCCGTTTCGACGGCATGACGCAGGAGGCGCGGGCGACGGTCGGCCGCCAGCTCGTCGACCTGCTCGTGCTGGCGATCAAGGCCGACGACCGGGTGCTCGCCTCGGGCAACTCGACCGTGCGCACCGCCCACCTCGCCCGCATCGAGGCCTATATCCGCGCCAATCTCCAGGATTTCCGCCTCGACCCGGACCGGATCGCGCGCGCCTGCGGCATCTCCACCCGCTACCTTCACGAGCTGTTCCGCGACACCAACGAGACGGTGCGAAGCTGGATTCGCGACCAGAGGCTCGCCGCCTGCCGGGAGGCGCTCGAAGACCCGGACAATGTCCAGACCGCCGCCGAGATCGCCTATCGCTGGGGTTTCGGCGACCAGACCCAGTTCTCCCGCGTCTTCAAGGCACAGTTCGGCGTGCCGCCGGGAGAGTTTCGGGCCGAATGCCAGAAACGACGCTGAAAAGGGCGAAGCTCTCCGCCCTTCCCATTAGTTGCGGCGCTTATGTTTTAGAGCAGGCCGGCGGCCGTCATCAGTTCCACGACCTTCTTGCTGTCGAGCGTGGAGGCTTCGACCTTCGGTGCGTCCAGGTCCTTCAGCGGCACGAGCTTGGGATTGGCATCGCCGGCGATCGCATATTCGAAGGAATCGCCGTCGCGCAGGATCGACTGGCCGCCCTTGCCGGTGACCCATTTCAGGAAGGCCTGGGCTTCCTTCTGGTGCTTGCTGGTCTTCAGGATGCCGCCACCGGAAATGCTGACGAAGGCGCCCGGATCCTGATTCTTGAAATAGTGCAGGACCACCTTGTTGCTGTTTTCGCCGGTCTTCGCCTGATCGCCGAACCAGTAGTAGTGGTAGATCACCGCGCCTTCGATTTCGCCGGCATTGACCGCCTTCATGGCGGTGCTGTTGCCCTTGAAGGGGGTGGCGTTTTCCTTCATGGCCGTCAGCCAGGAAGCCGTCGCCTCCTCGCCCTTCAACTGCAGCAGCGCGCCGACGATCGCCTGGAAATCAGCGCCGGCGGGCGATGCGCCCCAGCGGCCCTTCCAGGCCGGATCGGCGAGGTCGAGCATGGATTTCGGCAGCTTGTCCTCGGTGAGCTTCGTCTTGTCATAGGCGAAGACCGTCGAGCGCGCGGCAATGCCCGTCCACATGCCGTCGGCCGGGCGGTATTCCGCGGGAACCTGGTCGAGCGTCTCCTTATCGACCGGCGCGAAACGCCCTTCCTGGTCGAGCAGCGCCATGGCCGGCGAGTTTTCCGTGAGAAACACATCGGCCGGCGTCAGGTCGCCTTCCTGGAGGATCAGGTTGGCGAACTCCATGTCGCTGCCCTTACGCACGACGACCTTGATGCCCGTCTCTTTCGTGAAAGCCTCGATCCAGGCCTTTCCGAGCCCTTCGTGCTGGGCATTGTAGACGACGAGCTCCTGAAACTCCTCGGCGCGGGCACTGGAGCCCAGCGCGGTGGCCGCAAGAAGCGACAGTGCTGCGAATGTTATCCGGATCGACTTCGTCATGTTGTTCTCCTTCGATGTGAAATTCATCGGCAGCCGCAGAAAACTGGGCAAACACACTCCACTTATAACTCCGCTGCCGGCCGGTGCCATGCGGACTTAAGTCCCTATGGCCCGTTGCGGGCATTGCGCAGGAACATCGCGGCCTCGGTGCGGTTGCGCGCCCGCAGCTTTTGCAGGATGCGCGTCATGTTGTGTTTGACGGTCTTTTCCTGAAGATTCAGGTGGCGGGCGATTTCCTTGTTGCTGTTTCCGGCCGCGACGAGGCTCAGCACCTGCTCCTCGCGCGGCGTGAGGCTGGCGAGCGTCGTCGAGAGATCGCCATCGGCCAGCGCCGGCCTCTCGGAGGGCACCTTCATCTCGACGAGGATGCGCGCGGCAAGGCCGGAGGACACATAACTTTCGCCGGCGACGACGCGCCTGACGATATCGACGAGGGTCGGCGCATCGACTCCCTTCAGCACATAGCCGCGCGCGCCGATCTTGATGGCGGCGAGCAGATCGTCGCGCTCTTCGGACGCCGTCAGCACGATCACGGCGGCGGAAGGATCGCCTTGCAGGATGGAGGAGAGCGCCAGATGGCCGCCGCCGGGCATCGACAGGTCGACGAGGATCGCGTCCGGCTTCTTCTCGCTGTAGAGCGCAACGGCATCCTCGGCACTGGCGCCCTCGCCGACCACGACGATATCGGCCTCGTCCTCCAGGCTTCTCACAAGCCCGTTGCGATAGATCGGATGGTCGTCGGCGATCGCTATTCTAAGCATGGTCGGTGTCATGGGCTGGAATTTTCATGCGCACTATGGTTCCGGCGCTGCCCGATTGGATTTCGAGCTGGCCGCCGAGACCGCTGATCCTCTCTTCAAGGCCGGTCAGGCCAAGTCCCCGGTCGTCGACGCGCCGGACGAAGCCGATCCCGTCATCCTCCACGCATATCTCGACCATGCCGCCCTCTTCCGCCACGCCCACCGAGACGCGGCTTGCCTTGGCATGGCGCGCCGCATTGCTCAAGGTCTCTTGAATGAAGCGGTAGATGCAGATTTTGGCCGCCTGCGACGCGACATGCACCGGCGCGATACGCGCTAGTACCGTGCCGCGGGAGTGGGTTTCGTGCTCCCGGATCGCACGAAGGGCGACGTCGTCGCCGCTCAGCATCTCCAGTTCGGGCAGCGTCAGGCCGCGGCAAATATTGCGGATATCCTCGATTGCGGCGTTGATGGATTGCTGGACGCGCAAGGCATCGTCATCGCGTGCTCGTCCGGTGCTGATCGCTTCGAGCCGAAGCGCCGCGAAGCCGAGCAACTGCGTCGGGCCGTCATGCAGCTCGGCCGAAATCCGCCGCAGATATTGTTCGTTCAGGGCGGCGGCGCGCTGGTTGGCCCTGTCCGCCCGCAAGCGCAGCGAGCGGTTGACGGCGAGCATGCGCGACAGTTCCACGACCTGCTCGTCGAGCGAGCGCCGCTGCGTCTTGATCCGGTGGTTGCCACGCGCGACGATGCCGAAGAGCAGGACCAACATGCCGGCAGTCACGGCCGCGACGACAAGCCAGCTCTGCATGCGCACCGTGTTGAGATCGGCCCGCAGCTCGTCAGCCTCCTCATAAAATTCCGCGACGGCGACGACCTCGCCGGACCAGGCCTCGCGTATGGGGCTGTAGATTTCCAGCATCGCAATCCGGCTCTCCCGCTCGATGCGGTTTTCGTCGGAATGCAGGTGGTCGAATTCGGCATGCACGGTTCCCGCCGAAGCGGAGGCGAGCTTCGCCGACACTTTGAAACGCTTTCCGATCAGGCTTGGTGAGCTGGCGAAGATGATGGTGCCGTCTGTCCGCCAGAGCTTGAAGGAGAACAGCCGTGTGCTGAGCGCGCCCTGTTGCAAAGTCTCCGTCAGCGCCTTTCGCGCACCCTCGCTCAGCGTTTCGGCTGACGTCAGCTCCGAGGTCAGCGGTGCTATGATGCTGTCGACGTAGAGCGCCGTCGCTGAACCGGCATTGCGCACCGCCTCCCGCTCGATCCGGCTCGTCACCCAGAGGCCGATGAGCACCATGCCGACGACCAGCACGGCCGCACCGGCGACGGCGAACTGCCAGGCGAGGCTGAGGCGCGAAAACAGCGGGCCTTCGATTCTATCGGGGTGGAACAGGGTCATCCCCTGACGATAGAGTTTTGCCCCCCGGCCCTCAATTGCAAACCATTGCCTTTTTCTCAAGAAATCCTTACGGCAGGGTCAGGTGACCGTTCCAGCGGCCGTCTGACCTTTCTCATGGCATGAAGGCATGGGCCTTGTTGCAGGATAGTACAGCAGAAGCATTCAACGGGGCCTGGCCGGCGCGAAAGCGGGCGACCGCCTTGCTTCCGCGTGTGCCGGTGGTCGCCCTTGCCACGCTCGTCGCGCTGTTCAGCCTGGTGCCGCTCGGCTTCATCGCCTGGGTGACCTACGATGTCGGCTGGGAAACGGTGAAGACCCTGGTTTTCCGCCCGCGCATCGGCGAGCTGATTCTGAGCACGGTCTATCTTGAAGTCATCACCATTCCGCTGTCGATCGCGCTCGCGGTCGGGCTCGCCTGGCTGACGGAGCGCACCGACATTCCCGGTGCGCGGCTCTGGGCCTGGCTGGCGATTACGCCTTTGGCGGTGCCGGCCTTCGTGCACAGCTATGCCTGGGTCAGCCTCGTGCCGAGCATGCGCGGGCTTTCGGGCGGCGTCTTCGTTGCCGTTCTCGCCTATTACCCTTTTCTCTACCTGCCGGTGGCGGCAGCGCTCCGGCGGCTCGATCCGGCGGTGGAGGACGCCGCCGCCTCGCTCGGCCTTGCGCCCGTCGCGGTGTTCTTCCGCGTGGTGCTGCCGCAGCTACGCCTCGCCATCTGCGGCGGCTCGCTGTTGATCGGCCTGCACCTGCTGTCCGAATACGGCCTGTTCGCGATGATCCGCTTCGACACGCTGGCCACCGCGATCGTCGACCAGTTCCAGTCCTCCTACAACAGCCCCGCCGCCAACATGATCGGCGGCGTGCTGGTTACCTGCTGCCTGTTCCTGCTGGCGCTGGAAGTGCTGGTACGCGGCAACGAGCGTTATGCACGTGTCGGTGCCGGCGCCGCACGGCCGGTCGACCGGCGCCGGCTCGGGCGCCTTGCGCTGCCCGCCCTTCTTGTGCCGGCGGGGCTTGCCCTCCTCACCCTCGGCGTGCCGCTGCTCACACTCGGCCGCTGGCTGTGGATCGGCGGCCTCGATATCTGGAACAACGAGGTGACGGGTGCGGTCGCACAGACCATCGTGCTGGCGCTTGCCGGCGGCATCCTCGCGACCATCGCCGCCGTGCCGATGGCCTGGCTGTCGGTGCGCGCGCCCGGCCGGCTGCAACGGCTGCTCGAAGCCTGCCATTATTATGTCGGTTCGCTGCCGGGCGTGGTGGTGGCGCTGGCGCTGGTGTCGATCACCGTGCGTTTCCTGCTGCCTCTCTACCAGACCTTTGCCATGCTGCTCGCCGGCTACGTGCTGATGTTCCTGCCGCGTGCGATGGTGGGACTTCGCGCCAGCATCGCGCAGGCGCCGGTGGAACTGGAGCGCGCGGCGATGGCGCTCGGGCGCACGCCCGGCCAGGCGCTGCGCCAGATCACCCTGCGCCTCGCCGCCCCCGGTGCCGCCGCCGGCGTCGCGCTTGTCGCGCTCGGCATCACCAATGAGCTGACCGCCACCCTGATGCTGGCACCGAACGGTGTCGAGACGCTCGCCACCCGCTTCTGGTCGCTCACAAGCGAGATCGACTATGTCGCCGCAGCACCTTATGCGGTGATGATGGTGGTCCTGTCGCTGCCGCTCACCCTTCTTCTCCATGCCCAATCGAAACGGACGGCCGGACAATGACGCTGCTTGACCTCGAAACCGTCAGCAAGCGCTATGGTCCCGTGCGAGCGCTCGATACCGTCAGCCTTTCCGTCGCACCCGGCAGCCGCACGGCGGTGGTCGGACCGTCCGGATCGGGCAAGACGACGCTGCTGCGCATCATCGCCGGTTTCGAATTTCCCGATACGGGCCGGCTCAGCCTCGACGGCGCGCTGCTTGCCGACGGACCGGCGGGCGTGCCGGCGCACAAACGCGGCATCGGCATCGTCTCGCAGGACGGCGCGCTGTTTCCGCATCTGAGCGTCGCCGACAACATCGCCTTCGGCTTCGAGCGCGGTGCCCCGGACCGGGCAAGCCGCATCGCCGAACTGATGGAAATGGTGGAACTCGACGGCACCATGGCGATGCGACGGCCGCACCAGCTTTCCGGCGGCCAGCAGCAGCGCGTGGCGCTGGCCCGCGCGCTCGGCCGCCGCCCGCGCCTGATGCTGCTCGACGAGCCCTTTTCCGCCCTCGATACGGGCCTGCGTGAAAACATGCGCAAGGCGGTCGCGCGCGTGCTGCAAAATGCCGGCATCACCGCAATCCTCGTCACCCATGACCAAGCGGAGGCGCTCTCCTTCGCCGACCAGGTGGCGGTGCTGCGCGAGGGGCGGCTGGTTCAGGCGGGCTCGCCGCAAATGCTCTACCAGCATCCGCGCGATCGGGAGACGGCGCTGTTTCTCGGCGATGCTGTGCTGTTGCCGGCGATCGTGCGCAACGGTTTCGCCGACTGCGCGCTCGGGCGGGTGGCGGTCGAAAGCGACCATGCGGGCAAGGCGGAAATCATGCTGAGGCCGGAGCAGATCCGCGTCGTCGTCGATGCAGCCGCACCGCAGAATGGCGGGCGCGTGGTGGATGTGCAGTTCGGCGGCGCCATCTGCACGGTAGCCGTGGCGCTGGCGGACGTCGCCCTGCCGCCGATCCTGATCAAGACCTCCAGCGTCGCGCTGCCCGCAGCCGGCAATCTCGTGCGCCTCGACGTCACCGGCAAGGCCCACGTCTTCGGCTAAGCGGCCTCGGCCAGCCCTTCGAGCCAGCGCCAGGTGTCCCGCACATCGGCGTCCCTGAGCCGTCCTTCGCTGGAAAGCGCATACCAGGCGCGCGGCGAGCCGATGGCGGCCGCGAAGGGCTGAACCAGCGTGCCGGCGGCAATCGCCGCTTCGGCCAGTAACGCGCTGGCAAGCGCCACACCCTGGCCAAGCTCTGCCGCCGCCAAGGCGATATCGCTGTCGCTGAAATTGGCACCCTTCCAGACCGCGGCCGTCTCGATGTCCATATGCCCCAGCCAATCGGCCCAGCCGACAGGGCCTTCGTCATGGATCAGCGGCGCCCGCAGCAGGTCGGCGGGCTCGTTCAGCGTGGCCGCGAGCGCCGGTGCTGCGACCGGCGAAACGCGATCGCGGGCGATCAGCAGGCTTTCGCAGCCGGGCGGCGGTTCGTGCGCGTGCATGATGGCGATGTCCACCTCCATCGTCTCGAAATCGACCGGAACCCCGCTGGTATCGAGCCAGGGCTCACAGGCGGGGGCCGCGGCCTTCAGCGCCGGCAGGCGCGGCAGGAGCCAGCGCCGCGAAAAATCCCGCGGCGCATAGATCACGACGCTGCCGGGCTTGCGATAGGGCTCGAGGCGCCGATAGCCCTCCTCCATCAGTTCCAGGCAGCGGCGCACCGTGCGGTGATAGTCGCGCCCGGCATCCGTGAGGCGCACCTCCCGGCCGATACGCAGGAACAGCGGCTGCCCGATCTGGCCTTCGAGGAGGCGCATCTGATGGCTGATGGCGGACTGCGTGAGGCCGACCTCTTCCGCCGCACGGCTGAAACTTTCAAGCCGCGCCGCCGCCTCGAAACCCTTCAGGAACTGGGTTGGCGGAATATGGCGGAATTTCAACATTCATGAATTCCATTCATTATCAGCAAGAATGCTTCTCGTTTGTATCGGGCCTCTCTCGCCCCGATAATGAGCGCCATAGATGAATAGGAGTCAATCATGGATACGAAAGCATGGCCGGACACGGCGGTGAAACTGCGCCGGCCGGGTGAGTTCGAGCCCCATGCCAAGACCTGGATGGCCTGGCCGCACCGGCAGGATCTCTATGGCGATCGCCTGCCGGCAATGCAGCAGGCCTATGCCGATGTCGCCCGCGCCATTGCGGATTTCGAGCCCGTCAGCATGGTGGCCCACCCCGATCATGCCGATGGTGCCCGCGCCCATCTCGGCAATGGCATCGACGTCGTCGCCCTGCCGATCGACGATTGCTGGATCCGCGATTCCGGCCCGACCTTCCTCAAGCGCAGCGATGGCGGCCTCGCCGGCGTGTCCTGGCGCTTCAACGCCTGGGGCCGCAAACACGAGCCCTTCGACGCCGACGATGCACTGGCCGGCAATTTGCTGGCGCATGAAGGCGCGGAAATCCTGCGCTCTTTCCTGTTTTGCGAAGGCGGCTCGCTTGCCTGCGACGGCGACGGCACGCTGATTGCGACCGAAACGAGCCTGCTGCATCCCAACCGCAATCCCGGCCTCTCAAAAGCCTGGGTGGAACAGGAACTGCTGCGTATGCTCGGCCTGGAAAAGGTCGTCTGGCTGCCGGGCGATCCGCTCGACCTGGAGACGGACGGCCATGTCGACGGCATGTGCTGTTTCGTGAAACCCGGCGTCGTGATGTTCGAATACAATCCCGACCCGGCCGACCTGCACGGCCGCATCCTTGTCGACAACCTCGCCGCCCTCAACAGCCAGACGGACGCGCGCGGCCGCCGCTTCGAGGTGATCCCCATTCCCGAGGCCTATGATGTGGAGGCGACCAGCGAGGTTTTTGCCCGCTCCTACATCAACTTCGCGCTGACCAATGGCGGCGTCGTGATGCCGACCTTCGGCCGCCCCTCCGGCGAGGAAGCCAAGGCGGCCGTGGCCCGCGCCTTTCCGGAGCGGCGCATCGTGACCGTCGATGTCGGGGCCGTCGTGCCTGCCGGCGGGGCGATCCATTGCATCACACAGGAGCAGCCGTTGTGACCGCGGCATTGACCCGGCGTCACTTCGTGCTCGCGGCGGGTCTGGCGCTTATGCCCGAAATGCCGGCCCGTGCCGAGGAGGAGAAAACTTTGACCAAAGTGCCCGCAGAATCGGAACGTCATGCGCGAACCTGGATGGCTTGGCCCAGCACGCCGAAGCTCTACTGCGGTTCGGGCGCCTATTTTGAGAGCGTGCAGGAAACGCTGGGCCGGCTCGCAGCCGCGATTGCGGAGAACGAGCCCGTTACCATGGCCGCCGCGGCGGACCAGCACGATCTTGCCGCCCGCCTGTGCGGCCCCAAGGTCGAACTCGTCGACATCCCGACCGACGACATGTGGGCTCGCGACAGCGCGCCGGTCTTCGTGCGCAAGGCGGACGGCAGCCTCGCGGCCGTCGATTTCCACTTCAACGGCTGGGGCGGCAAGCAGGTCCACGCCCGCGACGGCCAGCTTGCCGCCCGCATTGCGGAGCAAGCCGGCACGGAGCGGCTCGACGCGGGCCTCTGCGGCGAAGGCGGCGGCCTGGAATATGATGGCGACGGCACGCTGCTCCTGACTGAAAGCTGCTGGGTGAACGACAACCGCAATCCCGGCCTGGAGCCCGCTGAAATCGAACGGCGCCTCAAGACGGCGCTCGGTGTCCAAACGGTGCTTTGGGTGCCCGGCGTGCGAGGGCTGGATATCACGGACGGGCATATCGACGGATCGTTCCGCTTCGTCGCGCCGGGTCTCGTGATCGCCAGCAGCTATCCCGGCGACACGTCGGAATGGGGCCGCGCCCATGAGGAGGCGCTCGCGATCCTCGCCAAGGCGCGAGACGCCCGGGGCCGTCCACTGGAGATCGTCTCCATTCCCGCCGCCACCGACGTCCGCTCGACGAGCGAGGTTTTTTTGAGCAGTTACGCGAACTACTATGTCGGCAACGGCGCGCTCTACACTCCGCGCTTCGGCGACCGCAAGGCGGATGCGCTCGCCGCAGACCTGCTCGGCCGGCTGCATCCAGGCCGTCGCATCGTCGCGCTTGAGGTCGATCGCATCTACGAAAACGGCGGTGGCATCCACTGCGTCACGCAACAACAACCCGAATGAGGTGAAGCCATGCGTTCCATGATTGCGGCTGCGGTGCAGATTGCGTGCACCGACGATATCGAGGCCAATCTCGAAAAGCTCGAAACCCATGTGCGCGAAGCGGCCCGGCGCGGCGCCCAGCTCGTCGTGCTGCAGGAGCTGTTCGAGGGTGTCTATTTCTGCGTCGACGAGGATAAAATCCACAATGCCCGCGCCCGGCCGCTGCAGGGTCACCCGACCGTCGCCCGCATGGCGGCGCTCGCCCGCGAGACGGGCGTCGTGCTGCCCGTGTCCCTCTTCGAGCGCGATGGCGCCCGCCTGTTCAACACGCTCGTGATGATCGATGCCGATGGCAAGGTGATCGGCCACTATCGCAAGAGCCATATCCCCGACAGCCCCGGCTATTCAGAAAAATTCTACTTCGCCGATGGCGATACTGGCTTTCGCGTGTTCGAGACGGCGGCCGGCAAGGTCGGTGCCGGTGTGTGCTGGGACCAGTGGTTTCCGGAGGCGGCGCGCGCCATGGTGCTGCTGGGCGCCGAGGTACTGGTCTATCCGACGGCGATCGGCTCAGAACCGTCCTATCCGGGCTGGGATTCGCGCGACCACTGGCAGCGCGTCATGCAAGGCCATGCCGGCGCCAACCTCACGCCCGTCATCGCGGCCAACCGGATCGGCGTCGAAGCGGGCAAGACATCGGCGGTCACCTTCTACGGCTCCTCCTTCATCGCCGACCACACCGGCGCCAAGCTTGCCGAGGCCGACCGGGTTTCCGAAGGCGTGATCACCGCCGCCCTCGACCTCGACGCCATCGCCGAGGCGCGCCGTAGCTGGGGCGTCTTCCGCGACCGGCGCACCGATCTCTACGGCCCCCTGCTCCAGCCGACGCCGGTGCGGCTGCTGGCTGACAAAGCAGCCTGACAGTCCGGCAACAACCAAACCAACAGCACGGAGAAAGACGATGAAACGCTGGCTCACGCTTGCGGCATGCCTCGCGGCGACCTCGGTTTCGGCCGAGGAGAAGGTTCTCTACCTCTATTCCTGGGAGTCCTATTTCAGCGCGGCCTCGATCGCGGCCTTCGAGAAGGAGACGGGCATAAAGGTCTCCTACGACCTGTTCGATTCCAACGACATGGTCGAGACGAAGATGCTGACGGGAAAGTCTGGTTACGACCTCGTCACCGTCAACCTCTCGCCGCACTTCCTGCGCCAGTTGCCGGTCGGCGTCTGGGCGGCGCTCGACCGCAGCAAGCTTGCCAATATCGGCAATATCGACCCGGTCGTACTGGAACGCGCCACCGCCGTCGACCCCGGCAATGCCCATAACGTGCCCTGGATGTGGGGCACGACCGGCGTCGGCTATAATGTCGAGAAGGTGCGGGAGATCATGCCGGACGCGCCGGTCGATTCGCTGCGCATGGTTTTCGATCCCGCAGTCGTCGAGAAATTCGCCTCCTGCGGCGTCGGCATGCTCGATGATGCCGAGCAGGTGCTCGGCCTCGCCCTGATCTATCTGGGGCTTAATCCTGATACGATCGACAAGGACGAATTGGAAAAGGCGGTGGAGGTCGTCTCGAAGGTCCGCCCCTATGTGCGCAAGTTCCACAGCTCCAGCTATGTCAACGATCTCGCCGATGGCGGCCTGTGCCTCGCGATCGGCTTTTCCGGCGACATGCTGATCGCCAGCAGCCGGGCGAAGGAGGCGGGCAAGCCCTTCACGATTACCTATAAACTCTCGAAGGAGGGCAACCTCGTCTGGGCCGACGTGCTCGCCATACCGGCCGACGCGTCCCATCCGGAAGCCGCCCACGCCTTCATCGACTTCGTGATGCGCCCCGAGATCGCCGCAACCGCAGCCACGGAAACCGGCTTCTCCACCGCCAACAAGGCAGCCCTCCCCCTGCTCGACGAAAAGCTGCGATCCAACCCCGACCTTTATCCTTCCGAAGAGGCGCAAAAGCGTTTCCACCTGCCGAAGGCGCTGAGCCAGAAGGCGCTCAAAATGTGGACGCAGGCCTGGGATCGCGCGAAGGGCGTGCGCTAGCCATCCCTGCCCTCGAATTGTCGCGGACGACCGGCCAGCGTACCTGGCCGGTTTGTTCGTTTGACCGTCGAAAAATTCTTTCGAACCGATACGTGCCTTCCAGAAGGCGGCATAAGGGCGCTATAGAACGGTCAGGACATGCTGTTTCGACGACAAGGATCTATTTCATGACCGAGAAATCCCCCGCCGACAATTTTCCCGCCGGCTACGAAGTTCCGAAGGTCTGGACCTGGGACAAGGGCAATGGCGGCGCTTTCGCCAGCATCAACCGGCCCATCGCCGGCCCGACGCAGGACAAGGACCTGCCGGTCGGCAAACACCCGCTGCAGCTCTATTCGCTCGCCACGCCCAATGGCGTGAAGGTGACGATCCTGCTTGAGGAGCTTCTGGCCGCCGGCCATGCCGAGGCTGAATACGACGCCTGGCCGATCCGCATCGGGGACGGTGAGCAGTTCGGCTCCGGCTTCGTCGCGGCCAATCCGAACTCCAAGATCCCCGCACTGATGGACCATGCGCCGAAGGGCGGCGGCGCGCCGGTGCGCGTCTTCGAATCCGCCTCCATCCTGCTCTATCTCGCGGAAAAATTCGGCGCCTTCCTGCCCAGCGAGCTTCGCGCCCGCACGGAAACCTTCAACTGGTTGTTCTGGCAGATGGGCTCCGCGCCCTTCCTCGGCGGCGGGTTCGGCCATTTTTATGCCTATGCGCCGGTGCATATCAAATATGCCATCGACCGCTACGCCATGGAGGTGAAGCGGCAGCTCGACGTGCTCGACCGCCATCTCGCGGAAAACCAGTTCATGGCCGGCGCCGACTACACGATTGCCGACATGGCGATCTGGCCCTGGTATGGCGGCCTCGCCCAGGGCAAACAATATGGCGATGCCGGCACCTTCCTCGACGTGCAGAGCTACGCGAACGTGCAGCGCTGGACGGCTGAAATCGCCGCCCGCCCGGCGGTCAAGCGCGGCCGCATGGTCAACCGGCTGAACGGCGATCCCTCCGAGCAGCTGCATGAGCGCCACGACGCCTCGGACTTCGACACGAAGACCCAGGACAAGATCGGCCAGGCGTAAGGAGGACCGGATGCCCACCCTTCCCGACATGACGAAACACCGCGGCTTTCCGTCCGGCATGCCGGGTACGGGCGTGCAGTTCACCATCCGGCGCGCCAATCCGAAAGGGGTGACGCCAATCAAGGCGTTGCCCCGTCGCGCCCGGCCCGGCACCGCCGAGCACCGCATCGATGCCGCCTTCCTGCACGCGCTCTGGCACCATTTCGGCGCAGAGCCCTTCGAGCGCGGCAATCTCGATGCCGCCCGCCTCAACCTGCTCTTCGCCCGCGAGGTCGTGGCGGCCGACAAGGATTTCGATCCGCTGTCCTACGAGGCCATGTTCGTCATCGACGAACGGGTGGCCCGCCAAAGCTTTCCGGAATCCTTCGAGGATGTCTTCGAGGTGTAGACGAGCCGACGAAGGCTCGTTCACACGCTGCTGAGAAGCAAGCTCGTCTCGCTGTTGGAGACGCCGTCGACCATGCGCACCTCGCGTAGCACCCGGTCGAAATCCGACAGGCTCGCGGCGCGGATATTGGCGACGAGGTCCCAGTTGCCGTTCGTCGTGTGCAGCGCCTGCATCTCCGGGAAGCCGCGCAGCTTGCGGATGACGTGGGTGGTCGACTTGCCCGACACCTCGATCATCATGACGGCGTGCACGCTGTGCGCGTCGTAATCATCCCTGACACGAACCGTGAAGCCAAGCAGCGTGCCCGTCTCCATCAGCCGATCGAGCCGGCTCTGCACCGTGCCGCGGGCAACGCCGAGTGCATCGGCGAGCTTGGCGAGCGATGCCCGGCCGTCGGCGCGCAGGTGGCCGATGATCCGCCGGTCGAGGTCGTCGGGCATGTATTTCGCGATAGTCATCTGACTGTTTTCACACTTCTGCTGTGCATATCGATCAATTGACTGCCAGAAATGGCACAGGATTGCTCTTTCGGTCAACATTTCCGGTCGTTAGCCTTCCGGCACACAGCCAGCAGAGGAAACCGCCATGTCCGCACCGCTCCCCTCGGAGAAAGCCCTCGTTCCCTTCGTCAGCGTCGAGAACATGATGCGGCTTGTCCATCAGATCGGCGTCGAGACCATGCTGGTCGAGCTCACGGACGTCATCGAAGCCGACTTCCGGCGCTGGGAGCTGTTCGACAAGACGCCGCGCGTCGCCTCCCATTCCCGCGAGGGCGTGATCGAGCTGATGCCGACCTCGGACGGCGAGATCTACAGCTTCAAATATGTCAACGGCCATCCCAAGAACATGGGACAGGGCCTGCAGACGGTGACGGCTTTCGGGCTGCTCGCGGAAGTCTCCACCGGCTATCCGGTTCTCTTGACCGAGATGACGCTGCTGACGGCACTACGCACTGCCGCGACATCGGCCATGGCCGCCCGCCATCTGGCGCCGAAGGGTGCCCGCACCATGGCGATCATCGGCAACGGCGCCCAGGCGGAATTCCAGGCGCTGGCCATGAAGGCCGTGCTCGGCACGGATCACGTCCGCCTCTACGATATCGATCCGCTGGCGACCGAGAAGGCCGCCCGCAACCTCGCCGGTTTCGGCTTGACGGTGACGGCCTGCACCACGCCCGAGGCGGCGATCGAAGGCGCGCAGATCATCACCACCTGCACCGCCGACAAACAATATGCCACCATCCTCACCGACAACATGGTCGGCGGCGGCATCCACATCAACGCGATCGGTGGTGACTGCCCGGGCAAGACCGAACTGCACCGCGACATCCTGCTGCGCGCCGACACCTTCGTGGAATATCCGCCGCAGACGCGCATCGAAGGCGAAATCCAGCAGATGGAGGCTGATTACCCGGTGACGGAACTCTGGAAGGTGGTTTCCGGCGAGGCCCAGGGACGGCGGGACGCGGGCCAGATCACGCTCTTCGACAGCGTCGGGTTTGCCACAGAGGATTTTTCCGCGCTGCGTTATGTCCGCGAGAAGCTGAAGCAAAATCGCTTCTACCAGGAACTCGACATCATCGCCGATCCCGACGATCCGCGCGACCTCTTCGGCATGCTGCAACGCGCGCGCTAAGGGGTGGGAGCGATGAGGCAGTCCCCCTACTCCATCCAGGCGCCGTCGGCCGTCGTCATGGTCCGGCCCCACCATTTCACCGTCAACACGGAGACCGCGGCCGACAATAGCTTCCAGGTCCTGGCGGACACCGGCGAAAACCTTGCAGCGACCGCCTATGACGAGATCACACGGGCCGCGGAGACGCTCGAAAGCCACGGGGTGGCGGTCCACCTGTTCGAGGACGAGGGCACGCAAACGCCGGACTCCGTCTTCCCGAACAACTGGTTTTCCACCCATGCCGGCGGCCATGTGGCGATCTATCCGATGAAGGCGGAGAGCCGCAGGCGCGAGCGCCGGAGCGACGTCATCGAGATACTGAAGACCCGCTACCGGGTGCAGGACGTGATCGATTATTCGGGGCTGGAGCCCGACGGCCTGTTCCTCGAAGGCACCGGCGCGATGGTGCTCGATCATATCGACCGCGTCGCCTATGCCGCGCGCTCCGACCGCACGGACCCGATCGCGCTGGAGCGCTTCTGCACGCATTTCAACTTCGAGCCGATGGTGTTCGACGCCCACGACGGCAATGGCGTGCCGGTCTACCACACGAATGTGCTGATGTGCGTGGCCACCGGCTTCGCCATGATCGGTACCGGCATGATGAGCGATCCGAAGCGACGCGACGAGGTCATCGCGCGGCTGGAGCGCTCGGGCCGCAGCATCGTGGCACTCAGCAACAAGCAGATCGAAAACTTCGCCGGCAACGCCCTGGAATTGCAGGGCAAGGACGGACGGATACTGGCGCTTTCGACGACGGCACTTGCGGCGCTCGATGCGGACCAGCGGACGACGATCGAGGAAAGTGCGAGGATCGTGGCGCTGGACATCCCGACCGTCGAGCGTGCCGGCGGTTCCGTCCGCTGCACGCTGGCCGGCATTCACCTGACGCCGCGAGCCTAGAGGATATCAGCCGCGTCGTGCCGCCTCGATTGCGGCGACGTCGATCTTCTTCATGTCCATCATCGCATCAAAGGCCCGCTTCGCTTCGGGGCCGCCGGCGGTGATCGCCTCCATCAGGACGCGCGGCGTGATCTGCCAGGAGACGCCCCATTTGTCCTTGCACCAGCCGCAGGCGCTTTCCTCGCCGCCATTGTCGACGATGGCGTTCCAGTAGCGGTCGGTCTCTTCCTGGTCTTCGGTCGAGATCTGGAACGAGAAGGCTTCATTGTGCTTGATCTGCGGCCCGCCGTTGAGGCCGATGCAGGGTATGCCGGCCACGGTGAATTCGACGACCAGCACCGCACCCTGCTTGCCATCCGGGTAATCCCCGGGGGCATGGTGCACCGCGCCCACGGCGCTGTTCGGGAAGGTCTGGGCGTAAAAACGGGCGGCGGCCTCGGCATCCTTGTCGTACCACACGCAGATGGTGTTCTTTTCCATTGCATCGTCCTCTCGGTGAAGCGCAGTTCCTGTTCGCTGGCCTGCAAAATAGGTCGCCAGCCGGCTTTCTCCACCCCGCTGGTGTCATCAGGTTGCGGCGGCAACGGGCTTTCGCGTGGGCCAGGTCATGGCGATGACGCCGGCGAGCACACAGACCAGACCCAGCCAAGCCGTCGGCATCAGCGTCTCGCCCAGAAACAGCACGCCCAGCCCGACGCCGATCGGCACCCGGATATAGGCCTGCGCGGTGGTGCCAACCGAACCGAGCGTCTGGATGAGCCGGAAATAGATGACGAAGGCCAGCGCCGTCGAGAAGACGGAGAGCCCCAGGAGGGCCATTATGGATTCGCTGCTCGGGGCCAGCGTCCACGGGCGATCGACGATCAGGCTGGCGGGAATGAGGAGGACGGCGCCGCAGATCATCGACCCCGCCGCCGGGATCATCGGATCGAGCCCCCGGAAATTCTTGCCGAAGATCGCCGCCCCCGCATAGCTCACGGTCGCGGCGACGATGGCGAGTTGCGCCCACGCCTCCTGCCCAAGCCCGCCAAGCGCCTCGAAGCCGACGATGAGGCCGACACCGACCAGCCCCGCCGAAACGCCGAAAAGCTTGCGACCCGTCACGACCTCATGGCGGGTGACGAGGGCGGTAAGCAGGAAGGTGAAGATCGGCGAAGTCGAATTCAGGATCGTCGCAAGTCCGGCGTCGGTCGTCTGTTCCGCCCAGGCGATCAGGGTGAAGGGAATGACGCTGTTCAGGCAGGCCTGGAAGAGAAAGCGGCCCCAGCTTTTCCGGTCCCGGGGTAGCGACAGGCCCCGTGCCCAGACGATCGCGAGCAGAAGGCTGCCCGCGATGAGCGTTCTGGCGGCGATCAGGGTTATCGGCGGGATCGTCTCGACGCCGAGCTTGATGAAGGTGTAGGACGCACCCCAGAGGGTCGACAGCACGAACAGCAATGCCAGGTCGGTGGTCAGGTTTTTATTCTCGGCCGTCATTCCAGTCCCTTTTTTTGGCTTCGCGGTGATGCGAGCCTATCCGGCCGGCGCCGAAAATGGTTCGCTGGTGAGCGAAGCGTGGGCGTCAGCCCTTCACGCGATCCAGCGCCGCCTCGACCCGTAGGATATCGGCCGGGCGCAGGGGGAGGATCGGCCGCGGCGGAGCGGCATTGCTGAGGCCGAGAAGCCCGGCAATGGCATACATCACGCGAAAACTGCCGAATTCCTTGAACAGGTCCCAGAGCGGCTGGAAGGCCAGGTCGAGCCGCTCGGCCTCGGCGCGGTTGCCGGCCATGGCCGCGCGGGTCAGCGCCAGCGCTTCTGCCGGCAGCAGGCCGGCGACGACGCTGTACCAGGCAGCACCGCCCGCCAGCAGCGATTCCGCGGCACCCCAATCGCCGCTGTAGCCGATGGGAAAACCCGCGGGCGTACGGGCGTGTAGCCGGGCGATTTCGCGGCGGAAATCGCCATCGGCCGGCAACGGCATCTTTATTGCGGCGATGTTCGGCACATCCGCCAGCCGGGCGATCAGGTCGTCGCTGAAGATGAAGCGCGTCGTGCCGGGATTGTTGTAAATGCAGAGCGGCAGGTCGCCGGCCTTGGCGACCGCGACCATGTGCTGGAAAACCTCCTCCTCCGTCAGTGGCGTATAGGACATGGGCGCCAGCAGCAGCCCGTCCGCGCCGGCCGCCTTCGCATCGCGTGCCAGCGCTTCCGCCTCGTCCGTGCGCAACGCCCCGACGCCGACGATGACGGGAATGCGGCCGCCGACACTGGTGATCGCGGTCTCGACGGCATGCCGCCGCTCTTCACGCGACAGGAAGGCATAACCGCCCGTGCTGCCGAGCAGGCCGATCGAATCCGCGCCCGCGCTGCGGATACGTTCAAGCAGGCGGGAGAGCGCCTCCCGGTCGACGCGGCCGGCCGCGTCCGTGGGCGTGATGGAAAAGGCCGAAAGGCCGGAAAATAGGGTCATGCGCTCCTCCTGTCGGCCAATCATAGACCGCCGGGCCGTTTGAAGGCGACGGGCCACATTGTCACCGCGACAAATCCCTGATTGCATGTTGCAAAAGCAGTGCCCGGCTGCGGCTTTGAACACATCCGGCCTGTCACGCCATAGTGACGTCCGTTCGATACGGGGGGTGAAGTTCGCGGCGAACGTACCTATCTCCCGAACTGCGACGATGAAAATCCGGGCTCGATGCAGGAGATGGTGAATTCCCATGACGCCGAAGCGCAGATCGCCTCTTCCGCTGCTCGACGAATCCGGCGCGACGCTCCAGTCCCGCCCCGTGCGCAAGCGGGATCCGCAGCAGCCCGGCCTGCCCTTCGATCCGATGCCCGATCGCATAGAGCCCTGTCTCGCCTCGCGCAGGTCTGCGCCGCCGGAAGGTGCAGACTGGCTCTATGAGGTGAAATGGGATGGCCACCGGCTCGCCGTCCACGTCGATCCGAAGGGCGTTCGCCTTGTCACAACCAACGGCGAGGACTGGACGCATCGCTTCCCGGCCATCGCGGTCGCAGCCCGCAATCTCGGCGTCAACTCGGCCATTTTCGACGGCGAAGCCGTGATTCTCGATGAAGACGGCCGGTCGGATTTCGCGACGCTGCAAGATTCGCTCGGCGGGCGCGGCGGCAAAAGGGCTTCGCAGGAGGCCATCTTCTTCGCCTTCGATCTTCTCTATCTCGATGGCCAGGACCTGACGGGCACGGAACTCTCCCTGCGCCGGCATCTGCTGGAGGATCTCGTCCCGGCCGGCGGGGACGGCGCGATCCGGCTTTCGGAAGAACTCGACATCGATGCAGACGACCTCCTAGCCGAAGCGCGGCGGCTCGGGCTGGAGGGCATCGTCGCCAAACATCGCGACCGCCCCTATCGATCCGGCCGCAGCGACGACTGGCTCCAGGTCGAATGCATAGAGGGCGGCAGCTTCATGATCGTCGGCTATGAGCCATTGGATTCCGCCCAAAGCGGCATTGCCAGCCTGCTGCTCGCCGCGCGGCACGGACATGATTGGGTGTATGTCGGTTCCGTCTCGACCGGGCTAAGCGCCAAGGATGCGGACTATCTCCGCAAGACGCTCGACATGCTCAAGACGCGCAAGCCCGTCGTGCCGGTGAAGGGCAAAGGCTACGTCTTCGCCCTGCCCACCCTCATCGCGGAGATCGAATTCAGCGGCTGGAGCGAAGACGGCAATCTCCGCCAAACGCTTTATAAGGGCTTGCGAAAAGTCCAGGACAACGCCGCCGTGTATGACATGAGAAAACACGCCGGCCCGGAAAAGAAATAGGGCGCTCGACCCTTTCGGGGAGCGCCCTATTAGACCCGGACGACACGCGCAGCAGTATGGTGCTGTTGCGGCAGGCGTCATCAATACGGGTGGTGAACCCTAGATATGGACGGGCCTGGAGCAATTCAAGGGGCCTCAATCCGGTCTTCGCGACCCATGAAGTATCAAAAAATGACAATGGATCGTGGAGATTAAGGCTTACCAACCAGCAAGCGCATTGCAGACTGCGTCCAACCGCGATAGGTTTTGCCGCGCGGCAATCCGCTGTTCGAGCTTCGAGGATTAGAAATGGCCACTGGCACTGTTAAGTTTTTCAATGGGGAAAAGGGTTTTGGTTTCATCACGCCCGAAAATGGGGGCAGTGATGTCTTCGTACACGTTTCCGCTCTGCAGGGCGGCTCGCTGAGCGAAGGCCAGCGCGTCAGCTATGACGTTGGCCAGGACCGCAAGACCGGCAAATCCAAGGCAGAAAACGTCCGCGTTCTCTGATCTGTTTCGTTCGAGGATCGGCTGAGAAGCCTCGCCGATCCTCGTTCGGCACTTTTGAGCCAAGGCGTCAAGACACGCCGAATGCCGGGCTTGGCTTCCAAGCAAACGGCGAGAGTTCAGGCGTAAGCCACCCATCCCCTGAATGTCAGGCCCGCATAGATCAGGCTGACATCCGAAAATCCCGCTTCACGTAGCAACGATTCGTCCTCTTCGGGCGAGAGAATCGACAGTTTCGTGGCAATAGCCTGCCGCGCGCTTTCCGCGTTCCCGGAAGCCCCTCCGAAGGCGACATGGCGGGCGATCCACATGGATCTCTCGGGTTCGCCCTGCGAAAAGCTGATATGGGCGACGACGAACGGTGCGCCCGGCACCAGCCGGCGACGCAATTGCTGCAATGTTTCGAGGCGTTGATCGCGCGCCACGAAATGCAGCGTGAGAAAACAGACCGCTGCATCGAACGGCCCCTCCTCCGCGGTGTCTATATATCCCTCGTGCAATTGCACGCGTGGCCGATGAGGCCCCACAATCTCCTGCGCCAGCAGAAGCATGTCGGCCGAGGGATCGATTCCGTAAAAATTCCAGTGAGGATTCTCGTCGGCCAAAGCCTTGAGCTCCAGGCCACCGCCCGCGCCCAGCACCAGAACCCGGCCAGCCCCCGGCACCCGCTCCGCAATCAGCATCGCAGCCATTCGGTGGAGCGAAGCGAGGCCCGGAACCTTTTTCAGTGTTCCGTCCACATAGGAACTGGCATGCGCCGCGGTAAAAGCCGGTTTGTCGAGGGCGGGAGATCCTAATTTTTCATTGCTCAAAGTCATGTAACAATAATAGTTACAAATTCCGTATTTGGTCAAGCGGCGTGAAGACGGCACCGAGGGTGGAGCTACCCCGAAAACAGACCTCAAACGTGATCAAGGTCGCGGAAACCTGTCCGATACGCCATGATAGCGTCGAACACTCCTATTCTGCCCTCAAGCCCTTCCAGATATAATGCTATCCATTCCAGTTCCCTTCGTCGTTGCGACCCTGCTTGTCATTCTGCTGGTCACCGTCGTGCGACGCGACGACGATGCGCCGCCGAACATGCCGTTTCTCGCCTTGATTCTGGTGGCCGCCCTTCAATCGATCCTGCTGGGGTTTCGCTGGGGCTACGGGGTGAATGGCGTCGGTCCGGTGCTGCCAATCGTGGCTTCGACGGTGCCGCCGCTTGTCTATGCCGGCGTGGCCGGGATGGTGCGCAAGAGCGATGTGTTACCGATCCTGCGCGTGGGCCTGCATCTCATGCCGGTGATCGCGATTGTGCTGATGGTCGTGCTGTGGCGCGCTGCCATCGACTTCGCCATCGCATTGATCTTCAGCGGCTATGCGGTGGCGATCCTGCTTTTGATGCGGCCGGGCTCGGACGCGCTTCGCCTGACGCCTTTCGATAATGCCGGCCCCGCCTATCGCGCCATCCTCTTTGCCGCGACTGCCCTGCTACTGTCGGCAGCGATGGACATCGTGATCTTTCTCGACTTCGCCTGGACGCAGGGCGACCATGCGCCCTTCCTGGTTACCATCGCGAACCTTGCTGTTTTGGCCGTGCTGTGCGGCGCCGTCGCGACAGCCGGCCGTCGTGGCAAGCCCGATCAGACGGCCGGTGCCGGCCCCGGTCCCAGGTTGGAGATGGCGGAGGACAAGGAAACCCTCGCCGCGGTTCAGGCTGTGATGCAGGCGAAACGCGTCTATCGCGATGTCGATCTCAGCCTCGACCGGCTGGCGCGCAAGACGGGAATTCCGGCCCGGCAGATCTCCACGGCGATCAACCGGGCGACAGGCAAGAACGTCTCGCAATATGTCAACGAATACCGGATCGCCGAGGCCTGCGCGCTGCTTTCCGAGACAGACAAGCCCGTGACCGAGATCATGTTCGAGGTGGGTTTCCAGACCAAGTCCAACTTCAACCGCGAATTCCGCCGCGTCACCGAAATGTCGCCGCTCGAATGGCGCGAGCGCAAGGCCGCGACGTCCCCGATCGCGATCGAGCACGACCCATAACGCGTTCCAGGTCGCGGTTTTGCCCTTGCCGGCCATGATGCCGGCATGAACACACATTTCGACATCGCCACCGAACAGGGCCGAAAACTGGCCGAGACGCTCAAGGCGCTCTCGCTTGAGCCCGTCCCTCACGATATCCAGCCGCCGAAGCCGATGCTCCGGCGTCTCGTCCTTCCGATCTGCCTCGGCGCCATGATGGTCGGGGCCGCCGCCGGCGTCCTGCTCTATCGGCCAGACGTGGTCCGGCGTATCGAAGCCGCCCTCTCGGAGCCGGAGCTTGCGGCCGCCGACCGTGTTGCTGTGACAGAGGTCGAGGGCGAACGATCCGCCGTCCGCAATCCCATCCCGGCCGGACGCGAGGTCACCGGCTCCGGCTTCGTCGTCGCGCCGCGCATGACGACGGTCTTTGCTAAATATGAAGGCAGGATCACACGGATCGCTGTGGCGCTGGGCGATCCCGTCGAGGCGGGCCAGGTTCTTGTCGCCCTTGAGGATGCAGGCGCCCGCTTCGCGCTCGAACAGGCGCGCGCCGCGAAGGCTCAGGCCGAGCTTGTCCTCGCCGCCCGCGCTATCGACCTTTCGCAGGCCCGTACCCTGCTGGAGCGCACCGAGATCCTCGCAGCCCGCAACGCAACCTCCAGGCAGGCTCTTGAAGACGCAAGCGCGGCGGCCGAACGCGCCGAGAATGCCGTGGCGCAGGCGCGGCAATCCGCAGACAGCGCCGACCTCGCCATCCGCATTGCCGAGGAACGGGTGGAGGAACTGACCGTTCGCGCGCCCTTCGCCGGCACCGTCACCCGTCTCGACGCCCGCGTCGGCGATACGGTGCTGGCGCGCATCGACAGCGTTCGCGAAAGCCAGAGCCTGCTGACGATCACCGACACGAAAACCCTCGTGATCGACGCGGACGTATCGGAAACCACCATCGCAGCCCTCAAGCCCGGCCTTGCCGGCCAGGCGGTGCTCGACGGTTTTCCCGACAGGCCCTTCGCCGTCACGGTCCTCCGGCTGGCGCCCGTCGCCTCCGCGGAAAAGGGCACCGTCACGCTGCGCCTGTCGCTCGACGATCCGCCCGACGGCATCCGCCCAAACATGGCCGCCCGCATCCGCATCGCCCTCGATGAAACAGGAGAAAATACGCAATGACCCAAAACCCAGCCCCCTATATCGCGCTCAGCGGGGTCAGGAAGGCCTACCACATCGGCGGAGAGATGATCCCCATCTTCGCCGGTCTCGACCTCGCCATCCCGCGCGGCGATTTCGTCGCCGTCATGGGGCCGTCCGGCTCCGGCAAATCAACGCTGCTCAACATGCTGGCCGGCATCGACCGGCCGGATGCCGGCACCTTGAGCATCGGCGCCAGCCGCCTCGACCAGATGGGCGAGGCCGCGCGCTCTGCCTGGCGGGCGCACAACATGGGCATCGTCTTCCAGTTCTATAACTTGCTGCCCATGCTCACCGCCGCGGAAAACGTCGAGCTGCCGCTGCTGCTGAAACCGCTGTCGCGCAAGGAGCGGCGCCTGCGCGTTGAAAAGGTCCTCGATCTCGTCGGTCTGTCCGGGCGCGAAAAACAATATCCCGCCATGATGTCCGGCGGCCAGCAGCAGCGCATCGGCATCGCCCGCGCCATCGTCTCCGATCCGGGCCTGCTGCTCTGCGACGAGCCGACCGGCGACCTCGACCGCAAGTCCGCCGACGAGGTTCTGGACATGCTGCGCTTCCTCAACCGCGAGTTGGAAAAGACCATCGTCATGGTGACACACGACCCGCAGGCAGCGCTTTATGCACGCCGCACGCTGCATCTCGACAAGGGCGATTTCGTCGACGAGAAGAGGGCCGCCTGATGACCTTTTTCGATCTCGCCCGAAAGAATGCCTGGCGAAAGCCGCTGCGCACCGTGCTCCTGATGGTCTCGATCGCCGTCGCCTTCCTGATCTACGGCCTGACCGCAAGCTTCCTGAACGGAACGCAGGGCGCGGCCGGCGCCAGCGACGACCTCCTCGGCGTCACGAGTGCCGGCGGCCGCACGCAGCTGCTGCCGATGGCGGCAATGTCGCGCATCGCCGCCGATCCCGGCGTCGCGGCGGTCGGCTATGTCATGCGGCTGCGCGGCTTCGTCGGCGTGGAGAAAAACGTCGTCGCCATCAGCGCCGCCGATCCCGACCTGCTGATGGCCGTCAACGGCAAGGGGCTCGGGCTGACACCGGCCCTGGTCGGCGCCATCGGCCAGGCCCGCGACAGGGTGCTGGTCGGCCGCGCGCTGGCCGAGGCGCAAGGATGGACCGTCGGCCAGCGCGCGACGATCACCGCCTTCGACACACCGAGAGAGGACGGCGGCCGCGACTGGCGGTTCGAGATCGCCGGCATCTTCGAGGGCGAAAGTGCCGCCACCGACACCTATTTCATGATCGCCCGCTACGATTATGTGAACGCCGCACGCGCACGCGGCAAGGACACCGTGGACGCCTTCGTCGTCCTGCCCCGCGCAGGTGTCTCGACGGGGGAACTTGCCGCCGGCATCGATACGCTGTTCGCCAACTCGGCCACGCCGACGCGCACGCAATCGGAAAAGCAGTTCCTGGAGGCGTTTCTGCGCCAATATGCCGATGTCGGGCTGATCGTGAACCTCGTCGTCGGCGCGGCCTTCGTCACCCTCCTGATGATCGTCGTCAACACCATGGTCTTCGCCGTGCGCGAGCGCACCTTCGAGATCGGCGTGCTGAAGACGCTCGGTTTCTCCCGCCTCGGCATCATGGGGCTGATCCTCGGCGAGACCCTCTTCGTCTTCGCGGTCGGCGGCGGCATCGGCCTCGCTTTGGCGAAGCTCGCAACCATCCTTGCCGGCCCGACGCTCGGGCTGGTCTTCTCCGTGCCGGTCTTCGCCAAGGCGCTGGTTATCATCGCCGCCCTCGGGCTTGCGACCGGCGCGCTGCCGGCCTTCAACGCCATGCGAACCCCCATCATCAAAGCTTTCAGAACGAGGTAACCCCATGTCCACCCATGCAAGACAAGCGCTCGTGATGATCCGCACCAACCTGTCCAGCCTGCCGCGCCGTTCCGCGATCTCCGCCTCCATGGCCCTGTCGGTCGCCCTCGTCGTCTGCGTGCTCGCCGGCTTCCTCTCCATGGCGAAGGGGTTCGAGACGGCGTTGACGGGCGCCGGCTCACCAGCCGTCGCCGTCGTTCTCGGCGGCGGCACCAATCAGGAGACGGGCTCGGACATCCCCGCAACCGTCATCCGCGCGCTCGATGCCATGACCGGCGACCTGGGCGTCGTCCGCGACGCCGGCGGCAAGCTCGTCTCGTCCCGCGAGATCGTCGTGCCCGTCGATCTGAGCCAGCGCACGCTGGCGCTGCGCGGCATGGACGCGGCCGGCCCGTCGATCCGCGACGGCATCACGCTTTCCGCCGGCCGCATCTTCACGCCCGGTGCCCGCGAGATCGTCGCCGGGGACCGTCTCGCTGATGAATTCGGCCTCGACGTGGGCGACACGGTGCGCCTCGGTGCGGTCGACTGGACGGTGGTGGGACATTTCTCCGCCGGCGGCAGCGCCTTCGAATCCGAACTGTGGGCCGATCTCGAAGCGGTGCGCGCCGCCTTCGACCGGCAGGGGCAGGTGCAAAGCCTGAAACTCCGCCTCGCCGACCCTGCATCCCTCAAACGCCTGCAAGGCGCGCTCGCCACGATCACCGAGACCCCGCTCGTCGCCGTCTCCGAAGCCCATCTTTACGCGGCGCAATCCGGACGCACCGCGAGCCTCATCCGCCTGTTCGGCTGGCCGGTCGCGCTGCTGATGGCCGTGGGGGCAACGGCGGGCGCCCTCAACACGATGACGAGTTCCGTCTCCGACCGCACCGTCGAGATCGCCACTGTGCGTGCGCTCGGCTTCAGCCGCCTCTCAGCCTTTCTCGGAACGTGGGTGGAAGCGGTGGTGCTGGCGGGCACCGGCGTCCTCCTCGGCCTCCTCGCCTCGTGGCTGATCTTCAACGGCTGGCAGGCCAGCACGATCGGCGCGAACAATGCCCGCATGGCCTTCCAACTCGCCGTCACGCCAGACGTTCTACTGACGGCGGGCCTGCTCGGCCTTGCCATCGGCATCCTCGGCGGCGCCCTACCCGCGCTCGCCGCGACAAGGCTGCCGCTGACCGCCGCCCTTCGGGCGCGCGGTTAAGCGGATGTTTGCATTGGTGGATTATGCTGCCGGCTTCGAATGTCAGGCGGTGGAGGATAACAGCGCGATGGAAACCGGGACGACCGATCGCTACGAATGTCTCCTCGATCCGCTGGATCACTACGTTGTCTGGGACAATGCGACCGATTTGCCCGGCATGATGGGCGACGAGATCCTCGCCTTTTCCACGCGGCGGGACGCCCTCGCCGCGATCGACCTGCTCAACCAGGAATCGCGATCATCCTCGTCCGTCATCCGCGCTGCCGGGCATCGGCAATAATCCATCCCGCCGCCTTTTCCGCTATCATCAGCGTCGGCGCATTGGTGTTGCCGCTGGTGATCTTCGGCATGATGCCGGCGTCGACGACGCGCAGGCCCATGATGCCCCGCACCCGCAGGCGGCTATCGACCACGGCCATCGGGTCGTCGGCGCGGCCCATCTTCGTCGTTCCGACGGGGTGAAAGATGGTGTTGGCGATGTCGCCGGCGAGTTTGGCGAGGTCCTCGTCGCTCTGGAACTGGAGGCCGGGCTTCCACTCCTCCGGCTGGTATTTCGCAAGCGCCGGCTGCGAGACGATCTTGCGCACCTGCCGGATGCTGTCGGCGGCGATGCGGCGATCCTCCTCCGTGCTCAGGTAGTTCGGCGCGATGGCCGGTGCATCAGTCGCCTTGCCGGAGCGGATGCGCACGGTTCCGGCACTCGTCGGGTTCAGGTTGCAGACGCTCGCGGTGAAGGCGGGGATGCTATGCAGCGGTTCGCCGAAGGCATCGAGGCTCAGCGGCTGGACGTGATATTCCAGGTTGGCATGGGCCTGCGTCTCATCCGAGCGGGTGAAGGCGCCGAGCTGCGAGGGCGACATGCTCATCGGGCCGCTGCGTTTCAACGCATATTCAAGGCCGATCATCGCCTTGCCGAACAGGCTGTTGGCGAGCGCGTTCAGCGTCTTGGCGTTGCCGACCTTGAAGACCGCGCGGATCTGCAAATGGTCCTGCAGGTTTTCGCCGACGCCCGGCAGATCGTGCGCCGCCTCGATGCCGTGGCGCTTCAAAAGCTCCGCCGGTCCGATGCCCGACAATTGCAGGATCTGCGGCGAGCCGATCGCCCCGGCCGAAAGGATCACTTCCTTCTCGGCGCGGACCTCCATCCTGCGCCCCTGCCGCTGAAGCACGACGCCGGTACAGCGCTTGCCTTCAAGCGTCAGCTTTTCGACATGGCATTCCGTCCAGACAGAGAGGTTGGGCCGGTTTCTTGCCGGGCGCAGAAAGGCCTTGGAGGTGTTCCAACGCCAGCCCGAGCGTTGGTTGACTTCGAAATAGCCGACGCCCTCGTTGTCGCCGCTGTTAAAATCAGCGGACCGCGGGACGCCGGCCTCGACGGCGGCCTCGGCGAAGGATTCGAGAATATCCCATTTCAGGCGCTGCTTCTCGATGCGCCACTCGCCGCCATGGCCGTGCATGTCGGAGAATCGGCTGTTGCCGCCCGTTTGCGGGTCCGCACCGTTATCCAGCCTGTAGTGGTCCTCATGGGCCTTGAAATCGGGCAGGGAATTCTGCCAAGACCAGGCGCTGTCCCCGGTCGCCTCCGCCCAGCCGTCATAGTCGCGGGCCTGCCCGCGCATGTAGATCATGCCGTTGATGGAGGAGCAACCGCCAAGCGTCTTGCCGCGCGGATAGCGCAGCGAGCGGCCGTTCAGCCCGGCATCCGGCTCGGTCTTGAACAGCCAGTCGGTGCGCGGATTGCCGATGCAGTAGAGATAGCCGACCGGGATATGGATCCACGGATAGTTGTCCTTCCTGCCCGCTTCCAGCAGCAGCACGCGCGTCGCAGGATCGCGGCTGAGGCGATTGGCCAGCAGGCAGCCGGCAGAACCTCCCCCGACGACGATGTAGTCGAAACGGTCAGATGGGATGTCCGGACGCATCATCGGGTTATGCCGCCATCGCGATTATAAAGTCCGACCGTTCTGCATGGCATCTGAGCGTCCTCCTCGTGTTTTTTTAAGCAATATCCGCAGATGCGGCGGAAAATCCAATGACAAATGAAGCAGAGAATTATAAGCAGAATTAATATGGCGAGCCCGACCGACCTCCGAACATTGAAGGCCTTCGTGACCGTTGCCCGCGAGGGTAATGTCACGCGCGCGGCCGAACAGTTGCATCTCACCCAGCCGGCCGTGACCCTGCAACTCAAGCGTCTTGCCGCGGATACCGGCATCACTTTGTTTCGCCGAACGTCGGTGGGCCTGGAATTGACCCTCGAAGGCGCCTTGCTGGCGGCGAAGGCGGAGCAGGTGCTGGCAGCGCTCACGGATTTCGGCCAGACGGCGGGGCACCTCGCGACGCGCCTGCGCGGGAAATTGCGGATCGGCACTATCATCGATCCGGAATTCACGCGGCTGGGGGCGTTTTTGAAGGCGCTGGTGGAAAGCGGCCCCGGCATCGAAACGGAACTGCGCCACGGCATGAGCGGCGACGTGCCGGAGGGTCTCCGGCGAAACGAGCTGGATGTCGGGTATTTTCTCGGCGATATCCGGGATTTCGATCCCGTGGCCGGCGTGGTGCCGGATGGACAGGAAAACCTCTTCCAAGCGAAGGAACTCGCGCGACTGACCTATCTGGTCGTCGCCCCGCCATCGCTCGCCGGCGTCGTTCGTGGCCAGGACTGGCCGGCGCTCGCGGCCCTCCCCTGGATCGGCACGCCGCCGGCCTCGGTGCACAATCGGCTGCTGGGACGCGTGTTCGGCGACCTCGGCGTGCGGCAGAACGTCGTCGCCTCGGTCGACCAGGAGCCTTCCATGCTGGCGATGGTGCGAACCGGGCTGGGGCTCAGCCTCTGCCGAGAATCCTTGGCCCTGCATGAACACCAGTCGAATGGACTGGTGATAGCCGACCGCGTCCAAATCGAAACCGCCCTAAGCTTCGTGTGCCTGAAAGCGCGGGCGAACGACCCGACCATCCAGTTCGCCTTCGATGCCATTACCCGCATCTGGGGATGATCATTCCGACTGCCAGTCGAGCACGACGAAGGGCTCGGTGATTTCGCGGGCCAGCAAGGCAGTGTAGAGGGCGGCCGGAGCCTTCGGCGAGGCCTTACGCAGGAGGCCGTCCAGGGGAATTCGGCCTTCGGAAAGCCATTTCAGGGCTTTGGCAAAGCCGCCGAAGACGCTTTGGCTGGTATTGTTGTAGCCGTCCAGCAGTTCCACCCATTTGAAGCCTTTTGCCAGCAACGGGAACTCCCATTCCCAGCCGCTTCTGAGCAGCACGAAATTGTTGAAGACCGCGTGTAGGATATCGTGGGCGTAAAGCTCCGTATGACGCTTCCACGGAACGCCGATCAGCACGACCTCGCCATGCTGGCGCACGATGCGGCAGCCGCCGAGAACCGCGGCCTCGTGGCCGGAGCAATCGACGACGAGCGCGACCTTGCCGGCGAAGTCGGGATCAGTAGCCGGCATCTCGGCAAAGACCGAGGCGATGCCGGAGGCAACCATCTGGCTGCGTCGGGTCGGGTCCGGCTCGACCACGGACACCTCATAGCCCGAGAGCTTGAAGATGTGCGCGGCGAGATAACCGACCGGGCCGGCGCCGCCGATGACCACGCGGTCGCCGGGCCTCGCCTTGGTGGTCATGAGCGTCGTCATCGACACGCCGATCAGCCGCGCGATGACGGCTTCCTCGGATGACAAGCCATCCGGCACCGGCAGCGTGAATCGATGCTCGACCTGCTGGAAGCTGCGATGCGGCCCCATGCAGAACAGCCGCGTGCCGAGTGCCACGCCGGTGACGGCCTCGCCGCATTCCTCCACCTCGAACACCGCGGCATAGCCGGGCCGGATGGGAAAGTCCTCGCCCGTCGCCCAGGCGAGTTCCGTGCCGGGGCTGACGAGGGTCGCAAGCGTGCGACCGCGCACCTCGGTCGCGCCAAGCGGCGTCGTTTCGCAATCCGCCAGAACGAAGCTGTTCTTCTGCGGGAAGATGATTTCCTTGCCGGACATGATGGTCTCCTTGCGGCTCAAAGCGCCTGGCCGCTTTCGCTATCGAAAAGATGCAGGCCGGCGGGGTTGAAGACGACCTTCACGGCCTGATCGAGCGCGGGCCGCTCGCTTGCCGGGATCTGCGCAATGAATTCCTGGGTGCCGATCCTCAGATCGACCAGCGCCTCGACGCCGAGATATTCCACCACCTCGACCCGGGCCTCGATGGCATCAGCGTCGCCGGCCTGCGCAAGGCGCACGTCGCTCGGGCGGACACCCAGCGTCACCGCCTGCCCCGGCGTCAATTTTGCGCCCAGCTCTGCCGACAGGCGGAGGGAGAAGGCCGGCGAGGACAGCACCGTTCCGGTGTCGCCGCGCTCCGCCGTCATGCGGAAGAGGTTCATCGACGGGCTGCCTATGAACGTGGCGACGAAGAGGTTTTTCGGGTGGGCGAAGACTTCTTCTGGCGAGCCGATCTGCTCGATATGGCCGTCCTTCATGATGACGATCTTGTCGGCGAGCGTCATCGCCTCGACCTGGTCGTGCGTGACATAGATGACGGTGGTGCCGAGCTGCTTGTGCAGCTTGGCGATTTCCATGCGGACCTGCGTGCGCAGCTTGGCGTCGAGGTTCGACAGTGGCTCATCGAACAGGAACACTTCCGGCGTTCGCACCATCGCCCGGCCCATCGCCACGCGCTGGCGCTGGCCGCCGGAAAGCTGTGCGGGCTTGCGCTGGAGCAGCACGTCGAGGCCGAGCATGGCGGCGACGCCGGCGATCTTTGCATCGACCTCGGCCTTGGAGAGGCGCTGCGGCTTCAGCGCGAACTCCATGTTCTGCCGCACCGTCATATGAGGGTAGAGCGCGTAGTTCTGGAACACCATCGCGATCTTGCGGTCCTTCGGCGCCCGGTCGTTGATGACCTCGCCGGCGATGCGGATCTCGCCGCCGGTCACATCCTCAAGGCCGGCGACCATGCGCAGCGTGGTGGTCTTGCCGCAGCCGGAAGGGCCGAGCAGCACGACGAACTCGCCGTCCGCGATGTCGAGATCGACGCCATGCACCACCTTGAAGGCGCCGAAGGCTTTCACGACGTTGGTAAGGGAAACAGATGCCAAGATTTTTCCTCCGCGGTACCGGCGTTGCCGGGCCTATTTGACGGATCCGAGCGTCAGGCCCTTGACCAGCCATTTCTGGCAGGTGAGCACGAAGATGACGCCGGGGATGAGAATGATGAACGAGCCCGCCATGATGCGGCCCCACTGCACCGCGTCGCTGCTCCAGAACGACATGACGGCGACGGTGGCGGTCTGCGCGCTGGAGCCGGTCAGCATCAGCGCAAACAGGAACTCGTTCCACGAGAAGATGAAGCAGAACACGGCGCAGACGGCGAGGCCGGGGGCCGCCAACGGCAGCGTGATGCGGTAGAAGATCTCGACGATGCCGTAGCCATCGACCTGTGCGGCCTCTTCCAGCGCCTCCGGCACCTCGTCGAAGAAGCCCTTCATCAGCCAGACCGTCAGCGGAATGTTCGCCGTCGAATAGACGATGATCAGCGCGAGCGGTGTGTCGAGCAGGCCGATCGACTTGAAGATGATGTAATAGGGCACGACGACGGCGATGGGCGGGAACATGCGCATCGACAGGATCCAGAACGCCGCGTCGTTGATGCGCGGATGGCGGATGCGCGACAGCGCGAAGGCGCCGAGTGCGCCGATGGTGACCGAAAACACCGTCGAGCCGAGGGTGACGATCAGGCTGTTGATGATGTTCCAGTGGAACGGCCTGAGCGTGAAGAGATCCACATAGTGTTGCAGCGTCGGCGTGAAAAAGACCGTCGGCGGACGGGAGAACATATCCGCCGACGGTTTCAGGGAGGACGCCAGGATGAGGTAGATCGGGATCATGAAGATGATCAGGATGATGCCGGTCATGCTATAGACGAGGGTCGCCTGTCTGGTGCTGAGCCTGTTCATGGTGGGTCTCCTCAACGCGCAGCGGCGCTCTTCTGCATGGATTTGAAGAACAGCGTGATCAGCACGGAAATGATGATCAGCGACACGAAGGAGGCGGCAGCACCGACCCCCATGCGCCAGAAGGTGAAACTCTGGCGGTAGATGTAGAGGGCGATCGTCTCGGTGGCGTCGCCCGGCCCGCCCTTGGTGAGCACGAAGATGATGTCGTAGATCTTGAAGGCATCGATGGCGCGCAGGAACAAGAGGCTGATCAGCACCGGCTTCAACTGCGGCAGCGTGACATGCAGGAAGACGTCGATATTGGAATTGCCGTCGATGCGCGCCGCCTCGTAGGGCTCCGGCGACAGGCTTTGCAGGGCGGCGGCCGTTCCCATCATCACGAAGGGCGTCCATTGCCAGATGTCGGCAATCGCGATCGCCGTCAGCGCCCATTGCGTGCTGGTGATCCACGGGATCGGGTTGATGCCGATCAGGCCGATGAAATAGTTGAAATAGCCGAGCTCCGGAAAATAGATGAAGAGCCAGACGAGGCCGACGATGACCGGCGAGATCATCATCGGGATAAGCAGCAGCGTGCGGATTGCCGCCATGCCGGGCAGGCGCTGCGTTACCAGCAGGGCGAGGCCGACGCCGATGACGAACTGGAAGAACAGCGTCACCCCCATCAGCTTGAAGGTGATCAGCATGCTGTGCAGGAACGGCCCGGAGGTCAGCACTTCCTGGAAATTGGCAAGGCCGACGAAGATGCGCGGGATGAACGGTTTCGCGAGGTCGTAATTGCGAAAGCTCAGATAGAGCGCATAGAGCATCGGATAGATGGTCGTCAGGAACAGCACCGCCGCCGTCGGCAGCAGGAATACCCCCGCGATCGTCCTGTTGCGTCTGTTGACATAGCCCATGGCACCCTCCCGCATGTCATTTTGTTCCGCGCTCCGGCCAAGGCGGCCGAAGCGCGGGGTTGGCGCTTACTTCTGCAACACGGTGACCGGTGCGTCGTTGATCCAGCGAAGCCGCTGTTCGAGCGGGAACATCGACAAGCGCGAATTGACCGCGGTGCAGGCGTTGTTCAGCGCTTCCTGTGCGGTTGCCGTCTCGCCGGCCATGTACTTGGAGAGTTCGACGCCGAAGTTTTCCTCCACATCCGCGTAGAACGGGTGGAAGATGCGGCGGCGCGCATTCGTCTGGGTGTCGAGCAACACCTTGTAATAGGGGTACTTCTCCTGGAGCGCGGGATCGGCAAGGATCGACTTGCGGAACTGGCTGATGCCCCAGCCTTCATCGGCAAGGCGGCGCATGATCTTCTCGCCGGTGCCCCACTTGATGAAGGCCCAGGCGGCTTCCTTCTCCTGGTCGGAAACCTTGGCGTTGATGGCGAAGGACAGCGAGCCGGTATAGGTCGGCTGCGGCTTGCCGTCTTCCGTCGGCCCGCCGGAGAAGCCGGCCTTGCCGAGCGTCGGCAACTTGGCTTCTTCCGGGTTCGTCAGGCGCACGGTGCGCACGCTCCAGTAACCCGACAGCGCCGTCTCGCCGCGTTCCATATAGCCGGACTGGATGTCCCACATCAGGCCGAGATAATCCGGCGGATTGAAGGGAACTAGCGACTTCATGAATTCCGCCGCCTTGACATGCGGCTCGCCGGTCATGGCGCAAAGGCCGGTCGCCGGGTCCCAATAGTCGCCGCCGAAGCCGCGCATGATCGGGAAATAGTCATGCGTGATGGCGCCCTGCACGCGGCTGTAGGACTCGGCATTGCCGTAAAAATCCTGTTCCAGGACCTTGCCGGCAAGCTTGTCGCCCTTCTTGCGCGTGAAGAACTCGGCAATGTCGTGGAACTGCTGCCAGGTGGCGGGCGGCGCCAGGTCGTAGCTGTATTTGGCCTTGAAGGCCTCCTTCTCGCCGGCATCGTCGAACAGGTCCTGGCGATAGTTGACGTGCCAGATCATGCCGGAGGCCGGGAAGGCGAGCAGCTGGCCCTGCCAGCTATTTTCCTGCAACTGCACGGGAATGATGTCATCGAGGCCGATTTCGGCGGCGTCGCGCTTCGCATATTCGGTGAGATCCTGCAACGCGCCGGCCTCGCCGAGCATGCCGACCCAGGGGCTATCGACCCAGAGCAGCTGGTAGGTCGGGTTATCCGAGCTCGCCTCGATGATGATCTTGTCGATCAGCCCCGGATAGGGGAGCATGTCGATCTGCACCTTGGCGCCGGTCTGTTCCTCGAACTCGCTGGTGATCTTGGCAAGACGCGTCACCGACGTATCGCCGATGCCGAGCATCTTCAGCTGCACGCCTTCGAACTGCTTGTCCTGCGACAGCGCGCTGCCGCACATCAGCGCCACGAAACCGGCGGCCAATACGGATTTCTTCCAAATTCCCATCGAAATGCTCCTCCTCATTCAATGAAACGATTGCAGGGCCGCATCCGGTTTTCCGGATGCGGTGGTTCAGTCCCGCCCACCGAAACGGCAGGCGGATTGCGCACCTCTTTGCGAGGCGGAATGGGATTTATGCGTTGGTCACCGGTGACCAGAGTTTCGGCCCGCCATCGGCCTCGTAGCCGAGCGGTCCACTCATGCTGACGATTTCGAAGAACTGGCCCCAGGGCGCGCGAAGATAGAGCCAGGTCAGCCCCTTCATCGCGCCGGCATCGACATAGGTCGGCCCCTCCAGCACATCGACGCCCTTTTCCCGCAGCCGTTCGGCCGCGGCAACCGCGTCATCCACTTGAAAGGCGACATGGAAACCGCCCGGCTGGCTGTTGCGCTTCAGCGCCTCTTCCGTGGTTTCGCCGGAATACTGGAAGAGCTCGAGATTGCTGCCATTGCCGCAGCGCAGCACCTTGATGTTCTCGATGCGGCAATGGTCCGGCACGCCGAGCCGGCGGCGCATGAATTCGCCGTCCACATCGACCTTGCCCGTCGTCATGACCGTCACCGCGCCAAAAACCGTCTCGAAGAACGAAACCGCCTCCTCCAAATCCGGCACCGTAAAGCCGACATGCTCAACGCCGAAAACTTTCAAATTCCCCTCCTCCGCGATCACACCCTTGAACCGCGAGCCCGCCGCTCCACGGGCGACCAGGTCGCTGTCAAGTATGTATCTAGTTAGTTATTTATTTAATGCACTATCCGGTTACCATGTCAACAGGGCGATCGCACACGCCTTCGCATGCATGGATAATGCGACGCTCTGCGCATGGCGCGGGCGTTCGCTTAAGGGGTATTCGCGGGGGTTCTCGTCCGTTATGCGGAGCGTCAGAGGAAGTTAGCGGATGAAATCCGTAGGGCCGGCATCAAGCGGCGTCGCGCGCTGCACCTTCGGCCCGAATTTGAAACAGAACGCGCGCTGAGCAGGCTGTCAGAAGATGCGTGACAGGAGTTTCAACCAGAAGCCGAGACGGTCAGACGGGCCTTTAAACTCATTACGCTCGCAGAATTGAGCGGGGCAGACCCAGGCTAGCGCAATCATCTGTCGAGACATCGTGGTTCTCTCCGGTTTTGAGCCAAGCGCCAAACATCCGCCTTCCAACGCGCAACGACAATTTCGCAACCTGCGAAAAACTGAAGCGCTCTGACGCAATATCAGGCCGGAATCCCGGCGCTCCGAACCAGAGTGCCGGGCTGCATCTAACCACGAGCGCCGGTGATTTATGAAGGGATCTTTCGCAAGAATCAGCTGCACCACGCTTAATCCATAAAACAGATAATATGGAATATTTATTATCGATTGGAGTAATTACTAATCCGGCGCCATCTTCACGGCAACCCTAACCCAAGGAGTTTGCTGTGAAGACTTTGATCCTGATGTTCCATCTCGATATCGCCCGGTCGAAGACCAACACCGCGCTTGCCGCGGCGGCTCGCACGATTCCCGGTGTTGAGGTCGTCGACATGCAGGCGCTCTATCCGAAAGGGCGACTCGACCTGTTCAGCGATGGCGCGGTCGAAGCCGAGCGGCTGCTTTCGGCGGACCGCGTCGTGCTGCAGTTCCCGGTGCAATGGTATTCGAGCCCGCCGCTGCTGAAGGCGTGGATCGATGCGGTCATGACGCGGATGTACTATGTGGCCTATGAGGCGGAGGGCAGCCGGCTGGAAGGTACGCCGATCATGATCGCCGCCACCGCCGGCAATGTGCTGGAGGCCTATGGCCCCGACGGGCAGAACCTGCTGCCGCTTGCCGATTTGCTCAACCCGCTGCGCGCCATGGCCTATCGCTGCCGCCTGCCCTGGGCAGAACCGTTCCTGGTCTACCGCGCCGGCAAGCTCGACGAGACGGAACTCGCCGAGGCTGCACGGAACTATGTGGAGACGCTGCGCAACTGGATCGAAGCGTCTCCCGGCACGATCGCCGCCTGAGCGGCGGAGGATCAGCCCTTTCGCGTGACCAGACGCGTGTCGAGATAGGCCTGAAGCGCCTCGGCGCCGCCTTCGGTGCCGTGGCCGGAATCCTTGATGCCGCCGAAATGCACCTCGGGCAGGGCCAGACCGAGATGGTTGATCGAGAGCATGCCCGCTTCCACCTCGTTGCCGAGGCGGGTTGCCGTGGCGCTGCTTCGCGTGAAGGCGAAGGCCGCCAAGCCGTAAGGCAGACGATTGGCCTCGGTGATCGCCTCGTCGAGGTTGCCGAACCGGTTGACGACGGCGACGGGGCCGAAGGGTTCCTCGTTCATAATGCGGGCGGCCACCGGCACGTCGGCCAGCACGGTCGGCTCGAAGAACCAGCCCTCGTTGCCAATACGGCGACCGCCGGTTTTCAGACTCGCGCCGTGCTCGACGGCATCGTTGATCAGGCTTTCCAGCGCCGGGATGCGGCGGTCGTTTGCCAGCGGCCCCATCTCGATATCGGCATCGAGGCCGTTGCCGACGCGGATCGCCTTTGCACCGGCCGCGAACCGCTCGGTGAAGGCATCGGCGATCTTCTCCTGCACGAGGAACCGCGTCGGCGAAACGCAGACCTGACCAGCATTGCGGAACTTGTTGGCGACCATCAGGTTCACGGCGAGGTCGAGATCCGCATCTTCGGCGACGATGACCGGCGCATGGCCGCCGAGCTCCATGGTGGCGCGCTTCATATGCGCCCCGGCGAGAGCTGCAAGCTGCTTGCCGACCGGTGTCGAGCCGGTGAAGGAGATCTTGCGGATGACCGGATGCGGGATGAGATATTCCGAGATCTCAGCCGGAACGCCGTAGACGAGATTGATGACGCCGGCCGGAATGCCCGCGTCAGCGAAGGCGCGGATGAGGGCTGCGGGCGAAGCCGGCGTTTCTTCCGGCGCCTTGACGATGATCGTGCAGCCGGCGGCAATCGCGGCCGAGAGTTTCCGCACGACCTGGTTGATCGGGAAATTCCACGGCGTGAAGGCGGCAACCGGGCCGACGGGCTTCTTCAGCGTGATCTGGAGGATATCCGGCGCGCGGGACGGAATGACCTGTCCGTAGGAACGCTGTCCCTCGCCAGCGAACCAGTCGATGATGTCAGCGCCGGCAAGCGTTTCCACCCGCGATTGCGAGACCGGCTTGCCCTGCTCCAGCGTCATCATGACCGCGATCTCGTCGGCCCGTTCGCGCAGGAGATCGGCGGCACGGCGCATCAGCCTGGCGCGGTCGTAGGCCGATGTCGCGCTCCACTGCGCGAAGGCGCGGTCAGCGGCCGCCAGCGCCTCGTCCAGATCCTTGCGATCCGCCCAGGCGACGCTGCCGATCGGCTGCGCCGTCGCAGGATTGACGACGGGAATGGTGCGGCCGGTGGATGCCGGGCGCCAGACGCCGTCGATGAAAAGCAATGTATCGGGATAGGTGGTCATCATAAAATCCTTGTTCGTGTCATGTCTTGTCGGCTCTTGCCCGGGCGGCCTGGAACATCGGCCCGCCGCGCCTTCGCGGAAAGCCATAGCCGTGCACTTCGACAAGGTCGATATCGGCAGCGCTTGCCGCAATACCTTCGTCGAGAATTAATTGGCCTTCCTGCGCCATCGCCGCCATCAACCTTGCGACGATGGTCTCTTCCGCCACATCGTTTCGCGCGCCGACAAGCGGGGCGATGATACGCTCCGCCTCGGCCGACAGCTGCGGTCGGCGGTCGCCGGCGGCATAGTCGTACCAGCCGCCGCCCGTCTTCTGCCCCTTGCGCCCGGCGCGCACCAGAAGGTCGCCGGGGATGTCCGGCACGTGTTCTCCGCGCGACCGTGCCGCCTCGCGATAGAGGAATGCGATATCGAGGCCGGCCATGTCCTGCATTTCGAACGGCCCCATCGCAAAGCCGAAGCCGCGCATCGCCGCATCGACGGCGGCAATCGCGACGCCGCCGCAAACGAGGGCCTCCGCTTCCGCCCGGAAGCGGCGCAGAATACGGTTGCCGATGAACCCGTCGCAGATCCCGGAACGCACGGGGATCTTGCCGAGACGACGGGCGAGATCGAAGCTGGTCGCCAGAACATCAAGAGCCGTTTCGGGCGTCGGGATGATCTCCAGCAGTTTCATGACCTGCGCCGGGCTGAAGAAATGCAGGCCCAGAAAACGCTCCGGCCACGGCAGCCCCTCCGCGATCAGGCGTGGATCGATATAGGACGTGTTGGTCGCAAGCACCGCATCCGGCCGGCAGATGCGTCCGAGTTCGGCAAACACCGACCGTTTCACGGTGAGATCCTCGAAGACGGCTTCGATCACCAGATCACATCGTGCTGCGGCACCATAGCCGATGCTCGTTTCGAGGCGAGCCATCCGCTCGGATGCCTGGTCGTCCGTTATCTGGCCCCGGCGCCGGGATGAATCGAAAATGCCCGTAAGCGTGGAACGCGCTCGCGCAACGCCCGCCTCGTCCTGCTCGATCAGCACGACGGAAAGACCGGCATTGAGAAGGGCGGCAGCGATCCCGCTCCCCATCGTCCCGCCGCCGACGACAGCCACCGTTTCGATGGGGCGTGGGTTTATGCCCCGGATCTCCGCTGGCCGAAGGGCGGCGCGTTCGGCAAAGAACAGGTGGCGCAGGGCGGCCGCCTCTTCCGTGGCACGAAGCTCCAGGAAGATGGAGCGTTCGAGCGCGAGGCCGGCCTCGGCCCCGTGTTCGATCCCGTGTCGTAGGGCCTGCAACGCGCGCGCGGGCGCCGCGGCGCCCTTTGCGCGAGCGGCAATCCTGTCCTCCGCCTCCGCCCACACGTCCGGCGAAGGCACGGAAACCGGGCGATCGAGACTCGGCGACGGCAGCGCGTGTTCAAGGGCGTTGCGCGCAAAGGCGATGGCTGCCGGAAGCAGTGGTTCTTCGACAAGGGCATCGACCAGCCCCAGTTTCAGCGCCTCAGCGCCGCCCGGCGTGTGGTTTTCCGCGACGATCCGGATCGCGTCGGTAACACCGATGACCCGCGGCAGGCGCTGTGTGCCGCCGGCGCCCGGAATGATGCCGAGGTTGATTTCCGGCAAGGCGAAACGGGCACTTTCCGTCGCCACCCGGAAGCGGCATCCGAGCGCAAGTTCGAGACCGCCGCCGAACGCGGCCCCACGGATCGCCGCGATCCATGGCTTTGCCGCTCTTTCGATGCGCGCGATGACATCGGGAAGGAAGGGCGGCTCCGCCGGCCGGTCGAATTCGGCGATATCGGCGCCCGCGACGAAGAGCGTGCCGGCACCGGTCAGTATGACGGCGCGGACGTCTGGATTGTCGTCAAGCGCCTGCGCCAGTGCCAGCAGCCGCTCCCGCACGGCCCTGTTCACGGCGTTGACCGGCGGATTGGCGATCGTGACGATCGCGATCTCGCCCTCGATTTCGACGTTGACGCTCATCATCGTTTCCCCGGCCTAAGCGACCGCATCCTGAACGGATTGCGATGGGGCTGCGGTTTTCACATCGTGGCAGGCGACGACGCCGGAAAGGATGAGGCTTTCGATCCGCGCCTCCTCGAAACCCAGAACGTCGCGCAGCACGCCGCGCGTGTCCTCGCCGAGAAGCGGCGGCGCCTTCGCACCGGCGTTTTCCTGCGCGGCAAGGCCATGGGCGGGCCGGATCAGCGAGACCGTTCCAAGTTCCGGGTGTTCCAGGCGCTGCACCACCCCTCTGTCCGTCACGCTCGGGCTCTGGAGCGCCTCGGAAACGGACTTGACCTGGCCCGCCGGCACGCTCGCCCGCTGGCAGGCGGAAAGCCAGTGCTCGCAGCTTTCATTCCCGATGATCTCGGCCAGCAGGGGAAGCAGTTCGCCCCTGTGCATGGCACGCTGGTGCGAGGTGACGAAGCGGGGATCGCGCGCCAGATCCGGCCGGTCGATGACCAGCTCGCAGAAATCGACGAACATGCGATCATTACCCACGGCAAGCGCGAAAGTGCCGTCATTCGCCTCGAAAATCTGGTAGGGCACGACCGTCGGGTGCGCATTGCCGTAGCGTACCGGTTCGACGCCGGCATTGAGATATCCCGTCCCCACATTGATCAGCAGGTTCAGCGTGGCATCGAGCAGCGCCACGTCGATATATTGTCCCTGCCCCGTATCCCGGCGCTGGTAGAGTGCGGCGAGAATGGACTGGGTGGCGATCATACCGGCCACCACGTCGGTGAAGGCGACGCCGAGCCGGTTCGGCGGGCCATCCTCCTGGCCGGTGATGGACATGAGGCCGCTTTCCGCCTGCATGATGAAGTCGTAGCCGGGCCGGTCACGCTCCGGGCCGGTCTGGCCGTAGCCGGAAATCGCGCAATAGACGATGCCCGGATTGATCGCCTTGATATCCTCGTAACCGATGCCAAGCCGCTCGACCGTGCCGGCACGGAAATTCTCCACGACCACGTCGGCCTTGGCGGCGAGGTCGAGCACGATCTGCCGGCCTTCCGGCGTCTTGAGATCGAGCGCGATGCTCTGCTTGCCGCGGTTGGCGCAAAGGTAATAGGTGCTGACCCCCTTGAAGTTCGGGAAGGACCAGGCGCGCGTGTCGTCGCCGCCCTTGATGTTCTCGATCTTCCAGACCTCGGCGCCGAGGTCGCCGAGGCTCATGGTGGCCCATGGCCCGGCGAGGACGCGCGTCAGGTCGAGGACACGAATGCCCTCAAGCGGCAATCTCATTTCCGTCATTACGCTCCTCCAGGCCCGCTTTTCTCGCGGGCCGACAAACCTGTCTCCATGGCATTCGGAAAATGGCAGGCAACCGAATGGCCTTCCTCTCGTTCGCTCAGCGGCGGCTCCACCTCGGCGCAAAGCGGTTGGGCAATGGGGCATCGCGTCCGGAAGCGGCAGCCGGACGGCGGGTTCAGCGGGCTCGGCAGGTCGCCCTTCAGCACGATGCGCGAGCGGGTGCGCTCCAGCGCCGGGTTCGCCAGCGGCACGGCGGACATCAGGGCCTGGGTATAGGGATGCATCGGCGCCCGGTAGAGCCGGCGCTTCTCCGCGATCTCCACGATCTTGCCGAGATACATGACCGCCACCCGGTCGGAAATGTGCTGCACGACGGACAGGTCATGCGCGATGAAGACATAAGCGGTGCCGAAATCCCGCTGGATATCCTTCAGAAGGTTCAGGACACCCGCCTGCACAGACACGTCGAGCGCCGAAACCGGCTCGTCGAGCACGAGCAGTTCGGGCTTCAGCGCCAAAGCGCGGGCAATCACCACGCGTTGCCGCTGGCCGCCGGAGAGTTCGTGCGGATAACGCTGGCCATGCTCCGGATTGAGCCGGACGAGATCGAGCATCTCCACGACCCGCGCCTTGCGTTCTGCGGATGAAAGATCGCTGATGCGCAAGGGTTCGGCGATGTTTTCGGCCACCCGCATGCGTGGATGCAGCGACGCATAGGGATCCTGGAAGACGAGCTGGATCTTGCGGCGCAGCGCGCGCATCTCCGCCGGGTTTGCGTCGTTGATGTTCTGCCCGCGAAACAGGGTCTGCCCGCTGGAGGGCTCGATCAGCCGCAGGATGCAGCGGCCCAATGTGGACTTGCCGCAGCCGGATTCGCCGACCAGTCCCAGCGTTTCGCCGGGTTTGACGTCGAAGGAGACATTGGTGACGGCGTTGACCTGGGCGATCTCCCGCTCGAAAATCACGCCGCCGGTGACGGCAAACCGCTTCGAAAGATCGCGCACGGAGAGAATGGGTTCCGGTCCGGTCATGCGGCGCTCCCGATCGGCAGGGTGGCGAAATGGCAGGCTGCCGTATGCGCACCGTCGGTGCGCACCGGTGGCGCCGTGTGCCGGCAAATCTCCTGCGCCTGCGGACAGCGCGGATGGAAGGCGCATCCGCCCGGAAGTTTGCCGAGCGGCGGCGGTGCGCCGTCGATCGAGAAGAGACGCTCCTTTTCCTCCGCCATGTTGGGGATCGAGGCGATGAGGCCGCGTGTATAGGGATGGGCCGGCCGCTCGAAGAGATCGTCCACGCCGGCCTGTTCCACGATCTCACCGGAATAGACCACGGCGACCCGGTCGGCATGGCCCGCAAGGACGCCGAGATCGTGGGTGATGAGGATCAGCCCGAGGTTCAGCCGCTTCCGGAGATCGGTCAGCACGTCCATGATCTGCGCCTGCACGGTGACGTCCAGCGCCGTCGTCGGCTCGTCGGCGATCAGGAGGTCCGGATCGTTGGCGACTGCCATCGCGATCATCACGCGCTGGCGCATGCCGCCGGAAAATTCGTGCGGGAACTGGTGAATGCGCCGGTCCGGCTGGGGGATGGCAACGAGAGAAAGTAGTTCGGCGGCGCGGTCCATCGCCGCCTTCTTCGACACACCGGCATTGTGCAACCGGATCGTTTCGGCGATCTGGGCGCCGACCGTCATGACCGGATTGAGCGACGACAGCGGGTCCTGGAAGATCATCGCGATGCGCGACCCGCGCAGCGTGCGTAGCTGGCTCCTCGGCATGCCGACGAGTTCGCGCCCCTTGAAGCGCGCCGATCCGGTGACGGTGGCGGTCTTCGGCTGAAGGCCGAGGGCCGACAGCATGCCGACCGACTTGCCGGAGCCGGATTCGCCGACGATGCCGAGCACCTCGCCGTGATCGACATGCAGGCTGATGCCGCGCACGGCCTCGAAGGACCGGCCGTCGCGGGTGAAGGAGACACGAAGGTCCTGAACGGAAAAGAGGGGTTCCTGCTGCATCCTGCGCCTCACTTCGACTTCGGATCGAAGTAGTCGTGCAGACCGTCTCCGATGAAATTGAAGCCCAGCACGATGGTGAGGATGGCAAGGCCCGGGCCGAGCGCCACCCACCAGGAATAGAACTGCGCGGCGCCATCGGAGATCATCGAGCCCCATTCCGGCGTCGGCGGCGTGGCGCCGAGACCGATGAAGCTGAGCGACGCGGCAAGCAGGATGACCTGCCCCAGATCCATCGTCGCGCTGATCAGCACCGGCGTCCAACAGAGCGGCAGGATATGCTTGAAGAGAATGCGCGTCTTTCCGGCGCCTGCGGCAATGGCCGCCTCGACATGTTCCCGCTCGCGGATTTCCAGAACTTGCGCGCGCATCAGCCGGGCATAAACGGGCCACCAGACGATCACCATGGCGACCGTCGCATTTTCAAGGCCCGGCCCCAGCGAAGCGGCGACCGCCATGGCAAGCAGCATGGGCGGAAACGACAGGGTGACATCGACGAGCCGCATGATCGACGCGCCGAGCAGGCCGCCGGCATAGCCGGAAATCGCGCCGAGCATGGCGCCGATCGCCACGGACAGCGCAACGACTACGATGGCGATGGGGATCGAATGCTGGGCACCGTAAAGGGTCCGGCTCAGGACATCCCGGCCAAGCGCATCGGTGCCGAGCCAATGGCTCCAGCTTGGCGCCTGCAGCCGTCGGCCGACCATGTCGAGCGGTGCATAGGGGCTCATCAGTGGTGCCAGCACCGTGACGGCCAGCCAGAAAACCACGATGGCGATGCCGATGGCGAGCGGGACGGATAGCCATGCCGGGCGGCGGAAGGTGCTGAGGGTTGCTGTGTTCATGGTCTCATCCCAGACGCACGCGCGGATTGGCGATGACATAGGCAATGTCGGTGAGGAGGTTCGTCAGGAGGAAAACCACGCCACCGACGATCGTGACGCCGATGATGGCGGGAAAATCGAGGCCCCGCGCCGCCTCCACCGCATAGGACCCCATGCCCGGCCACGAAAAGATCGTTTCCGTCAGCACGGCGCCGGTGAGCAGATAGGCGAAGGAATAGCCGATGACGGTGAGCGTCGGAACGAGCGTGTTGCGCAGCGCATGGCGGACCACGACGCGGAACTCGCCCGCGCCCTTGGCTCGCGCCGTGAGGATGAACTCCCGGTCGAGCACCTCCAGCATGTTGGCGCGCACCAGCCGGGAAATGGTGCCGGCAACGGCCCATCCGAGCACGAAGGCGGGCAGGATCAGGTGCCACAGCGCATCGAGGAAGAGTTTTATGTTTCCGGCCAGCAGAGAGTCGATCGTCATGAAGCCCGTGACGGATGTCGGCGGCGCGGCGCGCGGATCGAGCCGGCCGGGACCGGGCAGCACGCCCCATTTGACCGAGAACACATAGAGAAGCGCCAGACCCAGCCAGAAGACCGGTATCGACGAGCCGAACAGCGCGAAGAAACGCGCGGCGTGATCGATCACCGTATTGCGGAAATAGGCGGCCAGAACACCCAGCGTAATGCCGATCGTCGAGCCGATGACCATCGCGGCAAGCACCAGTTCCATCGTCGCCGGCAGGCGGAAGAAGACGTCCTGCGCCACGGGCCGGCGGGTGATGAAGGACGTGCCCATGTCGCCGGTCAGGAGGTTGCCGACATAGATCACGTAGCGCTCGGGCAGGCTGCGATCGAGCCCCCAGCGCGCCTTCGCCGCCGCCACTGCCACCGGGTCGTTCATCTGCCGGTCCGAGACAATCGCCGTCAGCGGATCACCCTTCGTCACGGTGGTGAGCAGGAAGGCGAGCGTCACGATGCCGAGAACCAGAAAGGGCATCGCGATCAGGCGCCGCAGAATGTATCGTGTCACAAATCGCGTCCTTTACCCCGTTTGCCATCCCGTGCCGACCGGCGGGTGGGAAGATCGATACAGGCATTATTGACAACAGGCGAAGCGGACGTCAACATAAATGAAATTATATTCCAATTACGAGAGATCGACAGATCCGTCGAATTCGGTATGGCTCCAGCAGCGCTGAAACGAAAGGCACACCATGCGTAAACGGACCAAACCGACGGACGGAAGCGAAGGCGCCGAAGGCGGCAACTCGGCCGCATCCCTGACACGGGGACTGGAAATCCTGCGCGCCTTCACCGCCGACGATGCCACGCTCGGCAACCAGGACCTGATCGAGCGGACGGGCCTGCCGAAGGCGACCGTCTCGCGCCTGACCTCGACGCTGGTCGGCCTCGGCTATCTCCACTATGACGCCACGCTCGGCCGCTACAGCATCGGACCGGCAACGGTGTCGCTCGGCTATTCGGCGCTCAGCTCCAGCGCCGTCATCCACATGGTCCGGCCCCTGATGCAGGAACTGGCGGACCAGACCGGCGCTGCCGTGGCGCTCGGCACGCGCGACGGGCTGGAGATGGTCTATCTCGCCAATTGCCGCTCGATGAGCCCGGTTTCGCTGCGGCTCAATGTCGGCTCGCGCCTGCCGATCTATCGCACCGCCATGGGCCTCGCCTATCTCGCGGAAATGAAGCCCGAGATCCGCCAGTCCGTGGTCGAGCAGCTCATCGCGGCGGAGCCTGAAAAGGCGCAGGACCTCGAACGCATGGTCGAAAACGCCATCGAAGATCACCGGCGGGACGGCTTCATCAGCGCCTTCGGCAGCTGGCACAGCTATATCAACGCCGTCGGCGTGGCCTTCCGCCCAACGGACGGCTCGCCGCTCGTGGCGCTCACCTGCGGCGGGATCGTCGACATTCTCTCGCGCAACCATTGCCGTGAAATTGTCGGGCCGGACCTCCTCAAGCTGACGCGCCGCCTTCGCGCGCGGCTTGCCGGAGAGCCGGACCCGTTCCCCACGTCGCAACGCCCGCCAACCTGGAAAACCTCGGCCGAATAGGCTCAAGCCTGCAAGGATCCCTCATGCCCATCCATGTCGTCTATCCGAAGGTCAGCCTCGAACTGTCGAGCGGCCGCATCGCCCGCTGGCTGGTTGCCGAGGGCGAAACCGTTCGACAGGGGCAAGTCCTTTTCGAGATCGACAACGACAAGGCCGCCGTCGAGGTCGAGGCGCCGGCAAGCGGCGTCATCCGCGAGCTCCTCGACAGCGAGGTGGAGGTCGAGGTCGGCGGGGATGTGGCGCGCATCTATGCGGAGGGGGAAACCGCTGGCAATGCAAAGGCCTCGGGTGCTGCCCGCGAGGTGCCGGCCGACGAGTCCAGATCGGCCATCCTGCTGCCGGACATGAAACGCAACGGGCGCGGCCCCAACCCCACCCCCCTCGCCCGCCGCATTGCCAGGGAGCATGGTATTTCGCTGGAAGGCGTTCACGGCACCGGTCCGGGTGGACGCATACAGAAGACGGACGTCGTTGCGAAGATCGGCGACGCTGTGGAGACACGCCGGCCCGCGGTGGTCGAGAGCGGCGCCACCTCTCCGCGCAAAAGCGAGCATACGAGCCTGAACGCCGTCTGGCTGCGCAAGGGCGAAGGCCTTCCCATCGTCCTCCTGCACGGGTTCAGCGCGGACCTTAACAACTGGCGCGGCATGCTGGGTGGCGCCCGCGCGGACTGGCCCGCCCTGGCGATCGACCTTCCGGCGCATGGCCGCTCGTCGCGTGCCGTTCCCGACGATCTCGACCACATGGCCGAAAGCGTCGAAGCGACACTTGCTGCCGAAGACGTCGGTCCGCTGGTGCTCGCCGGCCATTCCTTCGGCGGCGCGCTCGCGGCGCGGCTGGCAAGCCGTGGGCAGTTGGATGTCCGGGGCCTCTGTCTCGTATCCCCGGCCGGTCTTGGCCCGGAAATCAACGCAGCCTTTGTCGAGGGCGTCCTGCGCGCGCGGCAGAAAGAGAGCCTGAAGCCGTGGCTTGAACTGCTTTCCAACGATCCCGCCGTCATCTCGCCGGCCTTTCTTCAGGCCACTGTGCAGCAACGGGAGGATGAGGGCCTGACGGAAGCGATGCGTGCCTTTGCGGCGCGGTTCTTCCCGGATGGAACCCAGGCCGTCTCGATCCGCAACGAGCTCGCCCGCCTGCCCTATCCGGTGCGGGTCGTCGCCGGGAGACAGGATCGCATCCTGCCCTTCGGCGCAACGGCCGGCCTGCCGGGCAATGTCGGGCTGCATGCGCTCGACAATTGCGGGCACATGCCGCATCTCGAATATCCGGAACTGGTGATGAAGATCCTCGGCGAGATCAGACGAAGCGCCTGACGCTCAGCGCTTCGCCTGCTGGCCGTAGCTACCATAGCGGGCGCGCACGTCTTCCAGCTCCGCCGGCGTCAGCAACACCGGCTCGCCGATCGAACGGGCAAGCAGGTACTGGCGCGCCAGCATTTCCAGTTTTTCCGCCCGCGCCAGCGCGGTGGCGACGTCGGGTCCTATCGTGACCGCGCCATGGTTGGCCATCAGGCAGGCCGAATAGGTCGTACCCATAGCGGCGATCACGGTTTCCGCCAGCGGCGCGCTGCCGAAACAGGCATAGTCCGCGCACGGTATTTCGCTGCCGCCAAAACCGGCGACCATGTAGTGAAACAGTGGGATGGGCTGGCGCAGCGCGGCGAGCGCCACGCAATGATCGGGATGGGCGTGGACGACGGCGCCCGCATTCGTCGTCTCGTACAGCCGGCCGTGGATCGCCCATTCCGAGGACGGCCGCCAGTCGCCGGCCCATGTCCCGCCGAACTCCATCGAAACGATCTGCTCGGGCGTGAGGTCATCGGGCACGATGCCCGTCGGCGTGATCAGCATGCCCGCACCGTGGCGCACGCTGAAATTGCCGACCGTTCCGCTGTTGAGCCCGATCGCCACTGACCGCCGGCTCGCCTCGACCAGCGCCGTTCTCGCCGCAGCTTCGTCCATCATCATCCACTCCTATCGGTTCATGTCTTCGATTGCCCGCAGCAGGATATCGTCTACGCCGAGCTTGCCGGGTTTGAGGTAAAGCGAAAGCGGCACAGGCCCCGGCGACACGCAGAATCCGGTCCCCAGCGCACCCTCCGGCAAGGCGCGAACGGAGGCGATATCGAGCGCATTGACCACGGCGCCCGAGGTCTCGCCGCCTGCGACGACGAACCGGCGAACCCCGTGATCGCGCAACCCTCTGGCAATGGCGCCAAAAATCCGCTCGGCGCGACGGGCAGCCCCAACAGCGCCGAAAGCCGCCTGCACGGCGGCAACCTCGTCCGGCCCAACCGACGTCGAGATAGCCAGGGGTGCTGCGCCGATCCGGCCGGAAGCCCAGTCGAGCGCCTTGGAAATCAGTCCGTCCTCCCCCGCCGGATCGAGCAGATCCAGCGTCAGTACGGGATAGTATGCCGAAAAGGCCGCAAGTTGCGCCAGCATGACCGGGCCGACACTTCCGGCCAGCACCGCCGTGGGTCCATCGACATGTCGTGGCCAGGGGACCGGAGCCAGTTGCTCGGCGCGGCCGAGGCGAATCGCATAGTCGATGATCAGCGGATCGCTGGCGACGACGACGCGGCTCATTGCCGCCGCGAGATCCGCCGCAACCTCGACGTCGCCGTCATCCGTCGTATCAAGGAAGACGTGGCCCACACCGTCGGCCGCAAAAGCTTCGATAGCGCCGATCGCGGCATCCGTGCCCCGGCGGAGAACCCCATGGCTCAGGAGCGCGATCCGGTGGGGCGTCTGGCGTCCCAGGAAGCGCACGAGGTCGGGGTCGGACATCGGGGTCAGCGGATCGAAGCGCTTGATCGATTCGGAAACGAGGCGGCCGCGATAGAACATGTAGCCCTGGTGCACCGTCGTGCCGAAGCGCGGAAAGCCGGCGCTCATCAGCACCGGACGCACGCCCGCGCGGTCCGCGAGATAATCGGCGACGGGGCCGATATTGCCGTCCTCCGTCGAATCGAACGTGGCGCAGGCCTTGTAGGCCAGGCGCTTGCAGCCGGCACGCGTGAACGCATCGGCAAACAGGCCAACTTCGCCAAGCGCATCCGAGACGGGCACGGTGCGCGCCCGCGTGCCGGCGATCACGACGGCCGAAGGCGGAATTTCGGCGTCAGGGCTGAAGAGCACGGGACAGTGAATGCCCGCGCCCTCCAGATAGCCGGCGACCATGAGGGCGCCGGTAAAGTCATCCGCGACGATTCCAAGGGCTCGCTGCATGGTCAGGCCTCGGCATTCAGCATTTCGCGGGCGATGATGATCTGCTGGATCTGCGAGGTGCCCTCGTAGAGCCGGAACAGCCGGACATCGCGGTAGAAGTGCTCCACCGGGTATTCCTGCATGTAGCCGGCGCCGCCGTGGATCTGCACCGCGCGGTCGGCGACACGCCCCACCATTTCCGAACAGAACAGCTTTGCGCTTGCCGCCTGCTGGATGACCCGCTCGCCCCTGTCGAACTGGCGGGCCGCCTCCAGCACCATGGCGCGCCCGGCAAAGGCTTCGGTCGAACTGTCGGCGAGCATGGCCTGGATGAGCTGGTGTTCCGCAATCGGCTTGCCGAACTGCACACGTTCGCGCGCAAAGCGCACGGCCTCGTCACAGAGCCGCTCGGCGGCGCCCACGCAGACCGCCGAAATATGCAGGCGCCCGCGGTTCAAAACCTTCATCGCCGTCTTGAAGCCCACGCCCTCTATGCCGCCGATGACGCTGTCGGCCGATATCCGGCAATTGTCGAAGATGACGTCGCAGGTGCGGGTGCCGCGTTGCCCCATCTTCCTATCGACCGGGCCGAGGCTGAGGCCGGGGCTGTCTTTCGGAACGAGGAACGCGGTCACGCCCGCCGGCCCCGGCCCGCCGGTGCGGGCCATGACGGTGAAGACATCGGCCACCGGGGCGTTGGTGATATAGCGTTTCGTGCCGTTGAGGATGTAATGGTCGCCCACCCGTCTCGCCGTGGTTTTCACGGAGCCGGCGTCGGAGCCGACATCGGGTTCGGTGAGCGCAAACGAGCCGATGACCTCGCCCGTCGCCATGCGTGGCAGCCAATAGCGCTTCTGCGCCTCGGTGCCATCGACGATGATGCCCTGCGAGCCGATGCCGTTGTTCGTGCCGATGACGGAGCGGAAGGCGGGCGACGCGTAACCGAGCTCGAAGGCGACCATCACCTCCTCCTCCATCGTCAGGCCAAGCCCGCCATGCTCTTCCGGAATGGACATGCCGAAGAGGCCGAGCGTGCGCATTTCCGCAATGATTTCCGGTGGAATGGCGTTGTCTTCCTCCACGCGCGCCTCCGCCGGCAGCAGGCGTTCGCGCACGAACCGGCGCACCACCTCAACCAGCGCGTTCAGCACTTCGGCGTCCCGGATCATCGCTTTTCTTCCTCTTTGGCAGCTCACGAAAATTTCTGTTGCATCCAAAGGCTGGCACAGCTTAGTGTGCCGTTCAATAGAAATCGGAATTTATTTCCATAAACGAAAAACGAAGCAGAGGACACGAATGGCACGCCAGATACCCCTCGCCCCGTCCGCGCCCTGGTTCCGGCTGGAACTGGACGAAGCGGACTGGAGCGGGGAACAGGCTCAGGACCTGATCCACTGGTACGGCCAGATGCTCCTGATCCGCCGGTTCGAGGAAAAACTGCTCGACCTGGAAAAGGCCGGCCTGATCCACGGCCCGGCCCATGCCAGCATCGGCCAGGAAGCGGGTGCCGTAGGCGCCATGTCCGCGCTCGGCACCGACGACAAGATCAACGGCACGCACCGCGCCCACCACCAGGTGCTGCTGAAGCTGCTCAATCCCTCGGTCCCAAACGGTTTCGACATCCGTACGGATGACTTCGCGCCCGGCATGGACGAGGCGATCTATCGCTTCATGGCGGAAATCATGGGCCTGACGCCCGGCTATTGCGGCGGCCGCGGCGGCTCCATGCATATGCGTTTCGCCGGTGCCGGCGTCGTCGGCACATCGGCCATCGTCGGCGGCAACCCACCCCATGCGGCGGGTTACGCGCTCGCCGACAAGATGCTCGGCCGCGACCACGTCTCCGTCGCCTTCTTCGGCGATGGCGCCGCCCAGAACGGCGCCAGCTACGAGGCGATGAACATCGCAGCCGCGCAAAGCCTGCCGGTGATCTTCTTCATCGAGAACAACCTCTACGGCGTCGCCACCCATATCTCCGACGTGACGCGCGAGACGCGCCTGTCGTCCCGCGGCGCGATGCTCGGCATCGCCTCGATCGAGTGCGACGGCATGGACGTCGTCGCCGTGCACCGGGCGATGGTCGAGGCCCGCCGCATCATCCGCGAAACCGGCGGCCCTGTCGTGGTGGAAGCGCTCTGTTACCGCCATTTCCACCAGTCCGGCTCCCGCAGCGGCAGCGATTTCGGTTACCGCACGAAGGAAGAGGAAGCCGCGTGGCGTGAGCGCGACCCGATCGCCCTTGCCGAAGCCCGCCTGACGGCGCTCGGCTTGCTCTCACCGGACGAGTTCGCGCGCATCGATGCGCTGGTGACCGACCGCGTCGCCGCCGCGGCAGGACGGTTGACGGAGCCGGTCCCCGGCGGAAACACGCTCAGAATCCCCGAAGGCCTCTGGCCGGACCCGGCGACGCGCGACCATGGCATTCTCGGCGACCTCTCCGAACTCGTCGGCAAGCGCATGCTCGACCACGACGACATGCGTCCAGACGCCATCGAGAAGGTGAAATTCGTCACCGCCGCCTCCGAGACGCTGGCCGCCGCAATGGCGCGCGACCCGCGCATCATCGTCATGGGCGAGGACGCCCACCAGATGCGCGGCGGCGTCAGCGGCTTCACCAAGGGCGCGCTGGAGCGCTGGCCCGAACGCGTGCTGCCCATGTCGATCGCCGAAAACGGCTTTACGGGCGTGGCGCTCGGCGCAGCCCTCAACGGACTGCGTCCCGTAGTCGAGATCATGTTCGGCGATTTCTGTTTCACCGCCGCCGACCAGATCGCTAACGGCGTCGGCAAGGTGCGCCACATGTTCGGCGACGGCTTTCCCGTGCCGATCGTCATGCGCGTGCGCATCTCACCGCACACCGGTTACGGCTCACAGCACTCCGGCGATCCGTCCGCGCTCTTCGGCATGTTCCCGGGCTGGCGCATCGTCACGCCGTCGAACGCCTTCGACTATATCGGCCTGATGAATTCCGCCCTCGCCTGCGACGACCCCGTCGTCGTTTTCGAGCATACGGAACTCTACCAGAAGGAATTCGACGTGCCGGCCGGCGACCGGGATTTTTACATCCCCTTCGGCTCGGCGCGCATCGTGCGACCCGGCAGCGCCTGCACGGTGCTCGCCACCTCCGTCATGGTCCAGAACGCCGTCAAGGCCGCGGAAGAGACGGGCATCGACGCCGAGGTCATCGACCTGCGCAACATCGATCATCACGGCATCGACTGGGCCTTGATCGGAAAATCCATCGACAAGACCGGACGCGTCGCCATTGCCGAGCAGACGGCCCGCAGTCTCTCGATGGGCGGCACCTGGGCGGCCGAAATCCAGGAACGCTTCTTCGACTGTCTCGACCACGAAATCCTGCGCGTCACCGGCGGGCTTGCCGCCCCCACGGTTTCGGCGGCCCTCAACCGCGCGGCGCTCGCAACGGTCGCCGACGTCAAAAACGCACTGCTTCGAATTGCGGAAAAATAGTGGAACAGGGCAACCGCGGCCCATCAAACTGGAGGTATCCAACCGATGAAACGACTTCTTCTGTCGAAATCCAGACTGGCCTTTCTCACCCTCGCCCTCTCCGCCACCATGCTGGGCGGGCCGGTCCAGCAGGCGTCAGCGCAAGAGCGCGCGCTCGTCATCGCGCGTGACATGGACGTCAACTCGCTCGACCCGGCGCGCGCCTGGTGCGACACCTGCCAGATCTACAATACGTCGGTCTACGAGCAGCTCGTCACGCTCGACAAGGACAACAAGGTGCAGCCGCTGATCGCCTCGAGCTGGGAGGTCAACAAGGAACAGACCCAGCTGACCTTCAAGCTCGATCCGGCGGCAAAGTTCTCCGATGGTTCGCCGGTCGAGGCGAAGGATGTGAAATGGTCGTTCGAGCGGCTGAAGAACATCAAGGGCAACGGCGCCTTCATCGCCGATCCGATCAGCTCGATCGAGATCCCCGATGCGCAGACGGTCATCGTCAAGCTCGCCGCGCCGAATTCGGAGTTCCTCAACCAGGCAGCCGCCGGCTTCCTCGGCATCATCAACAGCGATGTCGCCAGCGAGAACGGCGCGCTTGCCGATGCGACGGCCGTCGACAAGGACACGTCGGAAAACTGGTTCCTCAGCAATTCCGCCGGCAGCGGTCCGTTCGTTCTGGCCTCCTACGAGCCGAATTCCGAGCTGCGCCTGAAGCGCAACGAGAACTACTGGCGCAAGGCCCCCGTCCTGCCGGAGGTCATCTTCCGCCAGGTGAAGGATGCCGTCGCGCAGGCGCAGATGCTGCAGTCGGGCTCGGCCGACATCGCCATGCAGATCGACCCGGAGACCGCCAAGACGCTCGAAGGCAGCGACGTCGTCGTGGAGAAGGTGCCGTCCTACAACTTCGTCTACATCGCCCTTTCGCCGGGCGCCAAGGCCAACACCGTCAAGCTGACGCCGGAAGTGCGCGAAGCGATCTCCATCGCCATCGACCGCACCTCGTTGATCGACTTCACCGTCGGCGGCGCCGGCCGGGCGATCGCCTCGCCGATCCCGCTCGGTTTCCCCGGCGGTGACGGCCACGAGATCCCCGCCTACAATCCGGATCGCGCCAAAGAACTGCTTGCCGCGGCCGGTGCGGGTGACGGCTTCACGCTGAAGTCGATCTATCCTGACATGAACGTCTATGGCGTCGATTTCTCGCTGATGATGCAGAAGATCCAGCAGGATCTCGCAAAGGTCGGCATCACGGTCGAGCTTTCGCCGGTTCCTTTCGCCAACTGGCGTGAGGCGGCAAACGGCGACCATATCCCGCTGACGGCCGTCTTCTTCGCGCCTGACTTCTTCGGCACCTCGCAATATGTCGACGTCTTCGGCCTGTCGGAAGGGTCCGTCTGGGCGAAGCGCGCCGGCGGCGAGGTCGATCCCTCGTTCATCAACGCGGAAACGGCGAAGCTTCGCGAACAGGCGCTTGCCGCCCCCTCCGCCGAGGAAGCGGAAAAGCTGTGGTTCGAGGCCGGTGAGCAGATGGCGAAGGCCCGGATCATCATCCCGATGGTCAGCCCGGACCTCATCCTGGCGCATAGCCCGAGCGTCAAGGGCGTCCGCTACAGCGCCTGCTGCAACCTGCCGCTCGCCGAAATCTCGAACTGATCGCCTAATCGGGAGGGGTGGAAACGCCTCTCCCGGCCACTATTGGAGAGCAAGATGACAGCGAGACTGCTGAACAGCCGCGACACCGAACTCCTGGAACGCGCCCGCCGCGTCGTGCCGAACGGTGTGTGGGGCCATATGGCGACCCGGGCGATCGGGCCGGACTACCCGCAGTTCTTTTCGAAATCGGACGGCTGCCGCGTCTGGGATGCGGACGGCAACGAATATATCGACTTCATGTGCGCCTGGGGGCCGAACGTGCTCGGCTACCGCCATGCCGAAGTCGACGCCGCCGCTCTGGCACAGATGGACAAGGGCGATATCGGCAACGGCCCCACGGATAAAATGGTGGAGCTGGCCGAACTGCTCGTCGATACGCTGGACCATGCCGACTGGACGCTCTTCCAGAAGAACGGCACCGACGCCACGACGGTCTGCGTCACCATCGCCCGCGCCGCCACCGGCCGCCGAAAGATTCTCGTCGCGCGCGGCGCCTATCATGGCGCGGTTCCGTGGTGCTCGCCGTCGCTCGTCGGCGTGACGTCGGAAGATCGCGCCCATCTCATCCTCTTCGACTACAACGACATCACGAGCCTCGATGCCGCAATCGCTGAGGCTGGCGACGATCTCGCCGGTATCCTGCTCACCGCCTTCAAGCACGATGTCGGCAAGGACCAGCATCTGCCGGAGAAGGCCTTCCTGGCCCACGCCCGCGCCGCATGCGACCGGACGGGTGCCGCCCTGATCCTCGACGACGTGCGCGCCGGTTTCCGGCTCGATGTGCGCGGAAGCTGGGCGCGCTACGGCGTGAAGCCGGACCTCGCGGCCTATTCGAAAGCGATCGCCAATGGCTGGCCGCTCGCCGCCGTCGCCGGTTCGGAGCGTTTCCGGGACGGTGCTGGAAAAATCTTCACCACGGGCTCCTTCTGGTATGGCTCCGCCGCCATGGCGGCTGCGGTCAAGACCGTGCAGATCCTGCGCGACAGCGATGCGCTGGCCCATACCGAAGCGATGGGCGAACGTTTCCGCGCCGGCCTTTCGAGCATCTCGGCCCGCCACGGCTTCACGCTCAGGCAGACGGGACCGGCGCAGATGCCGATGGTGCTGTTCGACGGCGACCAGGATCTGAGGATTGCCAACGCCTTCTGCGCGGCGGCCCTGCGGCACGGCATTTATCTCCATCCCAAGCACAACATGTTCCTGTGCGCCGCCCATACGCCGGACGACATCGACCGGGCGCTGGAAGCCGCCGACGGAGCCTTCGCCGACATCGTTTCCGCGGGCATCCTCGCGGCCTGAACCACGCTGCTTTCCAAGCCTCACGCGCCGTCCCTGCGGACAGTGCGTGAAGGCGCACGACCATATCCTTTTGAGGAGCGCGTAGCATGTCCTACACGGACCACATCTTCACGGACTATCGCCAGCGTGTTGAGGCGCTCGCGGCAAGCGACAACCCTTTCGCCAAGGGCATCGCCTACATTTCCGGCGAATACGTGCCGCTCGCCGAGGCGCGCATTCCGATCCTCGATCAGGGTTTCCTCCATTCCGACCTGACCTATGACGTCCCCGCGGTCTGGAACGGAAGGTTCTTCCGGCTCGACGACCATCTCGACCGCTTCGAGAAGAGCTGCGCACAGCTCCGGCTGAAGAGCCCGCTCGGCCGGCAGGAAATCCGCGACCGGCTGGTCGAGATGACGGCGAAGAGCGGCATCCGCGACGCCTATGTCATGATGATCGTGACGCGCGGCCTGCGCTTCGTCCGCCAATACGCCCCGGAGGAATGCGACAATTTCTGCTACCTCATGGTCATGCCCTATCTTTGGGTGATGGACGAGGCGACGCAGAAGACCGGCGGCACCGCCGTCATCACACGCACGGTGCGCCGCGTGCCGCCGGGCGCAATCGACCCGACCGTCAAGAACCTGCAATGGGGCGATTTCACCCGCGGCCTGCTGGAGGCGCGCGATCGCGGCGCGATGTATCCGATCCTGACGGATGGCGACGCGAACCTCACCGAAGGCTCCGGTTTCAACGTCATCCTGATCAAGGACGGCAAGCTCTACACGCCGAAGAAGGGCGTGCTGGAGGGCGTGACACGCAAGTCCGTGCTCGCCGTCGCCGAAAAGCTCGGCTACCCCTCGACGATCGACGACGTGCCCGTCGAACTCGCCTATCAGTGCGACGAGATCCTCTTCGTCACCACGGCCGGCGGCGTCATGCCGATCACGACGCTGGATGGCCAGCCGGTCGGCAATGGCGAGGTCGGCCCGATCAGCAAGGCGCTTTGGAAGGGTTATTGGGATGCCCATTCCGACCCGGAGCTGAGTTTCGCGATCGACTACGCCTGACGCTTCAATCCTGGTCGAGCGGCAGTGCCCGGACGAGGTCGATGAGGGCGCGCAGTTTTGCCGGGACGTGGCGGCGGCCGGGATAATAGAGGCAGAGGCCGTCATAGGGCGGCGTCCAGTCGTCCAGCATTTGCACGAGGCGGCCGGCGGCGAGGTGTTCGCGCACCGCGAAGTCCGACAGATAGGCAATGCCCGCCCCTTCCAGCACGGCATCCAGCATCAGCCCGCTTTCGTCGAGGATCAGCGGTCCCGGCACGTCGATCTCGACATTCTCCCCGTGGCGGGAAAACTCCCAGTGATAGATGCGGCCGCTCGCCATGCGCGCGCGGATGCACTGGTGATCTTTGAGATCGGCCGGCTGGCGCGGGACGTCCCGCCCCCGAAAATAGCCCGGCGCGCCGACGACGACCATGCGCGCCTGGCGCAGGATCGGTATGGCGATCATATCCGGCGGAACCGCCTCGGCCAGCCGGAAGCCGGCATCGAAACCCTGGCCGACGATGTCCACCAGAGCATTGTCCGTCACCACTTCCAGCGCCATGTCGGGATAGCGGCGGAGATATTCCAGAAGGAGCGGCCGCAAAAGCATGCGCGCGGCGCCCAGCGACGTGTTCAGCCGCAAGGTGCCGGTCGGGCGCGTCTGCGACACGGTCGCCCGCTCGACGGCGCTGTCTATGGCGGCGAGCGCCGGCGCGATCTCGGCCACGAAAGCCTCACCCGCAGCGGTCAGCACCACCGACCGGGTCGTCCGGTTGAAGAGCCGCACATCGAGGCGCGCTTCCAGCGTCGAGACGGCGTGGCTGAGTGCCGACGACGAGACGCCGAGTTCCCGCGCGGCGGCGCGAAAACCGCCGAGCCGCGCGATCGTCGTCACGGCCTCCAGTTCGGGCAGGCTGGCCTTCATTGCGCTATTCACCTTATCAAGCTGTTGGCGATTGCTGATCTTATCCTGATGATCGATCGGATGCATATCCTCCCTGTCAAATCAGGAGACCGCATCATGAAAGCCATTGAGCAGATCTATATCGACGGCGCCTTCGTCACCCCGCACGGCGCGGAGCGCTTCGACCTTTTCAATCCCGCAACGGAGGAAAAGATCGGCGAGGTCCGGCTCGGCGATGCCGAGGATGCGCATGCGGCGATCGCCGCCGCCAAGCGTGCCTTCCCCGCCATGCGCCGCACGAGCCCGGCCGAGCGTATCGAAATGCTGCACGCCCTGCGCGACGCCGTCGCGGCGAGAGCCGATGCGCTGACGGAAGCGATGGCCACGGAATATGGCGCACCGCAGTCTTTCCTCGCCTTCTCGGTGCCCTATGCCGCCGGGGTGTTCGAGATGGCGGCCCGGACGGTCGCGGACTATGCCTTCACCCGCCGCATCGGCAACACAGACGTGATCATGGAACCGGTGGGCGTCGCCGCCGCGATCACGCCGTGGAACAGCGACATCGGCTTCATCTGCTCCAAACTCGCCACGGCGATTGCGGCCGGCACGAGCATCGTCATCAAGCCCTCCGAGATGAGCGCGATCCAGACCCAGGCGGTGGTTGAGGCGCTGCACGCGGCGGGCTTGCCGCGCGGCGTGGTCAATATCGTCAACGGCTATGGTCACGTCGTCGGCACCGCGCTGACGCAGAGCCCGGATATCGCCAAGATCAGCTTCACCGGCTCCACCGCGACCGGACGGACCATCCTTCGCACCGCCGCCGAGACGTTCAAGCGCGTGACGCTGGAGCTTGGTGGTAAGGGGCCGCAGATCCTTCTCGACGATGCCGATCTGGACCAGGCGATCCCGCACATTCTCGCCTCGGCCTTCCGCAACAGCGGGCAGGCCTGCATCGCCGGCACGCGCCTGCTGGTTCCGGCCCATCGCTACGAGGAGGTGTCGTCACGCCTTGCCGCGGCCGTTTCCGGGTTGAGGGCCGGTCCCTCCAGCGACCCAGCGTCGGATATCGGCCCGATGGTCAGCGCCAAACAATGGGAGCGGGTACAGTCCTACATCCGGCTCGGCCAGGAAGAAGGCGCGACCCTGCTCGCCGGCGGCGAGGGCCGCCCCGAAGGTCAGGATCGCGGCTGGTTCGTGCGCCCGACGGTCTTTACGGGCGTGACGAACGATATGCGGATTGCCCGTGAAGAGATTTTCGGCCCGGTCCTGAGCGTCATCGCCTACCACGACGAGGCGGAGGCGATCGCCATTGCCAATGACACCGATTACGGCCTGCAATCCTATGTGCTGGGAACCGACGGCGATCGCATGCGCCGTGTCGCACGCGAGCTGGACGCCGGGCGCGTCGTGTTGAACGAGGCACCGATGGACCCGCGGGCGCCGTTCGGCGGCTTCAAGCACTCCGGCATCGGCCGCGAGTTCGGCGCCTTCGGCTTGGAAGCCTTCCTCGAACCGAAGGCGATCCTCGGCTGAGGGTCTGCGGCATGTCGCCCGACCGGGCGACATACCGGATCCTGCCTAGTGGAGGCTGGCGGTCCGGGATGCGGAACCGTTCAGGATGGCGCATTTCAACGGATCGACGGACATGTAGATCGTGCCGCCGACCGGCGTGCGGATCGACGGGTGACAGCGGGCGAGAAGCTCCACCTCGTTGACCATGATCTTGAAGTCGATGCATTCGCCGAGGAAAACCTTGGCGGAGACCGTGCCCTGGATCACCGTGTGGTTGTTGTCCGTCGGCGGCGTCTCGGAGAGGCGCAGGTCCTCCGGACGGATCGACAGCGATACAGCCGTGCCGACAGTCAGATCGTCCTTGCGATCGGCGGCAAGCGAGCCGATTGCGCTATCGACGATGTAGCCACGGTCGGAGCGGTCGCGAATGACGCCCTCGATGAAGTTCGTGCTGCCGATGAAATCGGCGACAAAGGCTGTCTTCGGGCGTTCGTAGATATCGCGCGGCGAGCCGATCTGCACGATCTTGCCCTGGTTCATCACGGCGATCTCATGCGACAGGGCCAAAGCCTCGCTCTGGTCGTGGGTCACGTAGATCGTGGTGATGCCGAGCTCACGCTGGATCTTCTTGAGCTCGAAACGCATCTTTTCGCGCAGCTTGGCGTCGAGGTTGGAGAGCGGCTCGTCGAGCAGCAGCAGTTCCGGTTCCATTACCAGCGCGCGGGCGAGCGCCAGGCGCTGCTGCTGGCCACCGGAAAGCTGCGTCGCCTGCCGTTCGGCGAGGTGATCCAGCGACACGGCGGCGAGCATCTTCATCACCTTGTCCTTGATCTCCTTTTCCGGCAGGCGCTTGCTGCGCACGCGAAGCGGAAAAGCGGCGTTCTCGAAGACACTCATATGCGGCCAGATCGCGTAGGACTGGAAGACCATGCCGAACTGGCGCCGGTTGGGGGCGATGAAGATGTTGGAATCGCCGGAAAAGACGACGCGGTTGCCGGCGGTGATGACCCCCGTCGTCGGCCGTTCCAGGCCGGCGATGGAGCGCAGTGTCGTCGTCTTGCCGCAGCCGCTAGGCCCCAGCAGCGTGAAGAGCCGGCCCTTGGGAACCGAGAAGTTGACGTCGCTTGCGGCGAGCACCGGTTTTGCCGATGGCGATTGATAGACGGTGCTCAGATTTTCGATGGTTAGCATGGCCTCACTCCCAGATTACATTCCCTTGACGCCGAAGCGCTTCGAAACCGATTGCACGAGCATGATGAAGCAGAAGAGCGCGGTGATCATCATCACGCCGAAGGCGGACAATTCCACATATTGGCCATTCTGCCAGAACTCCCAGATCATGATCGAGATGACTTCGTTGCCCGGGCTGTAGAGCAGGATCGAGCTCGACAGTTCCCGCACGGAGACGACGATGATGTAGATCCAGCCGGCCATGAGGCCCGGCTTCATCAGCGGCAGGACGACCCGGCGGAAGGTCATCAGCCAGGAGGCGCCGCTCATCGCCGCGGATTCCTCCAGCTCCTTGTGGATCTGCACCATGGACGTCGAATTGTAGCGCATGCCGTAGGGCAGGAACTTGATGACATAGGCCATCAGCATGATCCACAGCGTCGCATAGATGCCGATGTCGAAATTCAGGTAGAACACCATCAGCGACAGGCCAAGCACGATGCCGGGGAAGACCAGCGGCAGCGAGGCGAGCACATCGAGCAGCCAGCGGCCCTGGATCTTCGTGCGGATGGTGATCCAACAGATGATCGAGGTGAGCAGCATGACGATGGTGGCGCCACCGAGTGCGAGCTTCACGCTGTTCCAGACGGCCGTGTAGAAGCCCGGATAGGCGAGAACCTTGGCATAGGCATTGAAGGACAGGTGCTGCACGGCATTCCACGACGGCACCGAGTAATAGCGTTGCAGCGATGCCCAAAGCAGCACCAGGAACGGCAGCCCCACCACCAGGATGACATAGAGGATGAAGATCCCGCCGGTGAGATAGCGCCAGCGCCCGATATCGGCGACTCGCGGGCGAAAACCCTTGCCGGTGACGGTCGAATATTTGCTGCCCTGGTTCGACAGCCGCGACTGGTAGTAGATGCCGACGGAGGTGATCAAAAGCAGCACCACGGCATAGGCCGAGGCGAGCCCGATATTGCTCGGGTAGCTGTGCACCGCGTCGTAGATCGCCGAAGTGAAGACGCGCAGGCCGATCGGCAGGCCGAGAAGCGCCGGCACCTCGAAGGATTCGATTGCGCGGATGAAGAGGATAATGAAGGCGGCGAGGATAGCCGGCCAGGCAAGCTTCAGCGTGACCTTGAAGGCCGTCTGCACCACCGATGCGCCGCTCATCATCGCCGACTCTTCGAGCGACGGGTCCATGGAACGGAACGCCGCCGTCACCAGCAGGAAGGCGACGGGCGCATAGTGCAAGCCGTCGACCCACACCATGCCGGCCATCGAATAAATGTTGAACCAGCTGCCGAAGACCTTGTTGAGGATGCCGATCTGCGGGCTTGCCAGCATGATCCAGGACACGGTGAACAGGATGCCTGGAATGATCAGCGGGATGATCGACATGGCGAAGAACAGCGACTTGAAAGGCGTGTTCGTGCGCTCGTTCACCCAGGCGAAGAACGTGCCCACCACCAGCGCGAAGGCGGCGGTCAGGAAGGCGAATTGCAGCGAATTGCCCATGAGAACCAGCGATTCCGCGCTTTCGAACGCGGTTATGTAGTTCTCCATGGTGAGAACCGCCGGCTCCTGCATCGTGCCGGTCGAGTGGAAGCTCTGCCACAGCAGGAAACCGAGCGGAATGAGCGTCAGCCAGGCGACAACAAGGGTCGCTCCGCCAATGACGAACCATTTCGTATCGAGCCGGCGCATCACCCGGCCCGGCAGGCCCATGGCCTCGTTTGTCGGCGTCATCATCGCCATATCGTCCTCCTCCCAGTGGACAGGCCGCCCTCAGGCAGCGCACGTCGGCAACCCAATGGCTGCAATCAGATTACAAATGCGTCGAGCGTCTCCGGTGCGAAAATCTCCTCCGCGTCCAGCTGCCGCTTGGAAAGGCCCTGTTCGTAGGAGTAGCGCAGGAATGTATTGAGCACCTTCCGGTTCTTCTCGAAGCCGTTCGGCCAGAAATCCGCGCCCATCTCGCCTTCGGCTTCCTCGAAATGCGCCATCGCCCAGGGCAGCATGGTCTTGAGAGCGGCCGTCTCGCGCAGATCCTGATAGGTCTTGCGCTGCGACTGGTTGAGCGCCTTGAAGATCGATTGCGCGACCCAGCGATTGTTTTCGTAGATTTCCCGTCGGATCACAACCGTGTGCATGATCGGAAAGATGCCGGTGCGGGCATAATAGTCGCGCTCGATGCCGACATAGTCGGGAAAGAGGCGCCGCACCTTGCCGCTGCGGCAATTGAAGGTCGAGGGTTTGCGGGCCGTATAGAGCGCATCTATCTCGCCGTCGCGCAGCATGGCGGCGAGCGTCTTTTCGGGGCCGATCGGCTCCAGCTTGATGTTGTCCGGCAGCTGGATCTTGAGCTTCTCGCTGCGGTTCGGCGATTCCTCGCCGCCCGTATAATAGGTGACGCTGTCGACCGGCACGTTATATTCGTCCGACAGCACGCCGCGGATCCAGACCGGCGCCGTCATCTGGTATTCCGGGCAGCCGATGCGCTTGCCGATCAGGTCCTTCGGCTCGTTGATGCCGGCATCCGCGTTCACGTAGATCGATGAATGGCGGAAGTATCGCGACGGAAAGAACGGAATGGCGACGAAGGCGCGCTCGGGCTTGAACAGCGAGACGACATACGAGGACAAGGACATCTCGGCGATATCGAATTCCCGGTAGCGCAGCATGCGGAAGAAGGTTTCTTCGACCGGCAGGTTGAGGCTCGTCAGGTTGATGCCGTCGGGCTTGATCGAGCCGTCCATGACGCCACGCGTGCGGTCGTAATCCCAGCACCCCATCGTCAAACGCAAATCGGCCATAGTCGTCTCCTCACCATTTTTCATGAGCAATTGCGGGTCTCCTCGGTGTCCCGGCTGTCCTTCGAGTAGTCAAAATCAGCACCCGTGACCAAGAGTATTTTCATGGGGCAGAGCGCAGATATTTGCTGTTTTAGCCCCCATTCATTGTGTGTAGGGTCCGGCCACTCTCAACCACGACCCCGACGATCGGTCGGCCGGAAAGGGTGGGATCACAGGGCGCGAGGAGGAGACGTCGCGCCGACCAGGAGGAGAAAACATGACGATCAATAGACGCCTGCTGATGCTTGCGACCGCTTCGGCCATTGCGCTGGCAGGCATGGTTTTGCCGGCCGCTGCCCAGGATTCGACGCTTCTGACCTCGACGGCGCCCGACCGTGACGCCAAGCTCGAGGAGGCCGCCAAGGCCGAGGGCTCGCTGATGCTCTACACCTCGATCGCCCAGAAGGACGTCGACCCGCTGGTCCGCCCCTTCGAGGAGAAATACGGGATCAAGGTGACCGTGTGGCGCGCGAGCGGCGACGACGTGCTGCAACGCGTCGTGCAGGAACAGAAGGCCGGCCGCGCAACGGTGGACCTGATCCATATCAGCGCGCCGGAAATGGAGGCGCTGCAACGCGAAGGCATCTTCCAGAAGATCGTCTCGCCGCATTTCGCCGAGCTGCTTCCGGGCGCCGTGCCGGCGCACAGCGAATGGGTCAGCACGCTGCTCTCCGTCTGGGTCCAGGGCTACAATACGGACCTCATCACCAAGGAAGAGCTGCCGAAGACCTATGAGGACTTGCTCGATCCGAAGTGGAAGGGCAAGCTCGGCTACGAGGTCGAGAACATCGACTGGTTCTCCACCGTCGTCGAGACGATGGGCGAGGAAAAGGGCCTGGAATACTTCCGCAATCTCGTGCGGACCAACGGTCTTTCCATCCGCAAGGGCCATTCGCTTTTGAACAATCTGGTGGTTGCCGGCGAGGTCCCGATGGGCCTGACGATCTACAACTACATGCCGGTGCAGGCGAAGAACGACGGCGCGCCGATCGACTGGTTCGCCCTTGAGCCGGCCGTCGCCCGTTCGAACGGCGCTGGCGTCGTGAAGACCGCGCCGCACCCGAACGCGGCCGCCCTCTTTACCGAGTTCATGCTGACGGAGGGACAGGCCATCCTGGTCGGGCTCAACTACGTGCCGACCTCGACCAAGGTCAAATCGCCGCTGGAAGGCGTCGAGATCAAGATCGCCGACCCGGCGGACAAGCTCGACAATGCCAAGAAGTGGCAGCCGCTCTATGATCGCATCATCGTGCGCGGGAATCCGGACTGATCGGGACGAACCAGACAATGAAAAGCGGGCTTCAGGCCCGCTTTTTTATGGCTCGCTGCAACGGCCGATCACGCGTGCGCCATCGCCCAGCCGTTCGGCGAGCGTATCCACCAGCCTGTCGATGAAGAGTTTCAGCTTCGCATCGCGCGTGACGGACAGGCGGCCGGGCGTCTCGATCAGGTAGAGCGTGCGGCCGAGCTCCGGGTTCTCGATCGGGTGGGCGACGATCTTGCCCTCCTCGATCTTCTGCTTGACGACGCCGTAAGGCACGATGCTGGTCGCATGGCCCTGCTCCACCAGCGTCTTGATCATCTCCAGCGACTGGATGGAAAAACGGATGTTGACCGGCAGCGTCGAGTTGCGCGCCGCACGGTGCACCGCATGCCAGACATTGTCGCGGTCGCCCGGCAGCGCCAGGTTCGAGGCGATGACCTCGTTGAAGGGAACCGGCCCTTCGGGAAAGGGCGCGCCCGGCGCCGTGATGAAAAACAGCCGCTCTTCCATCAACGGCATTCGCAAGGCGCTGGTATTTTCCGAAGCGTCATAGGCGAGCGCGATGTCGATCTCGTCGCGCATCAGGAGGTCGATCAGGATGAAGCTCAGTTCCTCCACCACGCGCAGCGATATGCCCGGCAGTTCGGAATGGGCCGAAACGAGGAAATCGGCGCCGAGCATGCGGATCGTGCTCGGCGTCAGGCCCATCGACACGACCTGCTGGCTGGACTTGCTGAAGGCCGAGACGTCCCGCCGCGCCTCGTCGACAAGCCGCATGATCTCGACGCCGCGTTCATAAAGCAGGCGGCCGGCATCGGTCATCGAGATGCCGCGCGAATGGCGCACGAGCAACTCGACGCCCAGCATGGTCTCCAGGTTGCGGATCTGCAGGCCGAGCGCCGTCTGCGAAACATGCAGTTGTTCGGCCGCCTTCGTCATGTTGCCCGCATCGACCGATTTCATGAAATTGTTGATTTGTTTCAGGTTGATGGCGGGATCTCCTCTTCCCGTTTACGAGAGGCGTCGTTTCGCCTTTCTCGCCAGGTAGTCGAAATTGACGACATATTGCTCGCGGCCATCGAGATTGGCGGTCAGGCTTGCAATATCGTCCGCGGCAAACTCCACGATCTCTCCGCCCATCGCAAGACAGAGAACCTGGTCGTGGCAGGCATTTTCCAGCGTCAGCGTGCGGATGACGGCCTCCTCGACCGAAACGCCGGTAACGGTCACGCCGTGGCCGCGCATCATCACAACCTTGTGACCCGCCAGCCCCCTGGCCACGCCGCGGCCGGTTTCCGGCGAACGGATCAGGTTGACGGTATCCTGATAATAACCGAGCCCATCCGAAAAGGCGACGCAGGCCTGCGAGACGATCTTCCACGGGCGCTCGGAGGAACACCAGATCGTCGCATATTTCGGATGGGAATGGATGACCGAATTGAGATCCGGCCGCGCCTTGAAGATTTCCGAGTGGATGAAGACCTCGCTGTGGCGTCGCCCGCCCCCGCCGACCTTTTCGCCGTCGAGGTTGCAGATCACGATGTTCTCCATCGTGATTTCCTCGAACCCGAGACTGTGCGGCTTCATGAAGAACAGCGCGGGGTTTTCGGGGTCCCGAATGGAAACATGGCCGCGGGTGAAATCGCCGAGATCGGCATCGCCGAGGATGAGGCCGGCTTCGATCAGCCGTTGTTTGACGTGCTGGCTCATGGGCAGCATGGAACTCCTGTGTGATAAAAAATGGGGTGAACCGCCGGAGGCAGGTTCAGAGCGCGAGCGTCAGGCGCGGGCTCTTCGAGCCGGAGCAGCAGATCATCATCGTGTCGCCGCGCTCCTTCTCCTCGTCGCTCAGGACCATGTCCTGGTGGTCGGGAACGCCGTCCAGCACGCGCACCTGACAGGCACCGCAGATGCCCATCTCGCAGGAGAAATCCAGGCTGAAACCGGCATCCCGCAGAACGGTGAGAATCGACTGGCCCTTCGGCACCGCGAATTCCTGGCCGCTGTCGGCAAGCTCGATGACGAAATCGCCATCAAGCGCCGGCGCCTTCGCCGGCGCGAAACGTTCGAGATGGACCTGCTCCGGCGCAAGCGCGCTGGTGCGCGCCTCGAACGTATCGAGCATCGGCCCCGGCCCGCAGCAATAGAAGTGCGACCCCGCCGGCGCGCGCTCGACGATGGTGCCGATGTCGAGGAAGCCTTCCGCTTCCGAATCGACATGAATGCTGGCCTTGGGAAGTGTGGAGATCACGTCCGAGAAGGCGACGTCGCGCCGGTCGCGACAGGCATAATGCACCTCGAAACTGCGGCCGAGCTCTGTGAGGCGCTGGGCCATCGACCAGATCGGCGTAATCCCGATCCCGCCGGCGATCAGCACGCTGTGGTCGACCGCCTCGTTGAGCGCGAAATTGTTGCGCGGCGCGCCGATCTTCATGATTGAACCGACGCGCACCATGTCGTGCAGACAGACCGATCCGCCGCGCCCGCCCGGGTCGCGCTTGACGCCGATCGTGTAGCGATTGCCGTTTTCGACCGGATGGACGAGAGAGTAGAGCCGGACCATGTCGTTGGGCAGGTGCAGCGAGATATGGGCGCCGGCACCGGCCGGCGGCACATTGCCGCCATCGACGCTTTCGAACTCGAAGAGGCTCGTTTCATGCGCCAGATAACGCACCGCGACAAGGCGCATCTCGATGGTTTTGGTGACGGTTATTTCCAACTCTCTCTCCCTGTCCGTGCCCGGCAAGGATGGAAATCCTCCTGCCGGACACTGTTCTAGAACCGCTATTCGTTGCTGCGGCGCAGATTGATCTGCTCCAGCCGCGGCAGGCGGGGCCTCAGCCCGTCGGCCGCATCCTTCAGAAGCGCGCGCGCCATGTTGATCCGCTCGTCCGTGAACCGGCCGATGAGCCCTGAAACCGAAAGCGAGCCCACCAATTCACCCGCCATATTGGTGATCGGCACGGCGACGGCCGCGAGATCCTCGTCACGCCCGCCCTTGGAGACGATGGACCCCGTCGTGCGCAGCTCGACCGCGCTCGGATGGTCGGACGCATCGCCGTAATGCGACAGCAGAACGCCTGCCGCCCCAGAAGTCAGCGGATGGCGCGTGCCCTCCTCCAGATGGTGGCGGGCGCTGCGCGGCGAATTCTCCCGGTAGAGGCAGACGCGTTCGCTGCCATCCGGCACATAGAAGGACGCGGTCTCCTGCGTCACCGATGTCAGGTGCCGCAGCACCGGGCGCACGACATCCTCCAGCGTGAACTGCGAGCGGCTGAGATCGCCGAGCCGGCGAAGCTCCGGCCCGAGCTGGTAGCGCCCGTCCACGCCGCGATCCAGGAAGCCGGTATGCAGCAGCGATCCGGCAAGCCGCAGGATCGTGCTCTTGTAGAGGCCCGAACGCTGCGCAAGTCCCGAAAGCGTCAGGGTCTCCCCTGGCTCGGAAAAGCACTGCAGCAAAGTTATCGCGCGTTCCACCGCTTCAACCCGATCCCTGCCTGCATCGATCTCGTCATTGCCTGCGTCCATTTTTGTCATTTAGCACTCCTCAATAATTCTGTCTAGCGAAACATGGTCTGCTTGACAGAACGATTTCCTCTGATACATCTATCCCGGCAAGGCACGACGCCTTGGTTTCAGCAACGGCATAGCATGCGCGGGGCGTGGCATTCCACGCGGGGAGCGTCGTGCTGCCTTGGGTATCCGGCTCCGGACTTTTTCCTTCCGGTGCTCCGTGATTTTGGGAGAAGAAAATGCTCAGCAAGGAACAGAACGATCGCCTGACACAGGTGGGACCGGGTACGCCCTGCGGCGAACTCATGCGCCGCTACTGGATACCGATTGCGCCCTATGCGCAGCTTCTGGAAAATCCCGTGCGCAAGGTGCGCATCCTCGGCGAGGACCTCGTCCTCTACAAGGATACCAGCGGCGGCCTCGGCCTCATCGGCGATCGCTGCCTGCACCGCAACGTCGACCTGCAATTCGGCATTCCGGACAAATGCGGCCTGCGCTGTCCCTATCACGGCTGGCTGTTCGACGAGACCGGCAAATGCGTCGAACGCCCGATGGAAGGTGCCCCGCAGGCCGAAATCAAGCAGAAGCTGAAGGGCTATCCGGTGCAGGAAATGGGCGGCCTGGTGTTCGCCTATATGGGGCCGCTGCCGGCGCCCGACCTGCCGCGCTGGGACCTTTTCGTCTGGCCGAACTCGATCCGCCAGATCGGCCTCACCGTCATCGACTGCAACTGGCTGCAATGCCAGGAAAACACCGGCGACCCGACCCACAGCGCCTGGGCGCACGGCCATCTGTTCGAATATGAACTCAGCCGCAACGGCAAGCTCGACGAGCGCAGCTCCGACAACCTGCACACGCTGCACCAGCGCAAGCGCGTCGGCGTCGGCATCAAGGAAATCTACGCCAGCCAGACCGAGCACGGCTTCCGCAAGGGCATCCGCTACTCGAAGGATCTCGGCGCCGATGCCGACAAGGACGTCGAACACTCGACCGTCATCTTCCCGTTCTACACCCAGACCGGCAAGACGGGCGCGCCGCGCAGCGAATACCAGATCCGCGTGCCGATCGACGACACGCATACCTACCACATCTGCTACCAGTGTTACGCCGCCCCTCCCGGCGTCGAGGCGCCCGAGCAGGACGTGGTGCCCTACTACATTCCGCCGACGCATGACGACACCGGCCGGCCGATCCTCGACTATGTCCTCGCACAGGATGCCATCGTCTGGGTCGCCCAGGGGCCGATCGCCGACCGCACGACGGAACTGCTCGGTCGTACCGACATTCCGATCGTCGTGCTGCGCCGGCAGCTCGACGAGCAGATCAAGCGTGTCGAGCAGGGCCTGGAGCCGATGAACTACTTCCAGAAGAGCCCGGACATCATTCACCCGCTCGGTTCGGCGCCCGACTACGACAAGCCGGAATCGCTCAACAAACATGGCTTCCGCAAATACTACCACAAGGGTTTCGCGAACGACGACGCGGACCGCTACGGCCCGCTGATCGAAACGGTCAAGGACCTGCACCGGGCCATCGAGGATTTCGAGATCAGGCGCGCCGCCGGGCAGCAGCGCGATCCCGCGCACGCCTGACCGAAACCGTCGATCCATGCCGCGCCCCACGCGCGCGGCATGGACTTTCGACCCTCAATACCGGTCCCTCGGGGCCGCGGAGCTTCACCATGTCAAGCAACACACGCGAGATCATCGATGCCGTCCTGAAGGTCGTCATCGACCAGGTGCCGACCATGACTGTTCGGGAAATCACCACGATCCCCGAACATCCGAAGGACGGCGACGCCGTGATCGCCAGGATCGACGTCTCCAACAACCGGCTCGTCTATTGCGAGATCGACGGCAATGGCAGCCTCTCTTCGGCGAGCGTCATCGACCTCAACGACCCGGACGAGGCACTGGACTGACCATGAAGATACGCCGTGTCGGTTCCACCGACCTCATGGTCTCCGAAGTCGGTTTCGGCTGCGGCGGCAATGCCGGACTGATGATCAGGGGTGACGCCGCCGAACAGCGGCGCATCATTGCCCACGCGCTGGAAAGCGGCATCACCTATTTCGACAATGCGCCCGATTATGGCGACGGCCTGGCCGAGACCAATCTCGGCCGGGTGCTAAAGGAACTCGGTGCCTCGCCGGTCATCAACACCAAGGTGGAAATCCGCGCGGAAGACCTCGACGATATCGCCGATCATATCGTGCGCTCGGTGGAGGAGAGCCTTCGCCGCCTGCAGGTCGACAGCGTCGATATCGTGCAGATCCATAACGGCCCGGTGGCCGCACAGCCCCTCATGGAAGGCGCCTACTACGCCACACTCTGGCTTGAGGATTTCATGCGGCCCGGCGGCGTGCTGGACGGCGTGCGCCGTCTTCTGGAAAGCGGAAAGGCGCGCCACTCCGGCTTCATCTGCCGCGGCAATGACGCGGCCGAAGTCGGCACGCTCCTCTGGACCGGCCTCTTCCATCTCGTGAATACGCCCTACACGCTGCTCAACCCGACAGCTGGCCGTTTCAAGACCGCGGGCATGGCGGGCAACAACCACGGCAACGTGGTCGGCGCGGCCGCCGCTTCCGGCGCCGGAATTGCCGTCTTCAGCCCGCTTGCCGGCGGCCTGCTGACGGACACGCTGCTCTCGGGCCAGCAGACCCATCCGCTCGCCCGGCAGAAGGATCACGCCCAACTGGAGGCCAAGGGCGATCTCGCCCGAGCCCGTCGGTTCCAGGCAATCGCCCAGGAGAGCGGCACCAGCCTCGCCGGACTCGCCTATCGCTTCATCCTGAGCGATCCGGGCGTCAGCACGCTGATCGGCGGATTTTCCGATGCCGAACAGATCGATGCGGCCGTCTCCGCCGCATCGGCCGGACCACTCGATGTCGTCCAGTTCGAGTCCATTGAAAAAATCTGGTCGGCGGCCTAATGGCTGAAGTCCTTCCTGCTCGCTCAAGTGATTCCGCCTCCGTGCGCACCGATGACAATCCCAGCGTCAGCCTGTCGACCCTGTTCCTGGCCTGCCTCAAGCTCGGTCTGCTGAGCTTCGGCGGTGGGCTTTCCGGCTGGGTCTACCAGGATTTCGTCGTGCGCCGCCGCTGGATCAGCGACGAGGATTTCGCCAGCAGTTTCGCCATAGGGCAGATGCTGCCGGGCGGCAATGTCGCCAATCTCGTCGTCTGCCTCGGCGAGCAATTGCGCGGCCCGCTGGGTGCGGCGACGGCGGTTTTCGGCCTGCTGGTCGGCCCGTTCTTCGCGGTTATCGCCATGGCGACGCTGATCGGCAGCATTCCGCAGACCCAGCTGCTCGATATCGCGCTCGGCGGTGCTGCCGCGACCGCGATCGGATTCCTGATCAACCTGTGCTGGCGCGGCGTGCGGCGGGAAAGCGGCAATCCGGCCATGCTTGGCATCATCGCGGCCGTCGTCATCGGCGTCGGCGTGCTCAAGCTTCATCTCCTGCTCGTCACGCTCTTCGTCGCGCCGATCAGCATCGCGATTGCCTGGCGGCGGGGAAACAAGGATGCGTGACGATCACCTCGTCGGATTATTGGCCGTCTTCGTGCCCTTCTCGCTGATTTCCATCGGCGGGGGCATCAGCGTGCTGTCGGGCATCCAGCACGAGATCGTCGCGGTGCGCGGCTGGCTGACCGCGCAGGATTTCGTCCAGCTCTTCGCCATTTCGCGCGCCTCGCCCGGCCCCGGCACCATGATCGCGACGTTGATCGGCTGGCAGATATCCGGCTGGCTCGGCGCCGTGGTGGCGACGCTCGCTTTCTTCCTGCCCTCCTCGCTGCTCTGCTACGGCGTCTTCCGCCTGTCGAACGCCCACCGCGAAAAAGCCTGGCACCGCGCCGTCCGCCAGGGCCTCGCCCCCGTCGGCACCGGCCTCGTCATCAGCTCCGTCATCGCCATCCTGCAACTCTCCGACGGCGGCCTCCTGACCCTCCTCCTCGCCGCCCTCTCCGCCATCGTCGTCGTCGTGGCACCCCGCGTGCCGGTCCCGCTGTACCTGCTCTGCGGCGCAGGGCTCGCCGTGCTCTACCACACGGCGATGGCCTAGAACGCTCAACTGCGCCCGCACCCTCAATCACCACCTCGGCGCCAATAGGGAACGCAGAGGGAGGGGATGCCTCGCAGTATTGGGCGGAAGGGCATGACGGCGGTGTGTTCGCCGGCGATCCAGATGAAGCGGTCCGGCAAGGTCTTGAATACGGCGACTTCGGAGGAGAGCTTTTGCAGGAAGTCCGGGGCCTGTGGCGCTGCATGGCGGTAGAACCACTGCACTTCGACATCTTGTGGCGTATCGAGGGCGATGCTGTCCTCGGGGGTCTGGATTTCCAGGAGGATGCGGCCTTGGGCGTGTCTTGGCATGATTTCGGCGATGCGGGCGATGGCTGGCAGGGCGGTTTCGTCTCCCGCGAGCAAGTAGTGGCGGGCCGGCTTGATGCCGAGACCGCAGGGGCCGGAAACGCCGCAGGCCGTGCCGGGTTCTGCCCGGCGTGCGAAATTGGAACCGGGGCCGTCGTCGTGGAGCACGAAATCGATGTCGAGCCAGCCAGCATCGGCGTCGATGCTGCGGATGGTGTAATAGCGCGTCTGGACCTCGGGATCGGGGCCTGTCGAGACTGGCAGGTGCAGGCGGACGTGCAGGTTGTCGTTCGTCGCAAAATGGTGCAGATCGCGGCCGGTGAAGCGGAGGCGCTGCATGGAGGGCGTCAGGCGCTGGGATGCCTGGACCGTGACGAGGCGGAACCCGCGCGGCTTTCGTTCCGTCATAGGCGTCTCCCGATCAGAAGCAACAGGAATGGTCCTCCGACCACGGTCGCCAGCAGGCCGGCAGGGATCTGGTAGGGGAAGATGAGGTTGCGGCCGAGCCATTCGGCGCCGAGCAGGATGGCGCCGCCGACCAGTGCCGAGGCGAACAGATGGGCGGCCGGCCGCTGGAATCCGGCGAGGCGCGCGAGATGCGGCCCCATCAGCCCGGCGAAGCTGAGCGGCCCGACCAGGATCGTCGCCGCGGCGGTTAGGACTGCCGAGAGGAGCAGAAGAATGGTGGTCGCGGTGCGAAGTGACACGCCCTGGGAGAGCGCCACGGTTTCGCCGAGCGGCAGGATCTCCAGCCATCGCCGTAGGAGCGCCCCGACGGCCAGTCCCGCGCCCAGGATGGCGACTGCGGCGATCGCTTCCTGCCCGCGCACCGCATAGGTCGAGCCCGACATCCAGGCAAGGAGCTGTTCGAGCCGCGGGTCCTGCGCCGCCATCAGGACAGCCATGACGAAGCCGGAGATGGAGCTCAGTGTCACGCCGATCAGCAGCAGGCGATCGCCCTGGAAGTCGCCCTTTCGGGCAAGCGCCATGATGAAGGCGAGTGTGATGCCGGCGCCGACGGCACCCGCCGAGATCTGCAATCCGCGCGATACGGCCGTCGCCGACAGCGTCGCGGCGATGACGCCGAGCATGGCGCCGGAGGAAACGCCCAGCACTTCCGGCGAGCCAAGCGGGTTGCCGGTCATGCGTTGCAGGATCGCGCCGGCAAGGGCGAGCATGGCGCCGCCGGCGACGGCTGCGACGGAGCGGATCGTCCGCATCGAATACAGGCCCTCGGGCGCCGCCATGACATGCCAGCCGGAAGGGCCCCGGCCGGCGAAGACGGAGAGGAGAACAGCGATGGCGAGCCCGAGGGCGGCCACGGCGATGACGGTCCAGGGCCGCATCAGCCGCCGGGCTTCCGTTATCCCGGTCATCGCGGGCGGGGAGAGCGATTTCAGCCGGCGCACCAGCACGAGCAGCAGCGGCGCGCCCATCAGAGCGGTGACGGCGCCGGTCGGGAAGATGCGATAAGTCACCGGCAGGGCCTGGACACATTGGTCGGTAGCGGTCAGCACCAGTGCGCCGAAGACGGCCGACCAGGCCATCTCGCGGCCGGGGCTGCGGGCTCCGGTGGCGCGCGCGAGCGCCGGCACGGCGAGGCCGATGAAGCTGATGACGCCGACGGCGGCCGTGACGACCGCGATGATCACCGCGGCGACGAGCAGCGAGAGGAGACGGAAGGCCTCGATGTTCAGGCCGAGGCTTCTGGCATTGCTGTCGTCGAGCGCGAGCAGTGCGAGCGGCCGCTGGATCAGCGCGGCCACTGCGATCGCCACGAGAAGGCGGGGCGCGAGGAACAACACACCGGACCAATCCTGCTGGTCGAGATAACCGGCGCCCCAGAGATAGATGCCCGTCAGGAAATCGTGGTTGAACAGCATGAGCACGGCACTGGCGGCGCCGCAGTACAGGCTGACGATCATGCCCGAAAGCGTGACGGTTGGGGGTGACAGACCCTTCCGCCAGGAAAGCCCCAGGATGGCCGCGAGCGCCAGCGCCGCACCGGCAAGCGCCACCCATTCCGCGGCGTTGCTGGCGGCGAGCGGGAACCACAGGGTTGCGATGGTCAAGGTGAGATAGGACCCCGCGGAGATGCCGAGCGTCGCGGGTTCGGCGAGCGGATTGCGCAACACCCGTTGCAGGATCGACCCGGCGATGCCGAGGGCCGCGCCAGCCATCAGCGCCACCACGATGCGCGGCAGCAGGGTATAGTGCAGCAGGATTTCCTCGGTCGCGCCGGACTGCGGCGACACCACCGCCCATATGGACACATTGCCGGGCAGGACGGACAGGATATTGCCAGCGATCATGGCGAGGCTGAACAGCGAAAGCCCGCACAGCATGACCGGGAGCATGGGATTTCGCGTCACGCCCATGCATCAGCCTTCCGCAGCGAGCGCCATGGAGGCGAGGCGCGCAAAACGGCTGGCGGAGGGCAGCCCGCCGTAGAAGAGCACATCGGGGATGCGCGCGACGCGGCCGCTCCTGATGAAGGGCAGGCTTGCGACGACCGGGGATGCCAGCAGTTTTTCCAAGGCGAGCGTGCTTGAATCGCCGACGCAAAGCAGGCGGGCATCCTTCTGCTGCGCCAGGCGGTCGGCCGTCACGGTCGTGTGCCCGTAGGCCGAGGTGAAACCCGTCCAGGCATTGACGATGCCGAACCGGTCGAGGACGCTTTGGAACAGACTGTTTTTGCCGAAGAGCAACAGGCGGCGGCCGTCGATGACGGTGGCGACGAAGACGGGCCGGCCGTCATAATGGCGCAGGCGTTTTCGCGCCTCGTCCAGTTCCCGATCGAAGCCCTGCCGAAACAGGCGGTACGCGTCAACGCGTCCGAGACGTTGCGCCAAGCCCTGCAAGGCGGTAGCTCCCGTCAGCACCGGATCGATCCCGTCGAAACCATCGGCAGAAAACATCACGACGGGTGCGGCAGCCTCGATGCGTTCGCGCAGGCTCGTCAGGTCGTCGCCCATCAGCACGAGATCGGGGGCGAGTTGCAGGACGAGTTCCAGGTTCGGCTCGGAGCGCAGGCCGAGGTCGAGCGTTGCCGGCGACAGGGCCGGCTCGACGACCAGTGCGGCATAAAGCGCCCACTCCGGCAGGGCCAGAGGGGTCACGCCGAGTGCCAGGAGGTTCTGCGCACTCGGCCAGTCGAGCGCCACGATCCGCTCCGGCTTGGCCGCCCGCGCGCGCGCGCCGAGCCCGGCGAAGGCAAGCGCGCCGAGCAGCGCCCGGCGCGTCAGCGCTAACCCCGGTGCCACGATCAGAACTGCTTCTGGATGGAAAACGCCACCGTGCGCGGCGCGCCGAGATAGTTGCTGGTCTGCCAGTATCCCTTGTTCGCCACATTGGTCACGGCAAGGCGCACCGTCAGCGGGTCGCCGAACTGCGTGGTCGTGTAGCGCAGACCGAGGTCGAAGGTCGTGAACGACGGCAGGCGGTCGGTGTTGGCGTCATCGGCCCATTGTTTGCCGGTATGCTGCACACCGGCCGTCAGGAAAAACCCTTCGACCGAGGGCAATTCGTATTCCGCATAGACCTTGGCGAGCACCGCTGCGACATTCGTCGGGTCGTTGCCCGAGAACTCGCCGCCCTTCACCTCGGTGTCCAGCAGCGTGAGGCCGCCGAGCACCGTCAGGTTGTCCGTGACATTGCCGGTCGCGGTGAATTCGATTCCGCGGTGGTTCTGGCGGCCGTCCTGCGTGTAGACATTGTTGCCGTTGGTGAATTCGTAGGCCTTCTCGATGTCGAACAGCGCCGCCGTCAGCAGCACGTCGCCGACCTCGGCCTTGATGCCGAATTCCTTCTGGGTGCTCACCATCGGCGCCATGATCGCGCCGGAATTCGTCGTGCCGTCCGGCGCCACACCGCCCTGTTCCAGGCCCTCGATATAGCTGCCATAGATCGAGATGGAGGGCGTGGCCTTGAAGATCAGCGACACGGAGGGCGACAGGCGCCCCTCGTCATAGACGGGCGACGAAAGCCCGCCTTCGCTGTCATAGCCGGAGGCGTAGATCTTGCTGTAGCTCGCGCCCACCAGCGCGCTCCAGCGCTCGTTGAAGTCGATCTGGTCGCCGAGCACGAAGCTCTCGTTCTTCACGCGGCCGGCATAATAGTAGTCGCTATCGTCCCTGGGGAAGAGCGGCCGCGGCAGGTGGGTCGGCGTCGTCAGCGGAAAGGGACCAATCCAGCCCGTATTGGGATTGTACGACGTGCTCCAGGACCTGTCGGAAAACATCTGGTAGCCCACCGTCACCTTGTGGCCGATCGATCCGGTATCGAACACGAAGTCGCCGAAGAGCTGCGCGGCATCGAACTCGTTTTTCGTGCGGCCGGAATGGATGCCGATCTGGGTATATTCGCCCGGCACCTCCACTGAGTTCATGATGTGGTCCTGCACGGGACGATCGACGAATTCCTTCGAATAGGCGCCGCGGATGGTGATCGCGTCGTTGAGCTCATAGGTCGCCTTGAGCTGGACCTTCTTCTTCTCGAATTCGTCGCGGATCCATTTCTGCCCCCAGTTCTTCTCCGGATCGGGAACCAAGTCGTGGGGGATGGCGAAATACCAGTAGGTCGACGGGTTTTCGGTCTTGTACCTGCCGTAGGAGGCGTTCAGCTCCAGCTTGAGCTGGTCCGTCACCTGCCAGTCGAAAGCGCCGCTGATCAGGCCGCGATTGATGTTCTGGTCGTCGATGGCGGTATCGCCCGCCTGCTTGACGACGTTGATGCGGTAGCCGAACAGCCCTTCCGCGTCGATCGGGCCGCCGAAATCGCCGTGCACGTAACCCTGCTCGCCGCCATAGCTGCCGAGCGTGATGCTGTTGTAGCGGTCGTCCGTCGGCCGCTTGCTGACATAGTTGATCATGCCGCCGGGCGCGGAGGCACCGTAGAGAAAGCCGGAAAGGCCATTGAGGATCTCGATGCGCTCGACGTCCTCAAGCGAGGTCGCGTGGCTGTAGGAGCGCCGCAGCCCGTCCTGAGCGGAATCATAGGTCGTGAAGCCGCGGATATTGACCATGGGCGACCAGCCGCTGATCTGCGGCGTGGAGGAGCGCGTCGAGGGGTTGAGCCGGAAGACATCGTCCGGCGACTGCGCCTGGATGTTCTGCAAAAGCTCGCGCGGCATGACGCTCACGGCGAAGGGCGTGTCCTTCAGGGAAAGCCCGTCGAGCAGGCCGAGACCGGAGATCATCTCGGCCTTGTATCCGGCGGAAGCCAGGCCATCGTTCTGCAGGATCGTGGTGGCGTCGCCATCGACGACGACGCGTTCCAGCGTCGTTGCCGTGTTCGTCACGGCGCCGACCTCGGTCGTGTCCATTTGCGGATCGGAGATCGCGATCGTCGCACCGTAGGGATAGGCATAGACCAGTCCCGAGCCCTGGAGGATCTTGTCGAGGGCGACCTTGCGGGTCATCGCGCCGGAGGCGCCCTGCGTGCGCTTGCGGGCGGCGACCGAGGGAATATAGGTCACCTGTACGCCCGCCTGCCGGCTGAATGTCGCAAGGGCGCTGCTGAGCGGGCCTGCCTCCACCGAGTAGGATTTCACGGGATCGTCTTCGGCGCGAAGCCCCGGGGCGAAGGCGGCCGAGAGGCACGCACCCGCCAGAAGCGTTGCCAGAAGGCCCTTCCCCGTTGAATTTCCAATGCTCTTGCGAACGTCCCGTCTCATGCGTCTACCCCAGGCATATGTCCAACCACGCCGTGTCAAAACCCGGCCTCATCGTTGAAACGAAGTTGGTGCGCGGGTTTTCGGTGATTTTTCGAAAATTCTTCAGACCGAGGAAATGATCGTCAGATAGGGGGAAATCTGGCGGACCTTGCCGCCATAGGGATGCACGACGGCGCGCAGTGCGGCGATCGGATTGCTGAGGTCGAAGGCCCCACTGATGCTTGCCCGGCCGAGCGCCGGATTGGCGAGGATGGTGCGCCCCGGCTGCCAGCGGGCGATCTTGGCGACGACGGCGCCGATCGGTTCGTTGTCGGCAAACATCAGGCCCTGGCGCCAGGCGGCGATCTGCGCCTTGTCGCGCGCGCCGCGGACGATCGCGCGGCCCTCGCCGCCCAGCCGTGCCCATTCGCCATCGAGAAGCTCGACGACCTCGCCATTCTCGACGCCCGCGAAGCGCACGTCCATGCGGCCCTGGTCCACGCCGACATTGACGAAATCGTCGTCGATGCTGACGTCGAAGGACGGCCCCGCGCCTGTAGAAAGCACAGGCCCCGATCCGACCTCGAAGGACCGCGCCGCATCCTCGGCGATCTCGAAATAGCCCATGCCGCGCAAAAGGTCCGCCCTGCGCACCCTTTCGGAGACATGGAAGGCGATGGCGCTTTCCGGGCCGAGCGTCACTGCACTGCCATCCGAAAGCACGACGCGGCGGATTTCCGCCGTACTCGTCAGGTAGTCGGCCTTTGCCTGGACGATGAGTTCGGGTCCGCCGGTCGCGGCCGCCGTCGCGACGACCAGCCCGCCGACGATGAGTTTTCGCCGCGACAGTCGTGCCGGCCTCTGCTCCGCCTTGCGCTGGCCGTCGAGCACCTTGCCGGTCATGCCGAAGATCTCGCCGGCCTCCTGCCAGGCCAGTTCATGCTCGGGGCTGCGCAGCCGCCAGCCCTGCGCCAGCTCTATGGCCACGGGGTTGTTCGGTTCGTTCTGCAGCCGGATCATGTGATCGACGGCTTCGTCGAACAACCTGTCCCTGTCTGTCGCTGGTCCGGTCATGGTGGTCCCATGGATATGGCGTCGCGGTAGCGCTACCCTGAATGGTGTAACGCAGCAACCGCTGTCAATTTCGCTGAAAGCGCTCAGATTTCCTTGAGCCGGTCGCGCACATGCCGGTAGGCATCGCGGATCAGCGACCAGGTCTGCGTGGTGGAAAGGCCGACCAGCGGGCCGATTTCGGCAATCGACAGTCCATCGAGCCTGTGCAGTTCGAAGGCCTTTCGCGTGCGCTCGGGAAGTTCGGCAAGCGCCCTTGCCGAGGCCAGCAGCCGCTGCTTGTCGTAGAGCGCCCGTTCGGCAGAGGGCCGCGGGTCGGCCACCGCTTCGGCAATGTCCTCCCCGATCGAAAGAAACGGGGCGGAGCGTGCCCGCCGCTCGAAATCCGTCGCGAGATTGCGCGAGACCTGGAACAGGTAGGCCCGCGGATTGTCGTCGACGCCGCGCGGGGACGCCGTCATCGCCCGCAGGAACGTATCCTGCGTCAGGTCGGCCGCATTGTCCTCCGACAGCCCCCGACGGCGCAGCGACCGTTTCAGTTCCTGCGCATGGCGCTTGAAAAGATTATGAATATCCCATGCCATTCAAGGCTGGCCCCCAGCGGCAAGCGTCTTAACTTGCGTTCGATACTCATGTTTAAGACGATCAACATCATCTTTCAACCTCCATATCGTGCGCAAAACCGCTGGAACGCCGGCCCTTCACATCCATTCGTAGGATTTTTCCGCGCGCCACGGCCGCTCGATCACGAAAGCCGAGGGATCGCCGGCCTGCGAGACATATTGCAACGCATCCGCCTCGTCGTTGAAGGCGACGAACACCATCAGCGTCGAGCGCGTGACCGGTTGGCCCTTCTTGCGATAGGAGAAATTGACGGCGCAGTGGGGATATTGCGTATCCGCTTCCACGCGGGCGCCTGCTTCGCCGGTCAGGGCGACGAACTCGCCGAGGGCGAAAAACCGGTCGATCGCGGCAAAGGCCGTGGCCTGGGAAATCTGCTGGTTGGCTCCGGTTGCGCCGGAGCGGCCGTAATAGAGGCTGTCCGTCTGGCCTTTCCGCCTTCGGGTCTCGTAGACGACGAGATTGCTTGCCGCGGCCAGTTCGAAGCGGGCGGTATAGGTCTGAAATCGTTCAGGATATCGATCCAGCTCCACGAAGAGGCTTTTCAACTCGGCAATGTAGTCTGCGTATAACGCGACGGTCATGGCGCCTCACCCGTGCTGTCTCGTTCAAAAGTGCGGCCTGCCCTAGCATGCGCCGGCTGGGGGCGACACTGCTTTCCGTGCCGAAGCCGCCGCCGATCAATGCCGCGCAATCACAACCTTTCGATGAAGTGAAACATTCGAGGAACGAATGGTTGACGCGGCGGCGCAGGCAGGATACAAGGGCGCATCGAATTTGCTTGCTGAGCTTTGGTTATCGCGCGCCTAACGCCGCGCCCTGAACGAACTTCCTTTCAAAATCGCTATCATCATCCGCGGCGCCCTGGCGCAGCGGTCTCTCAATGTTGCTATGAAAGGGTTCATCATGACCACTGGCACAGTTAAATGGTTCAATTCCACCAAGGGCTTCGGCTTCATTCAGCCTGACAATGGCGATGCGGACGCATTCGTTCACATCTCCGCCGTCGAGCGTGCAGGCATGCGCGAACTCGTCGAAGGCCAGAAGGTTGCCTTCGACCTGGAGCGCGACAAGAAGTCTGGCAAGATGTCGGCCTGCAATCTCCAGGCTGCCTAAGCGGTTTGTGCTTCCCTTTGACCACGGATGTACTGGCACTGCCGGAAGCACGGTAACCATGCGAGGCCAGGCTATTTGCCTGGCCTTTTTAATTTCCGCTCGTTCACGAGCCCAGGATCGGACATCTCATGACCGAAAAATTCAGCCCATCGCGCCAGAAGGCGGAGGCTGCCTTCAGCAATCTCCAGACGCCGTTCTTCGCGAAAGCCGAGGCAGCCGAAGAGCTTGCCTCCATCACCCAGTCGCGCGAGGCCAAGACCTTGCGGCTTCGCGAAGCCCGCCTTGCCAAGGAATTGAAGGACCGCGTCTCGGCGACGTCCGCCCTTCTCGCCAAGCGCGCGGCCGCGAAATGACCCTTTCGGCAACCCTCACAGTCAGGACACGAATTTGAAAAACGCCAGAGACAACCAGCTGACCGACCGCCGCAGTGCGGCCGCAGAGGCGAAAGCCGCTCAACTGGAGGCCTTCCGGGCCGCCCGCGCTGCATCCGAACCCGCCCAGGCCGCACGCCAGGCGGAACGCGCCGCCATCTCCGCAGCCCGCGAAGAGCGCCGCCTTGAGCGCGACCGCATCAAGCAGGAAGAACAGGCCCGTATCGCGAGCGAAGCCGCCGAGCGCGAAGCCGCTGCCCAGGCCGAGGCGAGAGCCGAGACGGAAGCGCGTGAAATCGCCGAAAAGGCCCGGGTCGCCCGCGTCATCGAAGACGAAGCGGCGCGCAAGGCCGAACGCGACCTGCGTTATGCCGCCCGCAAAGCCAGACGCGGATAAATCCTGGTGCGCCTCCCTGCGCACCAAGGACGAATGGACGTGCTAAATCGCCTTGCCGAACGAGTGTAAGGCGAGCACCGCTCGACATCCTCCCGGTAAGGATGGCACAACCCAATCGGCCCAGAAAAGGAATCAATCATGGCAACGACGCCGCGCAGACATGTGAATCCGAAAGACGCCGCAGAGGCGCTGTTCAAGCCGATCAAGAAGGTCGCAGCACCTGCGGTCGAACGGCCTGCCATTCCCAACACCAAGGAACTCGTTTCGCTGAAGATCGACGCCGATGTGCTGGCGCATTTTCAGGCGGACGGACCCGGCTGGCAGGATCGCATGAACGATACCCTGCGCGCCGCCATGAAGCAGGCGACCGGCAGCTAAATCCGGGGCCGGTCACCGTCCGTCATTCAATACCCGGCCTCTTTCTGGTGCCGGAAGGCCAGCACGTAGACCGCATCGTCGGCCGGTTCGTGGCGATAGAGCGCGACATAGCCGGAATCGCCGAAGGCGATCACCAGTTCGCGCAGTTCCGGCAGATCGGGGAACGGGCGGCCGATATCCGGCTTTGCTTCCAACAGCAGGAATTGCCTCTCGATGGCCTGGCCGCCGCGCCGCGCCGCTTCCGGCGCCTTGGCCGCCAGGAACTGGCGGCAGCGCTCAAGGCCCTGTGCGGCCCCTTCCGTAACGATCAGTCGTGGCACTCGGGCACGGCCTTTTCGTCCTCAGTGCCCCATGTGTTCAGCCAGGCGCGGGCCTCCGCGCCACTCAGGTGCCGGCCGGTTTCCTGATAGGCCGCCCAGGACGACAAGGCCTCCTGCTTGAAGCTCTCGCGCGCTTCCTCGCGCTCGACATATTGCTGGATCGCCTCCAGCATGATCCAGTGCGGCGAACGGCGGCGCTGGCTGGCAAGCTGCTGCACGCGGCTTTTCAATCCATCGTCGATCTTCAGGGATGTCGCCATGGCCGCACCTCTTATCACAGAGTAATACCTCGTGATACTATAGCCCCTCGCCCCCCTCCTGTCGACTCGCGCTCCGGACTCAGAGGCGTTTACGAGAACGCGCGGCCACCGTTGACGGTCAGGCGCTGTCCGGTGATGAAACGCGCGCGATCCGACGCCAGGAACGCCACCGCATGGGCAATGTCTTCCGGCGAACCAAAGCGCTTCATCGGGACCTGGTCGAGATAACGCTGCTTTCGTTCCGGCGTCATGCCGGCGTGGCGCTCGACGGGGATCCAGCCGGGAGACACCATGTTGACGGTGATGTTCTGGTCCGCCAGTTCCCGCGACGCCTCGATTTCCGCCACGCCGCCGGTGTTGCAGGCGAGCGTCGTGTAGCCGCGCAGGCGCGCCGCGTCGTCGCAGGCCCTGACCAGCTCGGTGAAATAGGGGTTGAGAATATCGGGAACGATGATGCCGATGACGTGGGACCTGCGCATGACCAGCGAACGGGCAAGCGAGTTCGGCGTGTAGTTGAGCTCGCGGGCGAGCGCCCAGACCCGCTGGCGGGTTTCTTCGCCGATGAACGAGTCCTTCCGGTTGAGGACCTTGGAGACGGTCGCCGTGGAGACGCCGGCACGCCTGGCAATGTCCTTGATCGTGACTGTCACAAACCCTCGCCGCTGCTCACCCTTGGCATCCACGGCGTTCTACCAGCGTCGCCCTGAAGCGTCCACCGGCGTCTCCGCCATGCAATAGAAGCATGCCTACACTGCAAGCATATGCATTTTATCCGGGCATGGGATTGCTTATGTAATGGGCAACACAAAAGGAGTTGATCATGAACGTCTTCGCAAAGCTCAAGAAGTACAACGCTGAACGCCGCGCCGTGCGCGAACTGGGTGCCCTCGACGACCGCGCCCTCCAGGACCTCGGCATCTCGCGTTCGAACATCCGTTCCGCCGTTGCCGGCCTCCTGGTCCTCGGCTGATACGACGCCCGGGAAGCCGGGCGCGGGCCGATGGCCTCTCAGAAAATTCAAGTAAAAGGGCGACTGTTTTCGACAGCCGCCCTTTTTGTTTTCAGGAACCGGCCGTGGCCGCAACCAGGCCGGCCAGCGGCGACGATTCTGGCGAGAAGGCGTCATAGGCGCAGGGTGCTGCGAAGATGACGGCCGCCAGCATCAAGACGAGGATGCGTTTCATCGAAACCTCCACCGTCCCGGCCGGTCAGACGAGCGCCAGCACGACGTCGATATTGCCGCGCGTCGCCTTCGAATAGGGGCAGGTCTGGTGGGCTTCGTCGATCAGGGCGCGTGCAACGTCCGGCTCGATGCCCGGCAGGCTGACGTTCAGGCGGGCCTGAAGGAAATAAGCGTCGCCCGCCGTGCCAAGGTCGACTTCGGCATCGATGGCGGTCTCGGCCGGCAGGCGGATCTTGCGCTTGGCGGCGGCAAGGCCGAGCGCGCCGATGAAGCAGGCGGACCAGCCGGCGGCGAAAAGCTGCTCGGGATTGGTGCCCGGCTTGCCGCTGCCCGGAGGCGAGAGGCGCACGTCGAGCTGCGTGTCATCGCTGCGGGCCGCGCCATCGCGCCCGCCGGTGGTGTGGGTCCTGCCGGTGTAGAGAACCTTTTCGATCTTGGTCATGAGGAAACTCCTTCGTTCTGCCGCACGCTGCGACGTTGTTGACGAGCGTGGTTTTGACGGATCGACGTATCCGGCATGTTTCCGGAAAAGACGGAAATGTATCAGAGCGTAGCACCCGCCCGCGGGGCTACCTTTTCATACGAATGCCCGGACAGGCCGGGCATTTTTCAGAGCAGTGAGACTTCCGCCGCAAGGCCGCCACCGGGGCGATTGTAGAGCCGCACCGCGCCGCCGAGCGACACGGCAAGCTGTTGGGCGATGGCAAGGCCGAGGCCCGAACCGCCCGTCTCGCGGTTGCGCGATTGCTCCAGCCGGAAGAACGGCTGCATGGCCGCCTCCAGCTTGTCCTCCGGTATGCCCGGCCCCTTGTCGAAAACGGTGATGACCGTGCCGCCGTCCCCGCCCCGCTCGACGCCGATCTCGGCGCTGCCGCCGAACTTCAGCGCGTTGTCGACGAAATTGGTGAGGATGCGGCGTAGCGCATGCGGCTTGGTGGCGACCGTGCCGGAGACCGTGCCCAGCACCGCGACCGCTTTGCCCATGTCCTGGTAGTCATAGGCGATGCTGTCGATGAAGGAGGACAGGTCGATGCGCGAGGGTTTCTCGCCATTGCCGTGGGCGCTGCGCGCATAGGCGATACCGTCCTGCACCAGCCGCTCGATCTCGCCGAGGTCGCGCACCAGCTTGTCCCGTTCCGGCGTGTCGTCAGCCATGTCGGCGCGCAGCCGCATGCGGGTGATCGGCGTCTGGAGGTCGTGCGATATCGCGGCGAGGATCTGCACGCGCTCCTCCAGATAATGCGCGATGCGACCGCGCATGGCATTGAAGGCGCTCGCCGCATGGGCGACCTCGCTTGGCCCCGTCTCGCCGAGCGGCAGGCCCGGCCGGTTGGGATCGAGCGCATCGGCGGCAGCGGCCAGCGTTTCCAGCGGCCGCACCGCCTGGCGAACGGCATACCACGCGCAGAGCACGAGCAGCGCCATCTGTACGATGAAGACATAGGGCAGCCAGTCCGCCAAGGGCATGATGCCGCGCGGCGTGATGTCGATCGTCAGCGGATTGCCGTCGCTGAGCGTCAGGTGCGCCTGCAAGCGCATCACATCGCCGGGAATGGCCTCGACGCGCAGCGGAAAACGATGGCCGACCGCCTCCTCGATGCGGGCCGCGATCTCGGCGCTGCGGAGCGAGGTATCCGGCACGCCGGGCAGGCCCTCGCCCAGAACGAAGCGGTAATTGCCGCGGCTGAGGCGATCGACGAGGCCGGCGCGGTCGCTGGCCGGCAGGCGGTCGAGCACGGCGATCGAGGTCGCCACGTCGTTTTCCAGCGTGCCGAGCATCACCGCCTTCGCCGACATGTAGCGCTCCAGGTAGAGCACGGTGAAGGAGAGGCCGTAGGCGAGGACCAGCCCGATGAAGAGGATGAGGAAGATCCGGGCGCGCAGCGTGCTCGGCCAAGGCAGCGCGGCCATCATAAGCGAGGTTCCGATATCTCGACGGGCACCGAAAACACATAGCCTTCGCTGCGCACGGTCTTGATATAGGTGGGCTCGCGCGCCTCGTCGCCGAGCCGCTGGCGCAGCCGGCTGACCAGAAGATCGATGGAACGGTCGAAGAGATCCGCATCGCGGCCCTGCGTCAGGTTCAGGAGCTGGTCGCGGTTGAGCACGCGTTGCGGATGATCGATGAAGACGCGCAGCAGGCGGTATTCGGCGCCACTCAGCGCAATCGCCGTGCCTTCCCTGTCGAGCAGGTGCCGGGCGACGGTATCGAGCCGCCAGTCGCCGAAGGTCAGCAACTGGCCGGCCTCGCTGATCTGGAGGTTGGGCGGAAGCATGCGCGTGCGCCGCAGCACCGCCTTGATGCGGGCGAGCAGTTCGCGCGCCGCGAAGGGTTTCGCCAGATAGTCGTCGGCACCCATTTCGAGGCCGATGATGCGGTCCATCTCGTCGGTGCGCGCCGTCAGCATCAGGATCGGCGTCGCCTTGTGTTTCCCGGCCCGCAACTCCCGGCACAGCACGAGCCCGTCATCGCCCGGCATCATCACGTCGAGCACAATGAGATCGACGGTGTTCGCCTCCAGAAAGGCGCGCATCTGCCGGCCATCGGCGGCGATGCTGGTCCTCAGTCCGTTTTTCGTCAGGTACGAGGACAGCAGCTCGCGGATTTCGCGGTCGTCGTCGACGATCAGGATATGGTCGATATGCTCCATGGTCGGACTTTCGAAAGCGCTCGTGGCGGCCCATCTGCCGCCACCTTGTTCTAGACTTTGGGAGGGCCTCCGCGAAGGGGAGAAATCGCTCACAACCGAACGACGTCGAGCACGGCCTGTGCAAACGCCTCCGGCGCCTCCTGCGGCAGGTTGTGGCCGATGCCGCCGGTAATCGTGCGGTGCGCGTACTTTCCGGTGAATTTTTTGGCATAGACGGCCGGATCGGGATGCGGCGCGCCGTTCGCGTCCCCTTCCAGCGTGATCGTCGGAATGGCGATGGAGGGAGCCTGTGCGAGTAGGCTCTCATAGGCGTCGAACTGCGCCTCGCCTTCCGCAAGACCCAGCCGCCAGCGATAGTTATGGATGGTGATGGCGACGTGGTCAGGATTGTCGAAGGCGGCCGCCGAGCGCTCGAAGGTCGTGTCGTCGAAGGCCCAGGTCGGCGAGGCGCTGTGCCAGATCAGCTTTGCGAATTCACGCGTATTGGCGGCGTAGCCGAGGCGGCCCCGCTCCGTCGCGAAGTAGAACTGATACCACCAGGAGAGTTCCGCGGCCGGCGTCAGCGGCTTGGCATTCGCCATCTGGCTGCCGATCAGGTAGCCGCTGACCGATACCATCGCCGTGCAGCGTTCCGGCCAGAGCGCGGCCATGATGTTGACGGTGCGCGCACCCCAGTCGAAGCCGGCGACGATCGCCTTTTCGATGCCGAGCGCATCCATCAGCGCGATCATGTCGGCGGCCAGCGCCGATTGTTGTCCGTTGCGCGGCGTCTTTTCGGACAGGAAGCGCGTGGTGCAGTAACCGCGGAGATAGGGCATGATCACCCGGTAGCCGGCAGCCGCCAGAATCGGCGCGACATCGACGAAGCTGTAGATGTCGTAGGGCCAGCCATGCACGAGCAGGACCACCGGGCCATCCGCCGGACCATCCTCGGCATAACCGATATCGAGCACGCCGGCCTTCACCTGCTTCAGCGCCGGAAAAGACGTATGCGCCTTGGTGGTGGACGCCTTCATCATGGACGACTGGGCATTGGCGATGGCGGCAGCGCCGAACTGGGCGGCGGCGAGCGTAACGGCCGCAAGGCCGAAGAAGCGGCGGCGCTGGTGGTTGATCGTGTCGGACATGGGCTTTCTCCTGAAGGGATCGAACATGGCGCCACGAAAGCCGGCCCGATGTATCGCCGATATGTTCGCGACCGGGCACTATTGCATGCCCATGTAGCGTCCGCCCGTCCGGATACGTTCTGATACAAATCCCAACCGGCGCCCCCTTCCTACACTTCGGTACAATTCCGCCCGCTCCCGGACACATCCGGGATACGTCGCGCCGGCCATATCGCTGCCATTGCTGGCCGCGTCGTCGTCCAGCGCCCGAAACCCCGGTTCAAAGGAAACGATGATGACGCTCTTTGTCATTGCCTATCTCGGCGGTGCGCTGACCATTCTCAGTCCGTGCATCCTGCCCATCCTGCCCTTCGTCTTCGCCCGCGCTGGCCAGCCGTTCGTTAACAGCACGCTGCCCATGTTGCTTGGCATGGCGGCCACCTTCGCGCTCGTCGCGACGCTGGCGGCTGTCGGCGGCAGCTGGGCGGTCCACGCCAATGAATATGGCCGCATCGCCGCAATCGCGCTGCTCGCCGTCTTCGGCGTCAGCCTGCTCTCGCCCCGCATCGCCAGCATCGTCAGCCGCCCGGTGGTCGATCTCGGCAACCGGCTGCTGAACGCCTCCGGTCCCACGGGTTCCGGAAGCACCGCAGCACGTTCGCTCCTGCTCGGCATCGCCACAGGCCTGCTCTGGGCACCCTGCGCCGGCCCGATCCTCGGCCTCGTCTTGACGGGAGCCGCCCTTCAGGGCGCCAACCTCGAAACCACATTCCTGCTTCTCGCCTATGCCGCCGGCGCCGCCAGCTCGCTGGCCATCGCCCTCCTCGTCGGCGGCCGGGTCTTTGCCGGCATGAAGCGCTCGCTCGGCGTCAGCGAAAGAGTCCGCCAGGCGCTCGGCGCTGCCGTTCTGGTCGGCGTCGCCACCATCGCGCTCGGCCTCGATACCGGCCTCCTCGCCCGCCTCTCCTATGCCAGCACCGCGGCCTTCGAACAGGCCGTGCTCGACCGCCTGCATGCCATGCCGAAGAAAGAGATGGCCGGTGCGATCGTCACCGCCGCCGACGGCGCGCAGCCGTTCCGCAGCGACCTGCCGGTCGAAGGTGCCGCCCCCTCATTCGACGGCGCCGTGGAATGGCTGAATTCGCCGCCGCTCGACAATGCGGCGGTCAAGGGTAAGGTCGTGCTCGTCGATTTCTGGACCTATTCCTGCATCAACTGCATTCGCACCGTGCCCTATGTCCGCGCCTGGGCGGAAAAGTACAAGGACCAGGGCCTCGTCGTCATCGGCGTGCATGCGCCGGAATTCGCCTTCGAAAAGAAGATCGACAATGTCAAAAAGGCGGTCAGCGATTTCGGCATCGCCTATCCGGTCGCCGTCGACAACGACTACCGCATCTGGCGCGCCTTCGAAAACAGCTACTGGCCGGCGCATTACCTGATCGATGCCGAAGGCCAGATCCGCTACCACCATTTCGGCGAGGGCAACTATGCCGAGACCGAAAAGGCGATCCAGGACCTGTTGCGCGAAGCCGGCAGCAAGATGCAGGCGAGTGCTGCGGTAACGCCCGACACCAAGGGCGCCGAGGCCGGCCCGGACCTCAAGAACATCCGCTCCGGCGAAACCTATCTCGGCTACCAGCGCGCCACGAGTTTTGCCTCGCTGGAAGGCATCACCGCCGATGCGTCGCAGACCTATTCCTTCGCGGAACCGGGCCTCAATGCCTGGGGCCTCGCCGGAACCTGGACCGTGCATGCCGAACAGGCAATGCTCGACCGCCCGGACGGCCGCATCGCCTACCGCTTCAGCGCCCGCGACCTGCATCTCGTGCTCGGGCCGGGCGCCGATGGCAAGCCGGTGCGCTTCGAGGTGACGATCGACGGCAAGGCGCCCGGGGCCGATCACGGCGCCGACACCGACGCCGCCGGCCGCGGCACGGTCTCCTCCACGCGGCTCTACCAACTCGTCCGCCAGGCCGGCGCGGTGGAGGCGCGCACCTTCGAAATCCGCTTCCTCGATCCCGGCGTCGAAGCCTACGCCTTCACCTTCGGCTGATCCCAAACACCCTTAAACCACAGGAGAAAACCATGACCCGCAACATCCTCTCGACCCTCGCCCTCGCTTTCGCCACCAGCGTCATCGCCTTTGCGGCGCAGGCCGCCGAGGTGAAGAACATCGTCATCGTGCACGGTGCGCTCGCCGACGGCTCCGGCTGGCGCAAGGCGACGGACATCCTCACCCGCCGCGGCTTCAACGTCACGATCGTGCAGCAGCCGATCACCTCACTGGCGGACGACGTCGCGGCCACCCAGCGCGTGCTCGACCTACAAGACGGGCCGACCCTGCTCGTCGGCCACAGCTACGGCGGCATCGTCATCACCGAGGCGGGCCATGACGACAAGGTCGCCGGCCTCGTCTATGTCGCAGCCTTCCAGCCGGACAAGGGCGAGAGCCTGCTCAGCCTCGCAAGCTCGAAGCCGGCGAGCGGCATGAACATCCGCGAAACGAAGGACGGCAAGTTCCTCTACATCGACCCCGTGGCCTTCCCCAACGATTTTGCCGCCGACCTGCCGAAGGACGAAACGGCCTTCCTCGCCCGGTCCCAGGTCTTCGCCGCGAAGGAAGCCTTCTCCGCAAAGGCCGGCGATCCTGCCTGGAAAGACAAAAAAAGCTGGGCGATCGTTGCCACCGAAGACCGCTCGATCAACCCCGACCTCGAACGCGACATGGCCAAACGCGCCGGCAGCACCGTCACCGAAATCAAAGCCAGCCACGCCGTCTTCGCCTCGCAGCCGGAAAAGGTTGCCGACGTGATCGATGCGGCTGCACGGGCTCTCTCGGAGTAATGAGCCGATTGGCGCCCGCAAGTCCTTAAGTTTGCGGAACGTCCAACTTGGATTGCCGGCAGCCTCTCTAAGGGGCTGCCGGCTTTTCTCTTCCTATCTGGTGTTCGGCCTTATGCACCGAGATCTCGGGTCACTCCGGAAGGCCGGCCTTGCGATAACCGTCGACGAAATGCGCAAGCGTCGCGGCGTCGCGGAACGGCTCGGTCGCGGCCCAGTGGCGGGTCGTGAAACCGGGGTTGCCGACGAGGAACAGTTCGGCCTCGGCGCGCGCCTCGTCCAGCCGGCCGAGTTGGGCGAGGCTTGCCGCCAGGAAGCGGCGGGAGCTTGTGCGGTAGGTCTCGTCCCGACGGAGCGTCTCGACGGCGGCTTCGTAGTCGCCGGCCGCATATAATGCCTGTCCGAGCGTCAAGTAGTACCAGCTTGCCGGAAACGGGTTCAGCCGGAATGCCTTGCGGATGTGCTCAAAGCCCTCCCCGACGCGACCTGCCAGGACCGCGATATCGGACAATGCGGCAAAGGTGTCGGCCTCGTTCGGGTCGAGCGCGATCGCCTTGGCGAATTCCGCATCCGCCTCGGCAAAGCTTCGCTCATAGGCGAGCAGGTAGGCCAGGACCCAGCGGCAGCCGGCATCGTTGGGGTCCATCTGGACGGCCTTGCGCGCCAGTTCCATCGCGATGTCACGGTTCGGTTCCGTCGGCCCTCCGCTATGCACCCATCCCATCCAATGGTTCATGGCCAGCCAGCGATAGGGCTCGGCATAGTCCGGATCGAGAGAGATCGCGCGCGTCAGCATCAGATGCGCTTCGCGTGCCGATTGCGGCGTGTCGTCCATCAGCTTGCGCGCCCGCACGCAGAGGTCGTAGGCGTCGATATTCTTGGGCCGATTGCGCGGCGGCGATGCTTGCAGCCGGCCGAGCAGCGCCTCCACGATCTTCGCCGTCACCTCGTCCTGAACGGCAAAGATATCGTCCAGCCCGCGGTCAAACCGTTCCGCCCAGAGATGATCGCCACTCACCGCATCGACAAGCTGGGCGTTGATGCGCACCTGCCCCGCCGCCCGCCTTGCGCTGCCCTCCAGCAGGTAGCGCACGCCAAGATCCTCGGCGATGGCGCGCACGTCCATCGTCTTGCCCTTGTAGGCGAAGGCCGAGTTGCGGGCGATGACGAACAGGCCGGCGGTCCTCGACAGGTCGGTGATCAGATCTTCAGTCAAGCCGTCCGCAAAGGAGTCCTGCTCGGGATCGTTGCTGAGATTGACGAAGGGCAGCACGGCGATCGATGGTTTGTCGGGCAGCGGCAGAGGTTTTCGCTTCGTGCTGACGTGCTGTTCGACGGCGCCCGTGAAGCGGTAGCCGATGCGGGGCACGGTGGCGATCCACTCACCGCCGTCGGCAGCCGTGCCGAGCAGCTTGCGCAATTGCGAAATCTGGACGGTGAGGTTGCCTTCCTCGACGGCCATGCCCGGCCACGCCGCATCCATCAACGCGGCCTTGTCGAGGATTTCGCCGGGCCGGGCGACGAGCGCCGCCAGCAGCATGACCCCGCGATGGCCGACGGCAACGGGCTCGTCGTCCCGAAGGAGCGTTCCCGCCGCCGGATCAAGCACGAACGGACCAAAGGCAAAACGCGATCCCTGCATGCGGCGCATCTATAATCGGTTTGGATGTTTTTGAGAACTTTTTGGGAGGGCTTAATTACGGCGCTGTCTGCATCCGACAGAATTCAGCCTCTTTCGGGCCAAAGGAGGCTGCCATGAGCCATATTCTTTCTGCGAATTCGGTGGACGTATCGAACTGGCGCCACAGCCTCGCGACACTGCGTGAGGTGATGACGATGTGGGACGCGCGGCAACGCTTTCGCCGGGACCTTGCGCGAAAATTCAAGGCCAGTCCGCATTTGATCGACGATATCGGCCTGACGAAGCGACAGGTCGAGGCGGAGATCGCCAAGCCCTTCTGGCAGGTGTGAGGCGAATGCTGCAATGACATCGGATCAGCAAGCCTGCACGACGGCATCGCAAGAAGACCGGATCCCCTGGGCCGCGATGGCCGGCATCATCGCGACCGTCACGGTGTTTGCGGTGGCGCAGGGACTGACCTATCCGCTGCTCAGCTTCATACTGGAGCGGCAGGGCACGACATCCGGCCTGATCGGCCTGTCGGCGGCGATGACGCCGCTGGGCTTCATCGTCTCCGCGCCCTTCATTCCGGTGCTGGTGTTGCGCGCGGGCGGGGCGGGGCTCGCGATCCTTTGTTCGGTGCTGGCCGCACTCATCCTCGTCGCGATTGCGCTCACGCAGGACGTCTGGGCCTGGATGCCGCTGCGCTTCCTGCTCGGCTTCTTCGCCAATCCGCTTTCCGTGATCAGCGAGACCTGGCTGCTCTCGATCACACCGGCCTCCCGGCGCGGTCGCATCATGGGCCTCTATTCGTCGATCGTTTCGGGCGGCTTCGCCATCGGCCCGCTCTCGCTTGGCCTGGTCGGCGCCGAGGGCTGGCCGCCCTTCCTCATCGGCATCGTCGCCTTCCTTGTCTGCGGCGCCATCATGCTCGCCGTCGTGCCGCGCCTGCCGAAAATGCCGCAGGAGGGCGAGGCGACATCGGTCGGCGGCTTCTTCGCACTGGCGCCGCTGCTGCTGTTCGCCGTTTTTACGGCCGCCGCCTTCGAGCAGGTCCTGTTGTCCCTGTTCGCGGTCTATGGCGCGGCACTCGCCAGCGCCGAGGAGCGCACCGCGTCGCTCATCACCTGTTTCGTTGCAGGCAATGCCGTGCTGCAGATTGTTCTCGGGCGCATCGCCGAGCGGTTCGGCTCGACGCGGACCATGGTCTTCTGCGTCCTGGCTTCGCTCACCGGCTGCGCACTGCTGCCGCTGCTCTTCAACGCGCCGCTCATCTGGCCGCTCATCTTCGTCTGGGGCGGCGTCTCGTTCGGCATCTACACCATGGCGCTGATCCAACTCGGCGAGCGGTTCACGGGCCAGGCCCTGATCGCCGGCAACGCGGCCTTCGCCTTCGCCTGGGGCATGGGCGGCATCGTCGGCTCACCGGCGACAGGACTGGCGATGCAACTGGTCGGCCATCAGGGACTGCCACTGTCGCTTGGCCTGCTGTGCTGTGTTCTGGCGACGTTTTTGATGGGCGCTAGATGGCGGACTTGATCGCGGCGTCAAACCGTCCACAAATTATTGTCATTCAGTAATTGCATGCAATATTTAAAAAATTTAAGCGAAATCTAACGATCTCCTCGTATCCCGGTGCAGTTCCTCCACGATAGGCGAGCGCCCATGCGAAATATCCCGATCATCAGCAAGTTCCTTGTCATCCTCTGCGCCTTCGGCCTCTTCGTGGCCGGCGTCATCGCCTACAGCAGCTCCAGACTGTCCCTGATCAACACCTCCTACACGGCGCTGCTGGAACAGGAATCCACCGCTGCCCTGACGCTTGCTCGCACCAGCCGCAGCCTTGTATCCATCCGCTCCGGCATCGCGGATCTGCTGCTGGCCCACACGGAGGAGGCCAGAAAGGCAGCACTTGCCGATATCGAGTTGAGCAAAGGCTTCTTCGTCCAGCAGATAGATTTGGCGAGCGCGGCCATGCCGTCCAGAACGAGCTTCAAGGTCCTAAAGGACGAAGGGCTGAACGCCCTAAACACGATATGTGCCCCCCTGATCGCCGCCGCAACCGGCGACGCGGATACCGCACGCGCGCAGGCCGAGTTCCGGACGACCTGCCAACCCGTCTTCACCGCAACTATCGCGAAGCTGACGGACGAAATCACAGTCATCACCGATATCGCAAACGCCCGCAGGGCCGACCTCGGCGAGATGTCGCGCTCGACCATCGTGACGACCATCATCGGCGTCATCGCCGGCCTCATCGGCATCATGATCGCCGGCTTCTTCGCCGTGCGCGCCTGGATCGCCCGCCCGCTGAACGCCCTGTCTGCCACCATGGCGACGCTCGCCGATGGCGATCTCTCCGCGACGGTTGCCGAAACGGAACGCCGTGACGAAATCGGCGGCATGGCGCGCGCCGTGCAGGTCTTCAAGGACAACGGCCTGCGCACCCGCGCGCTGGAAGCGAGCTCCGCGGCAGAGCGCACCGCTGCCGAGGCCGAGCGCGAACGCAACACGGAAGTCGATCGCGTGCGCGCCGCCGCGATGACGCAAGCGACCGGCGGAATTGCCGAGGGCCTGAAGCGCATGGCCAGCGGCGACCTCGGCTTCGAGCTGACGCAAGCCTTCTCGGAGGAATTCGAGAGCCTGCGCCAGGATTTCAACGCCGCCGTCGGCCAGCTTCGCACCACGCTCCAGGCGGTTTCGGAAACCACCGTCTCGATCGACAGCGGCTCACGCGAGCTGAGCCAGGCCGCCAACGACCTGTCGCGCCGCACGGAGCAGCAGGCGGCCGCCCTGGAGGAGACCGCCGCAGCACTCGACGAGATCACCGCCAATGTCTCCCAGTCCTCCAGGCGCGCCGAAGAGGCCCGCAGCAAGGCCTCGGAGGCCAATGCCGCCGCACATCACTCGGCCAAGGTCGTCTCCGAGGCGGTGACTGCGATGCAGCGCATCGAGGGGTCGTCCGGCCAGATTTCCAACATCATCGGCGTCATCGACGAGATCGCCTTCCAGACCAACCTGCTCGCGCTGAATGCAGGCGTCGAAGCGGCGCGCGCCGGCGAGGCCGGCAAGGGCTTCGCGGTGGTCGCGCAGGAAGTGCGCGAACTCGCCCAGCGCTCCGCCCAGGCGGCCAAGGAAATCAAGGAGCTGATCCGGAACTCTGCCGGCGAGGTTGAGGGCGGCGTGCGTCTCGTGACGGAAACCGGCGAGGCGCTGAAGGTGATCGGCCAGCACGTCAACGACATCAACGCCCAGCTCGACGCCATCGCGACCTCGGCGCGCGAACAGTCGGTCGGCCTTGTCGAGGTCAACTCCGCCGTCAACCAGATGGACCAGACGACGCAGCAGAATGCCGCCATGGTCGAACAGTCGACGGCCGCAAGCGCATCATTGGCGACGGAAGCTGACAGATTGCGTGAACTGGTCGGCCAGTTCCAGCTCGGCACCGCGGCTACGTCCGGCGCCGGCCGGGGCTTTGCACCGGCGCCCACCCGCCCGCACCTGAAGGTGGCGAATACCGCATCATTCCACGTCGCCTCCCCGGCCAAGCGCATGGTCGGCAAGCTGACCAGCGCCTTCGGTGGCGGCAGCGCCGCTCCGGCCGCGGAGGCGGGCTGGGACGAGTTCTGAGGAGAGACACGAGGGGCGGCGCGATCGATATCGCGCCGGCCTTCTTATTGGCGGTTCAAAGCCAGCCGTTCTTGCGGAACCGCCAGTAGAGGAAGGTACAGGTGGCAATGATGGCGCTGAGCACCATCGGATAACCGTATTCCATCCGCAGCTCCGGCATGTCGTTGAAATTCATGCCGTAGATGCCGGCAAGCGCGGTCGGCACGGCGAGGATCGCCGCCCAGGAGGCGAGCTTCTTGGAGATCGCCGTTTCCTGGCTCTGGCCGACCAGCAGGCTCGCCTCGAAGGCGAAGGCCAGAACCTCGCGCAGGCTGTCGATCTTTTCCTGCACCGTGCGGATGTGATCGGTCACGTCACGAAACAGCGGGTGCATGGCCGCCTGGATCTGCGGCAGGTCGGCGCTCGTCAGCCGCCGGCAGACCTCGACCAGCGGAAGGGCGGCGTTGCGCAGCCGTAGGAGGTCGCGGCGCATCATGTAGAGCCGCTCGATATCGGTGGCCGTCATCGGCCGGACCAGCACCTTGTCCTCGATCTCCTCGACCTCATATTCAAGTTGCTCCAGCACCGGCATGTAGTTGTCGACGATGAAATCGAGAATGGCGTAGAGGACAAAATCCTCGCCCTTGGCCAGCGAATGCGGGCAGCTTTCCCAATGCTGGCGGACGGAGGCGTAGGAGGTCGACGGACCGTGCCGCACGCTGACGATATAGCCCTTGCCGACGAAAAGATGCGTTTCGCCGAAGATGACGCGCCGCTCGATCAATTGCGCGGTGCGCGCGACGATGAACAGCGCATCGCCATATTGCTCCAGCTTGGGCCGCTGGTGCGGGTGCTCGGCATCCTCGATCGCGAGGTCATGCAGGTTGAACTGCGCCTGGACGCGCAGCAGAAGCTCCCGGCTCGGCTCCAGCAGACCGATCCACACGACATGGCCATCCTTGGCCGCCCACTCCCCGGCCTCCTCGATGGCGATATCGGCAACGCGCCGGCCGGCCGTATAGGCGCTCGAGGCGACGATCCCCTCTTCCCCAGAGACCGGCGCGAACTTATGGGCATAATCCATCACCACCTCCCAACCGCGATGCCTCCCCTGCGCAACGAATGCGCAGGACCGCTAATCTAGCGCAGTTTTGCCGCGGGTTCGAGGAGGGGGTTGGATCGAGAGATTGTCTAGACGGCAAACCCAGAGACGCAGGTCATTTTCCGTCACCGTCCGGCTGCTCGCCCGATGCCGCGCGCTCTGCAAACAGATCCGACAACACCTGCGAGGCGGCAATGGCGCGTGGGAAACCGGCCGGGACCGTGATCATGTAGACGACCTCCTTGAGCTCATCCTCGGAGACGCCGATGTTGAGGGCGTATTGGGCGTGGATCTTCATGAAGGCCGTCTCGCCCATGGCGGCGAACGCGGCGACGGCGGCGATCTGGCGCGTCCGGTTGTCGAGCCCGGGCCGCGACCACACATCGCCGAGCGCATAGGCCTGCGTCGCTTCCGCTAAGAACGGAAATTCCTGCCGCATGCGCTCCAGCGTGGGCTGCGGGGCCCCGAGGTTCAGGTCCCGAATCACGGCCTCGCCGCGCTGCAGGCGGCGTTCGGTCGTTTCGGCGACGGCGACTGCCGCCGGCCCGCCAAGGGACAGCGCGATCGTGGCGCCGGCGAGTGAAATGCTGGAAAGAAATGTCATCGTCGTCTTTCTCCGATCATTGGTTGCCATGACCACGAGGATAGACGCGCGCCATTGTTGTGATAAGTTTGCCATTCCTTTCTTCCATGGAAAGAACTGCTAACCAATGGACGCCGATTTCAATGCGCTCGCGATCTTCGCCCTGGTCGCCGAAGAGAAGAATTTTCGTGCGGCGGCAGACCGTCTGGGCGTCTCCCGCTCCGCGGTCAGCCAGACGATCGCGCGGCTGGAGGGGACGCTCGGCATAGCGCTCGTCCAGCGCACCACGCGCAGCGTCAACCTGACGGAAGCGGGGGAACGGCTTTACAATGAAGTGGCGCCGGCCATCGCCGACATGCGCGCGGCGGTCGAGGTGACCGTGAACCTGCGCGGCCCGCCGCGCGGGCAATTGCGGCTGGCCGTTTCATCGATCGCCGACCGCTTTCTCTCCGGCGACATGCTGGCGGCCTTTGCCGAGGAAAACCCGGAAATCCAGCTCGACATCACCGTGACCGACGAGGAATTCGATATTGTCGCGGCCGGATACGACGCCGGCGTGCGGCTCGGCGAGGTGATCGAGCAGGACATGATTGCCGTGCCGATTGCCGGCGAAGAGCGGCAGATCGCCGTCTGCGCGCCGGCTTTTCGCGACCGGTTCGGGCTCCCCGCCCACCCGCGCGAGCTTCCCGATTTCCGCTGCATCGGCTGGCGGCCGGCGCCGAAGGCGGCGCCATATCGCTGGGAATTCACGGAGGACGGCAAGGATTTCAGCGTCGCCGTCTCACCCGAAATCACCACCAACGACATGGCCCTGATGATCAAACTCGCCATCGCCGGAGCCGGGATCAGTTTCGGCATGCAGGAGAGTTATCGCGCCGCAATCGAGCGCGGCGAACTCATTCCCATCCTGGGGGATTTCTGCGCCGGTTTCCCGGGTTTCTACCTCTATTATCCAAGCCGCCGCAACGTCGCCCCGAAGCTGCGCGCCCTGGTCAGGCACGTGCAAAACCTCCGTTGACCGGACTGATTGTTCAAGAAATCTAACCACACTGCTCACATTCGCCCACCTACTGAAGCAGGGGCCGCGTTCGTACATCCTGTGCACTTAACAGGAGTAGCGACATGGATAAGAACAAGCACGCCCACCTTCCCTATCGAAAGGCGACGTTCGAAGCCCGTCCCCTCGTAAACCTGGCCGTAGGCCTGCTGCTCAGCGCCGCCATGCTGCTCTTCATGGCGGCTTTTCTTTCGTAAGTGCCGATGGCTTTCTGAGACGCAAACGCATTCAAGCAAAACGAATTGGTTAGAAAATCTTCCCAACATGGAAATCACTGGATGACTTATCGCGACAATGGATGATCGCTAAATTTCCTTCCAACGCTCGAACGCCTTTCGAGCGTAATCGGAAAGGAAATCAAAATGTCCAAAGTCGTTCTCATCACCGGCGCCTCCAGCGGCATCGGCGCCGGCATAGCCCGTGAACTGGGCGCGGCCGGCATGAAGCTCATGCTCGGCGCGCGCCGAACCGATCGCCTGTCGGACCTTGCCGACGAGATCAGAGCCAAGGGCGGGACCGTCGAAACCCGCCGGCTCGATGTGACGGACCGCGCGGATTTCGTCGCCTTCGTCCAGGCGGCACGCGCCGCTTACGGCCGGATCGACGTGATCGTCAACAATGCCGGCGTCATGCCGCTGTCGCTGATGGCCTCCCTGAAGGTCGACGAGTGGGACCAGATGGTCGACGTCAACATCAAGGGCGTGCTTTACGGCATCGCGGCCGTGCTGCCCGAAATGACCGCGCGCGGTGCGGGCCATGTGATCAACATCGCCTCGATCGGTGCTTTGGCGGTATCGCCCACCGCGGCGGTCTACTGCGCCACCAAATATGCCGTGCGCGCCATCTCGGACGGCTTGCGCCAGGAGCGGGACGACATCCGCGTCACCTGCATCCATCCCGGCGTCGTGGAAAGCGAACTTGCCGGCACCATCACCGATCCGGTGGCGGCCGAGGCCATGAAGACCTACCGCGCCATTGCGCTCCAGCCGGACGCCATCGGCCGTGCCGTGCGCTTCGCCATCGAGCAGCCGGATGATGTCGACGTCAACGAGATCGTCGTGCGGCCGACGAAGGCGGCGCCCTGATGCGCCGCCGCTCCCTCCTCCATCTCGCTGGAGCGACGCTCGCTTCAGCGCTTTTCCATCACACCTCCGCAGAGGCGAACATGAATACGCAAACGCATCCCTATGTCGGCATGTGGGTCACCGAAGACGGCCACGTCCGCCACGAACTGCGGCCCAACGCCCGCTATGACGAAGCGCGCGGCGCGCGCAAGAGCGCCTATCAGGGGCGTTATGCCGTGACCGGCAACCATATCGACTATTGGGACGATACGGGCTTCACCGCGGACGGCGACTTCATCGACGGCGTGCTGCACCATGGGGGCATGATCCTCTATCGCGAGCCATGACCGCCTTTGCCGGTCAGCCGAGGCTGCCGGCGCTCAATCTCGTGACGTTCGGCTGAACGGGTACGCGGGTCAACAGTGTACAAATCACCGTTGACCCGCGCGCAGCCTCTTATATAACGAGCCCACTCACCACGGACCCGGTGAAACTCCGGGTGGCTCTTCTGGCCGCCGATCCGCCAGACAACGCAAAAGCATCAAACCAGTTCACATGCCGGATGCCCTCCGGCCTGGATGCTACTCTTGCGGAATTTCCATGTTCAATCTGACGACCTACAAGCGCGAGTGGTTCTCGAACATCCGCGCCGATATTCTCTCCGGCATCGTTGTGGCGCTTGCGCTCATTCCCGAAGCCATCGGTTTTTCCGTCATCGCCGGCGTCGATCCAATGGTCGGGCTCTTTGCCTCCTTTGCCATCGCCTGCGTTTCCGCCTTCCTCGGCGGCCGGCCGGGCATGATTTCGGCGGCGACGGCAGCGACCGCGGTGCTCATGGTCACGCTCGTCAAGGAGCACGGCCTCCAATATCTCTTTGCCGCCACGCTTCTGATGGGGCTCATCCAGATCGCGGCCGGCTTCCTGAAACTCGGGCGCGTGATGCGCTTCGTCTCTCGCTCGGTCATCACGGGCTTCGTCAATGCGCTGGCGATCCTTATCTTCATGGCGCAATTGCCGGAGCTCATCGGCGTGCCGGGCCTGACCTATGCGATGATCGCGGCCGGCCTCGCGATCATCTATCTCTTTCCCTACCTCACCAAGGCCATCCCCTCGCCGCTCGTGGCGATCCTGGTGCTTACCGGCCTCGCCTATTGGGGCGGCATGGACATCCGAACCGTCGGCGATCTCGGCGCGCTACCCTCTGCGCTGCCGGTCTTCGCGCTGCCGCAGGTGCCGCTGACCTTCGAGACCTTGCAGATCATCTTCCCCTATTCGGTGGCGCTCGCGGCCGTCGGCCTGCTCGAATCGCTGCTGACCGCGCAGATCGTTGACGACATGACGGATACGCCCAGTTCCAAGAGCCAGGAATGCATCGGGCAAGGCGCAAGCAATATCGCCTCCGGCCTGATCGGCGGCATGGGAGGTTGCGCGATGATCGGCCAGTCGGTGATCAATGTCAGCTCGGGCGGACGCGGACGCCTGTCCACCTTCGTGGCCGGCGCCTTCCTGTTGTTCCTGATCCTCGTTCTGGACGACCTCGTTCGCATCATCCCGATGGCGGCGCTCGTTGCCGTGATGATCATGGTCTCGATCGGCACCTTCTCCTGGCGGTCGATCCTGGATCTCCGCCGCAATCCGCTGCCCTCCTCCATCGTCATGCTGGCGACGGTGGCAACCGTGGTCGGTACGCATGATCTGGCCAAGGGCGTGCTCGTCGGCGTGCTGCTGTCCGGCGTGTTCTTTGCCGGCAAGGTGGCAAAACTCTTCCGCGTCCGTTCAGTGCTGAATGTGGACGAAACCGAACGCACCTACCACGTGGCAGGCCAGGTCTTCTTCGCCTCCGCGGAAAGTTTCACGGCGGCCTTCGACTTCGCCGAGCCGCTGCGAAAGGTTACGATCGACGTCACGGAGGCCCATCTGTGGGACATCACTGCGGTCGGCGCACTCGACAAGGTCGTGCTCAAATATCGCCGGCAGGGCGTCGATGTCTCGGTGATCGGCGCCAACGAGGCGAGCGCACATATGCTCGACCGTTTCGCCCTGCATGATAAGGACCATGCCGCTTTTTCAGCGGAACGGCACTGATGAGGGAAGGTTTGCATCAGTCTGCGGCGGACGTTGCGGCAAGATAGTCCCGCGCAATTTCCTGCATGCGGCTCATACCGAGCTCCGCGCCATGGCCGCCGTGGACCACATGGACATCGAGATCTGACAGCCGCGCCATCGTCTCGCGGTAAACGCCCCTGTCGCATCCCGGCAGGTCGTCCACGAGGCCGCCCTGGTAGATCGCGTCGCCGCTGAAAAATGTGCCGGTCTTCTGGTCTAGCAGGCCGATGGAGCCTGGAGAGTGACCGGGAAGATGCAGGACTGTGTAACAGGCGTCGCCGATGTCGACGACGTCGTTCTCCGCCAGGGTCGTGGTGAGCGGTGCGGGTGGAATTTTGTACGCTTCCGGCGTCACGCCCGTGGGGGGCACCGCGGTCAGGGCGTCCGGCTGCGTGCGAAAATAGTCGGCCAGCGTGTCCGCATCCGGCATGCGCGCGAAGGCCTCGGCTTCCGCCTCGTGGCCTAACCGCGTCTCGAATTCGTGGAAGGAGCCAACATGATCGACGTGGACGTGCGTTGCCACGGCGAAGACGGGTTTACCTGAAGGGATGTGCAGCTCGCTTCTGAGGTTGGCGAGGCCCATGCCGAAATCGACGACGAGGTCGGCGTCCCGGCCGACAATGTGGAACATGTTGGCCCGGAAGAATTTGTGGACATGCGGCTCGCAGATCCGGGTGAGCCGATCCGAGATCGCTTCCTTTAAAAACCAGTCCGTATTCTTCACGATGGCCTCGCTCAATGCAGCAGCTTGCCGAGGAAGCGCTTCGTGCGCTCGTGCGTCGGCGCGGAAAACAGGATGTCCGGCTTGTTGCGCTCGATGATCTGGCCGCCATCCATGAAGACCACTTCGCTGGCGACCTCGCGCGCGAAATTCATTTCGTGGGTGACGCAGACCATCGTCATGCCATCGGCGGCAAGCGAGATCATTGTGTCCAGCACTTCCTTGACCATTTCGGGGTCAAGCGCCGAGGTGGGCTCGTCGAACAGCATGATGCTCGGGTTCATGCAAAGGGCACGCGCGATGGCGACGCGCTGCTGCTGGCCGCCGGAAAGCTGGCCGGGATATTTGTCGGCCTTTTCCGGAATGTGCACGCGTTCCAGATATTTCATCGCGATCTCGGTCGCCTGCTTCTTCGGCAGCTTGCGCACCCAGCGCTGGGCAACCGTGCAGTTTTCCAGAACCGTCAGATGCGGGAACAGGTTGAAGTGCTGGAAGACCATGCCGACATCGCTTCGCACGCGGTCGATGCGCTTGAGCTGGCTGGTGAGCTCGATGCCGTTGACGATGATCGAACCTTCCTGGTGGACCTCCAGACGGTTCATGCAGCGGATCAGCGTCGATTTACCGGAGCCGGACGGGCCGCAGATGACGATGCGTTCGCCCTTGTGCACGGTAAGATCGATGCTCTTGAGGACCTGGAAGGCGCCGTACCATTTGTTGACGCCGGCAACCTGAATTGCGGTTTGCGTGTTCATATCCGACCCGTGGGTTTGCGGCGATCAGCGATAGCCGCGCGAAAGCACATGTTCGATGCGGTTCTGGGCGAGCGTCAGCACCGAGACGATGACGAGGTAGTAAACGAGCGCTGCGCCATACCATTCGAGGAACCGGAAGCTCGTGGCGATCGCAAACTGCGAGACGGTCATCAGCTCCTTGAGCGAGATCACGGTCGCAAGCGACGTGGTCTTCAACAACGAGATGAACTCGTTCATCAACGAAGGAACCGCGATCCGCAGCGCCTGCGGCATGGTGATGACCAGGAAAATCTGCCAGCGATGCATACCGAGCGCAGCAGCGCCCTCCTGCTGCCCTCGTCCCACGGCGGCAAAGGCACTGCGCAGGATTTCCGCCAGATAGGCGATCTGGATCAGCGACAGCGCGAGAAAGGCCGCGACGAAGGGCGTGAACCAGCCGGCGCGAAAGATTTCGGAGATCTGCGGCAGGCCGTTCCACACGAACAAAAGCACGAGCAGTGCGGGTGCGCCGCGGAACAGCCAGACATAGAGCGTCACCAGCCACCGGACGGAGCGGCGCGGCGAGCCCGCCATGGAGCCGAGCCCCATGCCGAGCACGAGGGACACGGCCATGACGCAGAGCGAGAGGCCGATCGTCAGCAGTGCCCCCTTGAAAAGGGGGGCACTGAAGATCGCCTGCAGGAAGAGGTCGAGCTGGAACAACGCAGACCGCCTATCGTCAGTTGACGTCGTGGGAAACGTCGGTCGCGGTTTCCGGCAACTTCCATTTCTCAAGCAGCGTCTTCATCTCGCCGCTTGCCTGCAAAGCCTCGATCGCTTCCTTCAACATCTGCCGGTCGCCATCGCTCTTGCGCAGGTAGATGCCGTAGTTTTCGCTTTGCTCGTAGGTATAGGGAATGGCCAGCCGGCCGGGCACCTGGAGCATGCGGTAGGCGGCTGTCGTATCCTGCGTGATCGTCGCGGTGGCGCGGCCGACCAGGATCTGCTCGATGACACCGGAGGCGGACGGATAGGTCTGCGCCTGGATCGGCGCCTTGCCGGCGGCTTCCAGCTCCGCATTGAGATCGGCGACCATCTTTTCGTAGGACGTGCCGGCTTCGATCGCCATCACCTTGCCGCTGACATCGGCGGGGACTTTCGTCTCCGTGTCGCTCGCCGCGGTGACCATCACGATATGCGAGCTGAAATACGGAATGCCATCGTATTTTTCGAGGCGGGCCGGCGTGATCAGGATGCCGCTCGCGACCAGGTCGCAGCGCTTGGAATCAAGCGACGGCAGCAGGCCCTTGAAGTCGCCGACGACATATTCCGCCTTCGCGCCCCATCCCTTGGCGATCGCGTCGATGACGTCGATCTCGAAACCGACGAGATCCTTGTCGCCGGGATTTTCATAATATTCCATCGGCGGGAATTCGCCGCTGGTGCAGACTTTCAGGACGCCGCCTGATACGAAATCGGGCTTCTGATCGGCGGAAAGAGCAGTGCCTGCGCCGAGCAGGACGGCAAGCATGGTGCCTGCCAGAAGAGACGTTTTCGTTCCCAGTTTTGCCTTCATCATGGTCGTGTTCCCTTGTTTTTGGCTTCTTGCATTGACGTTTTTTGAAGTCGTATACGAAGGCCTTTTGCAGACAAGCTAAATGTTTTCGCTGCAAATTCGCAGAAAAACTAAACGATTTGGCTAGCCGACTGCGCGGAGGATCTGGCCGTAAATCTCGGTATCGAATGCGGGCAGAATGAGCGGCTCGACATGGCCATCTCGGCGCGCCGTGAGCACGTATTGCATCATCGCTTCATTGCTTGGCATTTCGAAAACCTGCATGAAATCATAGGTTCCGAGCAGGGCGTAAAAGGCGATCGACCGCCCGCCGAGCGCGGCCACGCGATCCTCGCTGACCTTCCGGCGCTTGGCGCTGTCGGTCAGCTCGGCGAGGCCCTTCTGCGTGAGGCGCATCAGGGAAACGTATTTCTGGGTCTCGCTCATTTCGGGGAGTTTCCCAGCTTTTTCAGGCCTTCGAGCACCGCCGCCGTATCGGTGAGCGCGCCAAAAATACCGTTCTCGACGGTAACCATGTGGAGGGCGGCCTCGTGGGCATATTGATCGCCGCTGGCGCAGGCGTCGGAGATGGTCAGGCACTGGAAATTCCGGTCGCAGGCTTCGCGCAGCGTGGTGTGAACGCAGACATCCGTCGTGCAGCCGGTGAACAGTAGATGGGTGATGCCCTGCGCGCGCAAAACATGCTCGAAATCGGTGTAGGTGAAGGCGCCGTTGCAGGTCTTGTCGACGATGATGTCCTGCGGGCGCACGTCGAGTTCCGGAACGATCTGAAAACCGGGGCTGGAGCGCAGCAGCGCGGTGGTGCCCTCAAGGCCCGACCGCTGCCGGCGCCATTTTTCATAAGGCGTCATGTCCGCGAGGTCCCCGCGATAACCCTGCCGCGTGTGGATGATCTGGATGCCCGCCTCGCGGCAGGCGGTGATGAGCTGGTTCACCGCGGGAAGGATCGCGCGCAGCGGTGCGGGATCATAACCCTGCAGGGCGAAATACCCCGTGGTGGAGAGGAAATCCTCTTGCAGGTCGATGACGATCAGCGCCGTTTTGCGCGCATCGAGATTGCCGTCATAGGGGTAGTCGAATGGTTTTGCCGAGATCATGAACACGCTCCTCTTTGTCGATGGGATAGCACTCTTAACAGTTTGAAAAAATCAATTTAAAATCACCTATATCGTTCTATAAAGCTAAACGATCAATCGGATATCGAGATGAGCCGCCTCCCGCCCTACCTGCAATATCTGCCCGCTTTCGAAGCGACCGCGCGCCTTGGCGGGGTGCGGCATGCGGCGGAAGAATTGAACCTCAGCCCGAGCGCGATTTCGTTGCAGCTGAAGAAGCTGAGCGATGCGACGGGCATCATCCTGTTCCAGAAGTCGGGCCGGAATGTCGCCCTTACGCAGGCGGGCAAGGATTTTTCGCAGGCCGTCGCCATATCGCTCGGGCAGCTCGGCACGGCGACGCGGGCATCGCGGAAAATAACCGCCGGCGACCAGCCCGCCTCCCTGTCGGTCTCCGTGCCGACCGCACTCGGGATCGCCTGGCTGACGGCGACGATCGTCGATTTCGCGCAATCGCACGGCATCGCCAATCTCACCATCAACGAGGCGATCACCGCCGCGGAGGTGGATTGGCAGGAAAATGACCTGGCAGTCGTCTACGACAATCCGCCCTTCACCGGAAAATACTGGCGCTCGCTCAGCGAGGTCCGGCTCTGCGCCGTGTGCTCGCCGACATTGTTTCCGCGGCTCGACCTGCGCAATCGCGACAGGAAACTGAGCTCCGTCGCGCTGCTGCATGAAGATGATGGCGGGGAATGGGCAAAATGGTCGGTTGCCGCGCGCATCGGCCTTGAGGGTAATACCCGCGTGCGGGTGAATTCGGTGGCGCAGGCGATCGCCTCGGCCGTCCAGGGCCGCGGCGTGGCGCTGGTTTCGGATGTGCTCACGCGAAACTATCTGAGCGAGGGGCGGCTCATCCAGCCGTTCTCCACCACGATCAATGCGGCGCGGGAATATTATATCGTCTGCCCCGTCGACCGGGCGAACGACCCCGTCCTGCGCGCGCTCGCCGACCGGGTGGTCGAGCAGTTGCGGCCGGGGCGTGAGCAGAATGCCTGATCCGTTGAACGTCAATTGAGGGAAGAAACCGATGGCGCTACCACCCCTTCATGCCTTCCGCGTCTTCGAAAGCGTCGCGCGGCTCGGCAATGTGAGTGCTGCGGCGGCGGAGCTGCATGTGACGCCGGGTGCCGTCAGCCAGCAGATCCGCGCGCTCCAGGTGTCACTCGGCGTCGACCTCTTTCAGAAACGCGGCCGGCAATTGGCTTTGACACCGAGCGGAAGCCAGCTCCAGCGCTCGGTGGCAAGCGCCATGGAATCAATCCACACCGGCGTGCGCCAGCTCTCGGCGCATAGATATGGCGGCGCGGCGCGGCAGTCCCTGACCATCTCCATCCCACAGGTGCACGGCGTCGCCTGGCTTGCCACAAGGCTGTTCACCTTCATGGCGGAAAGCCCGAGTTTCCAGTTGAAGGTCGTCACCTCCAGCCATTTCCACGGCGTCGACTGGCGCAAGACGGACGTTGCGATCGTCTATGGCGTGCCGCCGTGGCCGGGCTTCTGGTGGCGCCTGCTGCACGGCATCCATATGACGCCGGTTTGCAGCCCGCAGCTCCTGCGCGGGCCGAACGCCATCCGCCAGCCCTCCGACCTCGCCTATCACCGGCTGCTGCACGAGGATGACGGCTCGCAATGGCGCCGCTGGCAGGCCGAGGCCGGCATCGCCTATATGGGCGAGTCGGATGTCTATTTCGACGATTTCGGCATCGTCCTTCAAGCGGCGCGAGACGGTTTTGGCGTCGCGCTCAGTGACGAAGTCGTGTCCGCCCGCGATCTCGATGAAGGCCGCCTCGTGCAGCCGTTGCAGCTCAGCGTGCCGGCCGTGCACAACTACTATTGCATCTGCGCCGAGTCGAAACGCGAAACTGCAGAGGTCGGCTATTTCATCAACTGGCTGATCGAAGAAGCGGCGACGCCGTGACGCGTCTCGCTCGGCGTGAGGCCGAAGCGGGCACGATAGTGGCGGCTGAACTGAGCCTGGTCGGAAAACCCCCACCGATAGGCGATCGTGGTGATCGTATCGGCGCCGCGGCGCAGGTCCTCGTCCGAGCGCACCAGCCGGCATTCGCGGATATAGCCGCTGGCGGTGAAGCCCGTGCCTTCGAAAAGCTGTTGCAAATAGCGCATTGAAATACCGCACGCCTCCGCGACCATGCCCGCCGAAAGACCGGGATTCTTGAGGTTCTTGCGGATGAAGGTTTCCGCGCGGTGGAGATGCGCACGGCGGACGGCCGATTCCGAACTGTCGAGCGCCCGCTCGCCGGCAAGCAGCGCCAGACAGAGAACCTCGATCAGGTGTTCGCCCGCAAGCGCCCGCGCAGCCTCGTCCATCGCATCCGCATGGGTGACGGCCGAGGACAGGCCCGACAGGAAATAGGAGGCGATGCCCGAGCGGGCATCCATGCTCAGGCCGAGGAATTTTTCGAAGGAGCCGATGCGCGCCCGCACGCTGTCACGCGGGATTTTCGCCACCCACTGCACGTCCGGTGTCTCGTGCCAATATTCGTAGGGCGCGTCGCTGCGCTCGATGACGAAGCCACCGGGCCGACACTGCGTCTGGCGCGCGCTCTGGTGGAACGTCACCTCGGCCGATCCCGGGATGGAGATCAGGAAGGCGCTTTCCCGCTCCTCGCGCAGGTGATGGGCTGTCCGGCGATAGAGCACCGCGTCGCAATCGATGCGCGTGGCGCTGACGAGGCCGAGCTGCCAGATATCCAGTCGCCCGCGAAAATTCTTCCCCCGGCGTCCCTCGGTGACGAGCGGAAAATAGGCCGCAGAAACCCTCTGCTGCCAATCGGCGAGACCATCATCGATCGATCGACCCGCGCCCGGTGCCATCTATCCGCCATCCTCCGTTGGGGAGCCAGGATCGAAGGGTAACAAAGGATGCCGGCGCGCGCAAATCTTCTCACGGCAATGACATCGCGCTTTCCTCCATGAAATCGTGCGCTTTCCTGCATGCGGCCGTCCATCACCCGGCTACCTTTTTGCAAAACGAAACGGGTGAACTGGCCATGCTGACGGAACCATCACGACCAAGGATGACCTTCCCGCGATCGGTCGACGAAGCGCTGAACGATCTTGCCGCCGCCGGGCCTGACGCCATCCTCGTTGCCGGGGCCACCTGGGTGATGCGAAGCCCGCTGCGGCACGAGGCGATGGCGCCGGTCTATGTCGCCCTCTCCGGCATCGAGGGTTTTCAGCGCATCGACGTCACTGATGAAACAGTATCGATCGGCCCGCTCGCCACCCATGACGCGCTGGCGCAGAAACTCCCGCCGACAGCGGATCTCGAGGCGCTGAAGCGGGCGAGCGCCCGCTCCGCCAATCCCGGTGTCCGGCGCATCGCGACGATCGGCGGCAATATCTGCACCGCCGCCTTCGCCGCCTCCGATTTCGCGCCGGCTCTCCTGAGCCTCGACGCCCAGATCGAGGTGCGCGACAAGGCGGGGCTGGAGTGGCTGCCGGTGCTGGCCTTTCTGGAAAGCCGGAAAAGCCGCGAACGGCCCTGGCTCGTGACCCGCATCATCGTTCCGCGAACCGCACGGCTGAGCGCCCATGAGCGTCTCCCGATGCGCAAGGCGGGCGATTATCCCTGTGCCATCGCCAGCGTCTCCGTAGCGGTCGACGACAAGGGTAGGATTCGTGATGCACGCATCGGCGTCGGCGCCGTGGAGATCGCCCCTCGCCGCTGGCCAAATATGGAGCAGGCGCTGGAAGGCCAGCCCATGGACCCCGCGCTTGCGGAAACGGCGGCACGAGACCTCATTGGCGATTTCACCGGCCGCGATGCCGTCGATGCGCCTGGCTGGTATCGCACGAGCATCCTGCCCGTGCTCTTGCGCCGCGCCTTTGAAACCATCCGGGCCGATCACGAAACGAGGGCATCATGACCATCGAACTGACCATCAACGGAGAACTCCGCACGGTCACAGCCGATCCTCGGACGGCGCTGCTGGATGTGCTGCGCGACAGCTGTCGCCTGACGGGCGCCAAGGCGGTTTGTCGCGAAGGCTTTTGCGGCGCCTGCACCGTCCTGGTCGATGGCGAGGCCATTCCGTCCTGCCTCAGGCCTATCGGCATGCTCGATGGCCGCAGCATCGTCACCGTCGAGGGCCTTGCTCATTTCGAGACGCCCAACCCGGTACAGCAGGCCTTCATCAACCATGACGTAGTGCAATGCGGCATGTGTTTTCCCGGCATGGTGATGACGCTGACGGCGTTTCTCGAAACCAATCCTGCGCCCAGCCGGGGCGAGGTGAAGGCGGCACTTTTGGGGAATATCTGTCGATGCACCGGGTACGAGCGCATCGTCGATGCCGTCCTGTCGGTCCAGGACATGCGAAAGGTATCCGGCCGATGAACGCTGTGACCGATCTCGCCTCCGTTGTGATGGACCTGCCCCGGCGCGATGCGCAGGACAAACTCACCGGCCGCACCCGCTATACGATCGACAATATCGGCGCGGACATGCTGCACGCCGTGCAGGTGCGCTCCGACGTAGCATCCGCCCGCATTCTGGAAATCGACTGCTCGGAGGCGCTGGCGATGAAGGGCGTGCGGGCGATCGTCACCCATGCGGATGCGCCGGGCCTGCATGGCATCGGCGTGGCCGACCACCCGCTGTTTGCAAGCGACCTCATCCGCTATCACGGCGAGCCGATCGCTGCGATCGCGGCCGACACGCTGGAGATCGCACGCGCCGCCGCGAGAGCCGTCGTGGTGAGGACCGAGCCCCTGCCCGCAGTCTTGACTATGGCCGAAGCCTTGGGCGAACACGCGCCCCTCATCCACCCGGATTGGCAGCGCTACGAACTCCTGAAGGAGGGCGCGCCCCGCGCCGGCAACGTCGCCTGGGAAGCCCATGTCACGCGAGGGGATACGGACGCGGCCTTCGCCCGCCCGGACGTCACCGTCGTCGACGACTGTTTCCGCGTCGGCCGCCAGAGCCATTTGCCTTTCGAGCCGCGCTGCGCCATCGCCAGCTACGAAGACGGCCGGTTTCACATCCAGTGCTCGACCCAAGTGCCCTGGACGGTGCGCAACGTGACGGCCAAGGTGCTGGGCGTTGCCGCCTCGCGCGTCCGCGTCACGGTGCCCGCCGTCGGCGGCGGGTTCGGCTTGAAATTCGACTGCACCATCGAGCCGGTCGCGGCCCTTCTCGCGCGGAAAACCGGGAAAACCGTCTCGCTCTGCAATTCGCGAGAGGAGGAATTCCTCTCCTGCCTCTGCCGCGAAAATGCCGAGGTCCGCATCCGCTCCGCCGTCACACCCGATGGAAAAATCGTCGGCCGGGAGGCGACCGTGCTGATGGATTGCGGCGCCTATGGCGGTGAGCAGATTTTCCTCTCCACCATGACCGCCCACACGCTCGGCGGCAACTACCGGCTGGGCGCGGTAAAACTCAACAGCCGCGCGGTCTATACCAACACGCCACCGAACGGCGCCTTCCGCGCCTGCAACGGCGTCTACAACACCTTCTTTCTTGAACGCCACACCGACAATATCTGCGCGGCGATCGGCATGGACCCCATGGATTTCCGCAAGCGAAACGTGCTCGGCGATGGCGATATTGGCGCCACGGGACAGGTCTTCCAGGGCGACGTGCTGCGGCCCATGCTGGAGCGGATGGGGACGATCAGCGCCGGCGCGGACAGGCGGGAGGCGGCCGATGGCCGGCTCTACGGGCGCGCCACCACGGTCGGCACCTGGTTCGTCTTTGTCGGCCCGTCGGCGGCAACCATCAACCTCAATGCGGACGGCTCCGCGACGCTCGTCACCTCCGGCGTCGAGATCGGGTCCGGCACGATGGTCCAGTCGCTGCCGCAGATCGTGGCAGGGATCCTCGGCATTCATCCCGCGGACGTGATTGTCAAGACCGCCGATACCGACGCTTCCGGCCGCGATCTCGGTGTCGGCGGCGGTCGCACCACGGTCTCCATCGGCTCCGCCAGCAAGATGGCCGCGGAGAAGATCCGCGAGCAGATCCTGGAGATCGCCTCCGAAATGCTGCAAACGCCGCCATCGGGCCTGGCGCTCCGGGGCGGGCGCGTCGAGATCGCCGGCCGTCCCGGCAGCGGCATGACGATCGCGGCAGTCGTCCAGCATGCCGAGGAACTCTTCGGCCCCATGTCCGGCACGGGCAACTTTACCGCGCCCGGCGTACCATCCCTGCCCGGTTGCGCGGCAGGCCACTTCATCGATGCCATCGATATCCCGATCTTCACCGTGCACGACTGCGAAGTCGCCGTCGATCCGGATACGGGCCATGTCGACGTCTTGAGCTATAGGGTGGTCCAGGATGTCGGCGTCGCCATCAACCCGCGTGCGATCAGGAGCCAGATCCAGGGCGGCGTCACCCAAGGCCTGGGCTATGCGCTGCACGAAAACATCACGATCGACGACCGCGGCTCCATGGAGCAATCCGGCTTCGAGCACTATCTCCTGCCACTCGCGCAAGACGTGCTGCCGGTCGAGATCGTGCTGCACGAGGGCGCGCCATCGATCGGTCCGCTGGGTGCCAAGGGTGCGGGCGAAATACCGATCCTGAATGTCGGCGCCACCATCGCCTGCGCCGTTGCGCGCGCGACGGGAAGGCCGGTGGCGGAGCTGCCGCTGACGCCGCCGCGGGTGCTGGAGTTGATGCAAGGCAACGCAAAAGCGCTGGATTTCGAGCATGTCAGCCCGGTTTGGCACGCCAATCTGGCGCGGCGGTGAAGGAGCCGGCATCGCCTCCGCCGGCTCAGAGCCTCATGCTTGTTTGCGCTCTTTGATTTGAGCCTTGTCGGCCGACGGCTCTTCCGTGTCTTCCAGGTCGCCCTTGGACACGGGGTCCAGCCGGTGCTTGATCGCCAGCGCATAGACGACCTGAAGGATATTGGCGTCCTTCAGGTCCGGGTCAGAAAGGGCAAGAAGCGAGGCCTTCACGATCTTCTTGCTGCTCGCATTGGGACAGTGGCTCGCCACATGCTTGAACAGTTCGTCACCCGACAAACCGGTCTCCGCGCCCTCGATCAGGGCTTCGTAAATCCTGTTTATTTTGCCACTCACTAATTCATACTCCGTTAAATATTACAATTGTTACAACTGAATCCAGCAATTCCCTGTCATAATCAAGGAAGCAGCGGCCCGGCCTTCAGGAACAAATATCGATCCTGCGCGTTCGACCGCGTCGGGGTCGCGGCCTCACCCCTGCCCCTCGCGTCACACGCATTTGATTTGATCGGCCGATACTATGCCGATTGACTGGTTTGATTGCCTCTTCCGTCAGTCCCTTTCCATCGTCGACTGACGCCATACCTCTTTTAAATATGAGCCCCGCCCCGCGGCTCCCTGCTGGAAGGATGCATGGACATGGTGACCTTCACCCTCAATGGAAAACAACGCTCGTTCACCGGAGACCCAGACACGCCGCTTCTCTGGGTGATCCGCGATTTCGAGAAACTGACCGGCACGAAATATGGCTGCGGCGTCGCGCAGTGCGGCGCCTGCACGGTGCATCTGGACGGCATGACACGCCGCTCCTGCATCACCCCGATCGCAACGATCGAAGGCTCCGACGTCGTGACGATCGAAGGCATCTCCGGCAAGGAGGCCGAGGCCATCCAGACCGCCTGGGCCGGTCTCGACGTACCGCAATGCGGCTACTGTCAATCCGGGCAGATCATGTCGGCTGTCGCCCTCCTACAGATGGTGCCGAAACCGAGCGACGACGAGATCGACGGCGCCATGACCGGAAATATCTGTCGATGTGCCACCTATCATCGCATTCGAGCGGCGATCCACAACGCTGCCGACGCGATGGAGGGTTGAGCCATGACTATCCATGAAATCCCATCCACGCGCCGCGGTTTCCTCGCCGGCGTTGGCCTCGTCATCGGCGTTGCAATTGCACCGAAGGTCCTGCGGGCCTCACCGACCGGCACGCCTGCCGGCGGAAGCCCGGAGCTTCTCCCCCTCAACGCCTTCGTGAAGATCGGCACGGACGATACCGTGACCATCCTCTCGAAGCATATCGAATTCGGCCAGGGGCCGTTCACGGGGCTCGCCACGCTGGTGGCCGAGGAACTCGACGCCGACTGGAGCCAGATGCGCGCGGTCCATTCGCCGACCGACAACAAGATCTATGCAAATCTCGCTTTCGGGCTGCAAGGCACCGGCGGATCGAGCTCGATCGCCAATGCCTATGAGCAGATGCGCAAGGCCGGCGCCACGGCGCGGGCAATGCTGGTTGCCGCGGCAGCACAGGAATGGAACGTGCCGGCGACCGAGATCACGGTCGAAAAGGGCCGCATGCGGCACGCCGCATCCGGCAAGGAAAGCGGCTTTGGCGCCTTCGCGGAAAAGGCCAAGGGACAGGTGGTGCCGGAGGATCCGGCACTGAAGGAGCCCAAGGACTTCGTGCTGATCGGCACCGACCTGCCCAAACTCGACACCCGCGAGAAGATCAATGGCACGGCGATCTTCACGCTGGACATCACGCCGGACAACCTGCTGATCGCCGTGGTCGCCCACCCCAAGCATTTCGGCGCCACGGTAAAATCCTTCGATGACAGCGAGGCACGCAAGATCAAGGGCGTGGTCGACGTCAAGCAGATCCCGCAGGGGATTGCCGTCTACGCCGACAACACCTTCACCGCCCTGAAGGGCCGTGACGCGCTCAAAATCGAATGGGATCTCAGCAAGGCGGAAACCCGCTCCTCCAGCGAACTCGCCGCCGAATATGCCCGCCAGTTTGCCAAGCCCGGCATCGAGGCGACGAATACCGGCAATGTCACGACGGCCTTCCAGCAGGAGGGGCTCCAGACCATCGAGGCGGACATTGTCTTTCCCTTCCTCGCGCATGCTCCGATGGAGCCGCTCGATGCGGTGTTCATCAAGGCGGCGGACGGTTCGGTCGACATCTATAACGGCGCGCAGTTTCCCGGCTTCGACCAGCAGGTGGCGGCCGAGATCCTAAAGCTCGACGAAACGAAAGTCCGCGTGAACACCCAGCTCGCCGGCGGCAGTTTCGGCCGCAAGGCGCAGTTCGGCTCGCCCTATATGCAGGAGGCGGCGATGGTCTATGCCGCAATCGGCGGCGACCGGCCGCTCAAGCATATGTGGACCCGGGAAGACGACATCCAGGGCGGCTTCTACCGCCCGATGTATGCCCACAGGATGCGCGGGGCGATCGACGCGGAAGGGCGGATCACCGCCTGGGAGCAGATAATCGTCGGCCAGTCGATCATGGCCAAGGCCGACCTCGATTCGACGTCGGTAGAGGGCGCGTCCAACCTCCCCTACCAGATTCCCAACCTCAAGGTCACCTCGCACAACATTACGCTGCCGATCCCGCCGCTCTGGTGGCGCTCGGTCGGCCATACCCATACCGGCTTTGCGGTGGAAACCTTCGTCGACGAGTTGCTGACCCGCGTGGGCCGCGACTCGGTGGAAGGGCGGCTGGCGCTTCTCGACAAAGACTCGCGCCACGCCGGCGTGCTGCGCAAGGCGGCGGAGATGGCCGATTGGGGGGCGACGCCACCGGAGGGACGGGCGCGCGGTGTTGCGGTCGTCGAAAGCTTCGGTTCGTTCGTCGCCCAGGTGGCGGAAGTCTCGGTCGGCTCCGATGGCGCGCCGCGCGTGCACAAGGTCTGGTGCGCGGTCGATTGCGGCGTCGCGGTCAATCCCAACATCATCAAGGCGCAGATGGAGGGCGGTATCGGCTACGGGTTAGGCGCCGTGCTCTTCGATGCGGTCATGCTCGGCAAGGGCGGAAAGATCATGCAGTCGAATTTCCACGACTATCGGTCGATCCGCATCAACGAGATGCCCGACGTCGCGGTGGAGATCATCAAGTCGGCGGAAAGCCCGACCGGTGTCGGCGAACCCGGCGTGCCGCCCATAGGACCGGCGGTCGCCAATGCGTGGCGAAAGCTGACGAACGCCCCCGTTCGCCAGCTCCCCATCGTCAGCCTTATTTCCTCGTGAGGGATACCGTCAGATGAAAATCAAGCTCCTGTTTTCGGGCGTTCTTGCGCACTGTCTCATCGTGGGCGCGGGCCTGGCGCTCGCCCCCGCCTCCGTTGCCCAGAACCCCAACGCCTTGCAGCCGGCGGAGACGTTCCAGTCGATTTCCGACGAGCGCGCCCGCTCGATCGCGCTCTTCGAAGAGGCCGGCAAGGTCATCCAGCATCCCAGATGCGTCAACTGTCATCCGGCGACGGACCGTCCCTTGCAGGATATGACGATGCATCCGCATCAGCCGCCGGTCTTCCGCGGCGACGGCGGCATGGGTCTCGTGGGCATGCAGTGCAACACCTGCCATAGCGCGGAAAACACGCCGGTCGTCGGCCAGGCGGATACGCTGAAGAGCATCCCCGGCAACCCCGCCTGGCATCTCGCACCGATCGAAATGGCCTGGGAGGGCAAGACGCTCCGCCAGATCTGCGAACAGCTGAAGGACCCCAAACGCAACGGCGACAAGACCATGGCCGAGATGGTCGAACACATGGCCCATGACGACCTCGTCGGCTGGGGATGGGATCCGGGCGAAGGCCGCGAACCCGTGCCGGGCACGCAGGAAGAGTTCGGCAAGATCATCCAGGCCTGGGTGGACACCGGCGCAGTCTGTCCGGCGTCCTGACGGAATCTGGACGTCTCAACAATGAGCACCGCATGGATCGAACGATCCGTGCGGTGCTCATTTGAGAGGAGAGCAAGTCACGACCACTCACGTTAATGTCACCCGCACAACGGGTCCGCGAGGGTATGAGCGAGAATAGAGCCGGCATACCGGACGTCTTGATCTTGCAGCCTTGCCCTGCTTAGTCTGTGCATCGCAGGTCGAACAATCCACCTTTGCTTGGGGTCGTTATGTCCGTTGTTCAGTTCTCCACGCGCGATACGGCCGAAAACCTGCGCCGGGAGCTTGTCGAGGCGGTCTATAACGGGCATGTGCGCACCGGCCTCGATTTTCATGGCGAGGGGCCGGTCGAAATCGACGTGGCGCTGCGCGGCGTCGGCGATGTGCATATCGCCTTTGCCAACACGACGCCCGTGACGCTCGTTACCCCGTCCGACGAGGAAGACCTGCTCTATCTGAGCGTGGCCGGCGGCAATGGCGTGCATGATGCGCGGGGCGAGGACCTCTACATCCGGCCCGGTGACGTCAATGTGATGCGGCGCGACCGCACGACGGTGACCACCGTCGCTGAGCGCAGTTCCTGCCTCAGCATCGCCATTCCGCGCCGCCTTGTCGTCGATCGTATCTCGTCCAGCGACAATCTCCTCAAGACGCGCTCGCTGCGCGATCCCGCTGCCCATCTTCTCAACAGCTACGCGGTTTCGCTGCTGCACAACCATGTCGATATTCCGGAGGCGGACCAGGCGGTGTTTGCCGCCCATCTCGTCGACCTTGCAGTGCTGATGCTGGGCGCAAAGCGCGACAGCGGGCAGCAGGCCCGCAAGAACGGCGTGCGCGCCGCGCGCCTGCAGGCGATCAAGGCCGATATCGCCGCCCATCTGTGCGATCCGCGCCTCTCCCTCGAATGGCTCTCCCGGCGTCACGGCATCAGCGTGCCCTATGTGCGGGCGCTATTTTACGAGGAAGGCACGAGCTTTACCGACCATGTGACGGCCGAGCGGCTCGACCATGTGCATGGGCTGCTGGGCGATCCCGGCTTCCGGCACCACACCATCGCTGCCATCGCGCTGATGGTCGGTTTCGGCGATATTTCCTGGTTCAACCAGGTTTTTCGCCGGCGTTTCCAGGCAACGCCGTCAGACATCCGCCAGAGTATCGTCTCAAACTGAGACAGCGGCGAGTATCCCAAAACCCTGAGACCCTCCCCAAGCCAGCGTGACGTAAGGGCATGTAAGTTCGTGCCCATCGCTCCTGGCGAGAAAAACGAGGGACATCATGGCACGCGATCCAAACGGCAACATCAACGGTACAGGCGGCAACGACATCCTGTGGGGCACCGCGCTGGTGCTCAGCGACGGCACCTATGACAATTACAGCGACAGCGCGCTGCGCGGTCTCGGCGGCGACGACCTGATCTTCGGCGACATCTACAACAACGGCGACGACCACACCGAGGGCGACACCGCCTATGGCGGCGACGGCAACGACATCATCTACGGCGATTGCGGCGAGGACGAACCGAACTGGCAGACCAGTGATAACGGCGCCGCCGACGTGCTCTACGGTGACGCCGGCGACGACCGCATCTACGGCCAGGCCGGCGGCGACCGGCTGGAAGGCGGCACGGGCAACGACCTGCTGGTCGGCGGCAGTGGCACGGATGCTCTGCGCGGCGGGGACGGCAACGACGTGCTCTGGGCGGGCCTCCAGAACGACATGACCTTCGAAACCGTCCGCAACACGCTGTTCGGCGATGCCGGCAACGACCGGCTCTATGGCAGCGCCGGCAGTGACGAGATGGAAGGCGGCGACGACAACGACCAGCTCAACGGTGCCGGTGGCAACGACGATCTCGCCGGCGGCAACGGCGCGGACATCATCTATGGCGGCGACGGCGACGACTATATCGAGGGCGGCGGCTACTATGCCACGGCGAGCGGAGACGGAGCGGACCTGCTCTATGGCGGCAATGGCAACGACCAGCTGTTCGGCTTCTCCGGCAACGACCGGCTATACGGCGGCGCCGGCAATGACGTGCTGAACGGAGGCACGGGCAACGATGTCTATGACGGCGGCGCGGGCGCCGACATCTATCGCTGCGCCAGCGGTGGCAACGACACCTACATATTCGGTGCCGGCGACACGTTCGAATGGGACTATTACGACGACGGCATCGACCTCGTCATGTCCTCCATCTCCCACACGCTCGGGCGCTACCACGAGAAGCTGACGCTGCTCGGCACAGCTGCCACCGGCGTCGGCAATGCCTCGGCCAACACGATCCTCGGGAACGCCGCCGCCAACACGCTACGCGGCCTCGGCGGCAACGATCTCCTCAACGGGCTCGGCGGCAGCGACCTCCTCTATGGCGGCGCGGGCGCGGACAGGCTTTCGGGCGGTGCCGGCAACGACAAGCTCTATGGCGGCGCCGGCAAGGACATCCTGACTGGCGGCGGCGGAAACGACACCTTCATTTTCATGAACAAGCCGACGGCGGCCAACCGCGACACGATCACCGACTTCGACCGCGTGGCCGACACGATCGGCCTGGAGAAGGACTTTTTTGCCGGCCTTGGCCCGCTCGGCAAGCTGGGCTCGGCGCTGTTCAAGACGATCGGCGTCGGCAATGCCAAGGTCGATGCCAACGACCGGGTCATCTACGACAACAAGACCGGCGCCCTCTATTACGACGCCGACGGCTCCGGCGATGCCGCACGCCAGCTCATTGCCACCCTGGACGATGGCCTGCGCCTGACCTCGGCGGATATCCTCGTGCTTTAGCATGTCGGATGGCATGGCGGCCGATCGGGCCGCTATGCTGCCTGGCAAAACCAGACGCTACCGCTTGACCGTCAGCCGCACGCTGCCGCGATTGTTGTCGTAGGTCTGCCAGGCGTCGTTGGCAAAGGCGTAGAGATAGCCGCTCTTCTTCGGCGTGAAATCCTTGCCAGTGCCGATTTCGAACTCTTCGTGCGGCGCGAAGCTCAGCCGGTCCTCCGGCTTCTTTTCCGGCAGCACGCCATTGGCGACCATGCCGATCAGCGAGAACCAGGGGGCGTCTTCCGCGCGCTTGGTGTACCAGAAATCCACCTGGTGATTGCCGGTCAGCTTCGTGAAGAGCTGCTCGCCCTTGCCGAAGATCGACGAGGCGATCTGGACGGCTTCGCCGAGGTGAAACTTGCCGTCATTCGTGCCGGAGGGCGGGCAGGTGATCTCGCCGTCCATCCACTCCCCCTTGGCGGAAAACCGGTAGGTAACGCCGGCCTCCAGAAAGAGCCCGGTAAAGTTCCACCTTTCGCGCGCGAAAACCTCGACCGTCACCTCCTGCCCCTTGTCGAGGCGCTTGGTCTTCCAGTAGTCGCCCTGCATGAGCGGCGGGTTGTCGTGGCGATCGCGCGCGGAGCGGTGCAGCTCCGTGCTGCTTGCGGAGAAAAGCGGCACGCTGCGCGGCCGGGTCCGCAAGGTCTTGAACACGCCGGTCACCGAATCGTGCAGCAGGCCGAGGGGATCGGCGACGAGCTGCTGCTGGATGTTTTCGCGGAAATTCAGCCCAAGCGCCCGCACCTCCTCGATCATCCAGTCGAGCGCACCATCGGAGAGCCCGCTGCGGCCGTAACCGCCGCCGACATCGCCATGCACGCCCGAAAACCAGATCTGCTGGACCGTGGGGCGACCCTCGACATTCGTCCAGAGCGTCGGCGTAAAGCTCTGGCGGCGCTCGTCGATGGCGATCGCGTGGCGGGCGTTCTTGACGACCGGGCTCAGCTCCGTGTCGTGAAAGCTGTGTTTGGCGGGGTCGTCCAGCAGGTTCAGCAGCGCCAGGTCGTCCGGCACGCCGAGCGCGCCGACCGTATCCCACACGCCGATGCAGTGGATCGGCATCGAATGTTTGCATTTCTGGCCACTCGCGACGCCATGAAACGGCAGGCGCTTCGTCGCGGTCACCGGCTTTGCTGTCTTTTCCGGCGTGCGGTAATTCTCGAAAAGCGTCTCGATGGCGGCCCAGATCGCCTTTTCCTCCAGTCCCGCGGCCTTCAACAGGCCGCAGCGGGAGATCATGCCGCCGAGGCTGCGCACGGTATAGGCGCCGCGGCTGAAGCCGAAGAGCCAGATCTGCGCCCCCTCCTCGTAGTTGCGCGCCAGCCAGTTGTAGGCGCTCATGATGTTGCGATCGAGCCCCTCGCCCATGCCGCCGCCGGCAAGGCGATCCCACACACCGCCGTCGGTGCCGACGCCGGGGTGGTAATAGGCCCGCTGTTCCCGGCCGGCCCCATCCAGAGGTGCCAGCGCGTGGTGCAGTTTCACGACATTGGTCGGCGCCGGCAGCCCGTCTTCCAGTTGATCGGGCGTGTTCCAGGTTCCGTCGCAGAATACGATGAGATGCATCTTCCCTTCCTCCGAGACGTTGCTGCCGGAAAGTATGCCGCCAAATCGGCGGAAGGAAAGCAGCTTTTACAATTTAAAGGCGATCCCTTTTAGATCTTGATGTCGTAGGTCACCCACGCCGTCTTGCTCGCCACCCGGTCGTAGACCCCGCGGCCGCGATAATTGTTCTCGGCGGTGATCCAGCGCACGACGGACCATCCTTCGCCTGCGGCAATCGAGCGGACGTTTTCGATCAGCGCGTCGGCGGCACCCGTCCCGCGGGCGTCGGGCGAGACGAAAAGGTCATCGAGGAAACAGCCGGTGGTGGCGGAGAGCGGCCGCGGGAACGGCCGGAAATGCGCGAGGCCGATCAAGGTGCCATCCGCGCGCGCGGCGACGAGACCGCGTGGGTCCGCGTTCGCATCGTGCAGCCACGACCAGACCGTGTCGCGCATCTGCGCTGTCTGGGTGACATTGTAGAAGGTCGCATAGCCCTGATAGAGCGCGTCCCATTGCGCACGATCGTCCAGATGAAGCGCGCGAACCGTGATGTCGGACATTGAAGAACCTTTCCGGGGAGTTTGGCCGTTTCGGAAAGGTTAGCAGCGAAAGCCTCGCGCGTGCCACCGGGAAAGATTCCCATGAGGATTGAAATTGTCCTGCATTTGACCGACAAGAATGCATGACAAAGTGGCGACCCGATGCCGGCCAATTGCGGCGGCCCGTTTACATTTCCCTTGCGGACCAGTTCACGGCGGCCATCAAGAGCGGCCGGCTTGTGCGTGAGGAGAAGTTGCCCGGGCACCGCGACCTCGCCTATGACCTGAAGGTCTCGATCCAGACGGTCAGCAAGGCCTATGACGTCCTGGCGCGGCGCGGGCTGGTCTCGGGCGAGGTCGGCCGCGGCACCTATGTGACGTCGACCGGCCCTTCCCTGCAATCTCCCTACATTGCCGAGCGCTTGGCCAATGTCATCGATCTTTCCATCGTCACGCCTGTCTGCACCTCCTTTCATCTGGATCGGATGAAGGACGCGCTGCACCGGTTGGCGGACACCCTCCCGCCGACCGCTGTGCTGTCCTTTCGGCCGAACACGATTTTCCCGCGGCACAACGAGGCGGCGGTCGCCTGGCTCTCCACGCTGGGCGTGAGCACGTCGCCGCAGAACCTGCTTGTCACGAACGGCGCCTCCTCCGCCTTCACCATCGCGCTGATGTCCGCCGCCGGCCCCGGAACGGTGCTGGCGGCCGAAGAAATCTGCTACCATGTGATCCGCCCCCTGTCGGATTATCTGGGCATGCGCGTGCGCGCGATTGCCGCCGACGAGGACGGCATGCTACCCGAGGCACTTGAAGAAGCCTGCCTGCGCGACAAGGTGCGCGTCCTGGTTCTCCAGCCGAACCTCGCCAACCCGACCGCCACGCTGATGCAGGAAGCCCGGCGCCTGGCACTTGCCGAGATGGCGCGCAAACACGACCTGACCATCATCGAAAACGATGTGTTCGGCCCGCTGATAACCAACCGCTCGAGGCCGATCGCGGCACTCGCTCCCGAACGCACCATCTACTTTACCGGCTTCACGAAGGTCGCCATGCCGGGCTTGAGGATCGGCTATATCGCGGCGCCGGATCACTTTGCGGCGACCATCGCCAACCGGCAATTGATGGCCAACTGGATGGCGACACCGATGATCGCCGAACTGGCCACGTTCTGGCTGGGTGACGGCACGATCGGCAAACTCGTCGATTGGCAACGCGATGCCCTGCGGGCACGCCACCGGATCGTCGCGGACGCCTTGCACGGCGCGCATTATCGCGCGCATCCGGAAGCGCTGCATTTCTGGCTCACGCTGCCGCCGGATCACGACGAACTGGCCTTCGTGTCGCAGGCCCGGGTTCGCGGCGTTGCTGTCGCCCCCAGCACGCCCTTCTCCCTTTCGGGATTGCCGGTGGGGGCCGTCCGGGTGTCGGTGGGCGCTACGGAGGCGGACGAACTTCGCGCCGGGCTCGATATCCTCGCCTCGCTGCTGCGCGCCGTACCAGATCGGAGCGTGCTGACGATCTAGAAATTGACACGTGTCTTTTTCATCAATTGACGCGCATCTCTTTCCATTGCTCAATGCTCGCAGAACCCACCGGAGCTGGCATGATCGAAGAGAGGCAGCATCAGTCGACTTTGGATGACCGCCCGGCAGGAAGGCGGATCGGTCTCATCGCGCTTGCCACCGATCACACCGTGGAGGCGGATTTCCGGCGGCTCGTCGCGCGCGACGCCATTGCCGTCCATGTGACGCGCGTCAGCTACGCCAATCCGACGACGCCGGAAAACCTGCTGGCCATGCAGCCGCACCTCACGACCGCGGCCTCCCTCATCCTGCCGGATGAAACGCTGGACGCGATCGTCTATGGCTGCACCTCGGCATCGGTGATCATCGGCGAGCCGGAAATCGCCAAAGCCATCGGAGCCGGCAAACCGGGCGTACCCGTCGTCACGCCGGCGGGTGCCGCCGTTGCGGCTCTGCGCGCGTTGCGGGCAGACCATATTGCCATCCTCACACCCTATGTCCGCAGAACGGCCGAGCCCATGCACGCCTTCTTCACGGCGCAGGGATTTCAGGTCGATCGCCTCGCCTACCTCGGCATGGAAGACGACCGCGACATGGCGCGCCTGCCATATGCCGAAATCGTCCGGCTCGCCATCGAGACGGTGACGCCGGAGACGCAGGCGCTGTTCATCGCCTGCACGGCCCTGCGCGCCGCCGAATGCGTGCCGGAGATCGAAAAACGGACCGGACTGCCGGTCGTCACCAGCAATCTCGCCGCCGCCTGGGCAAGTCTCCGATTGTGCGGCGTCGTCGCCGATCCGCATTCCACCGCACGCCTGCTGGCGCTTGCCGGCACCCTAGACATGCCCCGTCCCGCCTCAGAACAGGATGAATTCTTATGATCCAACTGCCCTTCGCGCTCAGCGAATACAGGACCAGGCTCCAGGCCATCCGCGCAGAAATGGCGCGCCGCAATCTCGATCTGCTGATCGTGAACGACGTCGCCAACCAGCATTACATCACCGGCTATGACGGCTGGTCGTTCTATACGCCGCAGGTGGTGCTGGTGCCCCTCGTCGACGAGGAGCCGGTCTGGATCGGCCGCGCCATGGACGCGGCGGGCGGCCTGCTCACCGCGTGGATGAAGCCCGAAAACGTCGTCGGCTTCCCCGAAGACCATGTCCAGCGCGCCGACCGGCATCCGATGGACTGGATTGCCGAATGGATCAGCCGGAAAGGCTGGGGCCGCGGCACGATCGGCATCGAGCTCGAAGCCTATTATTATTCGCCCAAGGCCCATGCTCGCCTCACCGCGGGCCTGCCGAACGCCACCTTCCAGGATGCGGACCTGCTGGTGAACTGGATCCGCAGCGTCAAATCGGAAGCCGAGATCGACTATCTCCGCAAGGCCTCGCGCCTCGCCGAAGCGGCCGTTACCGCAGCCTATGAGGTCATTGCACCCGGCGTGCGCGAATGCGATGCGATTGCCAGGATCCAGGCGGCGCAGGTGGCGGGGTCCCCGGATTTTGCCGGCGACATCACCGCCCTACCGCCCACCATCCTTGGCGGCGAGAACGCCTCGGCGCCGCATGTCATGTGGAGCGACCGCCGATTCGGCGCGAACGAAACCGTGGCACTCGAACTGGCGGGCGTTGTGCGCCGCTATACCGCCGGCCTCGCGCGCACCATGCAGCTCGGCACCATGCCGACCAAGGTCGGCGATACCAGCAAGGCCGTGCTCGAAGGCATGGAGGCCGTGCTTGCGACCATCAGGCCGGGCATCACCGCGGAGGCGGTCGAGGCAAGCTGGCGCCAGGTCATCCAGCGCTACGGCCTGAAGAAGGAATCGCGCATCGGCTATTCGATCGGCGTCGCCTATCCGCCGGACTGGGGCGAGCACACGATCAGCCTGCGCCCCGGCGACAAGACCGTTTTGCAGCCCGGCAACGTGCTGCACTCCATCCTCGGCATGTGGATGGACGGCTGGGGCATTGAGGTCAGCGAAACGATCCTCGTCACGGAGAGCGGAAACGAAACGCTGACCCGCTTCCCGCGAGACATCCATGTCAAATCCTGACATCGGCGCGGGCGCGATGGAGGCAGCACTGGAGCGCCGGATGATCGACATCCGGCGCCACCTGCACCGCAATCCGGAACTCTCGAACGAAGAGCGCGAGACGCAGGCCTACCTGAAGCAGGCGCTGGAAGATGCGGGCCTGCGCGATGTCCGGCCCGTCGCGGGCTTCGGCCTCGCCGTCGATATCGTCGGCACGGCCGGGCCGTCCAACCGCAAGGTCGTCATCCGCGCCGATATCGACGCGCTGCCGATCACCGAGACATCCGGCGTGCCGTTCAGCTCCGAGCGCCCCGGCGTCATGCATGCCTGCGGGCACGACGCCCATGCCGCGATGGGCTATGCCGCCGCGGTGCTGCTCGACCAGCAGAAACAATCGTTCAGCGGCACCGTGCGCATCATCTTCCAGCCGGCAGAAGAGGCCGAGCCGCTCGGCGGCAGGCGGGTGATCGCGGAAGGATTGCTCGACGACGTCGATGCGGCGATCGGCATCCATGTCGATCCCTATACGGCAACGGGCAGGATTGCGGTCGGCGCCGGACCCTACACGCTTGCCTGCGATATTTTCGACGTCGTCGTCATCGGCAATTCCGCCCATGCCGCAAAACCCTCCGAAGGGGTCGATGCCATCGCGATCGCCTGCTCCATGGTCACGGAATTGCAGAAGATCGTGGCGCGCGAGATCGATCCCTATGATCCGCTCGTCATCTCCGTCACGGGCATCGAAGGCGGCGGGGCCTATAATGTCATTGCGGCCGAAGCCCGGCTGAAGGGCACGATCCGCAGCGGCCATGAGGAAACGCGCCAAAAGGCCTGGACCCGGCTGCGCCAGATCCTGGAGGGCGCGGCGGCGACGCATGGCGCCAGGGTCGACATCCACCTGCAACGCGGCGAGCCGCCGGTCGTCAATGCGCCGGAGATGGTCGAGGTCGTCCGGCGTGCCGGCAACGAGATCGTCGGGCAGGAGAATGTGCTCGCCTTGCCCGGCTGGACCGCGGCCGACGACTTTGCCTTCTACAGCGAAAAATGCCCGTCGGTCTATTTCCGCCTCGGCATTCGCAATGACGCGATCGACGCCATCTATCCGCTGCATCACCCGAAATTCCGCGTGGATGAAGCCGCCCTGCCGCAGGGCGCCCTGGTGCTCAGCGCCGCCGCCCGCACCTTCCTCCAGCCGCCGGAATAAGGCCTCTCATCAAACCTTACCGAGATCAAAGAAAATCGTCGCGCCGGGGTGTGAACGTGTCGATCAGCAGGCCCGGCTCCAGCGCGACCACGCCGTGCACGAGGTTCGGGGCGACGATGAAGCTGCTTCCTCGGGCAAGGCGGGTGGTGACGCCATCCACGGTGACGTCGAAGGCGCCTTCGGCGACGTAGCTCACCTGCGTGTGCGGGTGCGAATGCAGGGCGCCGATGGCGCCCTCCTCGAAGCGGAAGGCGACGAGCATCATTTCCGGGCGATGGCTCAGCACCGCGCGGCTGTTGCCGGGTGCCACTTCAGTCCAGACGGTATCTTCAGGCAGGGTATAATGTTGCATGTGTCCTCTCAGCGGGCGAGCCATCCGCCGTCCACCGGCAGGATGGTGCCATGTACATAGTCGGAAGCCGGTGCCGCCAGGAAAACCGCGGCACCGACCATGTCACCGGGCTTCGCCCAGCGGCCGGCCGGAATGCGTTTCAAGATGTCGGCGCTGCGCTCCGCATCCGCACGCAGGGCGACCGTGTTGTTGGTCTCAACATAGCCGGGCGCGATGGCGTTGACGTTGATGCCGCGCGCCGCCCATTCGTTTGCCATGAGCTTCGTCAGGCCGGCAAGGCCGCTCTTCGCCGCCGTGTAGGACGGCACGCGAATGCCGCCCTGGAAGGAGAGCAGGGAGGCGATGTTGATGATCTTTGCCGGTCGCTCCGCCGCGACCGCCGCCTTTGCAAAGGCCTGGCACAGGAAGAAGACGGACTTCAGGTTGGTGTCGAGCACCGCATCCCAGTCTTCTTCGGTGAACTCAAGCGCATCGGCGCGGCGGATGATGCCGGCATTGTTGACCAGCACATCCGGCGTGGCGCCGGCCGTAAGCGCCTGCGCGATGACGCTGGCTCCCGCGCCCGCCTGCGAAAGATCGGCCGTGATGGACAGGAAGGTCCGCCCGGCGGACGTCACGTCCGCCGCCGTGTCCGTCATCGCCGATCGCCCCACGCCGACGATGTCGGCGCCGGCCTGCGCCAGCCCGACCGCAATGGCGCGGCCGATGCCGGTATTGGCGCCGGTGACGATCGCCCAGCGGCCGGTGAGGTCGAACATCGTCATAGAAGCGCGTCCATCGGCACCTTGTCCATGTCGGTGAAGCTCATGTTGTCGCCGGCCATGGCCCAGATGAAGGCGTAACGGCCGGTGCCGGCACCGGAATGGATCGACCAGCCCGGAGACAAGACCGCTTGATGGTTCTTCAGCACGACATGCCGTGTCTCGCCCGGCTCGCCCATGAAATGGAAGATGCGCGTCGCCTCCTGCATGCCGAAATAGAGATAGACCTCCATACGCCGGTCGTGCACATGCGCCGGCATGGTGTTCCAGACCGAACCCGGCTCGAACATGGTCAGCCCGACGAGCAACTGGCAGCTCTCGCAGACATCCGGGTGCACATACTGGTTGATGGTGCGGGCATTGGATTCCTCCGCCGAGCCGAGCACGACCTTCTTCGCCATCTCGCGGGTGATGTGCACCGTGGGGCAAACGCGGTGCGCGGGCGCGCTCAGGAGATAGAACAGAGCCGGAGCGGCCGGGTCGCTGCTTGCAAAGCCAAGGGCGCCGCCGCCCATGCCGACATAGAGCGCTTCCTGGAAGCCGAGCGCATAGTCCTTGCCGCCGACGCTGATCGTGCCCGCGGCGCCGATATTGACGATCGCCACCTCGCGGCGGTCGAGAAAGCGTTCGGTGCCCGTCTCCGGCACGCTGTCGACCACCAGCGTGTTCGTCGTCGGCACCACGCCGCCGACGATCATGCGGTCGAGATGGCTGTAGGTGAGTTTCACCTCGCCGGGGCGGAACAGGTCCTCGATGACGAAGCCATCGCGCAGGCCCTTCGTGTCGCGCCTTGCGGCGTCCTGCGGCCCCACGGCCTGTCGTACAGATACGGAAAGTGTCACGGCATTTGCCTCTTGTCTTTCAAAATGGGGGTCAGGTGAGCACGACATATTCGGTCAGCTGGTTGATCGTCGTGTCGGCCTTGTCGACGTCGAACACCTTGGTGCCGTGGCTCATGATCACGAACCGGTCGCAGACCTGATAGGCGTGGTAGATGTTGTGCGTCACCAGCACGCTGGAGACGTTTTCCGCCTTGAGCTTCAGCACCTGGTTCAGCAGTGCCTCCGTCTCGCGCACCGAGAGTGCGGAGGTCGGCTCGTCCAACAACAGCACGCGCTTCTTGAAGTAGACGGCGCGGGCGATGGCAACGGCCTGCTTCTGGCCGCCGGAAAGGTTGCCGACCAGCGTATCCGGGGAATCGATGCCGGAGATGTGCACGGCGTTCTGCAACACGCCCATGGCGATCTCGCGCATCTCCGCCTGCCGCAGGAAGCCGAAGCGGTCCGTCAACTCGCGCCCCATGAAGATGTTGCGGGTGATCGAGAGGGAATCCACCAGTGCAGTATGCTGGTAAATCGTCTCGATGCCGGCATCCGCCGAGTCCGAACGGCAGGTGAAGGCCGTCTTCTTGCCGTCGACGCTGAGGTAGCCCTCGGTCGGCTTGTGGATGCCGGAGATCAGGTTGACGGTCGTCGACTTGCCGGCGCCATTGTCACCAAGCAGGCCCACCACTTCGCCCTCGCCGATATGGAAGCTGAGGTTCCGGAGCGCGGTGAGGGCACCGAAACTTTTCGAGATATTGTGCAGTTCGAGAAGGTTCGACATCACGCAAGACCCCGCCGCTCGATGAGATGGTTGAAGATGGCGGCCAGCACGATCAGCGTCGCGATGAACATGTCGAGATAGAAGCCGGGAGCGCGCAGCAGCAGCAGCACGTCCGTCATGGTGTGGATGAGCAGCACGCCGAGGAAGATGCCGATGATCGAGCCTCGGCCGCCGCGCAGCGACAGGCCGCCGATGACGCAGGCCGCAATCGCCTGGAGTTCAAGCCCGGCGCCCTGCCCCGGCTGCACGCTGCCAACGCGGGCCGTCGCCAGAATGCCCGCCACCGCCGCCATGCCGCCGGCAATCGCGAAGGCGATGAGCTTGACGCGGTTCGTATTGATACCGATCGCCGTCGCCGCGCCCGGATTGCCGCCCGTCGCGAAGACGTGGTTGCCGAAGCGGTGACGGTGCAGCAGCAGGTGGAAGCCGATGACGAAGAGCACGATCCAGATGAAGGCGGCGTTGACGCCGAGCAGCGTACCGGAAAACAGGCTGGTGAAGATCGGCTCGGGATCGAAGCGCACCTGGACCGCGCCGTTATAGAGCAGCACGGCGCCGCGCCAGAACAGGAGGCCGCCGAGCGTGACGATGAAGGACGGCAGGCCGAAGCGCAGCGTGATATGGCCGTTGAGCAGGCCGATCATCACGCCGGCGAGGATGCCGAGCGGGGCGGCGACGAAGGCACTGACGCCGGCACCGACAAGCGTGGCCATCAGGACGGCCGTGAAGGTGTAGACGGAGCCGATGGAGAGGTCGAATTCACCGGCGATCATCAGCACGCCGGCGCCCAGCGCCAGGCAGCCAAGCACCGGGATCGCCTTCATCAGGATCGTCAGGTTCTGCGGTGAGAGATAGCGGAACTCATTAGGATAGAGCAGCGCACCGGCAATGCAGACGATCTGCAACGTCATGAAGACGAGGAAGATCGCACCCGCGGGCATGCCCATGATCTGCTTGAGGATGGATTGTCTTTGGGTCCGCGACCGGGGCGCGGCACTGTCTGCTAGAATAGGGGTCACGGTCTGGCACTCGATCGTTTGGGACCAGGGAACCCGCCGGGCCTGCCGGCAGGCTCCCTTTCAAGGCGATTAGCGGAAGCTGCCGATCAGCGGCTTGACCGAGCTGATGCGCGACTTGTCGAGGAACGCGCCCTGCCCGGTGTCGATGTCGGTCGGGGTCAGGCCGTACTTCTTCGAGAGCGCGATCTGGGCGATCGGGTAGTAACCCTGGAGGTAGGGCTGCTGGTCCATGGTCGCGAACATCGCGCCGGATTCCACCGCATTGACGATCTCGACCGCAAGGTCGAAGCCGCCGAACGGAATGTTGACGCCGGCATCCTTGATGGCGCCAGCACCGACCGTGGAGGTGACCGAGCCGGTGCCGAACAGCGCCTTGACCGTCGGGTTGGCGATCAGGAACTGCGCCATGATGTTCTGCGCTTCCGCCGGATCGAGGCCGGCACGCACCGTCTCCACCTTGATGCCGGCTTCCGTCATGGCCTTCTCGATGCCGCCGCCACGGGCGACCGCAAAGCTCGCCTCGGGAATTTCGCGCGGGTTGAAGACGACGTCGCCGGATTTCAGGCCGAATTCCTTGATCATGCGGTTGCCGAGCTCGTAGCCGGAGGCGAATTCGTTCATGCCAACATAGGCCTGACGGCAATTGCCCTTGGCGCCGTCGAGGTCGTCATTGTTGAAACCGATGACGACGATGCCGGCCTTCACCGCCGCGCAGATGCTCTCGTCGAAGGCGTCCGACGAGGAGATGGCGACGGCAATGCCGTCGACGCCGCTCGCGGTCGCGCTTTCGATCAGGTCGTTCTGGCGCACCGGATCGTTGTTGGCATATTGCACGTCGAGATCGACGCCGAACTGGGCGGCCGCGTCTTGCGCGCCCTTCACCACGGGGTTAAAGAACTGGACACTCGGATCGAGGTAGATGATCATCGTTGCCTTGACATCCGCGGCAAGCGCCGTCGATGCCAGCATGGTGGTCAGGCCCGCGGCCAATGCAGCGGTTCTCAACCTGGTCAATTTCATTTGCGTATCCTCCCTTTGGATGTGCAATGCGGGTCCAAAAGACCCAAGTCTCGGCTGGCGGGCTCCGACCAAAGATCACGCCAGCCGAGATTTTCCTCCTCTCGCTACAGATTGCAGCGGATTATCCGAACCAGGGCGCCGGGCGCCCGAGCGTGACATGCACGCCCTTGAACTGGGAATATTCATCGAAGCCATAGCGGCCGAGTTCACGGCCGAGACCGCTCTTCTTGTAGCCGCCGATCGGCAGTTCCGGCGTGCCGTCGATGACGCTGTTGATCCAGCAGCGGCCGGCACGGATGCGGCGGATGCTCTGGAGCGCGTTTTCGAGATTGGTCGACCAGACGGAAGCAGACAGGCCGAATTCGCTGGCATTGGCCATCGCGACGGCCTCGTCCGCCGTCTTGAAGGTCAGCGTCGAGAGCACCGGCCCGAAGATCTCCTCTCGGGCGATCGACATGTCCGGCGTCACGCCGCCGAAGACCGTCGGCGCGTAATAGAGTCCGGCCTCCCTGCCGACCCTTTCGCCGCCGAGCAGCAGTTCCGCGCCAGAGGCAATGCCGGCCTCCACATAGGAATGCACCTTGTCCGCATGGGCTTCGGAGATCATCGCGCCGATCTTGGTGCGCTCGTTCAGCGGGTCGCCGAAGGTCACTTTGCGCGAAATGTCGAGCAGGCGCTCCATCAGCGCATCGCGGATGCCTTCCTGCACCAGCAGCCGGCTGCCGGAAATGCAGCACTGGCCGGCATTGTGGTAGACGCCGTAGGCAATGCCATCGGCCGCCGCATCGAGATCCGCGTCAGCGAAGACGATCTGCGGCCCCTTGCCGCCAAGCTCCAGCCCGACGCGCTTGACGCTACGCGCGGCGATCTCGCCGAGCTTGGTGCCGACGCGGACGGAGCCGGTGAAGGCGACCATGTCGACGCCCGGGTCTTCGGCAAGCACCTGGCCGGCCGGATCGCCATAGCCGGTGACGACATTGAACACGCCGTCGGGAATGCCGGCCTCGCGCGCCAGTTCCGCCATGCGGATCGAGGTGCCGGAGGTGAATTCGGAGGGCTTCAGCACCACCGTGCAGCCGGCGCCGATCGCCCACGGCACGCGCTCGGAAGCGATGATGAAGGGGAAATTCCACGGCGTGATGATGCCGACGACGCCGACCGCTTCGCGCAGCACAAGGCCGAGGCGGTCGTCGCCGATATTGTTGTGGCTCTGGCCTTCCAGCGCCCGGGCCTGCCCGGCCGCATAGGACCAGAGGTCGGCGCAGAAGCCGATCTCGCCGCGGGCCTGGTTGATCGGCTTGCCGACCTCCAGGCTCTCGGCGAGCGCCAGCTCTTCCTGATGCACAAGGATGAGGTCCGCCACCTTGAACATCAGGCGCGAGCGCTCGGCGCCCGACATGCGCGGCCACGGGCCGGTATCGAAGGCCCGGCGCGCGGCGGCGACAGCCAGGCGCACATCGTCGGCCGAAGCCTCCGGCCAAGTTCCCACCACCATGCCAGCATGGCCGGGGCTCACCCGATCGATCGTCTTGCCCGAGGCCGCATCCACAGACTTGCCATCGACAAGCATCCGGTAGCGGGATTTAATGCCGAGGCGGGGATCACTTGAATCGGGTGCAATAAAATTGGACAGCAATATCTCTCCAAGGCCGGACACATGGCGCCGGCCCCTCCCTGTTCATCCGGTTTTCAGGCCACCGGATTTCTGTTGCGTTTGATCTGTATGGTACTGTATGGTGGTTTAAATTGGATGTCAACGCATGACGGCGGCGAAAGAGATGAACCTTGAATCCCTGAAGATCGACACCGGCGAAACAGCGGCGGCGCAGGTCGAGCGCGACCTGCGGGAGTCGATCATCCGCCTCGAACTCGCCCCTGGAGTGCGGCTTTCCGAACAGGAAATCGCCACCCGCATGGGCGTATCCCGCCAGCCGGTGCGCGAGGCGCTGATCGCGCTCGGCAAATCCAAGCTGGTCGACATCCGCCCCAACCGGGGCACGGTCGTCGTGAGGATTTCAGCGCGGCAGATGATGGAAGCGCGCTTCGTGCGCGAGGCGATCGAGACCGCCGTAGCACGACGCGCCAGCGAAACATTCGACGCGTGGACGCGACGCAAGATCGATACAATCCTCGCCCGCCAGACGGCGGCGATGGAGGCGCACGACCACAACGCCTTCCGCCGGGAAGACGAGCAGTTCCACATCGCGATTGCGGAAGGCGCCGGCTGCGGCCTCGCCTGGAACGCCATCTCGGACATCAAGGCGCATATGGACCGGGTCTGCAACCTGCAGCTCCGCCACCCCGATTCCATGACGCGGCTGATTTCCGAACACGAGGCGATCATCGCCGCCATCGACACGCGCGATGCCGATGCCGCCGCGGCCGCCATGCGCCGCCACCTCAATGGCATCCTCGCCGACCTGCCCCAGATCGAGGCCGATCACCCCGGCCTGTTCGAATGACGGATCGTCAATAGCGTATGACGTAACGGCCCTTGGCCTGCCCGCTTGCGAGCGCCTCCAGCGCCTCGGTGGCGTGGGCGAGGTCTATTTCCTCGATGGGGTTGAGGAGCGGCTGTCGCGCATGCATCGCGACGACCTCCCGCATCTCCTGCCGCGTGCCGACGCTGGTGCCGGTGATCGTGACGCCCGTCGCCGTCAGCCATTCCTGAACCAATGGAACGGGTTCTGAGACCAGCGCCGCCGCAACGATGCGACCGCGCGGCCGGATCGCCGCCACGATCGCCGCCCACGTGGCGGGGGTCGGGGCAAAGTTGATCGCCGCGTGATAGCGGGCGTCGTCGGCAAGATGGCGGTCGAGATCCGGACCCGCCGTCACCACCTCGGCCGCGCCATAGGAGAGCGCATGCTCCAGCTTGGCGGGGTCGCGGTCCACGGCCAGCACATGAACACCCATGCGCGCGGCGATCTGCACCGCATAGAGGCCGAGGCCGCCGCAGCCGAACACCGCAAGCCGCTCGCCGGCCACCACCCCTGCCCGGCGGATCGCGCCATAGGCGGTGACACCCGCGCACATCACCGGCGCGGTGGCCAGCGGATCAACGTCGGCCGGCAGCGCGACGGCGAAGGCGGCGTCGACCGCGACATAGTCCGCAAAGCCGCCCGGCACGTTCAGGCCATGCGCCCGCTGGTGCTGGCAGAAGGCCTCATGGCCATCCGAACATTCATCGCAGCGAAGGCAGGTGTCGTGCAGCCAGGGCACGCCCACCGTGTCGCCGGCCGCCCAGCCCTTTACGCCTTCGCCGACCGCCTCGACCACCCCCACGCCCTCATGGCCCAGGATGAACGGCTCAGGCGCATACGGCGGCAGCACGTCGCCCTTCCAGATGTGAACGTCGGAATGGCAGATGCCGCACGCCTTCAGGCGGACGAGCAACTGGCCGCGTCCGGCAGCGGGCCGTGGCACCTGCCGGATCTGCAAGGGTTCGCCATAGCCCGCCAGCACGGCGGCCCGCATCATGGGCATGGATGTCACTGGATGCCGAGCTCCGCCTTGACGGCAGCCAGTCCCGGCTTGCCGTCAAGCGTCACGACGTCCTTGAGCCAGGCATCGAGCTTTTCCGGATGCGCCTGCATCATCTTTATGGCCGCGTCCTTCGCTTCCAGCCCGTCGGTCATGATCATGTTCATGCCGGTGTTTTCATAGTCGATGTCGAAGACGAGATTGCTGAAGAAGGCCGTGACGTTCGGGCACAGCTCCGGATAACCCTTGCGCACCAGCGTGCGCACGGTCGCACCACCGAAATCCGGGCCGAATTCGGCATCGCCGTCGGCGAGATAGGCGATCTCCATGTTGACGTTCATCGGGTGCGGCTGCCAGCCGAGGAAGACGATCCATTCCTTGGCCTCGGCCGCCCGCTGCACCTGCGTGAGCATCGCGGCCTCGCTGGATTCCACAACCTCCCAGTCGCCCTCCAGGCCATGCGCCTTGGCTTCGACCATGTCGAGCAGCGGCTTGTTGGTGCCGGGCTCGATGCCGTAGATCTTATGGTCGAGCTTGTCGGCAAATTTCTGGAGGTCGTCGAAGGATTTCAAGCCGCCGTCGAAGACGTATTTCGGGACGGCCAGCGTGTATTTCGCGCCCGTCAGGTTGGTGGCGACGGGAATGACGGAGCCGTCGTCGAAATAGGGCTTGTAATCGAGATCCTGCACGGGACGCCAATTGCCGAGGAACACGTCGATATCGCCATTGCGCAGCGAATCGAAGGTGATGTTGAGGGCGAGCAGCGTCTGGCTGGGCTCGTAGCCGAGCGCGCCCAGAATGATCTCGGCCGTCGTGTTGGTCAGCGCGATATCCGTCCAGCCGAGATCGGAAAGCCGCACCGCCTTGCATTCCGGCGCATCGGCCGCAAATGCGGTATGCACCGGCAGACATGCGGCCCCGGCCGCGACGATCATCGCAAAAACTGTCCTGTTCATTGGCGTTCCCCTTGTGGTTTTCACAAAGGATACGGACGGTAATTTTTAAGACAAGCAAAAAATTGTTAAAGCGTACAAAAATTTGATCTGCTAGGGAAAACCATGCAGCAGAAGCCAAAGAAGCAGCGCACCCGCATCGAGGACGTCCGGCGCGTCGAACTGATCGACGCCGCCCATCGCATCTTCCTGAAGGAGGGTTTGCGTGGCCTGACGAGCGCAAAAATCTGCGCCGAGGCCGGCCTCTCGCAGGGCATCCTCACCTATTACTTCAAGGACAAGGAAGAGGTTCTCTTCGAGATGGTGCGGATGAACAACCGCATCCTCGCCAACGAGATCGTCGGCAACCTGCGCCGCTCGCGCTGCGGTTGGGAGCGACTGATCGCCCTCATCGACGGGAATTTTCCCGCGCAGCGTTTCGATCAGCCCACGGCGAGCGCCTGGATATCGCTATATTCGGAGGCCTCGCACAACGAACGCTATGCGCGGCTGCTGCGCCCCTATTACCGCCGTCTCAAGTCCAATGTGTCGGATATCCTGAAACCCTATCTCGGCCCCACCGAGATCGACCACTTCGTCCGCGGTTTTGCGGCTCTCATCGACGGCCTCTGGCTGCGCCGCGGCCATGCAGATATCGACCTCCCGCTGGAAGAAGCCAAATCCATCCTGATCGACTATGCGCGAAACACGCTGGGCCCGGAACTGGTGCGCCAGTTGAACAGCGTGCGTGCGCCCGGGGTCTGACGGCGCGGCTCAGCTCTTTCTGTGGATCGCGCTTGCGGCAATCGCCCTGTCGCGGCCTTCCGCCTTGGCTTGCAACAGCGCGGCATCGGCGCGCGTGACAAGGGTTTCCACCGAGCCCTCCCCCGGCGACGCCGCCACCCCGACGGAGATGGACACCGTGCCGAGGATCTGGCCGGCATGGGAGAGCGCGACGCTGCTGATCTTGTCGCGCAGCGTGTCTGCAAGCTCGATCCCCTCCTGTTCGCCGAGGAACGGCAGGAGGGCCGTGAACTCCTCCCCGCCGAACCGGAAGGCATTGCCGGCCGGCGCGCAGGTTTCGCGCAGCGTCTGCCCCACGAACTGCATGACGAGATCGCCCGCATCGTGCCCGAACTGGTCGTTGAAGCGCTTGAAGTGGTCGATGTCGATCATCAGGCAGACGAGCGGCTCGCCCGCATGATCCCTTGTGTGCCGCTGCAGGGTTTCTTCCAGGAAGCGGCGGTTGAAGAGGCCGGTCAGCGGATCGCGCACCGCAAGCATCGTCAGCTTCTCCCGCAGTTGCAGGTTCGCGATCGCCAGGCCGACATTTTCGGCAATCAGTTCGAGATAGAGCCGCGCGCCCAAGGGTCCGAGCGCGTCCTCGTCCCGCTCCTCGAGGGAGAGAAGCCCTATCATGTCGCCCTGCGCCGTCAGGGGAACGCAGAGCGCGGTCACGCCGGGCGGATCGAGGTGCTGGCAGGGCACATCGGAGCCGTTGGCGCTGCTCTGATGCGAGCGGCCGCGCCGCAGGCTCCAGCATGCCGTGGCGGGAAAGACCGCGGCCGAATGTTGCGGGTCGAGCCATGCCCCCGTGCGCACCAGCGACGTGTTGCCTTCGTTCAGAATATAGAGGCCGCCGGCAAGGCCCGGAAAGATCTGCGGGGCAAACCGAACGACGACGTCGGTCAGCTCCGCCTGGTTCTGGCACGCCTGCACGCGGTGCATCATCTGGAGAATGAGGTCCTTGGTGCGTTGGTCGGCCCGGCGCTCGGAATCGAGCCGCTCGCGCTCGATCAGGTTTGTCCGGAAGACGTCGATCGCCTCGTTCATCTCGCCGATTTCGTCGCCCCGCCGGTCGATAGGAAGCTCGACGGTGTAATCCTGCTTAGCGAGCCGACTGACGATCCCCGTCATGCGCATCAGCGGCATCGCCACCCGTCGCCTCAAAACGAAATAAAGCACGGCGACGAACAGCGCGCCCGTCACCGCAAGCATGATCTCCGCGGCAAGGCTCCACCAGTCGCTACGCGCGCGGGCGGCTTCCAGCTCCGACGTCGCGCGCGTCGCCGTCAGGTCGCGGAAATGGGCCACCGTCTGGAGAAGGGCTTTCTGGACCCGTTCATGCTCCGCCCCGAAGAGAACGTCCTGCGCCGCGACCTTGTCCCCACGCTGAAACGCCTCGACCGCAGCCACCTCGATCTTGTCCAGTTCCTCCGCGTCCCTTGCGACATCCGCCAGCGCGGCCACCTCGGCCGGCGTCAGTTTCTGCGCGCCGCGTTTCTGCGCGGCGTCCTCTCGACGCCGTTCCGTCTGCTCTTCCGCGTGAAACGCCTGCAGGTGGCGCTCCTCGCCGCGCATCACGTAAAGCCGCGCCTCGTCGCTCCGGACCTCGGCGCCAAGCGCGAGCTCCTCGGCCAGCGTGTCGAGCGTCAGGTGTTCCTCGACCGCGACCCGTTCATGAAGGGCGCTGCGGGATGACATTATGAAGGAGGCACCGGAAAGCGCCGTCAGAACGACGGTGATGCCGTAGGCCCAGTTGGTGATGGTAGTGATTCGCATCCCCGCACAGTGCCAGTCTCTGCTTGCGGGAGGATTAAGGAAATATTGCTGATTGTGCTGGGGCCGAAACCCGCCTGCATCGTACCGCTAATATACTCTATTCGATGGACTTTGCGGCAAGGAAGGTGCTTTACCGGTGTCCACGCACGAACAGGCGGCCGACTCGCCAGAGCCGACGGGCCAAAATCCAGCTGTCGATATCGGAATTGCAGGAATGAATGAAGCACGTCACCCGAGCGGAACGGTAACGGCGATACCCGCTTTGTCCGAGCCGGAAAAGAACGTCATCATCGCCGGTGTTCTCCTCTCCATGCTGCTCGCCGCGCTCGACCAGACGATCGTGGCGCCCGCCATGCCGACGATCGGCAGGGCGCTCGGGCACAGCGACTACCTGCCCTGGATCGTCACGGGCTACCTCCTGACCGCCACCGCGATGGCGCCGCTTTACGGCAAGATCGCCGATGTGCACGGACGGCGTCCGACGATCTTCGCCGCCATCATCATCTTCCTCGTCGGATCGCTGATCAGCGCGCTGGCGCCCAACATGCTGACCCTGATCATCGGCCGCGCCGTGCAGGGGCTCGGCGGCGGCGGCCTCTTCGCGCTCTCGCAAACGGTGATTGGCGATCTCGTTCCGCCCCGCGAACGCGCGCGTTACGCCGCCTGGATATCCGGGACCTGGGCGGTGGCCTGTATCGCCGGACCGCTATTGGGCGGCACCTTCGCCGAGCATCTCCACTGGTCCCTGATCTTCTGGATCAACATCCCGCTCGGGCTGGCGGCGATGATGATCATCAACAATCCGCTGAAGAAGCTGCCCGCCATCACGCGCAAACACCGCATAGACGGTGCCGGCGCGGTGCTGCTCATCGTCGCGACGACGCTCCTGCTGCTCGCCCTCAACTGGGGCGGCAGCCGCTATTCCTGGGTTTCGCCTGTCATCGTCGGGCTGCTGGGCGCTTCGGTGGTTGTCTGGGCGATTTTTGCATTGCGGCTGCGGCAGACGGCGGAGCCGCTGATCTCGCTCGAAGTGCTCGGCAATCCGATCGTGCGCTACGGAACCCTGGCGATGTTCCTGGTGCAGGCCGCCAATGTCGGCCTTTCGGTCTATATCCCGGTCTATGTGCAGTCGTTCCACGGGCTTTCCGCCAGCGGATCGGGCATCGCCCTGCTGGGCCTGTTGCTGGGCACCGTGCTCGGCGCGACGACCAGCGGGCGGACGATACCGCGTTTCACCCATTACAAGAGGATCGCACTTGTCGGCGGCGTGATCAGCTTCCTTTGCCTGATCGCGCTGGCATCTCTCGCCGGGCGCACGTCGCTGCTCGTGCTGGAAGCTCTGACGGCGGGCGTGGGTTTCGGCACCGGCATGACCTTCCCGGTCGCGACCGTCTCCGTGCAGAACGCGGTCGACCAGGCGCATCTCGGCGTCGCGACGGGCGTCCTGACATTCCTGCGCTCGCTCGGCAGCGCGCTCGGCGTCGCGATCCTCGGCGCCATCGCGCTCGGCAACGGCCTGCCGCTCGGCGGCGAAGCCATCCAGACGGTGAGCGTCGGCGTCACCTCGGCGCTGCCCTTTACCTATATTTTCCTTGCCTGCGCGGTCACGATGGCGCTGTCGCTCGTCATCTTCCAACTCATGCCGGAAAAGCCGCTGCGCGGCCGCGAAGACGGTGAGATGCCGCCTGCCATCGAATAAGGCGTCGAAGGAAGCCGACGTTCACCAGCAGCAGAAGCCGCCATCGACGAGAAGGTCGACACCGGTGACGTAGCTTGCCGCGCCGGACAGCAGGAAGACCGCGGGGCCAACCATCTCGTCGACGCTGGCCATGCGCTGCATCGGCGTCTGCTCCTCGAACAGTTTCGTCTGATGCACCATTTCCGGCCGCGTGTTCATCGGTGTTGCCGTATAGCCGGGGCTGATCGTATTGACGCGGATGCCGCGGCCGACCCATTCCATCGCCATCGATTTCGTCATGTGGATGACCCCGGCCTTGGAGGCGTTGTAGTGGCACTGGCTCAAGCCGCGATTGACGATGACGCCGGACATGGAGGCGATGTTGACGATCGAGCCGCGGCCGGTCTTCAGCATGGCGCGCGCTTCCGCCTGGCAGGAGAGGAAAACACCCTTCAGGTTGATGTCCATCATCGTCTGGAACTGGTCTTCCGCCATCTCCTCCGCCGGATTCGCATTGGCGATGCCGGCCGCGTTGACGGCGAGCGTGAGCGGACCGAGCTCTGCTTCGGTACGCGCGACCGCATCGTTCAGCGCTGCACCCCTGGTGACATCGGCCGCGATCTGGATGCTGCGGCGGCCTGTCTTGGCGATGAAATCGGCGGTGGTCGCTAAGCCGTCGTCGGTGCGGCGGTCGAGCAGTGCGACATCCGCGCCGCACTGGGCAAGGCCCATGGCGATACGCTGGCCGATGCCGCTGCCGGCCCCCGTCACGAAGGCGACGTTTCCGGAAAGGTCGAACAATTTCGGCGCGTTGAGGGTGATTTCAGACATAATGCTTTTCCTGTTCAAATCGTCGCCAGTTCCATGACCGAGACGTCATTGGCGTCCTCGCGGTCCAGGATGCCGGCCTGCTTGCCCTGCGCCATGACCATGATGCGGCTGGAGACGCCGAGCACTTCTTCAAGGTCGGAGCTGACTACGATGACCGCAACGCCCGCACGGGCGAGGTCCATGATGAGATCGTAGATCGACGAGCGCGCACCGACATCGATGCCGCGCGTCGGCTCGTCGAGCACCACCACCTGCGGCTTGCGCGCCAGCCACTTGGCGAGCACCACCTTCTGCTGGTTGCCGCCGGAGAGTTCACCCGCATTCTGCCCGCCGCGGCCCTTCACGCCGAAGCGCTTGATATAGTCCTCGGCGAATTCGCGGATGCGGCGCGAGGAAAGCCAGCCGTTGCGGGAAATCTCGCCGAGATTGGCATAGCCGATGTTTTCCGCGATCGAATGTTCGAGCACCACACCCTGGAGCTTGCGGTCCTCCGGCACCAGCACGATGCCGTTACGGATTGCGTCGATCGGCGAGCGCGGCGTGACGGCCTTGCCGCGCAGCAGCACCTCGCCACCGGAAATCGGATCGGCGCCGGTAATGGCGCGCACGAGTTCGGTGCGGCCCGCGCCCATGAGGCCGGCAATGCCGAAGACCTCGCCCTTGCGGACCGAAAAACTGATGTTACGAAATGTGTTGGATGGCGAAGAGAGGTTGCGTACCTCCAGCGTCACTTCCTCCGTCGGGGGTGGAAGCGTCGGGAACATGCGCTCCAGCGAGCGCCCGACCATGGCCTCGACAATGGTGCGGACCGGCACGTCGCCGCTGTCGAATTCCTGCACCTTGGCGCCATCGCGCATGACGACGATGCGGTCGGCGATCTGGCGGATTTCTTCGAGGCGATGGGAAATATAGACGATGCCGACGCCTTCCGCTTTCAGCCGTTCGATCTGCTGGAAGAGAAGCTGGGTCTCCTCGCCGCCAAGTGCCGCGGTCGGCTCGTCGAGGATGAGCAGGCGCGCATTGAGCGTCAGGGCCTTGGCGATCTCGATGAGCTGCTGTTTTCCGGTGGAAAGCCCCTCCACCAGACGATCGGGCGAGATATCGAGGCCGAGCCGCTTGAGGCCGCTCCTCGCCCGCTCTTCCATCGCCTTGCGGTCGATGCGGCCGGCCTTCATGGGATAGCGGCCAACGAACACGTTTTCCGCGATGGAAAGTTTTGGCAGCAGCTTCAGTTCCTGGTGGATCATACCCACGCCCTCGTCCATCGCGGCGCGCGGATTGGCGGGGGCATAGGGCTTGCCGAGCCAGGTCATCTCGCCCGCGGAAGGCTGCACGGTGCCGGAAATAATGTTCGACAGGGTCGACTTTCCGGCACCGTTTTCACCGAGCAGCGCCACGACCTCTCCCGGATGGATGTCGAGATCGACACCATGGAGAACCTTGACCGGACCATAGGATTTTTGGATCCCACGGAGCGACAGGATGGGAGAGCGTGTCGTCATGGCGCTGCTGCCTTTCGTGTCCGGATTACGGATGGCTCTTGACGAATTCCGGCGCGTTTTCGCAGGTCGTCAGCACGGCATTCGGCGTCTGGCGCTCTTCGACCTTCTGGCCGGCTGCAACGGCCAGCGCGGATTCGACGGCAAGCACGCCCATCTTCTGCGTGCTCTGCGTTGCGGTGGCGATGAACGGGCCGTTGCATTTGGCGAGGTATTCCAGCGCCGAGACGTCGCCGTCATAACCGCCGATGATCACCTTGTCCGAGAGGTTGGCAACGTCGACTGCCTTGGCAGCACCCATGGCAAGACCGTCGGCCTGACCGAAGATGATCGTGATGTCCGGGTTTGCCTGCAGCATGTTTTGCGCGATCGTGAAGCCCTCGTCGGCCGACCACATGTTGCTCCACTGCTGGTCAACCAGCTCGATGCCCTTGTTCTCATCGATGGCGCGTTTGCAGCCGGCGAAGCGGTCGACTTCCGGCGTCGTGCCCTTCTGGCCGTGGATGATCGCCATCTTGCCCGAGCCGCCGGCCTTCTCGATGATGTGCTTGCAGACGGCATAGGCGGATTCGACGCTCTCGCCGGCGATGAAGGTATCGCCCGGTGCGCCATCGGGAACGCGGTCGACATTGATCACCGGAATGCCGGCTTCGCGGGCAAGGCGGGTCGGCACGGCGGCGGCGGCAGCACCGGCGGGAATGTAGATGAAGGCGTCGATGCCCTGGGTCATCAAGTCCTGCACCTGGCTGACCTGCGTGGCGGTGTCGTTCTTCGCGTCGACGACGATGACGGTAAGGCCCTTTTCCTTGGCGTATTTTTCGACGCCGAGCTTGATCTGGTTGAAGAAGTCGGCCTGGAGGTTCGGGACGGCAAGGCCGATCGTCTTGACCTCCGCGGCGGCCGCGGGAGAGGCAAGGACCGCAGCCGCGGTTGCCGCCATCAGCAGTTTGGACAGTTTCATGGTTTCTCCTCCGAGTTTCCCGGTGGGTTCCGTTTGCCGGAGACCACCTTCCCTTTTGCCGGTCCGCACCATTGCCGACCGTTTTCCGCACCCCGCCGCGTGGCTGCGGGGTGAAAACCGTTATTTCCGCTTGCGATAGGTCTCGGCCGTGACGGCGAGCACGATGACGGCGCCGATGATGACCTGCTGCATGAAGGGTGAGACACTGAGCAGGTTGAGACCGTTGCGCAGCACGCCGATGATGAGAACGCCGATGATGGTGCCGCCGATACCGCCCGTGCCGCCCGAAAGCGAAGTACCGCCGATGACGACCGCCGCGATGGCGTCGAGTTCATAGGAAACGCCCGAGGACGGCTGGACCGAGTCGAGGCGCGCGGCGAGCACCATGCCGGCAAGGCCCGCGAGGAAGCTGCACACGACATAGACGAGCACGGTCGCGCGCTGGACATTGATGCCGGCAAGCCGCGCCACTTCCGCATTGCCGCCGATCGCGTAGAGAACGCGCCCGCCGTGGCGATAGCGCTGGTAGAGCAGGCCGACGATGAAGACCACGACCATCACGGCGACGGTCAGCGTCAGGAAGCCGCCGAAACGCACGATCGCCATCATGTTGAACCAGGCCGGAAAGCCGATGATCTGCTGGCCATCGGTGATCATGTTCGCAAGGCCGCGCGCAATCGACATCATGGCGAGTGTCGCGATGAAGGCCGGCACGTTGAAGCGCGTGATCAATAGCCCCGCAACGAGCCCGTTCAGCGAGGCGACGAGCAAAGCGAGCGGAATGGCAAGCCCCATCGGTACGCCCGCGACGACGTGGAGATAGCCGAGCACCATCATCGCCAGCGCCATGACGGAGCCCACCGCAAGATCGATGCCGCCGATCAGGATGACCAGCGTCATGCCCACGGCCATGACGCCCAACACCGTGATCTGGTCGAGCACGTTGAGGAAGTTGCGGATCGACAGGAACTTGTCCGTCGCAAACGTGAGGAAGAGGCACAGCACGATCAGGCCGATCAGCGGCCCGGTGGCCCCGCGCAGGGATGGCAGCAGCCCGCCCACGATGCCCTGTTTTTCCTTCGCTGCAACCAGCATGAACGCTCCTCCCGATCAGCCAGCCACTCTAGGTTGGCGGCACGCATAAATATTCATTACCGTGTGTAAATTCGTATATGATCGATCCAGGTCCTGTCAATACGATCCGGACAGCTAATTTTTGCGCCACCATCCGCGATTTTCGCTTGACTTGCCCAATCTCCATGCAAGTATATAGGCAACTGTATATTTATTCACTATGAGGGTTTCATGCAGCCGAACGATCTCGACCGCATCGCTCGCCAGATCCGCCTTCGCGATCTGCAAGCGGTTTTCGAAGCCGGCGCCGGACACATTGGCGGGGAGATGTCGGCCATCGACATCCTGACCGCGCTCTATTTCCGCGTGCTGCGCATCTGGCCCGACCAGCCGAAAAACCCGGACCGCGACCGTTTCGTGCTGTCGAAGGGCCATGTGGCGCTGGCGCTTTACGTGACGCTCGCCAAGCGCGGCTTCATTCCGGAAGAAGAGGTCGCGACGTTCCTGAAGCCGCATTCGCGCCTCAACGGCCATCCGAACTGCAACAAGGTGCCAGGCGTCGAGACCAATACGGGGCCACTTGGCCATGGCCTGCCGGTCGCGGTCGGCATGGCGAAGGCCGCCAAGCTGACGGGGGCCACCTACCGCACCTATGTCATGACCGGCGACGGCGAAATGCAGGAAGGCTCGAACTGGGAGGCGATTGCGGCCGCCGCACAGTTCGGCCTCGACAACCTGACGCTGATCATCGACCACAACCGCTTCCAGCAGGGCGCGTCGCTGAAGGACACCAACAACCTCGCCCCCTTCCCGGCCAAGCTCGAAGCCTTCGGCTGGGATGTCACCGAGATCAACGGCAATGTGATGGACGAGATCGTGCCGGCGCTGGAAAAGCGCGGCAGCCGCCCGCACTGCATCGTCGCCCATACCAACAAGGGCCACGGCATCTCCTTCATGCAGGACACGGTGGACTGGCACCACAAGGTGCCGAATGCCGAACAATACAAGATTGCCGTGGCTGAGCTTTCGGAGACGCTGTGATGAAAGACGTGATGACCTCTCCCAAGCTGCACGATTGCCGCGACGCCTTCGTCGCCACGCTGGAACGCCTCGGGGCGGACAATCCGAAGATCGTGGCCGTCTGCAACGATTCCGTCGGCTCCTCGAAGCTCGGCGGCTTCAAGTCCCGCTGGCCGGAACGGCTGGTCAATGTCGGCATCGCCGAGCAGAACATGGTGGGCGTCGGCGCCGGCCTTGCCAATGGCGGGCTGCTGCCCTTCGTCTGCGGCGCCGCGTGCTTTTTGACCGGCCGCTCGCTGGAGCAGATCAAGGCCGACATCGCCTATTCCAACGCCAATGTGAAGCTGATCGGCATTTCCTCCGGCATGGCTTACGGCGAGCTCGGCCCGACGCACCATTCCATCGAGGATTTTGCCTGGACCCGCGTGCTGCCGAACCTGCCGGTCGTGGCGCCCTGCGATTCGATCGAGACGGCCGCGGCCGTGGAATGGGCCGCGCATTATGACGGGCCGGTGTTCCTACGCCTCTCGCGCGTCGGCGTGCCGGACCTGCTGCCGGCGGGCCACAAGTTCGAGCTGGGCAAGGCCAATCTGCTGCGTGACGGCGACGCCATCACCCTCATCGCCAACGGCACGGTCACGCACCGCATCCTGAAAGCAGCCGAACTTCTCGCCGAGCAAGGCATAGAGGCCCGCGTGTTGAACATGGCGACGGTCCGGCCGATCGACGTCGAGGCCGTGGTGGCCGCCGCGCGCGAAACCGGCGCCATCTTGACGGCGGAAGAACATTCCACCATCGGCGGCCTTGGCTCGGCCATCGCCGAATATGTGGTGGCGGAAGCGCCCGTGCCGATGAAGATCCTCGGCGTGCCCGGCATCTTCGCCCCCACCGGTTCGGCCGAGTTCCTGCTCGACGAATTCGGCATGTCGCCTGCGGCAATCGCCGAAGCGGCCGTCGCTTTGATTGCACGGAAGTCTTCCCGCGCGTGATCGCGCTGGATTAGATGACGTGCCGGGCGCGGCAAGGCCTCCCTTTCGCCGCGCCCCCCATTTCTGCCTGCCGGAGCCGCCATGACGACCGCCATCCTCGCCATCGACCAGGGCACCACGAATTCCAAGGCCGTGCTTGTCTCCACGGCCGGCGAAATTCTGTCGCGTGGCGCCTCACCGGTCGGCATCGAGCACCCGCAGCCCGGCTGGGTGGAGCAGAGCCCGGTTCGCATCTGGCAATCGGTTCAGGAAGCGATCGCCGCCTGCCTGCAAGCCGGCCCCGCAGTCGATATCCTCGGCATCGCGATCTCCAACCAGCGCGAATCCGTCACGGTCTGGGATGCCGCGACCGGCGAACCGCTTGGCCCGGTGGTGAGCTGGCAGTGCCGCCGCAGCGCGCCGGCCTGCGCCGACCTGATCGCAGCCGGCCATGCGCCGCGCGTGCAGGCGCTCACCGGCCTTCCCATCGACCCGATGTTCCCCGGCCCCAAGATGAAGTGGCTGCTCGACCGCGTGCCCGCAGGAAAAACGGTGCGGCTCGGCACAATCGACGCCTGGCTGATCCATTGCTTTACGGATGGCGCGGTGCATGCCTGCGATGCCGCCAATGCCGCGCGCAGCCAGCTTTACGATCTAAATCAGCAAGTCTGGAGCGAAGAACTCTGCACCCTCTTCGGCGTGACGAAATCCGCCCTTCCCGAGGTGCGCGACAGCGCGTCTCGTTTCGGCGTCACGACGAACGTGCCGGGCCTGCGGGACGGCATCCCGATTGCTTCCGCCATCGGCGACAGCCATGCCGCGCTGTTCGGCCACGGCGCCTTCAATCCCGGCGACGGCAAGGTGACCTTCGGCACCGGCTCGTCGATCATGACGACGCTGCCCCGGTTCATCGCGCCCGAGCAGGGCATCACCACGACCATCGCCTGGTCGATCGGCGGTATGCCGACCTATGCCTTCGAGGGCAACATCCTCGTCTCGGCCGCCGCCCTGCCCTGGATGGCCGAGATGCTCGGTCTGCCGGATGTGCAAGCGCTCACTGATCTCGCCGCGACCGCCCAGCCCGGCGGCCCCGGCTTCGTGCCGGCCTTCGTCGGGCTCGGCGCGCCCTATTGGCAGGCCGATGCGCGGGCGCTTTTCTCCGGCATCACCTTCACCACCACCCGCGCCCAGATGGCGCGCGCGGTGACGGATTCCATGGCCTTCCAGGTGCATGACGTCTTCAAGGCCATGTCCGCGCAATCGCCGACGCCGCTTGGCCGCCTCTATGCCGATGGCGGGCCGAGCCGGAACACGTTCCTGATGCAATGCGTCGCCGACACGCTGAACCACGTCATCACGCAGTGCGATGCGCCGGAGGCTTCGGCCCTTGGCGCCGCCTATCTCGCTGGCCTTTCTCTTGGCATCTGGCCCGATCTTGCCGCCATCGCCGCCCTGCCGCGCGCCGGCAATCCCATCGTGCCGCGCACCGCCGATACGACGGAACGCCTTGCGGTCTGGCAGGACGCAATCTACCGCTCGACCGTTTCGGGTCCTTCAACTATGAGTGAATAAAAATTCACCAACGGAGGACGGCATGGGACGATTGAACGAGCTGCGACTGATCGCCCGCATCGCCCAGATGTACCATATCGAGGGCAAGCGGCAGGCGGAGATCGCCGAGACCATGCACATGTCGCAGGCCACCGTTTCACGCATGCTGAAGCGGGCCGAGCAGGAAGACATCGTGCGCACCACGGTCATTCCTCCCGCCGGCACCTTCGCTGACCTGGAAAACGCGCTGCGAGAACGCTACGGCCTCACCGAAGCCATCGTCATCGACTGTTCGGAAGACCGCGACGGCGCCATCATGGCGCGCATCGGCGAAGCCGCCGCCCACTTCCTCGAAGTCACCCTGCAGCAGGACGAGATCATCGGCGTCTCAAGCTGGAGCCAGACGATCCTGCGCATGGTGGACAACATCCATCCGCTGAAAAACGCCAAGGCCAAATACATCGCGCAAATCCTCGGCGGCATGGGCGACGCCTCGGTGCAGACCCACGCCACGCAGCTTACCGCACGCCTCGCAAGGCTCACCGGTGGCGAGCCGCGGCTGCTGCTCGTGCAGGGCATCACCTCGTCGCGCGAGGCGAAGCTCGTCATGCTGGCCGACCCGGTGGTGCGCGAGACAATGGACCTCTTCGGCCGCCTCAGCCTCGCCATCATCGGCATCGGCGCCGTCGAACCGTCCGAACTGCTCGCCCGCTCCGGCAACACCTTTTCCCGCCAGGAAATGGCGATGCTGCACGAGGCCGGCGCGGTCGGCGAGATTTCCTACCGGTTCTACGACAGCCAGGGCAAGCCGGTCGAAACGCCGCTCAACGAGCGCGTCATCGGCATTTCGCTGGAAGACCTGCGCCGGACGAACCGCGTCATGGCGCTCGCGGGCGGAGAATCGAAAACCCAGGCCATCGCCGGCGCCCTGAAACTGGGCGTCATCGATGTGCTTGTTACCGACAAGTTCACAGCAGCGCGGCTGACGGCCTGATTTCAGCCGCCGGCCTGCTGCGCATTATGGAGAAGAGACCATGAGACGTTTTGCAGGCCAGACGGTTTTCGTCACCGGGGGCAACAAGGGCATCGGGCGCGGCATCGCCAAGCGCTTCGCGGAAGAAGGCGCGAAGGTCGCCATCGCCGCAATCGAGAAGGATACGATCGAGGCGGCCGCGGTACTGGCACAGGAAACCGGCGCCGAAGTGCTCGGCCTTGCGCTGGATGTGACCGACGCCAAGGCCGTGCAGGAGGCTTACGGCGAGGCCGAGGCAAAGCTCGGCGCCCTGTCCGTCTCCGTGCAGAATGCCGGCGTCATCACCATTGCCAAGGTCGAGAACCTCACCGAGCGCGAATGGGACCTCAACCTCGACGTCAACACCAAGGGTGTCTTCCTGTGCTGCCAGGAGGCGATCCGCCGCTTCCGCGCCAGCGGCACCAAGGGCCGCCTCGTCAACACCGCCTCCGGCCAGGCCCGCCAGGGCTTCATCTACACCCCCCACTATGCCGCCTCGAAATTCGGCGTGGTCGGCCTGACGCAGAGCCTTGCCAAGGAACTCGCCCGCGAAGGCATCACCGCCAACGCCATCTGCCCTGGTATCATCCACACCGAGATGTGGGACTATAACGACCGCGTCTGGGGTCAGATGCTCGGCGAATACGGCCCGGGCGAGTTGATGGCCGAATGGGTGGAAGGCATCCCCATGGGCCGCGCCGGCACCCCCGCCGAAGTCGCCGCCCTCGTCGCCTTCCTCGCATCGGCGGATGCCGCCTACATCACCGGGCAGACGATCAATGTGGATGGCGGGCTCATCATGTCTTGAGGCTGTCAGCGGGCTCGACCTCTGAAGCGCGACGGCGACGCCGGCGGAAGCCGGAATTCGACCAGTTTGCCGCGGCTTTGGCAGCGCACTGCCTTGCGGTCCCTGTTGCTCTCTTCCAGCGCAAAATGCATTGCGGCGTCCTCGCTGGCAAAGATGCCGCCGACGCGGCCGAGGCGATCATCGACGACCCACCAGCCGTGGCAATCGCGGCCGACGGTGAAGCGGGGTGGTTCTGTCCGGCTCGTCACGCGAGGAGGACGCGGCTGTTTGGCATGCGGATGCATGGTTCTTCCTTTCTTCAATTGGGAGAGGTCGCTCAGGGATGCGGCAGGAAATGCTGGGCGAGCGCGGCAGCGGCGAGGATCAGGGCCACGCGCAACACCAGCGCCGGCATCGGGAGTTCAGGCCGTGGCGACGGCATGGTGGTCGCGACGGCCTTGGGGTTCTTCCTTTTGCGTTTCATCGCGGCCTCCTGATCAGCTTGCCTTGGCGAGCTGTGCCGCGCATTCCGGCAGGCCCGCGAGCGCTTGGCGCACCATCGCACCGGCCGGCACTGAGGCGGATACCAGCGGCAGCCGCACCGCTTCGTCGATGCCCAGCAAGGGCGCGAGACCGTGCTTGAGCATGGCGGGATCGGGCATGTCGCCAAGGGCGGCGAAGAGCGGGGCGAGCCGATCCTTCAAGTCGAGCGCGAGATCGACATTGCGGGTGCGCAGGGCCTGGTGGAGCGCGCTTGTCATGCGCGGGGCGAGGTTTGCGGCGGGCGATAGCGTTCCGCATCCGCCGAGCACGTTGAAGGCGAAGGCGGTCGCGTCGTGGGCGGAATAGAGCGCCAGCCGCTCGCGCAACGGGCGGTCGATCACGGCAAGCCTTGCAATGTCGCCGGAGGCGTCGATGAAGCCATGGATGCCGGGGATCGCGCCGAGTTCGCGCAGCGTTTCGGCCGTGACGTCCGATCGGGTCGCGGCAGGATCGGCAAGAACCAGAACCGGAAGCGTGGTGGCCTCCGCGACGGCGCGCAGGTGGGTGATGATGCCTTTCTGCGTAGGCTTGCTGTAATAGGGTGTCGTGACGACCAATCCGTCTGCGCCTTCCGCTTCCGCATCCAGCGCGAGGCCGATGGTGGTCTCCGTCGCATAGGTGCCGACGGCGGCCAGAACCGGGACGGCGAGGCCCGTCGCCCGGACCACCGTGGCAAGCACGGCACGGCGCTCCGCGCGGCTGAGCGCGCCGCCCTCGCCGATCCTGCCGCAGACGGAGAGCCCCGAGACGCCGCTGGCAATCTGCCAGTGCACCAGCGCTGCAACGCCGTCGTGGTCCACGGTATCTCCGCGGAAGGGCGTGACGAGGTCGCAGACCAGTCCCTGCACGGGGAGACGGCGTCGATAATCCTGCATAATGCAAATCCTTTCAGTGTTTTGCGGGGCCGGTAGCGCGCCGGTCCGCCGCAACCAGGGCCGCCATGATGGCGGCCACACGGTCGACATGGACGGCGACGGAACGGGACGGCGAGGCCTCGCGGAAGAGAATGCGGGCGATCCAGTTGCCGTCGATGGATTGCAGGCGGTCCAGATGGCGCCTCGGGCGGGCCGCATCAACGAGCGCGCGGCTTGCACCCTCCAGGTCGTCGCGTTCCATCAGCGCCCGGAACTGCTGCCGGAAGACGACGTCGTCGCGCGCTTCGGCAAGCGAGGGCAAGGAGCGCAGGATCTCCCACAGGTGATGTTCGCGCAGGCGCCGGGCGGCGCCGATGCGTTCCGCCAGTTCATCCGCGGCCGTCGATGGCGCATCGCCGCCCTGGGAATGATGCGTGTCGGACGTGGAGGTCCTAGGCATGGAAGGCGCCGATCAAAACCACGATGGCGACGGCAAGTGCCAGGAGCGAAAGACGCACAGCAAGCGACGGGCTCTGCGTGCCCGCGCTGTCGTGGTGAAAACGATGGTGCATCCGCACGCGGTGATGAAGAAAGATCATCCGCGTCGATAGCGGCGGAAGCGGGTGTTTCGGAAAATCGTTCCGCATGGCGGCACCTCACAAGAGATTGCAGCCATCCGTTGCTGACTGCGATCTCAAGTTAGGCGCGCCGGCATAACTTCTCGATTGGGAAACAGGGCGGAACGAATAGGGATTTCATAAAGACGGCCACGTCTCGAAGTATCACACCCGCATGGCATCGATGACGGCTCTCAGGCCCGCGGACATATGCCGTCGCGTCGGATAGTACAGATAAAGCCAATCCTCCGGCGGGCACCACGCCTGGAGGCATTCGACCAGCCGGCCGCTCTCCACATAGGGCTTGGCGCGCGCCTCCCAGATATAGGCAAGCCCGATGCCGGCAAGGGCTGCCTCCACCATCAATTCATGGTCATGCAAGGCCAGCGGCCCGCGCGGTTCGACATCGATCGCCTCGCCGTCCCGCGCGAAAGACCAGGGATAAAAGGCGCCGCTCGGATACATGTTGCGGATGCAGACGTGGGCCGTCAGGTCGGTCGGCGACCGGGGGATCGGCTTCGTTTCAAAGTAGCCGGGAGAGCCCACCACGGCAAAACGCAGCCGCGGCCTGATCTTGACGGCCACCATGCCTTCCCGAAGGCTCTCGCCCAGCCGAATGCCCGCATCGAACCCGTCCTCGACAATATCGACGAGCCGGTCCGTCGCGACGATTTCCAGTTCCAGCTTGGGATTGTCCCGGATCAGCTCGCCCATGACCGGCCCCAGCACAAAGGGCGCGATCGAGTTGGGGGCGTTGATGCGGACCTTGCCGAACGGCGTCTCGCGGAACTGGTTGAGCGCATCGAGCGCCGAGCCGATATCGCGCAGGGCCGGCGAAAGCTGCGCAAGAAGCATCGCGCCCGCATCGGTGGCGGAGACATTTCGCGTGGTGCGGTTCAGCAGGCGGATGCCGACGCGGGCCTCCAGGTTGCTCACCGCATGGCTGATCGCCGAGGCGGTCACGCCACGCTCCTCGCTCGCCTTTCGAAAGCTGCGATGGCGGGCAACAGCCTCGAAGGCCGCGAGTTCGGAAAGGTCGGTCGTGCGCATTGCTGAGCCAGATTCATGATGATCGACAATATTATCTCGCTAATCGGCGGAATGGCAAAGGGCTAAATTCATCTTGCCGGCCAACGATGGCCGCTCAAATTCAAACCTGAGGTCATTCCTATGAAAACCTGGTTCATCACTGGCGCCTCGCGCGGCTTCGGCGCTCTCATCACGGAACGTGCGCTTGCCAAAGGCGACAATGTCGTCGCCACGGCTCGCAATCCCAAAGCCATCCTCGACCGCTTCGGCGACCATTCCAACCTGCTCGCGGTGGCGCTCGACGTCACCAACGAGGACCAGGCGATCGCCGCCGCCAATTCAGCCATCCAGCGCTTCGGACGCATCGACGTCCTCTTGAACAATGCCGGCTTCGGCCTGCTCGGTGCCATCGAGGAGGCAACCGCGGCCGAAGTCGAGGCGATCTACCGCACAAACGTGTTCGGCCTCCTCAATGTCACGCGCGCCGTCCTGCCGCATATGCGGAAGGCCCGTTCGGGCCGCATCCTCAACATCTCGTCGATCGGCGGATATCGGGCAGGCGCGGGCTTCGGCGTCTATTCGTCGGCGAAGTTCGCGGTCGAGGGCCTCAGCGAATCGCTGCATGCGGAGCTCACCCCGCTCGGCATCCACGTCACCGCCGTGGAGCCCGGATATTTCCGTACGGACTTCCTGGATGCCTCCTCGCTCTCCGTCAGCTCGCCGATCATAGACGACTATGATGGCACCGCAGGCGCCGTCCGGCGGCTGGCTGCCGAAGTGAGCCACAACCAGCCGGGCGATCCAGCGAAACTGGCGGACGTGCTGATCGACTTCGTCGACGCCCCCAATCCGCCGGTCCGCCTGCCTCTCGGCAGCGACACGATCGCGGCGATCGAGAATAAACATGCCTCCGATGCCGAAATCCTGGCAGCTTGGCGGAGCGTTTCGGTCTCAACCGACTTCGCGCGATAACGCGTGCTGCTGGCCTTCTTGGATCTGGAAGAATCAATCCCCGCCGACACGCTTTCTATGGTCGGCGGGATTGTGGGGCGGCGCCATCGTCATCTGCGCCGCCGGCACGCTTCGCGTCTCGCTCTCCTGGGCGATCATATTCCCGCAATTGCGAAAGCGTGATCGCCTCGTCGACTGAGCCTCAGGGCGATGGCTTTATGGTCATGCGGCCATAGGCGACGAGGCTGAAGCCGACGACGTACATGAGCAGGCCGAACAGCGCGGGCGGAACGGCGATCTCGGGCGAATTCATCATGGTGATCGCGAGCAACATGCCGATCGCGGCGTTTCGGATGCTGATCGACAGGGCGACGGTCACCGTCTCGGGGCCGGACAGGCCGAGAATGCGGGAGCCGAGAAAACCGATGGCGATTCCGCTGAAAACCAGGGCGATGACGGCAGGCCCGGCGCTGGCAAGGATTTCCGCCCAGCGGCCATAGACCGAAACACCGATGCCGACGATCAGGACCACCAGCACGACCGCGCCGAATGCGCCCACCATCCTTTCAGCGCGGGCTGCGAATGTCGGGATCCTGTGCCGGATGCCCATGCCGACGATGACGGGCAGCAGGATGAGCCCGACCATGATGCCGATCGTGCGCAGCACGGGTAGGTAGACACGCGCATCGCCATCACTGAAGCGCTCGATCGCGAAGTTGGCAAAGAGCGGCAGCGTGGCAATCGCCACGAGGCTGCCGACCGCGCTCAACGCGATCGACAGGGCGACATTCCCGCGCGCAAAATAGGAAAACAGGCTGGACGTGGTGCCGATCGGGCAAGCAGCGACGATCACGAGACCGACGGCGATCTTGGGCGGCAGGCCCAGGAGTATGGCAATCAGCATGCCCGCCATCGGGACAAGGAAGAGCGCGGCCACGATGCCCCAGATCAGCGCTTTCGGCCGCGCCACCACCCGTTGGAAATCGGTGGGCACCAGCGTCATGCCGATGCCGGTCATGATGACGAACACGGCGATCGGCAAACCGATCTCGATCAGGGCGGACTGCTCCATCTTTCTTCCTTTTCCACGAGGCCGTTGATCGCGCCCGTGCGGATCGTAGCATTGTTCCATTGTCCCGCCAGATGCAATCGATCCTGCCAAGACGCGCACGCCCGTTCACAAACACGTTGGGAACACGAAAAAGAGGATCTATCGCTTGCCCAGGAGGCGTCGGCAGGCTACGCCATCGGCGCCGAGCAGCATGCACTGCAGAACCGAAAGTCACCCCACACCTATGACTGCCATAAAAACGACCGCCCACGATGGCGGCGACCCGGGAAAAGCCTGGCTCAAGATCCTCGCCGCCTATCGCAAGCCGAGTACGGGCCGCAGCGTGTTCGAACTGGCGGTGACGCTCATCCCGTTCGCACTGCTCTGGGCCGCCGCATGGGCATCGATGCATTTTGGCTATTGGTTCGGATTGATCCTGGTCGTCCCGGCCGCGGGCTTTCTGCTGCGCCTCTTCATGCTGCAACATGATTGCGGGCACGGCTCGCTCTTCGGCCGGCGCGGCCTGGATGACTGGACGGGCCGGGCGATCGGCGTTCTCACCCTGACGCCCTACGATTACTGGCGCCGCGCCCATTCGCAGCACCACGCGTCGGCGGGCAACCTCGATGAGCGCGGGGTGGGTGACATCACTACCCTCACCGTCGCGGAATACCGGGCCCTGAAGCCCCGGGGACGGCTCGGCTATCGCCTCTACCGGCATCCCCTGGTCATGTTCGGGATTGGCCCTGCCTGGCTCTTTCTCTTCCAGCAGAGACTGCCGTTCGGCATGATGCGATCCGGCGCACTGCCCTGGATTTCAACGATGGCAACCAACGCCGCCATCCTCGTGCTCGCGGCCCTCGTCATCTGGTGCGTCGGAATTGTGCCTTTCCTGCTGATCCACCTGCCGATCGTGCTGATTGCCGGGTCGGCCGGTGTGTGGCTGTTCTATGTCCAGCACCAGTTCGAGGATACGCACTGGTCGAAGCCGCCGGAATGGACCTTCCAGCACGCGGCCCTGCACGGCGCCTCGCACTATGACCTGCCGCGCCCCCTGCGCTGGATGACCGGCAATATCGGGCTGCACCACATCCATCACCTGTCGAGCCGCGTCCCGTTCTACCGGCTTCCGGAGGTCATGCGCGATCACCCGGAACTGGGCGACCTGGGACGCATCACGCTCAGGGACAGCCTGCGATGCGTAAAACTCATCCTCTGGGATGAGGCATCCAAGAGGCTGGTGACGCTGCGGGAAGTGGAACCCAGGCTTCACGCAGCGGCATAAGGACATCAGAACGGCGCTGCCCTTGTCGCGAAGGCGAACCGAAGGATGGACCGTGCCATCCCCTTCCGGGTGGATGGCACGCGCGGTGGTCTTGCTTTAGGCCTGTTGCATGCCGGCGAGCAGCAAGGAGACCGCCCATGAAATATGTCCGCATGCCCATCGAACTCGAATCGCCCGAACAGCTCGGCTACGACACGATCCGCTACAATCTGTCGGAAAGTTCGGTTGCCGACCGGCGTCTCGGCGAAATCAACGTGAAGCTCGACGACATCTTGCTGTGTTACGGCGATCATCGCGGCGCGCCGGACTTGCGCGGCCTGATCGCCGGCACGGGCGAAGGGCTTGTGGCGGATGATGTGCTGGTGACGGCGGGGGCCGCGGGCGCACTGTTCATCATCTCGACCTCCCTGCTGCAGGCCGGCGACCACATCGTGGTGGTGCGGCCGAACTACGCCACGAATATCGAGACGCCCCGCGCCATCGGCTGCGAACTGAACCTCATCGACCTGACATTCGACGATGGCTACCGGCTGGACCTCGGAAAAATCGAAGCAGCGATCCGGCCGGAGACGAAATACGTCTCGGTCACCTATCCGCACAATCCGACGGGCGTGATGCTGTCGCCGGCCGAGCTTGATGCGCTCGTCGCGCTGGTGGAGCGCAAAGGCATCTACCTGCTGTTCGACGAGACCTATCGCGAGATGACCTTCGGCCCGATGCTGCCGGTTGCCGCCAGCCTGTCGGATCGGGTGATCAGCGTCTCGTCGCTGTCGAAGACCTATGGCATTCCCGGCATCCGCATTGGCTGGCTTATCACCCGCGACGCCGCGTTGATGGACACGTTCCTCGCCGCGCGCGAACAGATCGGCATTTCCGGCAGCATGGTGGACGAATACATCGCTTATGTCGCGCTCAGCCAGCGCGACGAGTGGTTGCGCTTCAACAATGCCCGCATTGCCAGCGCCTTTGCCATCGTCAGGGACTGGATCGAAGCCGAACCGCTGGTCGAGTGGGTCGAGCCGTCCGGCGGCTGCGTCTGCTTTCCCCGCATCGTGCCCGCGGCGAATGTCGATCTCGCCGCCTTCCATGACCGGCTCTACCGCGAGCACCATGCCTATGTCGGCCGCGGCCGCTGGTTCGAGCAGGACGACCGGCATTTCCGCGTCGGCTATGCCTGGCCGACCGAGGACGAACTGCGCCTGAGTCTTGCCGCGATCTCGGCCGCCATACGCGAGAGCCTCAAGGACTGAGCGGGGCGGCCTACAGATTGAGGCTGCGCAGAAATGTGGAAAACAGCTCCTGCTGGGTCGAGAGATTGAGTTTGGCGTAAAGCTTCTGCCGATGGGTCTTCACCGTTGCGATCGAGATGCCGAGATGGTAGCCGATCGATTCGCTGGAATGGCCCTTTAGGATGAGCAGGGCCACCTCGCGCTCGCGCGGGCTCAGCAGCCCGCGGCCGAAATCGGTGAACAGATGGTCGATGGCGCGCGGCTGCGGAGTGGCGTCGCCGCGCGACAGATGCGTCCAAAGACGCCGGAAGATCGCGGCGATCAGGGCGTGCACCTCGCGAAGCCGGGTGACGGACGCTTCATCGAAACCGCCTTCGCTGCGGATGCGCGACAGGCTGATTTCCGCCATCTCACCGCCGGGCAGGTCGATGGCGATGAGCAGCTCCTCCATGCCCTCCGGCCAGCCATGCGTGCGGTATCCCAACTCCTCGTCTTCATGGCGGCGGATGTCGAGGCCGCGATAGAGATCCGACGCGAGGTAATTGTCGGGCGCGAGGTCGCGCATTAGGTAGACGCCTGAAGACAGGCCGCCGAGATAGGCGTTGTGGAACGGGTTCAGCACATAGGTGCCGGCGATGAAGAGCGCGACGGCCCGCTTGGCGCGCGGGCCGGAGAACGTGTCGAAGACATAGCTCGGCCCGCCGTTTCGCCGGTGGACCACCGACAGCGCCAGGTGAAACCGCGCGACCGAACCGATCGCCGCCAGAAGCGCCGTGGCGGCGTCCGGCTGGTCATACCGGTCGAGGGCGTGGGCGAAGGGCGCTATCCAGCTGGCAGCGAGGGGTTCCGACATGGGGCCATCTGTCAAATTCCTGAGGGAAACCGGCTATTTGCCCGCATGGTTATGGCATGGCGGCCTATGAGACAAGCCGCTCGATGACTGCCAGGGTGCGCTCGATCTCGTCTTCGCAATTGTAATGGGCGATGCCGATGCGCACGACGCCCTCCTCCTCTGAAAGGCCGAGGTGGCGGGCGGGCTCCAGCGCGTAATTGTGGCCGGACCAGACATTGATGTCCTCGGCCGCCAGCGCCTCGGCGAAGCGGTGGGTCGAGACGCTCTCGTGGGTGAAGGAGATGGTCGGCACGCGGTGGGCAAAGAGGTTCGGGTTGGCGATTCCCATCAGCTTGACACCCGGCAGCGCCGTCAGGCCACCGATCAGCCGGCGGGTCAGGCCGGCCTCGTAAGCGTCGAAGGACTGATAGGCGCCCGCCATTCGTTCGCGCCGCGTGCCGGCATGGCCCGTCGCCTCGCCGGCCCAGGCCAGGTAGTCGATCGTCGCGGTCAGGCCGGCGAGAAGCTCGGTCTGCGGCGTGCCGGTGCAGAAGCGGTCCGGAATATCGTCACTCGCGCAGCGCACACGGTGCGGCGGCAGCGACCGCAGCAGCGCCTCGCGCCCCCACAAGATGCCGAGATGCGGGCCGAAGAACTTGTAGGACGAGCAGGCCAGGAAATCGCAGCCGATCGCCTGGACATCCGGCAGCCGGTGCGGCGCCAGTTGCACCGCGTCGATCCAGACGAGCGCGCCCGCAGCCCGCGCCAGCGCCGTCAACGCGGCGACGTCGTTGACGCTGCCGGTCATGTTCGAGGCATAGTTGAGCGCGAGGAATTTCGTGCGCGGCGACAGGAGGGCCGCAAGATCCTCGGGCTCGATGCGCCAGCTTTCCCTGTTGAAGGGCAGCCATTTCACCACCAGGCCGCGCGCCTCGGCCATCGCAAGCCAGGGCGAGATGTTGCCCTCGTGGTCCATGCGCGTGACGATGATCTCGTCGCCGGGCGACAGCGTCTGGCCGATGACCTGCGCCATCTGGAAGGCCAGCGTCGTCATGTTCGGGCCGATCACCATCTCCTGCCAGGAGGCGGCATTGACGAATTCCGCCGCCGCCTCATGCGCCGCCCGCCAGATCGCATCGGCCCGTTGCGAGGCGGCGAAACGCCCGCCGAGATTGGAGGATGCCGTCGCCATGGCCTGGGCGACGGCCGCTATGACCTGTTCGGGAACCAGCGTTCCAGCCGGATTGTCGAGATAGGCGGTGCGGGACTGGAGCAAGGCCGGAAAGGCGGCGCGGATCAGATCGATCGGATAGGCGGTCACGGGTATCACTCCTGCGGAATAGGTCTGTTCGATCGCTTATCCCGCGCCCTGAGGGCGGTCGCAATCCACCTGACGGAGGATGGGCCGTATCCGTGGTGACTAGGCCCTTATCTCGACCGCCTTTCGCCGGCTATAGGACGCGATGCCGGCCATGCCGCTTTCGATGCCAAATCCCGACTGCTTCCAGGGCGCGGAGCCGAGGGCGAAGCCGGAGCCCTCGCCGGCCGCGTCGTCGCCCATGACGACCACCTTGCCGGCCTGGATCGTGCGGGCCGCCTCCATGGCGATCGTCAGGTCGCGGGTATAAACGGTGGCGGCAAGCCCGTAGATCGTGTCGTTCGCCAAAGCGAAGGCCTCGTCGGCGGTGCGGAACGACTGGATCGTCAGCACCGGCCCGAAGACTTCTTCCTGCACGATGCGCATGCTCTGCGAAACACCATCGAAGACCGTGGGCGCCACATAGCTGCCCTCTGCCGACGGCGCCACCTGCACGGCCGTCACCCGGCGCGCGCCATCGTGGAGCGCGGACTGGATGTATCCGTCGACGCGCTGCTTCTGCGATGCGCTGGCCAGCGGCCCAAGCCCGGCCTCACCGGAAAATGGCGTGATCAGCCGCATCGCATCGACCTTCGCGGCGAGCGCTTCGGTGAACGGCTTCACGATCGCATCCGCGACGAGAATGCGGGTTCGGGCGACGCAGAGCTGGCCGGCATTCCAGAGGCCCGCCCGCGCGATGCTTGCGGCAATCCGCTCGATATCGCTGGCCATATCCTCGAATACCAGGGCCGGCGACTTGCCGCCGCATTCGAGCAGCAGCGGCTTGCCGTTCGATTGCGCGGCAAGCATCATGAGCGCCCTTCCCGTCGCCGTCGAGCCGGTAAAGCTCATCAGATCGACATCCGGGTGCCCGCCGAGCGCCGCACCGGCATCCGCGCCGAACCCGGTCACCACGTTCAGCACGCCCTCCGGCACACCGGCTGCAACCGCGATCTCCGCGATCTTCAGCGTCGAGTAGGACGCGATCTCGGATGGCTTCAGCACGATCGAATTGCCCGCCGCCAGCGCCGGCGCGATCTTCAGGGCGGCGTTGACCAGCGGGAAATTCCAGGGGGTGATCGCAGCGACGACGCCATGCGGCTCGTCGCGCGAGAAGGCGAGCGTGCGCGGATCGGCGCTCATGACCGCGCCTTCCGTCTTGTCCACCGCGCCGGCGAAGAAGCGGATTAGGCCTTCGGCGATCGACACGTCGAACCGGGCGTCGGCGAGCGGCTTGCCCATTTCCAGCGTGTCGAAAAGTGCCAGCGTCTCCGTGTTCTCGCGCACGAGATCAGCAAAACGACCGAGGATCGCCTGGCGCCGCAACGGGCCGAACGACCGCCAGCGGCCATCCGCAAAAGCCCGCCGCGCCGCCTGGACCGCGCCGTCCACATCCTGCGCATCGCAGGCTGCCACGGCCGGCAACCGACGGCCGTCAGCGGGGTGGACGGGCTCGAAAGTCTTCCCCGCGCTTGACGGACGAAAGGCGCCGTCGATGAATGGCTGGACGGGGAACGCGAGTGCGTTCAAAGCAGCGTCGAAATCAGGAGAAAGGGAAGGCAGCATGAGGTCGGTGTCCTTGAAAAATCCCATGCCGTTTAAGCACGCACATCCATCCGCGGGGAGACGACCGTTGGTGATCACTCGATGCATTTGGATGTCTTATGCGCGGGGTGCCGTTGGCCTAGCGTCGCTGCCAGCATATTCCAGCCGGGCACCATTGATGAACGCAGACCAGCATTTTTTGCATCCCCAGTCCGACGAGGCGTCGATCGAGGAAATCGGTGGCCGTCGTTCGGGCCTCGTGCTGATCTGCGAACATGCCGGACGCGAGGTGCCGGAAGCATGGAACCGGCTCGGCCTCGGCGAGGACTACTTCGACACGCATTTCTCGCACGATATCGGCGCGGCGGAGCTTACCCGCGCGCTCAGCGCCCAGCTCTCCGCACCTGCGATCCTCGCCCGCTATTCGCGGCTGTTCTACGATATCAACCGTGGTTCGCGCTCGTGGGATTGCATTCGCCCGGACATGGGCGGCATTCCCGTGCCCGGCAACCAGAACCTGACGGATGCGGAACGGGATTTTCGCGATGCGCTGGTGCGCGAGCCCTTCGACCGGGCGGTCATCCACCGCCTGCGGCCGGGCGACGTGCTGGTCGGCATCCACAGCTTCTCCGGCATCTATGACGGCAAGGCGCGCCGGACGGAAATCGGCGTGCTGCGCGCCGACGGCTGCCGGACCGGCCAGGCGATGCTCGACTGGCTGAAGCAGGACGGCCGCTTCGTCATCGGCGACAACGATCCCTACGACCTGCGCAAGGTCGCGCCGGGCACGACGACCCGCATCCAGGCCGCGGTCGACGTCGAGGCCATCATCATCGAAGTGCGCAACGACATCATCGATACGGCGGACGGCGTTGAGCAGGTGGCAGCCTGCCTTGCCGATGCGCTTACGGCTCTCGTCTCCTCGAAAGAGGAGGTGCAGCCATGAAATTCCACCAGATCAGCGCCTTCGAGGCCGTGACGCGCGCCGGCGGCATCCGGGCGGCCGCGCGCACGCTCGGCCTGACGCAAAGCGCCATCACCAAGGCGATCCGCGAGCTGGAGGCCGAGGCCGGCGTGTCGCTTCTGCTGCGCAGCGCCCGCGGCGTCGTGCTCACCGAGAGCGGCCGGCAGCTTGCCGCGCGCGCCCATCTCCTCGTCGAGCAGATGCGCGCCGCGCAGGACGATATCCGCCAGCTCAATGCCGGCACCGGCGGCAAGCTGGTCGTCGGCCTGACGCCGACCATCATCGAGACGGTACTGTCCGAGATCATCCGCCATTTCCGCACCCGCATGCCCGGCGTGCGGCTGGTCATTCACGAGGCGTCGCTGCCGGGCTCCCTGCCCGACATCCGCGACGGCACCTTCGACCTCGCCGTCGTCGGCGCCGGCCGGGAACCGGCGACCGCGAGCGACCTCGCCTGCGAATTCCTGCTCAGCGTTAACAAGCGCATCGCGCTGCGCCGTGGCCATCCGCTGGCGGGGATCCGGGACCCGGCGGAGCTTGCCGATGCGGTCTGGGTGCTGCCGCAGGAGCCGAGCGACCCGTCGGACCCGATGCATGCCTTCATGCAGGAAGCGGGCCTCGCCATGCCGCCGAAGCTGGTCGAATGCGTGAGCCTGCCGGCCACGGTTTCGATCATCGCCAACAGCGACATGGTGTCCGCCCTGCCGGAACCCCTGATCGACCAGCCGCATGTCGCAAGCCGCATCGTCAGCCTCGCCTTCGAGCAAAAGCTCCAGCCGAGCCGCTACTGGCTGCTCAGGCGCTCGGCCGTGCCGCTGTCGCCGGCCGCGCTCTTCATGTGCGACCTGCTGCGCACCTATTCGAAAGACATCAAGGACAAACGATGACGACCAAGACCACGGACATTGTCGTCATCGGCGCGGGCTCGGCCGGATCGGTCGTTGCCAACCGCCTTTCGGCGGACGGCACGCGGCGCGTCCTGTTGCTGGAGGCCGGCGGCTGGGACTGGTCGCCGGTGTTCAGCGTTCCGGCCGGCGAGGAGAAGGCGATCGGCAACCCCGATTATGCCTGGGCTTACCGGACGGAACCGGACCCTACCCGCGACGGACGGCAGGAGAACTGGCCGGCCGGGCGCGTGCTCGGCGGCAGTTCCTCGATCAACGGCATGATTTTTCTGCGCGGCAACCGCGGCGATTTCGACGCCTGGGCCGAGGCGGGTGCCGCGGGCTGGAACTATGAAAGCGTGCTGCCCTACTTCAAGCGGCTTGAGCACAACTCTCGCGGCGGTGACGCCTATCGCGGCGCGGACGGCCCCCTGGCCGTCTCGGACGTGCGCACGCCGCACGCGCTGGTTAAGGCCTTTATCGCGGCCGCGCAGCAGGCGGGCCATACCTACAATCCGAATGTCAACGGCGAGACGCAGCTCGGCGTCGGCCCGTTGCAGGCCTCCCAGAAGCGTGGCTGGCGGCACAGCGCGGCGCGGGCTTACCTCTGGCCGACGCTCTTCCGGCGCAACCTGACGATCCGCACGCGGGCGCAGGTCACCCGCATCCTGACCGATCGTGGGCGGGTAACCGGCCTCGACTATGTTCAGGGCGGCACGACGCACCGCATCCATGCGGGTGCCGTCGTGCTCAGCGCCGGCGCGCTCGCCTCCCCGCGCCTCCTCATGCTGTCGGGCATCGGCCCCGCCGATCATCTCCGTGCGCATGGCATCGTCGTGGTTGCAGATCTGCCGGGCGTCGGCGAGAACCTGCAGGAGCATCCGGGCGTGCTGGTCACGGCGGCCGTTCGCACGTGCACCTACAATGTCGAGACGGACCCGCTCAGCGTCGTCAAACACGGGCTGAACTGGATGCTGCGCGGCCGCGGGCCGGGCGCGACGCCAATCGGCCACGCCGTCGCCTTCGCCCGCACGCGCGATGGGCTTGCCGAGGGCGACGTGCAGATCACCTTCACGCCGATCGGCTACAACACCGATGGTGACGGACCGATGCTGCTGCCGTTTCCGGCGATCGTGCTTGCCGTCAATGTCTGCCGCCCGTTGTCGCGCGGCACGCTTCGCCTGCGCTCCGCCGATCCGCACGCGCTTCCCGTCATCGACCACCCGATGTTCGGCGACCCGCAAGACCTCGACACGCTGCGGCGCGGCGCGCTGATGGCGCGCGATATCCTTGCGGCACCGGCCTTCGCCGCGACCTATGAACGGGAGGTCAAGCCGGGGCCTGAGACGCGCAGCGACGAGGACTGGAACGCGTTCCTGCGCCAGAAATCGATGCGTTTCAGCCATCCCGCAGGCACCTGCCGCATGGGGCGCGATGGCGGCGCCGTCGTCGACGAAACGCTGCGCGTGCACGGCCTGTCCGGCCTCTTCGTCGCCGACGCCTCGATCATGCCGACGCTGCCCAGCGCCAACACCAATGCAGCCTCGATCATGATCGGAGAAAAGGCCTCCGATCACATCAAGGCACATCTATAAGCCAAAAGGGGAACCCGCGTGTCCAACGATTACGAAACCGCCCGCGCCGAAAGGGCGTCCGCCCTCGACGACTTCCAGGCGTCGCTCGCGAAGAACGGCGCCCAGTTCATCCAGATCCACCTGCCCGATATCAACGGCAACTTCCGCACCAAGATCGCCCCCTTCAAGATCTCCTCGCAGGGCGAGGCGGTGAACTGCAACTTCTTCTGCACGGCGCCCGGGGAAGGCGCGCCGCTGCTGGAGCCGCTCTTCCCGGCCGAGGTCTCCAGCGAGACGAACGGCTTTCCCAACATGCGCGGCCTCATCGACCCCGCGACGGTGCGCCAGCACGAATGGGCGCCGGAATGGGCCTCGGCGATCGTCGATTCCTTCGAGATCGGCGGCCGGCGCAATCCGCTCGACCTGCGCGGCATCATCGCGCGCCATGAACAGCGGGCGGCCGATCTCGGCTACGAGGTGAAGTTCGCGCTCGAATACGAGTTCGGCATCTTCGAGATCGACGAGGAGAAGATGCGGGCCGGCCGCTACCGCGACCTCAAACCCTGGGGCCATGGCGACATCAACTATTCGCTGATGCGCTCCAAGGGCTTCCAGGCCTTCTTCGCCGAACTCATCCGCCGGCTGAAGGGCGTCGGCATCACGCTCGCCGCGGTGACGACGGAATACGGCTACGGCATGTACGAATATGCGCTGGGTCCGAAGTCGCCGCTGGAGGCGGCCGACGACGCCGTGCGTGCCAAGATCGTCCTTCAGGAACTCTGCCTGGAGCACGGCCTCACCGCCACCTTCATGGCCCGCTTCCAGCCGCTCGGCACGCACAGCGCCTCCGGTGCGCACCACCACCAGAGCCTCTGGAAGGACGGCCGCAATGTCACCGCGGCCGGCGAAAACCAGTTGAGCGCGGTCGGCCGGCACTATCTCGGCGGCCTGCTGCAACACCTGCCGGCGTCACACCTCGCCTTCCGGCCGAACATCAACTCCTACCGCCGCTTCGACCGGGGCGCCTGGTCGCCCACGACGATCGGCTGGGGCCACGAGGATCGCACGAAATCGATCCGCGCCATCACCATCCCGTCGGAGCCGGCCGCCCGTTTCGAGCACCGCGTTCCGGGCTCGGACATCAACCCGTATCTCAGCGTCGCGATGATGCTCGCCGCCGGCCTCGACGGTATCGAGAAACGCCTCGATCCGGATGCCATCGCCGACAGGGAGTTGCCCGATACGCTGGAAGGCTCGATCGCGCTCTTCGAAAAGGACGCCTTCGTGACCGAGGCACTCGGCGCCGGGTTCCAGGCCCATTATGCGGCGAGCCGCCATTTCGAGGCCGCGGCCTTCAAGGCCTGGCTCGACCGGCACATCACCGATTTCGAATTCCAGCGTTATTTCGCCGGCCTCTAGGCCGGTCTTTGCTTGACGACAAAAAAGGGGAACCAGATGTCAAAGCAAGCCTCCGCAGATACGCCCGCCAACCGGCTAAGGCCGGATTCTCTCGGCGTCGGCGCCATTACCTTTCTCGTAGTGTCGGCGGCAGCGCCGCTCACCGCCACCGCGGGCGGCGTGCCCATGTCGATGCTGCTCGGCAACGGCGCGGGCATTCCAGCCGCATTTCTCGTCGTGGTCGCCGTGCTGCTGCTCTTTTCCGTCGGCTACGTGACCATGACGCGCTACGTGCGCAATGCCGGCGCCTTTTATGCCTATGCCTCGCAGGGCATCGGCGGCATTGCCGGCGGGGCGGCCTCGCTCGTCGCGATCCTCGCCTATAATGCCATGCAGATCGGCGTCTACGGCCTGTTCGGCGCGGCGACGGCCGGCTTCCTCGCCACACTCGGCATCACCCTGCCCTGGTGGGCCTGCGCCTTTGCCGGCATCGCGATCGTGGCCGTCTGCGGCTACCGCCATGTCGACCTTTCGGCCAAGATCCTGGCAGTGCTCGTGCTGCTCGAATTCCTCGTCGTCATCATCGTCGATGTCGCCATTCTCGTGAGCGGCGGGGATTCCGGCTTCACCTTCACCCCGTTCACGCCCACCGCCTTCTTCTCCGGCTCGCCGGCGATCGGCCTGCTGTTCTGCTTCGCATCCTTCGTCGGCTTCGAGGCGACGGCGATCTACAGCGAGGAGGCGCGCGATCCGCTGAAGACCGTGCCCCGCGCGACCTATGTCTCCGTGCTCACCATCGGCATCTTCTACATGCTCACCTCCTGGCTGATGGTCATCGGCGCCGGCGAAGCGAAGCTGTTGCCGGAGCTGCAAAGCCTCGCCGATCCGACCACCTTCCTCTTTGCACTGGCCGAACGTTATGTCGGCAGCTGGATCGTACCGATCATGAGCCTGCTCTTCATCAGCAGCCTTTTTGCCGCCGTGCTGGCGCTGCACAATGCCGTCGCCCGTTATGTCTATGTCGGCGGCCGTGAGGGCTTGTTTCCGAAAATCTGCGGCACCACCCACGGCCTCTTCCAGAGCCCGCATATCGGCTCGGTGGTCCAGACGGTCATCGCCATCGTGGTCATCGCCTATTTCGCGATTGCCGGGCTGGATCCGGTGCTGGCGCTCTTCGCCTGGCTCACCATGCTGGCGACGCTCGCTGTCATGGTGCTGATGGCGCTGACCGCCGTGGCGATCTTCTGCTATTTCCGCAAGAACCCGCAGCTCAAGCACGGTGTCTTCGTCACGACGATCGCGCCGCTTGCGGTGTCGGTCACGCTTGCCGCGATGATCTACTTCGTGACGGTGAATTTTGGCGTGCTGACGGGGGCGAGTTCGGTGCTTGCCGTGGCGCTTCCCGCCCTGATCCCGGCGGCGGCCCTCATCGGCATCCTGCTCGCCACGCGCCTCAAGGGGGCAAGCCCCGACCGCTTCGCCCAGCTCGGCTTCGGCATCTGAATGAGAGCCGGCACGCTCGTGGCGTGCCTGCTCAGCCTACCAGGCGATCGTCTCGTTGCGATAATCGACGAAATGCACGCCGCCGCTGCCGGCGCGGGCAATCAGCGTGCCGACGATGCCGGCAGCACTCGTCTCGACATCGAGCGGTGCGCCATCACCGCCCATGTCGGTGCGCACCCAGCCGGGCGAGACGGCGAGATAGGTTTTGCCGTCCGCATGCCGGGCGGCAAAACTCTTCATCAACTGGTTGAGCGCAGCCTTGCTGGCGCGATAGACGTCCCATCCGCCCCCGGCATTGCCGCTGACGCTGCCCATGTTCGAGGACATGGCGGCAACGACGCCGGCGGACGCGATCAGGTCGTGCAGCGCGCCGATGACGCGCAAGGGCGCCAGCGCATTCGTGGCCATGACACCCAGGAAATCCTGCTCCGGCACGCTTTCGATGGGCGCCGCCGGATCATTGGCAATGCCGGCATTGACGAACAACACGTCCAGCCTGCGTCCAGAAAGTGATTTCCGCACACGTTCGATATCCTCGGCGATCGTGATGTCCATCGTCACGATCGAGAGAGTGCCCTTCCCCGCCAGCGTTTCGAGAGCCGCGCGACCGCGCTCGTTGCGCACAGTCGCGATCACCTCCCATCCGCGCGCAAGAAAGACTTCCGCGAGACCAAGGCCGAGGCCTCGCGATGCTCCGACGATCAATGCCACCTTTTGCGACATGCTGCCCCTTATGATCTCTTCAGCCCGCCGAAGCAGGCATATTTCAACTCCACATATTCCTCGATACCATATTTGGAGCCTTCGCGGCCGAAACCGCTTTCCTTGATGCCGCCGAAGGGGGCGAGTTCGGTGGAGATCAGACCCTCATTGATGCCGACCATGCCGAATTGCAGCTCTTCGAGCACATGCCAGATGCGGTTGACGTCGCGCGCGTAGAAATATGCCATCAGGCCATAGCGTGTGTCGTTGGCGAGGCGGATGACCTCGGCTTCGTCCTTGAAGCGGAAGACCGGGGCGACCGGGCCGAAAGCCTCTTCCTGCGCGAGCCGCATCGAGGCCTGCATGCCGCTCAGCACCGTCGGCTCGAACCAGGTGCCGCCCAGCGCATGCGGCTTGCCGCCGGTCTCGACGCTGGCGCCATGGCCGACGGCGTCGCCGATCAGCTCCGCCACCTTCGCGACAGCCTTGGCGTTGATGAGCGGTCCCTGCACCACCTCCGGCGCGGCACCGTCTCCCACTTTCAGCCTGGCAACTTCTTCCGTCAGCTTCGCCACGAAGGCATCGTGGATGCCATCCTGCACATAGATGCGGTTGGTGCAGACGCAGGTCTGGCCGGAATTGCGGAATTTTGACGCGATCGCGCCGGCGACGGCGAGATCGAGGTCGGCGTCGTCGAAGACGATGAAGGGCGCATTGCCGCCGAGTTCCAGCGACAGCTTTTTCAGCGTATCGGCGCATTGCCGCATCAACAACTTGCCGACGGCCGTTGAACCGGTGAAGGAGAGCTTTCGGATGACCGGATGCTCGCAGAGCAGGCGGCCGATGCCGGCGGAATCTTTTGACGGCACGATGTTGAGCACGCCGGCCGGAATGCCGGCCTGCCGGGCAAGCTCTGCCATGGCGAGCGCCGTCAGCGGTGTTTCCTCGGAGGGTTTGACGACCATGGTGCAGCCGGCCGCAAGCGCTGCGGCGGCCTTGCGGGTGATCATCGCCAGCGGAAAATTCCAGGGCGTGATGGCGGCGCAGACGCCGATCGGCTGTTTCAGCACAACGAAACGCCGGTCGCGCCCGGCCGAGGGGATGACGTCGCCATAGACGCGCTTGGCCTCTTCGGAAAACCAGTCGACGAAGGAGGCGCCGAAGGCCACCTCGCCCCGCGCCTCGTAGAGCGGCTTGCCCTGCTCGGCCGTGATCAGCTGGGCAAGGTCTTCCGTATGCGCGGTGATCAGGTCGAACCAGACGCGCAGCAGTTTTGCCCGCTCCTTGGCCGGGCGCTCGCGCCAGTCCACCTGCGCGCGCTCTGCCGCAAGGATCGCCCGCTCGACATCTTCGGCGGCGAGATCGGCGACGCGGGCGAGAACCTCCCCCGTCGCCGGATTGCGCACCTCGAAGGTCGCGCCCCCATCCCCACCCACCCACTCACCATCGATGAAGGCGCGGTCATGCAGCAGCGCGAGCGTCATTGCCCGGCCTCCGCCTTTTCCAGCGCTGCCCGCAGGCTGTCTTTCAGGATAGCGATGCCTTCGTCGAGATGGTCGAAGGGGATGGTCAGCGGCGTCAGAACACGCACGACATTGCCGTGCACACCGCAGGAGAGCAGCAGCAGGCCCTTTTCGGCGGCAGTATGCGTGATGGCCTTCACCAGTTCCGGCCAGGGCTGGCGCGTCTCGCGGTCACGCACGAACTCGATCGCCACCATGGCGCCGAGGCCGCGCACCTCGCCGATGCAGGCAAACTCGTTGCCCTCCTGCCAGTCCTCGAAGACCGCCTTCAGCCGGCTGCCGACCTCGTTGGCGCGGTCGATCAGCTTTTCGTCCTCGATGATCTCCATCACGGCAAGCGAGGCCGCGCAGGACAGCGGATTGCCGGCGAAGGTCGAGCCGACGCCGCCCATCGGGATCTTGTCCATGATATCGGCGCGGCCGGTGACGGCGGCGATCGGGAAACCGCCGCCAAGTCCCTTGGCCATGGTGACGATATCGGCGGCGACGCCGGCATGTTCCATCGCGAACATTTTGCCCGTGCGGGCAAAGCCGGTTTGGATCTCGTCGGCGATGAGCAGGATACCGTGTTTGTCGCAGATCTCGCGCAGCGTGCGCAGGAAGGTGACGGGCGCCGGGTAGAAACCGCCCTCGCCCTGCACCGGCTCGACGAAGATGCCGGCGACGCGGGTGGGATCGACCTCGGAGCGGAAGAAGCGGTCGAGGGCGGTCAGCGATTCCTGCTCGGAAATGCCGTGATAGGGGATCGGGAACGGCAGATGGAAGACATCCGGCACCAGCGGGCCGAAGCCGGCCTTGTAGGGCGCGGTCTTGCCGGTCAGCGTCATCGCCATCAGCGTGCGGCCGTGGAAGGCGCCGGAAAAGGCGACGAAGGCCGAGCGGCCGGTCGCGGCGCGGGCGATCTTGGCGGCGTTCTCGATGGCTTCCGCGCCGGTTGAGACAAGAAACGTCTTCTTCGGGAAGTCACCCGGCACCAGGTCGTTCAGCTTCTCGCAGACCGCGACATAATCGATATAGGGCGTGGTCTGGAACGAGGTGTGCGTGACCTTATCGAGCTGGTTGCGCACCCGCTCGACCACTTTCGGATGGCGGTGACCGGTGTTGTTGACGGCGATGCCGGCGGCAAAATCGATGTAGCGCTTGCCTTCGACGTCCCACAGTTCGGCGTTTTCCGCCTTCTCGATATAGACGTCGAGATGTTTCGACAGGCCAGCCGGAATAGCGGCAGCGCGCCGCGCCGTGAAGGCAGCGTTCGTGGACATGGATGTCTCCTTGGACAGTTTGTTATGGCGCGGCGCTAATCGCGGCGCTTCAAATTGGCCGGCCCCACCCTCACAGACGGGGCCGGCACATCAATTCCTAGACGGCCGCCTTGGCGCGGCGGGCGTCCCGGGCAAGCTTCCAGTCGACGCATTCCTCGGAGCAATAGATACTCCCGTCATGCACCTTCTTGCGGGCGGAATCCTCGGCCGAGGCCTCGTAGATCAGCACGCCGCAATTGGCGCATTTCGTGTAGCTTTCGATGTAAAGCCCGTTCAGCGAAAACTTCATGGTCTCAGGCCTCCTGGTAGCCGTAATGTTTCTGGGCGGCCGCCTTGGAGACGTAGCCCTCGCGGACATCCTCTGCGACCGCTGCCGGGTCGCGCTTTGCCGGTTCGCCGTAGCCGCCACCGCCGGGGGTGACGAGCCGCACGCGGTCACCGCGGCGGATCGAGACGTTGGAGTAGCGGCTGGTCGAGGCCTTGCCGTAGGCCTCGCGCATCGTCTGCCAGTCCTCGCGGCCGTTCTTCATGACCAGCGTCGCGCCGACGCCGCCTTCCGTGCCGCCGTTGAGGCCCCAGGGGGCGAGCAGGTGGCGGTCGGTCATCTGCGAGCAGATGATCTCGTCGTTGAGGCACAGCATCTGCTTGGAATAGCCGACCCCGCCGCGGTATTCGCCGGCACCGCCGGCATCGACGTTGAAGGCGAGGCTTTCGATGCGCCAGGGGAAGCGCGTCTCATAGACTTCAACCGGCGTGATGCGGCAATTGCCGTTGATCGAATCGACGCCGTCATTGCCGTCCGCAAAGGCGCGGCCGCCCCAGCCAACCGCCTCGAGATCGTAGCAGGCGAAGTATTCGCCCGTATCCGCATCGACACCGCCGAAGACGAAGTTGCAATGCGTCGCCCCTTCCGCGGCCATGACGCGGTTTGGAATGGCCGGCGCCATGGCGCCGAGGATCGTGCCGACGATGCGCGGGTGCGTCTCGGTGTTGCCGCCGACTTCCGGTGCGGGGAAATCCACGTTGACGATGGTGCCGGGCGGCGCCATCACCCGGATCGGCCGGAAGCAGCCGGAATTGCGTGGGATCGTCGGGTCGGTCATGTGCAGCACGGCATTGTAGGCGGCCGAGGTGGCGACGCCGAGCGTCGCGTTGATCGGGCCGGAGGCCTGCGGCGAGGAGCCGTGGTAGTCGACGATGATCTCGCCGCCGCGCTTGTGCACTTCCACGGCGACCGTGTAGGTGCGCTCGGCATCGATACCGTCGCTCTCGATCGTGTCGGAGAAGGCGTAAATGCCGTCCGGGATCGCTTCCAGCTCGGCGCGCATGCGGCGCTCCGAATAGAGCAGCAGGTCGTTGACGGTCTCCTTGATCTTCTCCTTGCCGTATTTCTTGTAGATCTGCGTCATCTGCTTTTCGCCGAGATCGACGGCGGCGATGAGGGCGCGCAGGTCACCATAGTTGACGCGCGGTGTGCGCACATTGGCGAGAAGCAGCTTCCAGACCTCGATATTGTCCTTGCCGCGCTTCTTGATCTTCACCGGCGGAATGCGAAGGCCCTCCTGGAAGATTTCCGTCGCCTCGCCGCAGAAGCCGCCCGGCGCCATGCCGCCGACTTCGGCGATATGGCCGATCGCCACCGCAAAGCCCATGATCTCGCCATCGACGAAGATCGGCTTGAAGAAGGTGTGCTCCGGCGTGTGCAGGCCGCCGCGATAGGGGTCGTTGTGCAGGATGACGTCGCCCTCCTCGATCTCGTCGATCGGGATTTCCTTGAGGCACGACTTGACGAGCAGCGGCATGCCGCCGATCTGCGCCGGGCAATAGTCGGCAACCGCGATCATGTCGCCGTTCATGTCTGCGAGGCCGCAGGTGAAATCGAGCGCCTCGTTGAAGATCGTCGAATAGGACGTCTTCATCAGCACGATCCCCATCTCCTTGCAGAGAGAGACCATGCTGGATTCCAGGATGTTCATCGTAACGAAGTCCATGACGGTACTCCTCAGGCCGAAATGATCAGATTGCCGAGACGGTCGACGCGAAGCGTCTGTTTCGGCTGCAGAATGGTGACGGAGGCGCTTTCTTCGACAATGGCAGGACCGGCGACGGTCTGCCCCTGCTTGAAGGTGCCGCGGTCGTAAGTCTTCACGTCGTGCCAGCCGTCCTCGAAGCGCACCTTGCGGCTGCCGGAAGAGGCAGGCGTGCCCTCACCCTTTTCGAGTTCGCGCATCTTCGGCTTTTCCGAAACGGCGACGGCCACGACCTTGAGATTGACCGTCTCGATGGTTTCGCCGGGGATGGAGAAGCCGAAGCGGTTCTGGTGCTCCTCGTGGAAACGCTCCCAGAGGTTCGCGATGGTCTCCTCGGTGAACTGGTTGGCCGGAAAACTCAGTTCCAGCTCGTGGTTCTGGCCAAAGTAGCGCGCCTCGATGGAGCGGTAGATCTCCACCTTCTGCTGGTAGCCCTGAGAGACCAGCTCGGCGATGGCGCCGTCTACGAGTTCCGTCATCGCGGCCGTGGCGCGGGCGCCATCGAAGTATTTCGAGATCTGCTGCACCGTGCGATGCCGGTCGACACGGGCATCGGTCATGATGAAGCCGAAGGCCGAGAACTGGCCGGGATAGTTCGGCACGATGCCCTGCGGAATGCCGGCAATATCCATCAGGTCGCAGATATGCACCGGGCCTGCCCCGCCCGAGGCGACAAGCGAGAAATCGCGCGGATCGAGGCCGCGCTGGAGCAGGACGGCGCGCAGCGCGCCCAGCATATTGTTGTTGGCGATCTGCACCATGGCGAAGGCCGCCGCATCGACTTCAAGGCCCAGCTGGTCGGCGACCGTCTTGACCGCACGATGCGCCGCTTCCGCATCGAGCTTCATCTTGCCGCCGAGGAAGTAGTCGGGGTTGATGCGGCCGAGAACGACGTTGGCATCCGTCACAGTGGCATTCTCGCCGCCGCGGCCGTAGCAGGCAGGACCCGGTGCGGCGCCGGCCGATTGCGGCCCCATGCGCAGCATGCCGCCCTTGTCGATCCAGGCAATCGAGCCGCCGCCGGCGCCGATCGTGTGGATGTCGATCATCGGGATCTGGATCGGCAGGCCCCATTCGATCTCGAAGCTCGTCGTCACATGCTCCATGCCGTCGACGACGGTCGAGCAATCGGTCGAAGTGCCGCCCATGTCGAAGGTAACGAGGTTCTTGATGCCGGTGAGTTCCGAGAGAACGCGGGTGGCAACCACGGCGCCGGTCGGGCCGGACAGCGTCATCTGCACCGGTGCTTCGGCAGCGCCCTTGAGCGTCGATTCACCGCCGTTCGACTTGATCACGCCGATCCTGTCACCGATGCCGATGGCGTCCAGGCGCTTCTGCATGCGGTGGAAATTGTCGGAGACGATGGGCTTCAGGTAGGCGTCGGCGATCGTGGTCGAGGCGCGGTCGTATTCCTTCCACTTCGGCAGGACCTCGTAGGAAATCGAGATGGGCATGCCCGGCAGTTCTTCCGCAAGGATATCGCGGATGCGCTGCTCATGGCTCGGGTCGATATAGGAGAACAGCGTGCAGACGGCGATCGCCTCGATCGTGCCGTCGGCCTTGATGGTGGCGGCAAGCTCCCGCACGGCCGCCTCGTCGAGTGCCGTGACCAGCTCGCCCTTGGCGCTGAAACGGCCACCGATCTCATAGGTGTCCGCGCGCTTCATCAGCGGCTTGGTCTTGATCCAGGTAATGTCGTAGTGGCTGCGGCGGTCGCCGCGCTGGATGAAGGGAACATCGCGAAAGCCGGTGGTCGTGACATACGCGACCTTGGCGCCACGGCGCGTCAGGAGCGCATTGGTGGCAATCGTCGTGCCGAGACGGATCTTGTCGACGCTCGCAACATCCTCCACCTGTCCAAGCCCCTGGAGCACGCCTTCGATCGGTTCGGAGGGCGTCGTCAGGTTCTTCCAGTTCTCGATGGTGCCGGTCGCCGCATCGTAGGAAACGAAGTCGGTGAACGTTCCCCCAATATCGATGCCGATGATTTTTCTGTCAGGCATTGTTCCCTCTTTTCTCATGGATAGGGTCAGGACGAGCGGGGTTTTTCCCGCTCGTAAGCTTCAAGCAGGTGGCGCCAGGAATCGCGGATGTGATCGCGGATGGCGTCCATCGCCTTTTCGGGGTTGCGGGTGCGGAGCGCCTCGACGACCGGCCAGTGATCGACCGCGGCCGCCATCTGGCTTTCGAACTGGCGCTCGGCCATGGTGATGAGCATCTGCACTTCCGCCTGGATGTTGGTGAAGGCGTGCAGCGTCTGGCGATTCTTCGAGAGCCGGCAGATTTCGAGGTGGAAGGCGAGGTCGTTTTCGACCAGCGCGATCTCGTCATTGGCATTGGCGGCCGCGACCATCGCATCGACGAAACCGGCAATGCGCTCGATGTCGGCGTCGGTCATCTGCGGCAGCGCCTGCTCGACGGCGAAGCGCTCGACGACGACGCGGAACGAGAAGATCTCGTCGATATCGCTGTGCAGGAAGGTGCGAACGAAGGTGCCCTTGCGGGGAACCGCGACGAGCAGGCCGCGCTCCTCCAGCCGGCGGATCGCCTCGCGGATGGGGTTGCGGCTGATGCCGAGCTGGCGGGCGAGTTCCGCCTCGTTGATGCGCTGGCCGGGCTGGAGCCGGCCGAAGATCAGTTCGCGCACGAGAAAGGTCGAAACCTGGTCGGACAGCATCCGGTGGTCGATGATGCCAATCGGCTCGTCGGTATTGAAGAGTAGATTGTTAGCCATTGATGAGCCCTTTCTCGCGATGTTCCTGCTCCGGCAGGGTCATTTCTCGCCCTGCCATGATTCCGTCTTTGCGGAAGACCAGTATCAACAGCATAAAGGCCGCGATGATAAGCTCCTGCGTGCCCGCCGGCAGGGACCACTGCTCGCCGCCGATCGAAATCCCGCCTTCAAGCCGACGGAAGATATCGACCATCGCCGTGATGACGACGACGCCGACCACAGCACCCGCAAGGCTGCCCATGCCGCCGACGATGAGCATGGCGAGCGCCAGGAAGGTGAAGCTCAGGAAGAAACTGTTGATCGACACCGTGCCAAGGTAGTGCGCTTGAAGCACCCCGCCGAGGCCGACCATGAAACCCGAGAGCGTGAAGGCGATCAGCCGCGACCAGTAGAGGGAGATGCCCGATGCGGCGGCGGCAACCTCGTCTTCTCGCGTCGCCCGGATGGCCAGCCCAAAGGCGGAGACCTGGTAGAGATAGGCGACGACGATGGCGATGACGGCGCAGCCGAGTGCCAGCCAGGCCGTCACATAGGTCGGCAGGCCGACGATCGAGGCGGAACCCATCGTGACGCTGTCCCAGTTGGAATAGACGACGTTCAGGATGAAGAGCACGGCGAGCGTGGAGATCGACGCTGCAAGACCGGTGAGCCGCATGATGACGAGCCCGGTAAGAAAGGCGGCACCGCCGGCAAGCAGCACCGAGACCACAGCCGAGGGCAGCAGCGGAATGCTCTGGTCGCGCAGGAACGGCGGCAGGCCGGACATGGTGATCGGCTTCAGCATCTCGCAGCAGGTCTGCCAGGCCGAGGCGTAGGCCGCGATCGCCATGAAGGTGGCATGGCCGAAGGAGATGATGCCGGAATTGCCGACAAAGACATAGAGCCCGACGACGATGACGATGCTGATCAGCATTTCGATGACGGTGCGCTGGATGGAGAGGCCGCCGAACTGCCCGGTGACCACCACGATGATCGCAAGCGGTATGACGAGGGCGAGCACCGGAAACCAGAAGCGGCCAATCGCTGCGAAGGACATGGTATCGCTTTTCATTATACGCGCTCCTTCGCGGCGCTGGTGACGATCAGGCCCTGCGGGCGCACGAGGAGGATAAGGATGACCATCATGAACACGCCGGCATCGCGGAAGGGTCGCAGGTCCGCCGGCAGATAGGTTTGCAGCAGCACGCTGGCGACACCGACGAGGAACCCGCCAAGTGCTGCGCCCGGCAATGAGCCCATGCCGCCGATGACGGTGGCGAAGAAGGCGTAGACGACGGGCATCAGGCCCATGCGCAGGTCGAGCGTGCCGGTCTGGATGGTCAGGAGCAGCGAAACCGCGCCGCCAAGCAGGCCGGAGATGGCAAAGGCGAGCGCGATGACCCGGTTCGCCGGCATGCCGAGCAGGCGCGCCATCTGGAAATTCTCTGCCGCTGCCCGCATCTGGATGCCGAGCGGCGTCTTCTTGAGGAAGAGCACCAGGGCGACGAGCAGGCCGGCGGTGACGACCATGGTGAGGAGCTGCACGCCTGGAACCCGCACGCCGCCGATCTCCACCGCGTTCGCCAGGCCCTGCCCGATGCCGACCGATTTCGGCCGGCCGGTATGGATGAGCATGACGAGGTTCTGCAGGAAATAGCTGACGGCGAAGGAGGAGATGAGCAGCGTCGACGGATTGGAATTGCGCAGTGGCCGGAAGGCGACGCGCTCGGTCAGAAGCGCCAGGGCCATCACGACGACGAGCACGCCGCCGATCATCAGGGCCGAGGGCAGCGCGCCGAGCAGCAGCGGCGGCGTGACGCTCGCGGTCGGCACGACCAGCGCATAGGCGCCGATGGTAATATAGTCGGCCTGGGCGAAATTGACGAGCCGCATGACGCCGAAGACGAGGCCGATCGCCAGCGCGACCAGGGCATAGAGGCTGCCCAGCGCGATGGCATCGACGAGAACTTGAACGATGTTGGCCATGGCGTCCGGTTCCTAGATCGCGAGGGTGCTGTCGGCCGCCTTTTCGCCGAGATAGGCGCGGCGGACGGCGGGGTTTTTCTGGATATCCTGGGGCGAACCCTCGGCGAGGCTCTGGCCGCCATCGAGCACATGGATGCGCTGGCAGACGCCCATGATCACCTTCATATTGTGTTCGATCAGCAGCACGCCGCAGCCGAAGCGCGCCGGCAACTCGGCGATGACCTCCATCAGCGCCTCGCATTCGGCATCGTTCATGCCCGAGGCCGGCTCGTCGAGCAGCGCGAAGGACGGCTGCAAGGCGAGTGCCCGGGCGATGCTGACACGCCGCTCGTCGCCATAGGAAAGGCTGTCGCAGCGGTCGTCGGCTTTTTTCGCAAGGCCCATCCAGTCGAGGATTTCGAGCGCCCGCTCCCGGGCCGCCTTGCGCGAAAGCCCGCTGCCGATCGCGGCGACCGAAAGGTTCTGCTCCACCGTCATCGCCCGGAAGAGACGCGCCGCCTGGAAACTGCGGCCGACGCCGGCCTGGGCGATCTTGCGGGCCGTGAGCTTCGAAACGTCGATGCCGTCGAGGCTGATGCTGCCGCTGGTCGGGCGCTGGAAGCCGCTCAGCACATTGACCATGGTCGTCTTGCCGGCGCCGTTCGGACCGATGAGGCCGAGCACCTCGCCGCGCCGGAGTTCGAGATCGACCCCGCTCAAGGCCCGGATCCCGCCAAATGCGACGGCAACGCCGCGGGCTTCCAGCCGTTCTTTCGATGGACGTGACATATCGTGCGAGACCTATTCGTAAGCTCGGCTATGAATTCTCTTGGAGATTTTGGCCCGTCGGCTGCACCGCCATGCAGCCGACGGATCGCTGCCGGTTACTGACCGACGCGGAACAGGAGCTTCATGTCCGGCTTGAACGAGTTCCGGTAAACTTCCACAGCGCGGAAGGAGTCGTTCTCGACCTTCATGATCAGCCAGGGACGATCGACCTGGATATGAAGCTGATCGGTGAAGGATGTCGGGCCGGCGGTGAACGGCTGGTCCTTGAAGGTGTTCATGACGCCGACCACGGCTTCGGATTCCGTCGTCTTTGCCTGCTCGACCGCATAGGCCCACTGTTCGATGAGGCTGTAGCCGAGAACCGAATAGGAGGAGACCGGCGGCTCGCCGTAACGCGCCTTGTGGCTTTCGAGGAACGTGTTCATTTCCGGGCGCGGATCATCGCCGTAAAGCGACATGAAGGCGGGCAGGTAGAAATCCTTGAGGCCCGGCACGGCATTAAGCCAGTAATTGTCGACCATGGCCGTGTTGGCGAGGATCGGCAGGTCGATGCCGGCGGCGCGAAGCTGGCGCACGGCCGAAGCGCCACCCGGCGTGAACGAGCAGACGAAGACCGCATCCGGCTGCGTCGCCAGCCCCTTGAGGCGGGTGATCTGCGAGGCGATCGACGGGTCGTCATTCTTGAAGGTGTCGTTGCCGAGGATCGTCTCTGCGCCGGCACTTGCAGTCCAGGCCGCGCGAAAACCGGCGCAGGCCGACTTGTTGTATTCGATCGTCAGGTCTTCCAGCACGTAGACCGACTTCAGGTTCATTTTCTTGTTGCCGTATTCGGCAATGGCGATGCCTTCCGACTGCGCCGCGCTGTTGGCGGTGAAGGCGAGCGGGCCGACGCCCTGTACGCCCATCTTCGGATCGGCCGCACAGAGGCTGAAGGCGATCTTGCCGGCCTGCTTGGCGGCAAGCGCCGACGGTGCGCCGAAATCGTAGTCGCAGGAGACGACCAGCATGTCGACGCCGCTGTCGACCAGCTGTGCGCCGACCGTCGCGGCACGGGCCTGCTCCGTCTTGGTGTCCATAACGGAATATTCGATCTGGCGACCCAGCAGGCCGCCGGCCTTGTTGATTTCCTCGATCTTCATGACGGCGGCCTTGAAGGGCGCGCTGTCGTAGTTCGAAAGCCAGCCGGATTCCGCGATGGCGAAGCCGATCTTGATCGGCTCTTCGGCCTGAACGCTGGTCACCGGCAACAGGAGGGCGATTGCGGCCGAGGCGGCCACAGCAACAGATTTCATCGTCGTTCCCCTTTGGCGATGAACGATGCACCGCCATAATTTTTGCACATAGTCCTCTGTGGACAGAAGACAGAATGCGGGTTAGATTTTTTTTGTCAACGGCAAAAAACGGTGAGCCTTTCCGATTTCGATCGACGGCCTCAACCGCGCTAAAGGGGAACGACATGCTCGAAATACGCAGCCTCACTGCCGGCTACGGCCGGCTTGCTGCCTTGAAATCGGTCGATCTGGAGGTCCGCAAGGGCGAGATCGTCTTCGTCGTCGGCCCCAACGGCGCCGGCAAATCCACGCTTCTGAAGACGATTTCCGGGCTCATGGCGCCGACCGGCGGCACGATGACCTTCAATGGCGAGCCGATCGCCGGCCAGGTACCCGAAAAGCTGTGCCGGAAGGGCCTGGCGCTGGTGCCGGAAGGCCGCAGCATCTTTCGCACGCTGACGGTGCAGGAAAACCTGCTGCTCGGCGGCATGATCCGCAAGGACAAGGCTGAAGCCGCCGCGGATCTGGAGCGCGTGCTTGCCATCTTCCCGATCCTGAAGGCCCGCTACCGCGGTGTTGCCGGCCACCTTTCCGGCGGCGAACAGCAGCAGCTCGCCATCGCCCGCGCCATCCTGCAACGCCCCTCGCTGATGATGATCGACGAACCCTCGCTCGGCCTTGCGCCGCTCGTCATCGACCAGGTCTATGCAAGCCTGCGCCAGCTCAATGCCGATGGGTTGACGCTGCTCGTCGTCGAACAGTCCACCGCCCGCATCCTCGATCTTGCCTCCCGAATCTACGTGCTGCGCAACGGCCATGTGGCGCTGGAGGGTTCGGCAAACGAACTTGCCGACGGCCATGCATTGGAAGAGGCTTATTTCGGCTATGGCGAACGCCAGGCTGCGGGCGCATAATCGGCCAGGCAGGGGCAGGACAGATGATTTTCGACTATTGCGTTATCGGCGGCGGTATCGTCGGGCTGGCGACGGCCATGCGGCTTCTGGAAGGCCGGCCCGGCAGCAGCCTGATCCTCATCGAAAAGGCGGATGCGCTCGGCAAGCACCAGACCGGCCACAACAGCGGCGTCATCCATGCCGGCATCTATTATCCACCCGGCAGCCTGAAGGCCGAACTCTGCCGCAAAGGCGCCGAGGCCACCAAGGCCTTCTGCCTGGAGAACGACATCCGCTTCGAGGTCTGCGGCAAGCTGCTCGTCGCAACATCCGATCTCGAAGTGGAGCGCATGGAAGCGCTCTACGAACGCTCGAAACAGAACACGATCGAGGTCCAGCGCATCAGAGAGGGCGAGCTGAAGGAGCGGGAGCCGAACATCCGCGGCCGCGGCGCGCTCTTCGTGCCCTCCACCGGCATCGTCAGCTATGCCGAAGTCTGCCAGGCCATGGGACGGCGCATCAAGGCGCTCGGCGGCGAAATCCGCCTCTCGACGCGCATCACCGGCATTCGCGAATCCATCGATTCCGTGGGCGTCGCATCGGCTGGCGAAAGCTGGCAGGCGAAAAAGCTGGTGGTCTGCGGCGGCCTCCAGTCCGACCGGCTGGCCGTGCTCGCCGGGCTTTCGATCGAGCACCGCATCGTTCCCTTCCGCGGCGAATATTATCGCCTGCCGGCAGCCAAGAACGACATCGTCCGCCACCTGATCTACCCGATCCCCGATCCCGCCCTGCCCTTCCTCGGCGTGCACCTGACGCGCATGATCGACGGCAGCGTGACGGTCGGACCCAATGCCGTGATCGGCTTTGCCCGCGAGGGCTATCCGCGCCTTTCCGTGAACCTTGCCGATATGGCGGACTACGCGCTGTTTCCCGGCTTCTGGAAAACCGTGTTCGCCAACCGCAAATCCGCGGTCACCGAGCTGCGCAACTCGCTCTGGAAGCCGGGCTATCTGGAAGAATGCAGGAAATACTGCCCAAGCCTCGACCTCACCGACCTGCTCCCGCACGAAGCCGGCATCCGCGCCCAGGCCGTCCGCAAGGACGGCGCCCTGATCCACGATTTCCTCTTCGCGCAGACCGACCGCATGCTCCACGTCTGCAACGCCCCCTCCCCCGCCGCCACCTCGGCAATCCCGATCGCCGAAATGATCGTCGAGCGCATGGCAGAAAAGAGCCGGTGAAACTTGCGCGCGACATCGGCGACGGTCTGCGGGCGGTTGTTAAACGGATGATTGCCCAGTAATCTCGCCGCCAACCTTTCGAAAGCATAGCCCGATGGCGCCTCATGCAGCACAGATCCTGTTGACAAGCGCCGGCAGGAACTGGACCGGACTCGACGCCGATTTCCTGCATATCCCGCGTGGCCTGTCGCATGTGCCGGGCGGAAAACTGCACAGCCTGGGCATGCATTTCGGTCCGCCCGTAAAGGCCGATTGTTCGATCGGCGGCCGGCGCATGCGCCGGGTGCAGAAGCCGGGCGATATCGACATCGTTCCGGCGGGCGTAGATGGCTCATGGGAGGACGATGCAGACTGCCGGATCCTGCGACTGAGCCTCCACCCTTCGCTGCTTGATCAGGTTGCCGGGGAACTCGGACGCGACGCTGGCAAGATCGAGCTGCTGCCGAGATTTCAGGTTCGCGACGCGCGCCTCGAAGGCATAGGTTTGGCCATCAAGGCGGATCTGGAGGCGAACACGCCGTCCGATCCCCTCTTCATCGATCTTCTCGCCAACGCGCTCGCCGTCCGGTTGATCGAGACTGCCAGCGGCGATTTTCTGGCGCGGGATGATCGCAGCGAGCCGAAACTCTCGGCGCGTCAGCTTCGCATGTTGACGGACTTCATCGAGGCCAATCTCGATCAACGACTCCGGCTTGCTGACCTGGCAATGGTCGCAAGCGTCAGCGTCACGCGCCTGAAGACCCTGTTTCGCAACAGCACCGGCGCCGCGGTGCATCAATATGTCATCCGCCGCCGCGTTGAATATGCGCGCGCCCTGATGCTCACAACGACGATGCCGGCAAGTGAGATCGCGGCCGCGGCTGGGTTCGCGCATCAAAGCCATATGACCTCGACGATGCGCCGGCTCCTCGGCCAGACCCCTGGTGAGATCGCCCGGCAGGCGAGTGAATTCCGCCCGAATCTGCAAAAATCCGCCTGAATCTGTGCGACGAAGTCTGTACCGCTCCCTACTCCTTGCCCATCTTCAGCAAGGAAATGCACTATGTTTGCAATCGTTGGAGCCGCCGGTAAGGTCGGTTATTCTACATCATTGGCACTGCGCAAGGCCGGCATGCCCGTCCGGGCGATCCTGCGCGACGAGGCAAAGGCGGGCCGGCTCCGTGAAATAGGCTGCGACATCGCGCTCGCCGATCTGCAGGACCCCACCGCCCTCGGCTGGGCGATCGCGAATGCGGATGCCGTGCAGGTCATTCTTCCGCCTCCAACGCAGGCCGAGGATGCCCCCGGCGACATGCGCCGGTCGATCGAAAGCATGGCTATGGCGCTGGAGCGGGCGCGGGCGCGGCCGAAACGTGTCCTGGCGATTTCCGATTATGGCGCCCATATCGGCGACGATATCGGGATGCCCACCCTCTTTCGCATTTTCGAGGAACGCCTTCGCAGGCTGGACATGCCGAAGATTTTCTTGCGATCGGCAGAACATATGGAAGGCTGGGGCACGTTCGTTCCAATGGCGATCACGACCGGCATCCTACCCAGCCTGCACCACCCGGTCGAAATGGATTTTCCGACGGTTTCGGCGGCAGATGTCGGCTTGATGGCCGCGGACCTCCTGCTTGGCCCAAGCGGCGGAACCGATGTGCAAATCGTCCATGCGGAAGGGCCACGCCGCTACAGCGCTGCCGATGTGGCCGCGGTTCTGAGTCAATTGCTCGGACGCACGATCACCGCACAAGCGCTGCCTCGTGCGCAATGGCAGGAAAGCCTGGAGCGGGTTGTGAGCGCAAGCACCACCAAGCTGCTGATCGACCTTTACGTCGCACATAACACGGGTGGACTCATAGACGTCGAGCCCGACGGCGAGGTTCGCTATGGCGCTGCCACATTGATCGATGCGCTCCGGCCATTGGTTCCAGCGGCGGTGGGCCTCGACTGAAATCGACCAGGGTTCGATGGGCGGCGAGGCGATTCGCGGCATGCTTTCCGCCTAGAGTTCCTTAACTCGCGCCGGGAAGGAGCTTCTCGATCTTGCCGATCAGCCGCGGCAGGTCGATAGGCTTGGTGTCGAAGTCGTCGCAGCCGGCTTCGCGGGCGCGGGCTTCGTCGACGCTCATCGCGTGGGCGGTGAGGGCAATGATGGGGAGGCCCGTGCCGGCGGGGCCGCTGCGGATGCGGCGCGTCGCCTCGCAGCCGTCGATGCCGGGCAGGCCGATGTCCATCAAGACGAGGTCGGGCGCATCGGCTTCCGCCCGCGCGACGGCCTCTTCGCCGTCATGGGCGAAAATGACCTCGTAGCCACGGCGTTCCAGCCGGCGCGAGAGCATGTCGCGGTTCATTTCATTGTCTTCGACAAGCAGGATCTTCACCATCTCTATGGATTCCCGGTCCCTTTCGGCGCACCCGAGATGATGACGTCGCGAAGCGCCTGCGTGAGTTCGATATGCGCGCCCTTGCCCTTGCCGATGATCTGCGTCGTGCGGGCGCTGAGCAGATCCCGTTCCGCATTGGAGAGATGTTTCGCGGTAACGACAAGCACCGGCACGGCGTTCCATTCCTCCCGGTCGCGGAGCGCCGCGAGGAACTCGAAGCCGTTCATTTCCGGCATCTGAAGGTCGAGCAGGATGGCGATCGGCGGTTCGTTGGCGGCAAGCCAGGCCATGCCTTGGCGGCCGTTCTCCGTGAGCGCGACGGCGCGCCCGAGCCGCTCGACGGTGCGCTGGATGAGGAGCCGCGTCGCCTGGTCGTCCTCGACGACGAGCACCGTGCCGCCCTGGCTGCCGCCGGTGATGCCGGCGATGAAATCGCTGAGTTCGCCGCGGTCGACCGGCTTGGTGAGCATGGCGGCGGCGCCGAGCGTGAAGCCGAGCGCCTTCTCGTTGCTGATGCTGACGATGACGACGGGGATGGCGGCAAGCTCCGGATCGGATTTCAGCGCGACGAGCACCGACCATCCGTCCATCTGCGGCATCAGGATATCGAGCGTGATGGCGGCCGGGCGGTGCTTGCGCGCCATTTCCAGCGCCTGTTCGCCGGCACCGGCATAGAGCACCCGGTAGCCTTCGCGCTTCAGGTGCGAGCCAATGATGTTCAGCGACGCCTCGTCGTCATCGACGACGAGCACGGCGGGGCGTTCGCTCTGTTCCGGCTTCGCTATCGACGGATCGTCGCCCTCGGCTGCCTCCGCACCTGCCGCCACCTCTTCCGGATCGGGCAGGGCGAAGATGAAGCGGGAGCCCTCGCCCGGCCGGCTTTCGACCGTCAGGTCGCCGCCGAGCATCTGCGCGAAGCTCCGGCTGATCGCGAGGCCAAGGCCAGTGCCGCCGAATTTGCGGGACGTCGAGCTATCGGCCTGGGAAAATGCCTGGAAGAGCCGGCCGAGCTGTTCCTCGTTCATGCCGATGCCGGTATCCGTGACGGTCATCACCAGCAGGCGGTCACCGCCATTGCCGTGCCGCGTGACGGCGAGCGAAACCGTGCCCTTTTCGGTGAACTTGCAGGCATTGCTCAAAAGATTGAGCAGCGCCTGCTTGACCTTGGTGACGTCGGTCTCGATCGTGCCGATATCGTCGGGGCAATGGACTACGAATTCGTTATCGTTCTTGGCGGCAAGCGGGCGGATTAGCGATGCCACATCGTTCATCAGCGCGCCGATATCGAAGCGCTCGCGGTAGACCTCCATGCGGCCCGCCTCGATCTTCGACAGGTCGAGGATGCCGTTGATGAGGCCTAGCAGGTGGTTGCCGGCGCTCTCGATCTTCTTCAGGTCAGGCAGGGATTCGGTCTGGCCGGTGTCCTCGGCATCCTCCTGGAGGATCTGCGCATAGCCGATAATGGCGTTGAGCGGCGTGCGCAGCTCGTGGCTCATATTGGCGAGGAATTCCGATTTGACCTGCGTCGCCCGCTGCGCCTCGTCGCGCGCGAGTTCCAGCTCGTGCTGGCGCTGGCGCAGCTCGGTAATGTCGACATAGACAACGGTGAAGCCACCCTCATGGGTGCGCCGCTCGCTCACCTGCATCCAGCGGCCATCCTTGAAGGGGGTAACGCGGGTGGCGCTGTGATCGTGCAGGGAGAGCCGCGAGGCGAGCCATTCGTCGAAGGGCCGGTCGAGCTCGACGATGTGGCGGCCGGCCGCCTCGATGACGTCGCGGAAGGTCGACTTGCCGGCGACCATCTCGTTGTGGACGGGGTGCATGTCGCGGAACCGCTGGTTCATGATCAGCAGGCGCTCGTCAGGGCCGTAGAGCGTGAACCCTTCGGCGATGCTCTCGATGGCGTCGACGAGGGTTTTACGCTGGTGCTCGGCCGCGCGCGTCAGCCGATCGCGCTCGCCCTGGTTCTCCTTGAGGAGTTGCAGGGCCTCGCTGACCTTGCCGAGTTCATCACCGCCCGCCGGAGGCACGACGACCTGGGCGTCACCGGCGGTCAGCCCCCGCACGGCCGTGACGATCTCGCCGAGCGGCTTCAGGATCGAGCCGAGGATGACGACGGTCAGCGCGGTGCCGATGATGGCGGCGATGGCCGAGAGCAGCGAGGCGACATTGGAAGCCCGCTCGAACTGCCGCAGGATGTTGGCGCGCGCGGTGCCGGACTGGCGGGCAAGATCGGCCTGGAGGGCGGCGAGGTTTTCCTCGACGCTGATGCCGTAGCGCCGCGCCTCGGCGAAGCGGGTGTTGCCGATCACGCGCTGCTCGTCCGTATAGGCCTCGACCGCCTGGTTGGCGAGCGCATCGAAGCGGTCGATCCCCTCACGTATCGCCGCAGCCTCCGTCGGCCGGTGTTCGGCCAGCCTGTCCAGCCGTTCGCGAAGGCGGGTGCGGGCTTCCTCTGCACGGGTTTCGGCCAGCGTGAGGAGGCTGACGGCGAGGTCGGTCTGCCAGTAGCGCAGGCTGTTGAAGGCTTCGCGCACATCATCGGACAGCGTGCTGATCTGGGCGATGCGATTCGCCTCGTCGCCCGATTCCAGCGCGCGAAACAGTTCGCCGCGGGTGAACAGGCTGCTGCCGAGCATTGCGAGAAGCAGCACCGCCGCGAGGATGATCAGCCGCAGCCGGATCGACAGGCGCCGCGGCGAGAAAATGGAGGCGCTGCTCATTGCGGAATGAGCCCGATGCTGATCACGCCGCCGAGATCGCCCTCATGCGCGCCTTCTTTCGGGTAGCCGGTGATGTCGAGTTCGCCGGCCGGGTCGCCGTGACAGGTGAGACAGGATGGCACGTAATATTCGGGCACCATGATGCGTGCCCTCTCCTGGCCGTCCGCCGAAACCAGCGCCGAATAGATCTGGCCCTTGGGCCAATCGGCGGCTTCCAGATAATCGCGGATCGCCGCCGCCTCGAAGGCGTCCGGGCGTGCCTTGCGGTTGCGGATCAACACGGGCGGCGCGGTGAACTTCATGCTTGCCTCCTCGCCGACGCGGGCCTGAAAGGCCTCGGTGACCAGGCGTGTGAAGGTGGCGGGGATGAAGCCCTTGAAGCCCTCGCCCTCGGCGTTGATCGTCGCCTGGTTGGCGTCCATCACCTCGACAACGGCATCCATCTGCGCCCGGATGAGCCGCCCCTCGTAGGAGGCCGGATCGATGGTGTTCGGGTCGCGGCCGGTCGCCTGCGTGTAATTGGCGATAGCCTTTTCCAAGACGGCGGCACCCGACAAGCCCTTGTCGCCGAGCGCCGGATCGTTGATCCGCTCCTGGTTGACGGAAATCACCGCGCGCGCCGATTGCAGCATGGTCGCGAGGCTGCGCGCGATCGCAAGGTCGGCCGGCGCCGCCTCAGTAGCGGCGGCGCTCCCGGACAGCATCTGGAGAACCAAGAGCGCGGCCAGGCCGCATTTCATGAACGAGACCATGACCACACCTCCTCCAGCATGCTGCAAAGATAGCGGAATTAAGCTCCCCGGCAACCGGCAATTGATTCGATCAGAAACGGATTTCGAGCAGCGAGAAGTCGTCCGGCAGCGGGCCTTCGGCGTTGAACGAACGCACCCAGGCGAGAACGCCCTTAGGGCCGCAGCCTTCCTTCTCCGCATGCTCGGCCAGCGCTTCGACGCTCAGCATCTCGTCGCCGGGACCATTCACCTCAAATGTTCCATCACTTATAACGAGCAACCGGTCGCCCGGGAAAACACGCGTGACTTCGCTGTCGTAGTCCATTTCCGAAAGCGCGCCGATCGCGACGCCGCCGACGGTGATGAGCAGTTCGCGCGACGGCGTGCCTTCCGGCCGGTTCTCACCGCGCAGCAGGATCGACGGCGGATGGCCGCCTGTCGCATAGCGCAACTCGCCGGTGCTCGCCTTGTAGACGCCGTACCAGATGGTGAAAAACATGTTGTTCTGCTTTTCCATCGGGAACGTATCGTTGAGCGCCTTCAGGACCGTGGAGGGATCGCGGAAATCCGCATTCGACAGAGCTGACGCCCTCAACACATTGATAACAGTGACGGAAAGCAGAGCGGCGCCGACACCGTGGCCGCAGACATCCAGCAGGTAGATGGCGAAATGGTCGTGGTCGATCTGATGGTAGCCGAAGGAATCGCCGCCGAGTTCGGTGGAGGGCACCAGTAGCCAGTCTGTCGCGGGGGCGGCAATGCGCTTGTCGGGCAGGATGGAGAAGACGTAGCGGCCGGCATCGTTCAGTTCCTCGTCGAGTCGCGCCTGCGTTCGCTCCAGCAGCAGATTCTGTTCAGCGAGTTGGTCTTCCACGGCCTCGCCATGTTCGATCATCGCCTCGTAGAGAAGCTTCAGGTCGTCATATTCCTCCTGGAGCTGCGCGAAATCGAGGCGCACCCGGGCAAGTTCCGCGGCGTCATCGCCCGCAGGGGTTGCTGAAGAAGCAACGGTTGAGTTTGACAAATCCTTCATGATTGTATGGAAAGCTTTCTTCTTGAGTTCGGAGGGGACGGCGCAACCCGCGATATCATATCGCTAACGTCGATCTCCGCTGGCTGCCATGCGCATCGCCCGCACTTCGGACATTACATAGTTTAGGTTTTTCCTGAAAGATATGTAAGCGCGCGGCCGTGATGCCCCCTTACGAAATCATGAGGCAGGGGCGAATGGATCTGGGTGCAGGGCAGACGGAGGCAGGCGAATTCACGCTGCTTCTGGAATTCGATATGGATATGGCTGGATTCACCTCAAACTGGTCATATTGCGACCGGCTGTCGACCTATTTCGCGCGCATGATCAGTCACAACCGTAGTGATTCGCTGCTTTACTCCAATCTTTTCTCCTCGGCGCTCAACGAGCTTCTGGAAACCGTGTACCGTCTCCATGCACCGACCGGCAGCTTCGTTTGCTCCGTTTCGCGCAATGGCGCGAAAGACCGGATCGCCCTCACCATTCCGGTCGATACGGAAACAGAAGGTTTTTATCGGGATGCGGTCGTCGTCCTCAACGGTGGCGACGTTTCGCCGCGCTACCACAACGCGCTGTTTTCCGACGGGCCGTTGCAGCCGAATATCGGCCTGCTCGAACTCGCAGTCGACTACGCCGCCCGCTTCTCCATTGAACCAGCCGACGGAAACGCCATCCGTCTCATCGCCGAACTCACGCTCGAGGCCAGTGCACCATGATCGCCGAAAAGCTTGTCCAGACCTACAAGGTTTCCTTCGACCAGAACAACCAGGAGCTCGCACTTGCAGGCTCGATGCGGCCGCAGCGCGCCGCCGAGATGGCCGATTGCGTCAAGCTTCTGGAAACGTCGCTCGCCTCGATCAGGGGAACGTTCTACGTCAACGTGAAACGCCTCGTGCGCCTCAACAACGTGGCATTCCATTCGCTTGCGGGTGCCTTGCTGAAAGCGGCGGAAGAACGGCCGGACATCAAGATCACCATCATCACGTCGAGCGTGATCGGCTGGTCAACGAAGAAATTCGGTACACTCACGGCGAAGAACCCGAAAATCGTCGTCGAGGAATATGACAGCGAGTTCTATCCCGGCCAGGCTTTCCTCGAAGAAGGCGGCTTTGTGCCGGTGCTACGCACCCAGACGAAGCTCACCTGGAAGCACGAACGCTCCATCTTGCCGCGTCATGGGCTGGAGCCCGGCATGACCATGGCCGACATCTGCTGCGGCATCGGCGACTTCGCGGTGCTGGTCGCCAAGGAGTTTTCGCCGTCGCGCATCGTGGCACTCGACCATTCCAAGTCGAGCCTCGCCTATGCCCGCCAGGTCGCCAGTGAATTCGACATCGGCGGCATCGAGTATATCTACGGCGACGCTGCCGAGATGCTGCTGGAAGACGGCCAGTTCGATTTCGTTTCTTGCCGCCACGCACTACAGATCTTCAACAAGCCGGAAATGATCGTCAATGAGCTCGTGCGCATCTGCAAGCCGGGCGGCCGTGTCTACGTCACCAACGAAAAAATCTCCCAGTGCCTCGGCGAACCGCGCGGTCCCTCCATCGAGTGGACCTACGAACAACTCTCGAAACTCTTCGCGGATTTCGACATGGACCTCGAATTCGGTCCGAAGAGCTACCAGGCCCTGCAACGTGCCGGTCTTGAGGACCTTCGCATCGAAAGCTTCATGGTGACCAACCGCGACGGGGACGCACAAGCCTTCGCTGACATGATCATGGCCTGGGAAGAAATGTTCGCAGGCGGCATGTCGGAAAAACGCGGTGATGACGCCGCCTTCGTCGAAAAATTCCGCCGCGGCTTCGAAGATCACATTGCTGCTGCCCTTCATCCCGGCGGTTATGCCGGCTGGCCCGTCTGGGTGGCATCTGGACGCAAGCCGCGATGAGCGAGATTGCAGGGACACCACCCTCGCGTTGGGGATTTTCACTGACGTCGTTCCGCGCGAAATTCGTGCTGGTCGTCGGCGGCGCCGTGCTGGTGGACCTGTTGGTTGCCGGCGGCATCGCGCTATGGAACGTCAATCGCCTCTCCACCAATGCGATGGACGAGGTCGGTCGCGGTCTCGAAAAGGCGAACATCGAATATCTGCAGAACTACCTCGAGACGACGGTCGAGCGCACCGACCTCCTGCTCGACCGCTACCATGCGGAAGTGACCGGCCTTGCCGGGTCGATGCAGACGTTCATCGACAATCCTGCGCTGTCCGACAAGCTTGGCCAGCAGCTTCAAACCGATGGTGTGACCACCCCGCTCACCTATAACCAGGCGGGCAATTGGTGGCAGAACCAGGCAGGCGAGGCTTCGGCCGTCACCGTCTGGGGTTATCTGCTCGACGAGAACAAGCAGCCGACCCCGGAGGCGATGAAAACCGTGCGCGAAAGCGCCATTTTCAACCTCGTCGGCCCAAGCTTCCTTTCGGCCGGTCCGCCGAAATTGCAGATGTACTATATCGGCCCCCGCGCAAACCCGATCCTGCGCTCGACGCCCTATAACGACCAGGGCTCGGTCTTCGACAAGGTCTATCCGGGCCACAACGAGACGAACTGGTGGGACTTCTACTTCCCCGGCCTCTACGAGACGTGGCAGTCGTGGCTCGCCACGCCGACGGAGCGCCCCGTCGACAGCCAGATCACCATGCTGTCGCCCTATCTCGACGGCATCACGGGCAAGATCATCGTCAGCTTCTTCCAGCCGCTGGCGACACCCGACCGCAAGGACCTGAACGGCATCGTCGGCGTCGACCTGACGCTCGACCAGCTCGCCGATATCGTCAAGAGCGTCAAGATCGCAGAGACGGGCTTCGCGTTCCTCACCATGTCGAACGGCAACGTGCTTGCCGTCACCGAACAGGGCGAGAAGACGCTCGGCGTCAAGATCAACAATGAAAGCGGCTTCGACCGGCGGCTGGCGCACAGCAATCAGGCCGCCATCGCTTCGCTCGCCATGCCGTCAACAACCGAGACCGTGCTCACCAATGTGACGCTGAAGGAGAACGGTGAGGACGTGCCTTATGTCGTGTTGCTCAAGCAACTCGAGGCGGAGAACCTCTATACCGGCAAGGTCCCCGTCACCCGCGAAGTCATGTCGCTCGGCTTCATGGTTCCGGAACACGAGATCTATGCCTCGCTGATTGCAGCCAAGCAGGGCATTTCCGACGAGACGCGTCAGGTCGTAACCTGGCAGATCGGCACCGTCATCCTTTCGCTGCTGGTCGTTCTCAGCGCCGTCTTCGCGATTTCCGGCCGAATCACCGCCGGCCTTCGGGCACTGGTCGAGGCGGCTCAGCGCTTGCAGAACAAGGATTACTCCGTCCGTGTGGCCATTCCCGCGCGCGACGAGGTGGCCGCGGTCGGCATCGCCTTCAACCGCATGGCGGAAGAGATCAGCTACCACACGGAAAATCTTGAAAACCTGGTGGCTGTGCGCACGAAAGCGCTCGAAACCGCCAATGGCGAAATCAACGCGCTGAATGCCAAGCTGAAGAGCGAGAACCTGCGGCTTGGCGCCGAACTCGACGTCGCGCGGCAGATCCAGATGATGGTGCTGCCGCGGCGCGACGAGCTCGACGAGATCAAGGGCATCGACGTTTCCGGTTACATGGAGCCAGCCGACGAAGTGGGCGGCGACTATTTCGACGTGCTGCACGACGATCGGCGCATGAAGGTCGGTATCGGCGACGTGACGGGCCACGGGCTCGAAAGCGGCGTGTTGATGCTGATGGTGCAGTCGGTGGCGCGCGCGCTCCAGGAACAGGGCGACGAGAACCCGCGCGAATTCCTGGAAGTCCTCAATCGCGCCGTCTTCAAAAACATCCAGCGCACCAAGACCGACAAACATCTTTCGCTCGCCTTCCTCGACTACGCAGATCGCAAGATGACCCTGTCGGGCCAGCACGAGGAAGTGCTCGTGCTGCGCGACAATGACGAGGTCGAGCGCATCGATACCGTCGACCTCGGCTTCCCAATCGGCCTTGAAAGCGACATCGGCCCGTTCATCTCCACGCATGAATTCCCGTTCGATACCGGCGATGTCATCGTGTTGCATACGGACGGTGTTACCGAGGCGGAAAGCCCCGGGGGCGAACTCTTCGGGTTCGACCGGCTGTGCGAGAGCGCCAAGAAACGCCGCAGGGAAACCGCCGACGAGATCAAGGATGGCATCATCGCCGATCTCATGGCGCATATCGGCACGCAGAAAATCCACGACGACATCACGCTCGTCGTCATGAAACACAGGTAAGGTCATGGAAGCCACATTCGGACAGGTGGAATTCACCAATGGCGCCGGCGCGCTGAAGAACCGCATCCGTCTTGCCGACGGTCCGCTCGACCTCACCTGGCAGCATTGCGGCGTTACCTCGGAGTTCCTGGGCGACTTCTTCGCCCTGCAACGGGTGGAGAAGGGCGGCGACTATAACGAAGCGCGTCACTCGATCGGCTACCTGACGAACGAGCTTTTGGAAAACGCGCTGAAATTCCGCCATGGTAACGGCATCACGCTGGAAGCCTCGCTTGACGGCGCCTCCTTTGAGATCCGTATCAGCAACGTGATCACCCAGGAGACGGCCGGAAAATTCCAGGCGCTGCTCGCCGAACTGACGACACGCGATCCGGGCGAGCTTCTCATCGAACGCATCGAAGAAAATGCGGAGAACATGAATTCGAGCGGCTCGGGCCTTGGCCTGCTCACCTTAATGAGCGACTATGGCGCGCGTCTCGGCTGGCGTTTTCAACCGGCGACTGAGCCGGATACAATGCGCCTCGAAACCTACGCCGCCCTCGAGATCGTTTGAGCAGATATTACCGGGAGTTGATTATAAAAAATGGAAATCAAGACAAACGAATATAGGGTCTGGAGCGAGGGTTCGGCGATCCATTACGAAGGCACGATGCGCCTTTCCGGTACGGAAGCCTATGCGCCCATCCTCGACCTCATGAAACAGGTGCTGGACGAGAAGCCGGAGAGCATCACGCTCGACTTGTCCGGGCTCGAATTTCTGAACTCCTCCGGCATCAACCTGCTCGCGAAATTCACCATCGACGTGCGCAAGCAGCCGGGCACCGGCCTGATGGTCAAGGGCAGCACGCAGATTCCGTGGCAGTCGAAATCCCTGCCGAACCTCAAGAAGCTGCATCCCGCCGTCAACCTGGTAATCGCCTGACCGCCAGCAGCCGCACGAAATCTGCGACGGACGGACGTTTCGCCGCTTCCCCCAACCCGGTCCGCAGCAGACGCAGCAGGTCGGGCTCGTCGTGTTCCAGGGCATCCGGAACCGCGAATGCCGGCTGTTCTCCGGCGATCCGCCGGCACACCACAGCTTCCGCATCGCCGGAATAGGGTTTCTGCCCCGTCAGCAGGAACAGGCCGAGGGCTGCGAGCGACCATAGGTCCGCTTCCGGCCCGACGGCTCCGCCCGTAAGCTGCTCGGGCGCCATCCAGGCCGGCGTGCCGGAAAGCTCTTCACGCTGGAGATCGTCGCCGGGCGTTCCGGCAATGCCGAAATCGATAAGCACCGGCGTCTCGCCGCGAAATAGCACATGCGCGGGCTTCACATCGCGATGCACCACGCCCCGAGCGTGGATGTAGGCAAGCGCATCGGCCAGGCGAGCAAGCAATGCCGCGACCACCGAAGGCACGACCGGCGGCTCAGGCAACGCGTCTTCCAGCGCTTCGAAGGCGATCCAGTTTTCGCCCTCGCCAAGAAGTCGCGGCAGCGCGGGATGCGGCAGGAGATGCGTGAACCGGCGCTCCCGCTCGAACCGGCGCAGGGCCTCGGTGTCCTGCACCTCCACCACCCGCTTGACGACGACGGGCGTGCCCTCCCCGATCCGCGATCGGTAGACCAGGACGGGGCCACGCCCGCGCAGCACCTCCCCAACCGGCGGCACGCCGTCGCCCATGGCGCTAGATCGCGCCGACCCGCCGCCACATCGGCAGGGCCACGGCAATGATCATTTCGACATTCTCCCGGATGACGCGCAGCGCCTGCGCATCGTCCTCGATCGGCACGCCGCCGTTGCGCAGACGGTCGCCGCGCTCCTGCAACAGGGCGTGAATGGCAGTTGTCACCGCGTCGGCCTCCGGCTCGGCGCCATCGACCAGCACCTCGTAGGCCAGCATTTCGAACAGGCGCACTGTGATACCGGAGCCAAGACCGGCGGCGGCCAGCGCGCAGACGGCACGCGCCTCGTCGGCGCAGATGCGCAGGTGGGCCCGGTTGTAACGCCGTACCGAGGCCACCCCCTCCTCCGTCACAGCATTCGGCATTGCCATCGCCTGGCGCGAGCCGATCAGCATACCCAGTACCTCGCGCTCAGTAGCGCTCGAACCGTCCGCCTCCGGCAGGCTCCGGAGTTCACCGATCGTCATCGGGCGTGCGACAAGGGCATCCAGGGCTGGGCGGTAGAAACTCTCATTGAGAGCCGCCTCGCCGACAGGCACCTTCACTGCCAGCTTGATCTCAGACGGTGGCACGACGAGGCAGAGCCCGCGGGCCGCAAGCCGCTGCTCCAACCGCCGTGGCGCGATTGGTCGGGCACCGCGCATGTAAATGTCGCGGCGGAAGCTGCGGACAAGGAAAAAATCCCTGGCGGTTTCGGCATAGGCCTCAGGAAAACCCTCGACGAGACTGCGCTGTTCGGCAGTCATGGAAAGGTCCGGATAGTTCTCGAAGAGGTTGGCGGTCGCAGCGAAGGAAAGTTTCGCCTCCGCCAGATCCCGCGCAACGTCGATCTGGTAGCAGGGCGCCCAATGCGCGTTCAAATATTCGTGGCTGAGGTAAGCGGTGCCTTCCGCCCGCTCCGTATCCAGCCGGTCGAGCATGTCGATCGAGATCATGTCGGCACCGGCGGCGGAAAAGGCGCGCGCCATGTCGAGCCCGCGCAGCACGCGCCGGTCACTGCGATCATTGTCGAGCGATGCGGTGAGGCTGACCAGCCGCTGCATCGGCATCGACGACGTCCAGCGTGGCAGGGCATTATAAGTGACATAGAGCAGCCCGCCGGGCTTCAGGTAACGCGCGGCAAAGCGAACGATATGGCCACGGTTTTCCGTGCTGACCCAACTCCAGACGCCGTGCAGCGCGATATAGTCGAACATCGGCAGGCCAGCGTAACCGCCATCGGCGAGGTCTTCGAAGGACGCTTCTTCCAGGCGGATGTTGCCTACCCCGCCGGCGTCAGCAAGCGCGCGGCCTCTTGCGATATGGGCCGGGTTGAAATCAAAGCCCCAGACGTTGCTTTGCGGATTGGCCGCGGCGATCGTCAGCGCCGTCTCGCCGACCCCGCAACCCAGCTCGCAATAGGCGAAGGGCGCGCCCTCCTCGACCGGCGGCTCGATGCCGCGCACCAGGCAGGCCACATCCATATGTGCTGGCGTCTGCTCGACATAAAATCCGGGCAGATATTCGATGTCGGAAACGTAGCCGTTGGTCCAGTCGTTCATGAAAAATCCTAACTAGCGCAAATGTGGCGGCGGGCGGAATTGGATGGAAGCGGGTTTTTCGCGCGGGCGGGCGGGCTGGACCCAGGTATTCCAGCCGAGACGGCTTGCCTTCGGCTCTTCGCGATGCCCGCCGAGTTGCAACGCCGGAACTTGGTCGGGCTTTAGTTCCAAGCGGATGTTGAACATCTTGTCGGCGCCGAGCGCACCCGCAGCAAGATCCGTCAGCAGGCGCGCGCGTTTTCCATCCGGCAGCAGCGAACGGAAGGAGGGATAATCCAGCGCCTCCAGGCAGATCGTCACGGCGGACTGGATGTCGAAGGTCTTGGTGCCGATCACCGCGTCGTCGCCCAGGCGCGCGAAGGCGCCTTTCGGCTGGGCGCGGTCAGGCAGGCGCGTGCGGTCGGAAGACGCGATCGGATACCATTCCCCGGAAAACTGCTCGACGCGCAGCCTGTGGCCGAGCGCGCCGGAGAGCGCCCGCTCGATCGCCGCGGCGGAGCGGCCCTGCCGGGCAAGCAGGCCACCGAAGAAGACGAAGGCGTGATCGCCGATATGCGTCCGGTTCGCTGTCGCCGGAAGCCCAAGCCCGACGAGGGATTTCAACGCATGGTCGATGGTGGCGGGGGTGCCAAGCTGGGCCGCCCGCTCGCGCTCGATGGCGGGACGGTATTTTGCCCAGGCGTTGTAAAGCAACCCGGAAAGCCGGTTGTTGAAGACGTCGAAGAATTCGCGCAGCGCAAAATTGCGCTCCCGCACGCTCACCTGCACGAGTTCGCTCAGCGCATGCGGAAGCACTCCCGAAGGGCCTGTGAGACCGACCAGCGTCTGCGTCATCTCGACCGGCCCGCCACCACGTGGCCTGCGCACGGAGAGAACCTCGGCAGAGGCGAAACCGAGTGGCACCGACGAGCGGATTTTTAGCGCCGCGCGCTCTGGATCCACGCCCTGCCCGACGGGATCGACCGGCTGATGCGAAACGTCACGCCCCTCCTCGGCGCCGAGCGCCTCCAGCAGGCGAACCATCTGGAAGAGCTCGAAAGCCTGCGGTGCCTCAAAGACACTCGCAACTAGAGAAGAATTCGATCGCCTGCCCGTGCCGGCCATGTCTTCAGCTTTCCGCTTCGCCCCCTCACCAGGGCGGTGAGCCGTGAGAATGAATTGACGCTCGCATAGAGACCCAGGAAGCGCTCGATGATGCTGGCCATCAGGAAGACGCCGTTGCCGGAGAAATTGCTCTCCTCGAAGGTCATCGTCACATCGACCCCCCGGCAGAAAGCGCTTTGGCCAAAACTCCTGACACGCGCCGTACCGCTTTGCGATGACAGCGCCGTGATGCCGTCGATCAGGGCGCGGGTTTCGGCGGAATTGCGGAAATCGTAGAGCAGCAGGATTTCCTTCAACGCCTCCACGCCGCCATCCGATACCAGCGAGAGATGGTTGAGCGCCAGATGCGAGATCAGCCGCCAGCGCCCGCCCTGGCCGTAATGCGGCCGGATCGTCGGGGTCGGCACGGTGAGGAGCCGCATGGTCTTTACCATCGGCACCGGCTCGACCATGCGCAACTGCGGCTGGCCGCCACCGAAGGGCAAACGTTCCGGCCGGTTGCGGTTGAGGCAGAGCGTCTCCACCGAAAGCACGTCGTCGGCAATGGCCTTCGGGTTGAAATCCGGATCGGAGAGCGAGAGGAACACCTCGCTGCCGGGGTTCTCTTCCTCGGCCTGCCGGCGATGGGAAAGCCACCAGGCGGCCGACCGTTCCTCGCCGCGTAGCGCCTCGCCATCGGCGCCGTGGCGGATTCCGTAGAACGGCAGCAGCGCCCGCGCGTCGCCTTCGGCGGTTACGGTGGAGACGCCTTCGATGCTGTAGACTTCCAGCGCATGCAGCCGGCGGCTATCGGGCACGACGCGGTATTCGGTGACGGTCCGGTCGAGCTTGATCGGCTCGGCCGCCTGCGGAAACAGGTTGACGATCGGCGTGCAGCCGAGCGCGAAAGCGGCGGCCGTCAGCGACCGCTCAAGGCTCGGCACGGAGCGGTTGAGATAGATGAAGACGTCGAGGGTGCGGCCCTTGCCGGCAAGACGGGCCGCGTCCGGGAAGGCGAGATCGACGAACAGGAATTTTTCCGGGAAGGCGAAATATTCGGTGAGCAGCCGATAGGCCTGGTGCGAGGCCTGCGGATAGGGCAACATGCTCTCGTCCTGGCCGAAGCCGCCGGGCGACAGGGCCGAGGCATCGAGCATCGCCGGATTGCGGTCGTTGGCGCCCTCGGCAAAGGCAACGGCCACCGCATCGTTCAGGAGAAGCTCGTAGAGGGGATAGACGAGCTGCGGCTGGCCGCGCAGGAAGAAGCGCAGGCGGCCGGGATTGTAGCTCGAAAAATCCAGGCCCTCGCCCGCCATTTCCAACGTGAGGCGCAGGCAGCCCGCCGCATTGTGCGCCTGCGGCGTTTCCGGCGCCGTGATGGGGCGACCGGTCAGCGTTGCCGAACGCACCACGACCGGGTGCAGCGTGACATCGAAACAGGTGGAGAAGCGGCAGCGCTCGCCATCGACCGGCTCGGTATCGAGCAGGGTGCCAACGGGCACGTGATGGGGTTCCTGAAGCTCGACCTTCGGATCCAGCTGGAGGATCGACATGGAGGGGATCGGGCGGTCAAAATGCGGATAGAGGATGCCGAGCATCGCATTGGTCAGCTCGGGAAAATCGTCGTCCATCTTCTGCCGCACGCGGGCGGTGAGATAGGCGAAGGCCTCGATCAGCCGGCCGACATGCGGGTCTTCGATCGCATCCTCGGACAGCCGCAACCGGCCGGCAATGCGCGGGTTTTCCGCGGCAAAGGCGGCGGCGGCCCTGCGGATGCTGAGAAGTTCGCGGTTATAATGGACGAGCAGATCATCCGACATGGGCTGGCCGAACCCCTCTCCAACGCCTTGTCGATTCGTAACGGCATCCCGGCGGTTGCGCGGACATTGGCGTACTCCTTCTCACCCTGTCAAGGAACCGTCGGGGCCTCGTCATAGGGTTGGGCACGTGAAATCGGACAGCGTGTCCCGCGCGAACGGATTGCGGGTCGCGGGCGCCGTCAGCCGCATGAGAACCGCGCGGTTGCCGACGCGGAACTGGTAGGTCACCACGTCGGTCGGGTTCTTGTCGACTTTGCGGCCCTGGTCGAAAAGCCGGAAGAGCGCCCAGGCGCCCTGCTCCGTCAGGATATTGCGCTGGCCGGCGACCTCGGGCGTCATCGACATGGAGGCGCCCGCCACCAGGTTTTCCGGCGGCCAGAGATATTGCGTGCCCGCCGGCGGGCCGTGGCTGTAACTGGCCACCTTGCCGCCGATATCGAGCAGGAAGGCCCGCGCGGTCGCGTCGAGCTTGCCGACCTCGACGGTGAAATCGACATTCGGCTTCTCCTGCCCGGCGAAGAAGACCGTCTCGATATCGTCCGCCTTCTCGAAGGCCGCGAGCACCGCATCGGGGAAACCGAGGCCGAATTGCTGGCCGGCCTTCCAGCGCCAGGGTTTCGTCGTCCGGTCGATATAGGGCTTCAGGTAGTCGTTGCGGAAACCGGCAATGGCGCCCTGCGGCCCGAAGAGCCGCGAAAAATCGTCGAGCGAGGCATCGTTGATGCTCTCCGTGTCGAAGGGATAGCGGCCGATCGTCGTCGCGGTGCAGAGCGGCAGCACCGTGGAGGTCCAGATTTCCGCCAGCCGCTCGCGCGAGCTTCCCCCCGTCACCGCGCCGACTTGGCTGAGGATGCGGGCGAAGAAGGGCTGGACGCTCGGCGGCAGCTTGCCGTTGCGATCGGTCAGCTGGCTGAGCAGCGTCTGCGGCTCCGTGCCGAGTTCCAGCACGTCGCCGCCGGCAGCGACATGGTTGAGCTGTCGATAGAGCGGCTCCAGCGCCGCCAGCATGTCGTCGACGGGCGTCTGCTGGCCTTCCGCCTTGGCGACGACCGCCTCGCGAAAGACCTTGAAATGGTCGGTCACCGACTGCGGCACGTTGACGACGCGCCGGGGCGCCCGGACGGTCTTCGTCACCTGCGTCAACTGCTCGGCGACCATGGCTTCGATCGCGCCCGCCGCGCTCGACGTGAGGTCCGTCAGGTCCACCTCGGCAGCGATGGCGACGAAGAGTTCCTTGGCGGGCGAAGGATTGCCGGCGACGATCGCCACGGCATCGGCGAGGCGCCGCGGATCGGTCTCGCCGGCAATGCCGAGATCGGCGAGAAGGCTGCCCCACCGGCTCATGTAATTGACACGGTAGAGATCGGCCAGGCCATCGCGGATGCGGCCGGCCTCGCGTTCGCGGTCGAGCGCCGTGTCCGGCTTGCCCATCACCCAGAGGTCGGCGGCGAGCGCCAGCGCCGCGTCGCCCGAGGCGCGCATCATCACGCCGAAACCGTTCTTGGTGTAGATGCCCTCGATGCCGTCGAAGAAGCTCGCGCCGCTTACACGCGCCAGCGCCTCCGGGCCGGCAAGCCCCATATGGTCGACCGGCCGCCACATCGCCATCTCTTTCACCGCCGGGTAGGTCCCGGCCATGTCGTAGGCGAGCCGTGCGAGGCTGTAGTCGGTGATGCGCGCGCGTGCGTTTTCGATGAGCGCACCATCAGCGGAGGGCGTCGGAATGGCGACCGAGGCAAGCTCGGAGAAGTGGTCGGCGATGCGCTGGTCGACCGCGTCGCTGCGGTCGTAAAGCATCCAGTTCGCCGCGAAATCGGGGCCGAGCAGCGCTGCCGTCTCGCGGCCGGGCGGGCGCTCGCCGGTCAGCATCAGGTAGAATTTCAGCTGGGTGAAGCGCAGCGCGGCCGGCGTCTGCTGGTTCGCCAGGCCCTGGCGCAGATATTGCCAGACGAAGGGGAAGAACAGGTTGGCGAGCGCCTTGTCATAGGCCTTGCGCGCCTCGCCCTGCACCGAGGACGGGCTGTAGAGGCCGAAGGTCGCGCCGCGTGGCTCCTCCTTGGCAAGTGTCGCCAGCCGGTCAAGCACCGCAAGCACCGGCTCGAAACGCGTCGAGAGGCTGCCGGCCGGCACCGCCTCGGCGATGCGCCCGCGCGCCGCCGTCGTCTGGTCGGTGACACTGGCCACATAGGCGCGCCCGTCGCTGAAGCCGAGCCACCAGAAGGCGAGCACGGTGAAGGCGGCGATGCAGAGCAAGGCGTTGATCGCCAGATCCTTGAAGCGGGCGGCCACCAGCGCCGGCCGTGTCAGGCCGCCGAGATCGGCCTCCGGAAAGATGACCTTGCGCAGCAGGCCGAAGAGGAAGAACGGCCGGACACGCCGCGCGCCCGGATCCGGCGCGAGCGCCAGCGTGGCGGGGCTGCGGCCGAACAGAGGGGCGAGCGAGCCCGCCAGCGCATCGACATTGTCGCCGGTCTGGCGGCAGGAAACGAAGAAGACGCCGCGCATGTTCGTCGCCGCGCCAAAACGGTGCAGCGTGGCGAGCTGCTGCACGAAGGGCTGGATGCGCTCGCGCAGCAGGGCGAACTGTGCCGGGAATTCGAAGGTGCGGCGGCGGCGCAGCTCGTCCGGCTCCTCCTGCAGGCAGACGAACTGGCGCTGCGCGATGCGTTCGACGAGGCCGGCGAACCCCCGGTCGAGCGCTTCGGCGGGGCCGCGCGCATCGCCGCCGAGATCCGGCGCGATCGGGATGCCGAAGGCGGCCGCGCGCTCCTCCGTCGTCAGGTCCTCGAAAATCTCCTCGAAACCGACGACCCGGTCGAGCTTGGTGACGACGATATAGACCGGCGCATTGGCGCGCAGATGCTGGACGGCCTCGTCGAGCCGCTGGCGGATGGCCGTGGCATAAGCGACCGCCTGTTCCGGCAGCATGGCCAGCAGTTCATCGACGCTGACCGCAACGACGATGCCGTTGACGGGCTGGCGCGAGCGCAGATGGCGGATGTGCTGGAGCGCCTGCTGCCAGAGCTGGCGCGCCTCGGGCGCCTCGCTGCCGGTGAGCCGGCCGGAAAACTCCACCAGCACGGCCTGGTCGCTGATGTGAAAACGGGCGGAGGGGGCCTCCACCGCGCCGTCGCTCTCGAAGGGCAGCGTCAGGCCGCTGGCGCGCACCAGCGAGGTCTTGCCGGCACCGTCCGCGCCGAGCAGCATGTACCAGGGCATCGCATACCGCGCGCTGACGAAGAGATCGCCATGGCCGCGCCTGAGGAGGCTCATTGCCCGGCCTGCGGCATCGCGGAAGGCGGAAATCTCGGCGTCGACCGCCGCCCGGTTGCGGTCCGTCCGGTCCGCCGCCTCTTCCTCCTGCTTGCGCAAAGCCGCGATCAGCGCCGCCTCCTCGCTGCTGCGCTTGGTGCGCATCAGGAAACCGAGGCCGCCCCAGGCGAGCGCCAGAAGCAGGAGCAGCGTGAGGCGGGTGGCGGCCGATCCAAGCGGGCGCACCTCGCCGAAGGCGATCAGCGGGCCGATGAACCAGATGAGAAGCGCCAGAAGCACGACAACGATGGTCAGGACGACGCTCGGGCGGCGCAGCGTACGCCCGAATTTCCGCAATCTCGCCCGCACGCTCACGTCAGGCTTTCCCGGTAGGCGATGCGTCTGCGCGCCGCGTCGACATAGGCCCGGTCGATGGCAAACCCGCCGGCCTCGTCGATCGCCTCCAGCGCGCGGGCCACGAACTCACCGTCACGGTCGCCGGCGATCGTCGGCGCACGCTTTTCGAGCCAGGTCTTGAGCTGCGGCGATGCGGGATTGTCGGCAAGGGCGATCAGATCTTTGAGGGCGGCCGTGTCGTTGTTGTCGTCGACGAGGTCGGCCTGGAGCCAGGCAGCGATTTCCGGCAACAGCGCGTTGGCCCGCACGGCGCGTTTTGCGTCCGCAATGCCGTCGCTGAGCATCGCCCGCTTGTCGAGCCAGAAGGCGTAGGCGGGAACCGGGCGCTGCCCGTCGAGCATCACGCCGACGGCATCGAGCCGTTGCAGGGCGGCAAGCAGCACCGGCACGTCGGCCCGGCGCAGCGGCCCCTTCAAAGGTGCTGCGTCGCCGATCGCCTCCTGCACCTGCCGGCGCAGGCGGATCTCGTTGTCGAAGGTCGAGAACAGCACGTAGCCGCCGGCCGCGCAGGCAATGACGGTCGCGGCGATCGGCAGCCAGTAGAGGACCGACCGCGAGGCGCCCTGCCGGTCCTTCAGCACCAGGCCGGCCTCCGGCAGGATCGCCTTCTTCACGGCACCGCTGATGAAATAGCCGTGGTTCAGCTCGTCATCCACGCCGAGATCAGGCGGCAGCATGCCGCTGCGCGGCATGGCGAAGCGGCGCGACAATTCCGGCAGCAGGGCGTCGATCGACAGCATTTCCTGCCGCGCGCTCGTCATGAAGATGCCGCGCAGCAGCACGCCGCGCCAGGTGCCGTTGCCCAGCGGCGTCATCGCGTCGATGAGCGGCATGACGATGCGCTGTATCGCGGCGATCTGCGCGGAAAAACCGTGGATGTGGCTGCTGCGGATCGGCTCGGACTCCTTCGACAGCAGTTCGATATGGCGCTTGCGCATGGTCTCGACCATGTCGCCGAAACCGGCATCGATCTCCGCGTGCAGCGCGTCGACGGTCTTCGGCTCCCTGGCGTCATGCGGCAGGGCGAAACCCCAGGGCTGCGCCCGGTCGGCCGGCTCGATGCGCTCGAAAATCTCCTGGAAGCCGGGCACGAGATCGGTGCGCGACAGGAGCACATAGGCGGGCAGCGTCTGGTCGAGCATCTCGTCGGCCTGGCGGAACCAGGCGGCAATCGTCTCGGCGGTCATGCGCTGTTCGAGCTGGTCGGCCAGCACGAGATCGGCCGGGCTGACGACGAGCATGATGCCGTTGACGGGGAGTTTCGGCCGTACGGCGCGGAGCAGCCGGAAGAGTTCGCCGGCGTCGTCCGACACCTGCGCCTCGACGAAGACGGCATCCGGTCCGACCCACCAGTTGGCCGGGCCGATGGTCTTCGGCATGCCGAGGCGCATTTCCGCGCTTTCGAGCAGGCAGGTCTTGCCGCTGCCGGCCGGGCCGACGATCAGGAAGAACGGCACCGAATAGCGCCCGCGCCGGCCTTTCAGGCCACGATCGGCGAGGAAGGCGCCAACCTGGCGGCGCAGATCGCGCAATGCCGGCGTTTCCGGCGTCGAGCGCCGGAAGAACAGGCGCGAAAAGACGACCGGCAGCAGCGCCCAGACGACCACCGGCAGAAGGGAGAGCAGAAGCCCGAGATCGGGATCGGCGACAAGAGGCTGCTTCGCCAGGAACCAGCTCGCGGCCGCAGCGGCCGCAAGTCCGAGAAGCCAGAGAATGAGCAGCCACGGCCTCATGGGGTCTTTTCCGCGGGGATCTGGAATTCGACGCGGCGGTTGCGCGCCCGGTTCTCACGGCTGTTGTTGGCGATTAGCGGGTCGTTCGCGCCGCGGCCCTCGAAGCTCACCCGCGCGGGGTCGTCGACATGGCGTTGCAGCATCTGCGCGGCGGAGCGGGCGCGGGCGAGCGAGATCGCCATATTGTCACCGAGCGGGCTTCCCGCCCCGACGGGCGTATTGTCCGTATGACCGACGACGGCGATCTTCCCGCTTTCAGCGTTCAGCGCATCGCCGATGCGGGTAATCAGCGGCTCTTCGCCGAGCGACAGGTCCGTGCCGCCCGAGGGGAAGGAGGCCTTCAGCATGCGGATGATCACCAGCTCGCCGACGCTTGCGACCTCGACGCGACCATCGGCGATTTCGGGCGCGAGTGCTTCGGAGAGCCGCTCGACCTGCGTCTTGCGCACCGGCGGCACGGGGTCGGGAACGGTCGGGATGCCAGCCTGTTCCACCAGAAGCGGGATGGCCGGGACCAGTGCGGCGATCTCGGAGGCGGTCTGCTCCATGCTGGAGCGCAGGCTGATCGAGGAGAACGCCCAGACGACGGCGAGAAGCGCCAGCAGCACCAGCGCTGCAAGCCACGGGGCCGCCATGCTGCGCGGCGCGCGGTGGGGTGCTGCCGCACTCTGCCAGACCTGCGAGAGGTTGCGCTCATAGGGGCCGCGCACCCGGCGGATGACGCGGTAGAGATCCTGCCGAAGCCGGGCGAACTGCCCCTGCCCGCCGTCCATCACGCGGTATTTTCCGCTGAAGCCGATCGACAGGCAGATCGCCATCAGTTCGAGCACGTCGATATTCTGTTCCGGCTGCTGCAGAAGCTGCTGGAGCAGGTCATAGAAGCGCTCGCCGCCCCAGGTCTCGTTATAGAGGATGGAAACGAGGCTCTGGCTCGCCCAACCGGTCGTCGCACCCCAGCGGGTGTTGAGGATGATGTCGTCGATGACCGCGCAGAGCGCGTAACGCGACACGCGCACCAGCCGGTCCGGCGTATCGCGCGCCATCGCCGCCGTCTCAAAATTGCGGATCTCTTCGAGCACCCGGCGGCGGAATTCGGCGATGTCGTCGGGTGCCGCGCTCTCGTTGAGCCGGCCGGCAAGCCAGAGCAGCGGCGAGGCCGCACCCACCAGCGGGTTGACCGCCGCAAGCTCGAAGGCCTTTTCGATCGCTGGGTCGCCACGATGGCGCGCGCGCTCGACGGGCAAGGCGTCGAGGCCGAAATCGAGATCGTCTTTCTCGCTGGCGGCGGGACGACCGCCGAAAAACCCGCCATCGCCGCCACCGAAGCCGCCGCGCGGCAGGCTTTCCTGCCCGAAAGTCGTCGACTGGCGCGACGGCTGCCCGCCCAGCGGCCTGCGGATCGTATCGTCGGCACTCGGAAAATCGGCAAATGGATCGTTCACGCCCGCCTCCTCAGTCCTTCACGGCCCAAAGGTCGAGCTCAAGCGCCGGGAAGTCGCCTGCGACATGGATGGCGAGGCCGTTGCCGGCCGCGACCTGCTTCCAGATCGGGCTGGAACGGTCGAGTTCGAAATAGGCCTTGCCCGTATGGTATGGGATCTGGCGCGGCGCCACCGGCAGCGCGCGCAGCATGATGCCCGGAAGGGCGGCATTGACTAGTTCGGTGATCTGCTCGGCCGCGCCGATCTTGAACTGCCCGACGAGCCGGCGCACCAGCGCTTCGGCCGGCATATCGGCCTTGGCCGCGAGGATGAAGGAATATTTCGAATAGATCGAGCGGTCGGAAACGTCGGCGACGCGGATGCCGTAACGATGTTCGACGAGCGGGATGGTGATGGCGCTGCGCTCCAGCACCGCGCTCAGCGCCTGGCGCACGGCAGCGGCGACGGGGGCGAAGGACAGTTGCAGGCGCTCGTGGTCGTAGACCGGGAAGGGGCGCGGCCGATGGCCGGCGGCGGTGAAGGTGGCAAGCTCGCCGGCAAGCCCGATCATCGACGTGAAGAGCCGTTCGGGATGCACGAAGGTGGCCGACGCCATATGGGTGAAGAGCGGCTGCCAGCGGTTGATGGTCTGGAGCATCATCATGTCGGTGATTTCGGCGGCCGTGCCGACATTGGTGCCGGCAAGCCGCGCGGCGATCGCCTCGCCGCGATGGTTGAGCAGGCCGACGATCTCGGTGAGCAGGCCGGACAGGATCGGCGAGACGGCGCAATCCATCGCCGGCGGCACATAGCTTTCGTCGAGAACCACCGAATTGTCGCTGCGCACCTCGACGATGCGCGCGAGCCCGATGCCGACGAGGCCGCTGCGGTCGCTGGTATCGAGCGCATAGCGCAGGCGCAGCTTGCCGACATTGATGGGCGCTGCCGACACGTCGCCGCTATTGGCGTCCGACACGTCGATCTCGGCGAGCGTATAGCGGGTCGTCAGTTCCGCCTCGGCATCGGCCGCCTCGCGCCCGCCCGGCTCCGTCAGCGGCAGGGTGAGGTAGAGCACGGCATTGCGGACGTTCTCGCCGAGCATCAGCGGCGCCAGGCGCACGCTGTCGTCGGGCAGCGAAAACGGCGTGCCATCGGCAAAGACGCCGGCCGCCCGCTCGACGGCGAACTGGCCGATCGACAGGAGCTCGCGGTTCAGGCGCAGCTCCGTCAGGCCCCAGCCGTGCGGCACGAGCGCTTTCGTCCGGGCCCTCAGCTGGCGCTCGAAATGGCGAGCCTCCTGCTGGAAATGCTGGGCACGGATAAACATCCCCTCCGACCAGATCACCTTGTCATCGAACGCCATGCATACCCTTCCCTATGCCGGCGGCGCAGGTCCATCCCCGCGTCGCGACCGACCTTGCCCCTCTCTGCGAACCGTCTCAGTCCTGTGGCCCCATCTCCACGGACAGTGTCTTCAGGTCCACCTTGAGCTTGAATTTCTTGTCGCCCGGAAGCCCGACCATGGCGCGCCACTTTGCCTCTTCGAAATTGCGGAACCCGACGACCACCGCGATGATCGTCGTGCCCTCGATCATATTGGCCTTTATCCGCTGCACCTCCGCCGGCGCCAGATAGAGTTCCGTCTTGCCCAGCATGGTCGGCCCGAGCGTCTCCGCATCCGCCTCCCAGAGCTGGCGAAAGCTGGCATTGGCGAAGGCCGTCTCGGCGTTCAGCTGGTAGAGCCGCATGACGACGGGTTGCGGCAGGCCGTCCGGTCCCGGATTGACCAGCGGCGAAGCGACCGCGATGACGTCGATGCTGGCTTCCGCCGGCGCCGGCTTGATCTCGATCTCCTTCGGCGGCGGCTTCTTCTGCATGAGGCCGCAGCCCGGCAGCGCGAACGCAAACAGGCACAGGCACAGCAGAACGAAGAGGCGCGAGACAACCGCGCGCATCCCGATCGACCACCGCCCCGCCGGAGAGTGCTCGATCGTCAACCTGACTTCTCCTTGCGAAGAAGTTCAACCAAACGCCCCTCGAACCTACGCTTTTCCTCTACTGACAAAACCAACATCGCCGTTTCAACAGCCTTAGCAAACACCGCCGCATCCAGCCCGAGGGCCTCCGCAGCGAAATTCGTCCCAGTATCGGCTATCGAGGCTACCGCCTCGCCCGCCGCATTGGTACGCGCAATCGAGGCATTCCCCATGCCCCCGGAGATATCCACAGGTTTCGGCTCGCCATGCCGGCCGTCAGCCGTGGGTATCCACCAGTCCTGTAGGACCGCAACCTTGTCCCGAGCATTCTCGGCCGCCGTATCCGGCAGGATCGCCGCCTTCACGGCCTCCGCGGCCTGCTCGTCGAAGCCGAACGGCCCCTCCGCGAAGGGATCGTCCGCCACGGGCAGCGGCGCGACACCCGGCGCCGCCGTCTCGATTGCGACCGCGATGATCGCATCGCCGAGTGTCAACACATCCTTGTCGACGAGCGTGCGGGAGGCTTCACGCCCCAAGGGCACGCCGTTGACCAGCACGCCATTGGTGGACATGTCCGTGAGCAGGAAGCCGCCGGCCTGCCGCTCGATCCGGCAATGCCGCTTGGAAACGACACGCTCGGGATCCGCCAGCACCCAGTCGGCATCCTCCGACCGGCCGATGACGAGGGCTCCCGTCTCGACGGTTCTTTCCCGCAGGCCGGTCGCCAGGCGCTCCGGGCCTTTGAGTACGAGTCGCAATTGCATAGCCTACCCCCGACGGCGACCCGTTTTCCCGCCTCGCAGGGAATCACGGAATCGCTGGCTTGGCCGGATGTTACCCCACCGTTTTACGAGCGACTACCAGATATGCGGAATAATACATGCAGGATCGGTCGTGCAACCGGACATGCCAGGGTGCTTCTCCGACCGAGCCCGTGCGCCGCAGGCTGCCGGCGGCGAGCGGCCCTTCGGAGAGCAGCAGGTCGAGGATGGCCTCTGGGCTGCCGGCATGGACGGAGCGCTGCGAATGGCCGCCAAGCCAGGCCTCCACCGGCGTCACCTGCCCCGCCCAGTCGAAGGGCACGGACAACACGGCGCTGCCTTCGTCCACCAGCACGCGGCTGATCTCGACGAGGCCAGCCCGCGGATCGCGCATGCAGTCGACGACATTCATGCCGATGGCGAGCGCGAAGGTGCCGGCAGTAAAGGGCAGTGCCAGCGCATCGCAGAGCCAGACGTCGCCGCGGCCCTCGGCCCCTTGGCGCAGCGGATAGGTGCGCCGATCATAGACCAGACCGATCCGGCGCAGGCCGTAATTGACTTGGCCGCCGACCACGGCCTGCCGGCCGGTGCGGGCCAGCGGCACGGAAAGGTCGATGCCGAGCACGTCGCGGCCGAGCCGTTCGGCGGCGTCCACGACGGTGCGCCCGGCGGCGCAGCCGATATCGAGCACCGGGCCGTCCGGCAGCCCGTCGCCCAGCATGTCGAGCGCCTGCGCGAGATTGCGCGACACCGCTCCCGGCACCCCGCCGCCCGGCACCGGGGGAAAAGCCACGGGATCCTGGTCGCCCCAATGGTCCCAGGCATAGGAGGAGACGTGCTGGCGGATCGATTCGAGGCCGCTGCCCGGCCCCGCCGCATCCCCAAGGAGGCTCTCGACCGCGGGCGTGAGGTCGTTGCGCGCCAAGAGGTAGAACAGGTTGTCCTGCACGAAGCGGCGTACTTCCGGCACGATGATCGGCATGCCGTCGATGATCGGGAATTCGGAACCGCAGGCCTGGCAGCCGAGGATGCCGCTGGCGACATCGCCATGCGCCTCCGTCTCGACGACGCTCAACACCAGCGGCGCGTCCCGCCCGTTCAGGCGGCAGACGGGGCAGACCGGCCGTAGTTTCTCGAAATGGGACAGGCGCACGTCAGCCGCCGATCATCACGGTCGGGCAGCCAGGCGGCAGGATTTTCCCTACGGGGCTCGGGATCGGCGCAACGCAGGCCGCATGCATCGTCATGTCATTGATTCGCGCCGCGGGCAGGTTGCCGATCAGGACCGTCGCGGAGCCCATGCTGATCATGCCCGGCCCGCCAGGAACGCAGCCTGGCAGGGAGCACAGAATGGTCATGTCCGTAACCCTTGCGGCAGGCATGTTGCCAATCAGCACTGTCGGCAAGCCGCCGATGATCGCCAGCGGCAGGGCCGGATGCGGCACGGGCGTCGGAACGAGCGCGGCCGGATGGATCGGCGCATGGCAATGCGGCGCATCCTGCTTGACCAAATCCCCCATGCGCGCGGCGTTCATGATGCCCTATCCGTCCTGCTGGCCAACTGCTTTTCCAGGCTCAACACGTTCCAGCCATTACGACGGCAGTAGGAAACCCTGTCAAGCAGCGTGCGGACGAAATGCATGCCGAGCCCGCCGATCTGGCGGCTTTCGAGGTCCGCGTCGAGATCGGGCTCGGGGATGCCGAGCGGATCGAAGGGGCGCCCATCGTCCTGCACCTCGATCGCCAGGCGGTCCGCGGCAATCGACAGCGACAGCAGGATCTCGTGCGCCTCGCCGTCCTCGAAGCCGTAATTCACGGCATTGGTGAGGATCTCGTCGAGCGCGACGTCGATGCGCGTGACGTCCTCCTCGCCGACGCCGTGCATCTCCAGGAAGCGCCGCACCTTTTCGGCCGCGACCTGGATATCGCCATGGCTGTTGCCGATGGAAAAGATCGTCTCCTGCGCCAGGCGCCCCGGCGTCTTGAACAGCAGGGCGCAGGCGGCGCCGGAACGGCTGCGGTCGATGCCGTCGCGGATGAGCCCGGCGATGTCCTTCGACGCTGCAGTGGCTTTTGGCGGGTCAATATCGCCGGCGGCAAGCCAGGCAACGTCGCCGGACACCATTTCCCGCTGATTCGTCCGGCCGGAGATCGTCACCGCCGCCTTGCCGCGCGCCGCATAGGACACCTTGCCGGACACCACGTCGAGAACGAGCAGGCCGATATCGAGGCCGGCCGTGTTGATGTGTGCCGCCAGCGCCTCCAGCGCCTGCCCGGCGTTCAGCGTCGTCGCGACGACCGCGCGCAACAATTGGCGCAGGCCGGTCGCGCGCAGCGCCGCATCGACATCGCCCCCCGCGACGCGGGCGGCGCTGATGGCGAGCACCGAGCGGGCCGGCCAATGGTGATCGTAGAAGGAGATCGCTTCACGCCCGTCGCCGGCGCCGCCTTCCAGCTCGGCCTCGCGCCGGACGGGGAAACGCTGCGGCGAGAGCGACGCGCGCAGATGCGCGACAAGGGCTTCATCCGACACTGCCATCACGTCGTCACCCCAAAGCGTTTCAAAAAACCTTCTGGCAAGTCGTATAACTTTCTGAAATCATCACGCCACAAAGTGATCAACAGGAAGCCCGAGGTCAATATCATCATGAACATTGCCGAGACGCGGCAGGCAAACAGCCTCGTCGTCGCGCCCACCGGGCGGATAGACAGCCAGACCTCTCCGGTTTTCGACAGGCACCTCTCCGCCATCATCGAACGGGGCGACGTGAACCTGATCATCGACCTGGCGGGCCTGGAATATATCAGCAGCACTGGGCTTTCCGCCTTTCTCTCCGCAGCAAAAAAGGTTCGCGCGGCAGGCGGACGCATGTCGCTGACCGGGCTGAACAGTCGTATCCGTCTGGTCTTCGAAATGAGTGGTTTCTTAAGGTTGTTCCCAATCTATGCCAACGTAGATGCCGCACTCTCCGGCTGAAGGCCGATAGGGCGGTAGACTTTTACGGGAACTAGGAATTAGAGTTGCCCGTCATCTTGCCTATATGAATTGATTCTAGTCATCTTTTTGCGTTGGTGCGGATTGTCGCGTCGGCGCGGCAAAAGCTGGGGGGCCGCTTTGCTAAACGTAGATCTGCAATCACTCGTGGGGCGTCTGAACGCACTTTGCCGTTCGACGCTCGAAGGCGCGGTCGGGCTGACGCTTTCGCGCACCCATTACAATGTCGAAATCGAACATTGGCTGACGAAGCTGGTAGAGGCGCCCGACAGCGACGTCGCGGCCATCCTGCGGCATTTCGAGATCGATTCGAGCCGCCTGCTGGCGGATCTGACCAAGGTGCTGGACCGGTTGAAGACCGGCAACAGCCGCTCGCCGGCGCTGACGCCGAACGTCGTCAAATGGATCCGCGAGGCCTGGATCTATGGTTCGCTGCAATCCGGCGACACATCCATCCGCAGCGGCTACCTGCTCGTCAGCCTGCTCGGCGACGATGCGCTGTCCGCTCTGGCGCGTGACGCGTCCTCGCAATTCGCCCGGATCAATGCCGAGGTGCTGAAGACCGGCCTGATGAAGATCGTGTCGGGCAGCAGCGAGGCCGGCCAGTCCGCCTCGGGCGCAAAGGCGGCGTCCTCCTCCGGTGACGCGCCCGCATCGTCCGGCTCCGGTGTCGTTAGTGGTTCCGCGCTCGATCAATACACGATCAACCTGACGGCGCGTGCACGCGACGGCAAGATCGACCCGGTGCTCGGCCGCGATTCCGAAACGCGCCAGATCGTCGATATCCTCACCCGCCGCCGCCAGAACAACCCGATCCTCACCGGCGAAGCCGGCGTCGGCAAGACGGCGGTCGTCGAGGGTTTTGCGCTGAAGATTGCTGCGGGCGAAGTGCCCCCGGCGCTGGCGGACGTGGAACTGCTCTCGCTCGACCTCGGCCTGCTCCAGGCCGGCGCTGGCATGAAGGGCGAGTTCGAGAACCGGCTGAAGAAGGTGATTGAGGAGGTCAAGGCCTCGGCGAAACCGATCATCATGTTCATCGACGAGGCGCATACGCTGATCGGCGCCGGTGGTGCCGCCGGCCAGAACGACGCTGCGAACCTCTTGAAGCCTGCCCTTGCCCGCGGCGAGATGCGCACGATCGCCGCCACGACCTGGGCGGAATACAAGAAATATTTCGAACGCGACCCTGCGCTGACGCGCCGCTTCCAGGTGGTCAAGGTGGAGGAGCCCGGCGACGAGGCCGCCATCGCCATGATGCGCGGCCTGATCCCGACGCTCGAACGCCACCACGGCGTGCGTGTGCTGGCCGAAGCCGTGGAGGACGCAGTCCGGCTGTCCCGCCGCTACATTCCGAGCCGCCAGTTGCCCGACAAGGCGGTGAGCCTGCTCGACACGGCCTGCGGGCGCGTCGCCATCGCGAGCAACGCCGTTCCGGCCGTCGTCGAGGATCGCCGTCGTCGCGTCAACATGATCGACACCGATCTTGGCGTGCTGACGCGCGAAACCAAGATCGGCACGGACCATTCCGGGCGCATCGCCGATCTCAAGGACGAACGGGTGCGCGTCTCCGAGGAACTCGAAAAGCTCGAAGAGCAGTGGAACCGTGAAAAAGACCTGGTCGGGCAAATTCGCGCGCTGCACGATGCACTGACCGGGCCGGACGACGCACCTGCGGGCGAAAAGACCCCCGAGGAGATGAAGGCGGAACTGGCGACGCTGACGGCCGAATTGGAAGCGTTGCAGGGCGAGACGCCGCTGATGCGCGTGACGGTCGACGGCCAGGCGATTGCCGAGGTGGTCGGCAACTGGACGGGCATTCCGGTCGGCCGCATGGTTTCCAACGAGATCAAGACGATCCTCGCCCTCAACGACAAGCTGCGCGAACGCGTCATCGGCCAGTCGCATGCCCTGGAAGCGATCGCCGAGACGATCCGCACCTCGCGCGCCAAACTGCTCGATCCGCGCAAGCCCATCGGCGTCTTCCTGATGGTCGGCACGTCCGGTGTCGGCAAGACCGAGACGGCGCTGGCGCTGGCCGACCTGCTCTATGGCGGCGAGCAGAACCTCACCGTCATCAACATGTCGGAATTCAAGGAGGAGCATAAGGTCTCGATGCTGGTCGGCTCGCCGCCCGGTTACGTTGGTTACGGCGAAGGCGGCGTGCTGACGGAAGCCGTGCGCCGGCGGCCCTATTCGGTGATCCTGTTCGACGAGATGGAAAAGGCCCATCCGGGCGTGCAGGACGTGTTCTACCAGGTGTTCGACAAGGGCATGCTGCGCGACGGCGAAGGCCGCGACATCGACTTCAAGAACACCGTCATCATCATGACCTCGAATGCCGGCACCGACCTCATCCACCGCCTCTATGCCGATCCGGCCAAGCGGCCGGATGTCACGGAGCTGACGGAGGCAATCCGGCCGGAGCTGCTCAAGAGCTTCAAGCCGGCCTTCCTCGGGCGTTGCTCGGTCGTGCCTTACTTCCCGCTCGCAGACGACGTGATCCGCAAGATCGTCACGCTGCAGCTCAACCGCATCCGCAAGCGGTTCGCGGAGAATTACAACGCGACGCTCACCTGGGACGAGACGCTCGTCGAAGCGATCGCCAGCCGCTGCACCGAGGTGGAAAGCGGCGCACGAAACATCGAGTACATTCTGTCGCGTGGGCTTCTGCCGCGGCTTTCGTCGCATGTTCTCGCCGTCATGGCGGATGGCGGCCAGATCGGCGGATTGAAAGCCGTGCTCGATGAAAACGGCCAGTTCGAATTCCACGCGCAAACTTCGGGCGATACGGTCGTGCAGCCGGACCAACCGCCGGAATTCGTGGCAGCACAATGAAGGCAATCCGGGGCGATTCTTAATAATCCTCGTCTATCGACAACACCTCCATCAGGATACCAAGGGAGCTAACTATGGCAGTCTATCTGAAGTACGAAGGCATCGAAGGGGAAGCGACGCACGAAGCCCACAAGAAATGGATTGACGTGCAGTCCCTGCAGTTCGGCGTTGGCCGCGGCATCTCCACGCCCACCGGCGCCAGCACGAACCGCGAATCCAGCCAGCCAAGCGTCAGCGAAGTCGTCGTCACCAAGACGCTCGACAGTTCCTCGACGGCGATCTTCGCCGAGTCCGTAACGGGCACGGCAGGCAAGAAGGTTGAAATCCACCTCGTCAATACGGGCGACCCGGGCGACACCTATGTCGAATACACGCTGACCGACGCACTTATCTCGGGCTACAGCGTCTCGTCTGGCGGCGACCGTCCGACGGAGTCGATCTCCATCAACTTTACCAAGATCGAGTTCAAGTTCACGGCATTCGACGCGAAGAACAAGACTGCCAGCCCGAAGGTTGTCGGTTACAACATTGCCACGGGCAAGAAGATCTAAAGTCGGTAGATTTGCCTTCGCGGCGCGGTCTTCTCGCGAAAGCGGGCCGCGCCGTAGGCTTCGACGGCGGCGGCTTGCCCGCCTCCGTCCTATTCAAACGACGTCGATGCGTGCCGTGCACACATCCTTCGGGTAGCAAGACTCTATGGCGACGACCCTAGCTCAAGAGGACCATTGGATCACCCTGGAGACTCCTCTTGGGAAAGATGCCTTTCTCGCGACGGAAGCGCGCGGCAAGGAAGGCATTTCCAACCTCTTCGAATTCACCATCAGCGCCCTGTCCACCCGTGCGACGATCGATCCAAGTGATCTGCTGGGCAAGAGCGTGACGCTCTCCATGGCCAGACCCCGCAGCACGCGCCGCTATGTCAACGGCATCGTCACCGCCTTTTCCGCCGGCGCTTTCACGCGCAACGATTACCGGCTCTATACACTCGTCATCTCACCCAGCCTGTGGCTTCTCAAGCGCACGTCCGATCACAAGGTTTTCCAGGAAAAGACCGCCGTCGAGATCGTCGAGCAGCTTTTGGCGGACAGCGCCATCACCTTCGAAAAGAAGCTCAACGCTACCTACGATCCTTCGGAATACCGGGTGCAGTTCGGCGAAACGGATTTCGACTTCTTCCAGCGCCTTCTCGCCGAGGAAGGCATCTTCTATTTTTTCAAGCACGAGGACGGAAAGCACACGCTGGTGCTGGCCGACAATGCTTCCGCCTACGCCGAATGCCTGCAGGATACGGTCGAATATCGGCAGGGCCAGGAGGAGGCCGTAGACGGCGTCCACACCTTCGATAGCGGGGCGAGCCTCACCGATGCGATGTGGCATATCGAGGACTACGACTTCGAAAAGCCGGCAAACACGATCGAGGGTGAGCGCAAGGCGAGCCAACAGCCGGCAGCCGGAAAGAAATGGGAGCACTTCCGCTTTCCCGGCAATTCCGTCAAGTCCGACACACTGAAGCGTTTCGCCACCGTCGCCATCGACGCCGCAGAGGCAGGCTTCGAGACGACGACCGGAGGCGGCACATGCGCAAGCTTCACGAGCGGCCATGCCTTCACGCTGAAGGCTCACCCCGTAGCTGACGAAAACCGCCGCATGATGCTGACCGAGATACGTCACGAGGCGCTTGATCGCGCATATTTCAACATCCGGCCCGGCACGGAGGGCAAACCGTACTATCGCAACACCTTTTCCTGCATTCCGGCAGCGCGTATCGCCCGTAATCCGCTACCGACGCCCAAACCTATCGTGCAAGGTCCGCAGACCGCCCTCGTCGTCGGGCCTTCCGGCGAGGAAATCCACACCGATAAATACGGACGCATCCGCGTGCAGTTCCATTGGGATCGTTACGGCAAGAAGAACGAGACAAGTTCCTGCTTCGTGCGCGTGGCGCAGTCGCTCGCCGGCAGCAACTGGGGCTCCGTCTTCGTGCCGCGCATCGGCATGGAGGTCGTCGTGCAGTTCCTTGACGGCGATCCGGACCGCCCGTTGGTAACGGGCGCCGTCTACAATGCCGACAACATGCCGCCCTGGGCTCTGCCCACCAACATGACGAAAAGCGGTCTGCTGACGCGCAGCAGCAAATCCGGCCAGACGGCGAATGCCAACGAGCTTTCCTTCGAGGACAAGAAGGGCGAGGAGAAGATCACCTTCCACGCGGAAAAGGACTTTCTGCGCGAGGTTGAGAACGACGACACGCTGACCGTCGACCACGACCAGAAACGCACGATCAAGAACGATCGCACCACCGAGATCACAGAAGGCAATGAGACCTTCACGATCAAGAAGGGCAACCGGACAGAGAAGATCGAGACCGGAAACGAGACGCTCGACATCGACAAGGGCAAGCGCACGGTGACGATTGCCACCGGTGGCGACACGCTGACGCTCAAGCAAGGCGACCGGGCGGTGACGTTGAACGTGGGCAGCGACACCCTGACCCTTACCCAAGGCAATCAGACAACGAAGGCCAGCGCCGGCAAGATTACCCTCGAGGCGATGCAGGGCATTACGCTGAAATGCGGTAGCAGCACAGTGGAGCTCACCCAGGCCGGCATCACCATCAAAGGTGTCACGGTGTCGATCGAAGGCTCCGCCCAAAGCGAGATCAAGGGCCCGATTGTCAATGTCGCGGGCGATGGCATGGCCATCGTCAAGGGCGGCATGGTCAAGATCAATTAGGGGTAGATGGTGAAAATCCAGACGGAAGCCTTTCGCAAGGTGACAGCCCAGACGGCACAGGATATCTGCGGCCGGGCGGAGCTTTCAGCCGAGGCCCTCCCCTTTCTATTGCCCACCCTGTCGCCACAGGGTTTCCTGTCGCTTCTGGTCGAGGCGGAAAACATTGGGGACGCCATACGTTTCCTCGCCTTCACCTTGCCGATCCGCGAGGCGATCTGGTGGTGCTATGTTGTCGCTAAAACCAGCATTCCGGCACCGACGGAGCTGGAATTGCTGTGCCTGGAGCGTACAGCCGCCTGGGTCTACGAGCCGGACGATTCCCGCCGGCGCTCTTGCATGGAGTGCGCCGAATCGGCGAAGTTCAAGGGGGCTGCGGCCTATGCGGCACTCGCGGTCTTCTGGTCGGGCGGAAGCCTTGCGCCGGAAGGCATGCCGGACGCAGACGCCGACCCTCGGTTGGGGCCGATCGGTGCCGGGGCGTCGGTGCTGCTGTCGATTACAGCAGGAGATGCTAAGAACCTTGTGGAGCGCTTCGAGACAGCGGTGACACGAGGGGTGAACATTGCCAATGGCGGCAACGGCTGGTTGCCGGGCGAGCGGCCGACGGGAAGCAATTGATCCCAGCCGAATCGAGAGATTCGTTTCAAGATCGATTAAGTATTTGGGGCTAAGCATTCTTCTGCCAGCTCCGCGCGTGTAGCGGTATCCGAGTAAAAGTTTCCAAGCGACCAGGCCCCGCAAGGGCAGGAGGATATCTACCCATGGCTCTGCCGCAGGTCATCGATATCGACGCTCTGCTCCAGGCGATCTCGGAAGAGGCGCCTGCCGGGACAGATCCGCGCGCCGATAGCTCGCCTGCCTCACTCTATTACCGCACCAAGGACGCCCGCAACGCCGCCCGCTCCGCCGAACGGGCCGCCGTCGAGACCGGTGGTGCATCGCCCGAGGAATGGGACACCGTCGCCGACACCGCGATGACGATCCTCGCTTCCCACGGCAAGGATCTCGAAATTGCCGCTTGGCTCGTTGAGGCCCTCTTGCGAACCGAAGGTTTTGCCGGCCTGCGCGACGGCATGAAGGTGCTCACCGGCATCGTCAACGGCTTCTGGGAAACCTGCTTCCCCGAACTCGACGAAGACGGTGTGGAAGGGAAAGTTTCCGCGGTCGCGGGCCTCAACGGTTCGGGCGCGGTCGGAACACTCATTCAGCCGATCCGGCTTGTATCGATCACGCGCGGCTCGCAATGGAGCTTTTCGCTCTGGAACTACGAGCAGGCGCGCGACCTCGCGAAGGTCACTGATCCCGACCGCCGCCAGGAGCGCATCGACAACGGCGCCGTGACCATGGAGCAATTCCTGGAAAGCGTGGCGGATACATCCGTCGCCTTCTTCGCCGAAACCCAGGCTGTCATCGTGGAGACGCTGGCGGCGCTGGCGGAGATGTCTGCAGCCTTCGATGCGGTGGCTGGTGTCGATGCACCGCCCGTTTCAGCGCTTCGCGAAATGCTGGAGGAAATCTCCCGCTCGATTGCCCACTTCGCCGCGGACAAACTTGCAGTCGCGAACTATTCTGCCGACAGCGAGGAAGTTTCCGCCGGCGACGCGGGCCAGCAAGGTGAAGGCGGTCAGCAGGTGTCCGGCACCGTCGTCGTCCGCAAGATCGAGGGCTACCAGTCCCGTGACGAGGCGTTGGCGGAACTGACGCGCATTTCCGCTTACTTTCGCAAAACCGAACCGCATTCGCCCATGTCGTACACGCTCGAAGACGCCGTCCGGCGTGCGCGCATGAGCCTACCCGATCTGTTGGTGGAACTGGTCGAAGACCCGGCCCACCTTCAGCGCATCCTGTTGGCGGCGGGCATCAAGCCGCCGTCGACCGAACAAGGTTATTAATTCCCTATCGCATATCCGCAACCATTCACCGCTTGAAGAGGGGGCCGTCATGGCAGAAAGCGTTCAACAGAAGCTCAAAAGGGTGCGCGCACCGCGCGTCCACATCACTTACGACGTGGAAACGGAAGGCGCACAGGTCCGCAAGGAACTGCCCTTCGTCGTGGGCGTCATCGGCGATTTCTCCGGCAAGCCCTACGAGCCGCTGAAGCCGCTGCGCGACCGCAAGTTCATCCAGATCGACCGTGACAACTTCGACGACGTCATGCAGCGCATGACGCCCGGCGCGGAATTCAAGGTCGAGAACACGCTGGCCGGCGACGATACGTTGATGCCGGTCTCGCTGAAGTTCAAGTCGATCAACGACTTCGAGCCCGGCGCCGTCGTGGAACAGGTCGAGCCGCTTCGCAAGCTTCTCGCCGTTCGCAACAAGCTGCGCGACCTGATGTCGAAGGTGGACCGGTCGGAAGAACTCGAAAGCCTCTTGGAGGAGGTCCTGCAGAACACCGACAAGCTTGCATCCCTTGCCAACGAGCTTGGCGCCGAGAAAGCGAAGGAGTAGTCGAATGAGCGCCGAGACCCAAACAGCCGGCAGCACAGCCGTCGCAGAAGAAACCGGCTCCCTGAGCCTTCTCGACCAGGCCATCCAGGTCACCAAGACCGCCGAGCCGGACGAGATCCAGGACCTGTTGCGCACGCTGACGTCGGAAGCCCTTTCCGGCACGGTCACGTTCAGCAAGAACCTGACGCAGACCTTCAACAAGGCGATTGCCGCAATCGACGAAAAGATGTCGAAGCAGCTGACCGCCATCATGCACAATGAAGAATTCCAGAAGCTGGAAGGCAGCTGGCGTGGCCTTAACTACCTCGTCAAGAATTCGGAAACCAGCTCGACGCTGAAAATCCGCGTTCTCAACCTGTCGAAGAAGGAACTGCACAAGGACTTGACCAAGGCAGTCGAGTTCGACCAGAGCCAGACCTTCAAGAAGCTCTACGAAAACGAATTCGGCACACCCGGCGGCGAGCCCTACGGCGCGCTCATCGGCGACTTCGAGTTCGGCTCCGGCACGGAAGACCTCGAAGTGCTGCAGGGCATGTCCAATGTCGCTGCAGCCTCCTTCGCGCCCTTCATCTCGGCCGCAAGCCCGAAAATGTTCGGCCTGGAAAGCTTCACCGAACTCTCCAAGCCGCGCGATCTCGAAAAGATCTTCGACAGCTCGGAATACATCAAGTGGCGCGGTTTCCGTGACAGCGAAGACAGCCGCTTCGTCACGCTGACCATGCCGCGCGTGCTCGCCCGCGTTCCCTTTGGCTCGCAGGGCAAGCAGATCGACGAGTTCAAGTTCGAGGAAGCTCCGATCGACGCCAATGGCGTTGTCAGCAAGATGGAGTCGAACGACTTTACCTGGATGAACGCCTCCTACGCGCTCGGTGAGCGCCTGACATCAGCCTTCTCGAAGTACGGCTGGTGCGTGGCAATCCGCGGTGCGGAAGGCGGCGGCAAGGTCGAGAACCTGCCGACCTTCACCTTCACCAGCGACGACGGCGACGCCGACCAGCAATGCCCGACGGAAATCGGCATCACTGACCGCCGCGAGGCAGAGCTTTCCAAGCTCGGCTTCCTGCCGCTCTGCCACTACAAGAGCACGGACTACGCGGTGTTCTTCGGCGCGCAGACCACGCAGCGCGCAAAGAAGTACGACAAGCCCGATGCAACGGCCAACGCGGCGATCTCTGCCCGTTTGCCTTATATCATGGCAACGTCGCGCTTCTCGCACTACCTCAAGGTCATGGGCCGCGACAAGATCGGTTCGTTCCTCGAAGTTCGTGATTGCGAAAACTGGCTCAACAACTGGATCCGCAATTTCGTCAACGGCAATCCGGATGCGAGCGCAGAAATGAAGGCGCAGTATCCTCTCGCCGAAGCCCAGGTCACGGTGAAGGAAATCCCCGGTTCCCCGGGTGCCTACAACGCCGTCGCTTATCTCCGCCCGTGGTTGCAGATGGAAGAGCTCACCGCATCCATGCGCCTCGTCGCGCGCATCCCGCAGATGGGCTGACGCAGGCATGGAACAAGACGCAGCCATTGCCGTGGAAGACGCTTCCAACGGCGATGGCGCAAAAAGCGAAGCCGGCATCCGGCTTCGCATCATCGATGCGGTTCTCGAGCGTGGCGGAGAGGAAATCTCCGCCACGCTCGACCGTTTCATCGCGAGCGACGACCCGGCGGAGTGCCTTCGCCTGTGGTTCGGCACACGCGGCGGCGGCGATGGCTGGCGGGCGGTGCTAACCCGAGACATCGCGGCGATCGATCCGCTGCTTGGCGACCAGGTCGATGCGATCATCCACACGGCGGAGTTCAAGGCGCTCGAAGCCACTTGGCGCGGCGTCGATTTGCTGCTGTCGGAAACCGGCAACGACGACAAGGTCCGCATCAAGCTCTTCAATGCCACATGGTCCGAACTCTCGCGCGATTTCGATCGCGCGATCGAATTCGACCAGAGCACATTGTTCGCCAAGGTCTACAGCGAGGAATATGGCATGCCAGGCGGCGTGCCCTATGGGCTGCTGCTTTGCGACCATGCAGTGCGTCACCGCGCGCCATCGGGTAGCGCGGGCCCGCAGGACGATGTCGGCACGCTTTCCGGCCTAGCGCAGGTCGCGGCGGCGTCGTTTTCCCCCTGCATCCTCGGTGCCGCACCGGAACTGTTCGGGGTCACCACTTTCGCCGACCTCTCCTATGCGCAGCGGCTCGATGCCGGTTTCCAACTCGGTGAGTATCACCGCTGGCGCCGGCTCCGCGACCTGGAGGACAGCCGCTTCCTCGGGATCGCCATGCCGCGCATCCTGTTGCGCGACCGCTATAAGGACTCCGCCTCACGGCAGGACGGTTTCCGCTATAGCGAAGGCGGAGCGGGCGTCGATTCCTGGTTATGGGGCAATGCCGCCTTCGCCTTCGGCGTGATCTCCATCCGTGCGTTTCGCGAATGGGGCTGGTTTGCCGATATGTGTGGTACGCGCGGCCCGCAGGCCGATCTTGGCGGCGTCATCAGCCACCTGCCGGTTGCGCAATTTTCGACCGACGAGAAGGTCGCCTATCGGCGGCCGCTGGAAGTCGAGCTGACCGACAAGAAGCAAAAGATTTTGGAAGCTCTCGGCTTCATCGCGCTCACGCCGTGCAATTTCGATCGCTCCGTCGTCTTCCTTGGCGCGCAATCGCTTTATGCGGCACCGAGTGACAACGACCTTCCAGCCCAGGTGAACGGCCGACTTTCCTCCATGCTGCACTACGTCATGTGTATGAGCCGGTTCGCCCACTACGTGAAGATCATGGCGCGCGACCGGGTCGGCGCCTATACGACGCCGCAGGATCTCGAACGTTACCTCGAAGAATGGCTGCGCAACTACACGATCGGCAACACCGACGCCAGCGCGGAGTTGAAGGCGCGTTATCCGCTCGCCGGCGCGCGATTGGAAATGAGCGAGGTCAGCGGTCGGCCCGGCGTGATGAACTGCGTGCTGCACCTCCAGCCGCATTTCCAGTTCGACCAAGTCGTGACGGGGTTCCGGATGCGGACCGAAGTGCAATCCATGCGGTCGCGGTAGCAAGGAAGGATAGAGCATGGCCCGCCTTCCCAACAAAGCGCCTCCGCGGCTTCCCCTCTTCGACCGGCTGCTACAGGGCGACAGTATCGAGACGGATCGCAACGTCGATCGCGCCATGCAAGAGATGCACGAATCCGTGCGGCGTGATCTCGAAATTCTCTTCAACACCCGTCCCGGTCGCCTGCCCGAGGACGAGAGACTTCTGGAACTGCGCCAGTCGATCCTGACCTATGGCCTGCCGGAGGTACAGAGCCAGCATCTCGCCTCACCCGCCCAGCAGGAACAGTTCCGTAAGCACTTGGAAGAGGTCATCCGCCGCTTCGAGCCGCGCTTCCGTGAGCTTTCCGTCGTGCTGGTCGTGCCGGAAAATCAGATGGAGCGGGTGCTGCGCTTCCAGATCAACGCCCTCATGGAAACCGACAGCTCCAGCGAGGCCGTCACCTTCAACACGGCGATCGACCCCGTCACTGGCATGCTCTCCATCAACGGGCGCTGAGCCGTCTTTGAAACCTCCGGCGATTGGCGTAACGTGATGGCGGCCGATCGCGGGTTCTACAGCACAGCATTCATGAGGTCTCTTTGGATTTCTCCCAGGCACGTATCCTCATCGTGGATGATATCGAGGACAACCGGGATGTGCTGGCACGCCGCCTCCGGCGGCTCGGCCTCGTCAACACCGTGCAGGCCGGCGATGGGCTCGAAGCGCTCGAAAAGGTGCGCGCGGAGCCCTTCGACCTGATCCTGCTCGACGTGATGATGCCGCGCATGAATGGCATCGATGCGCTTCAGGCATTGAACGACGAAGGCTGGCTCAAATCGCTGTCCGTCGTGATGATCTCCGCGGCGTCCGAAATCGAGACCGTGGTGCGCTGCATCGAGCTCGGCGCCGAGGATTACCTGCCGAAACCCTTCAACCCCGCGCTGCTTGCCGCCCGCGTCGGCGCGGTTCTGGAAAAGAAGCTCCTGCGCGATATCAACCAGCGCCAGCTCGAACGGCTTGAACGGGAGCTGGCGGAAGCCTGGCTCTGCCAGCAATCCATGCTGCCGACCACCTTCCCCGTCGATCCCGCCCAGCTCGATATCTTCGCGAGCATCGACCCAGCGCTGGAAATCGGCGGCGATCTCTACGACGTCTTCGAGGTGACGCCCGGCCTGATTGCGCTGGCGATTGGCGATGTCGCCGGCAAGGGCGCCTCCGCCGCCCTTTTCATGGCGCGTACGCGCAGCCTGCTGCGCGCCGGCACCCTGCAATTCCACGCCATTTCGGGACGGGTACCGCGCCCCTCGGAAATCGTCGCCCTCGTCAATGACGAACTCGGCAAGAACAATCCGAACTCGCGATTTGTCACGCTATTCTACGCCCTGCTGGAGGTCGCCACCGGCCGCCTCACCTACTGCAATGCCGGCCACGTCTACCCGATCTGGACAAGCGGAAACACCGTCGCCGAAGTGGCGACAGCGCCCGATCCCGCGCTCGGTGTCATCGATGCGCTCGACTTCCACGACCACGAGCTCGTGCTCGCCGTGGGCGACCGCCTTTTCCTCACCTCGGATGGCCTTTCGGACATGCAGAACGCTGATCAGGAGCAGTTCGGAACAGAAAACATCCTTGCCGAAATCGCCGCCCGCCCAAACGCGTCTGCAACCGACCTCGCCCGTAGCGTACTGGCGACGGCCTATGCCTTTGCAGACGGCGCGCCGCAATTCGACGACATCACCGTGCTCGTCTTTGGAAGGCTCAGTTAAAGCGCTGTAAAGTCCTCATCCGGTAACATCGCAACTATCAATTGATGGGCGTTGGAATAGCTTCTCGCGCGAAGCTTTAGACCAAGGGGGATATCGTGCCTGGTAGTTTCAATTTTGGTGTGATCGACAAGACCGATGCGGAAGACGTCTGCTGGTGTGTCGTTGAATCTGTCGCGAGTGCGGATGATACGGCCTCGAATCTCATTTCCGTCATTCATTTTCTGCGCGAGGTCTACGGCGCCGAGGAGGCTGACGAAAAGGTCATCCCAAACCCGGCCTTCCTGGCCAATGGCCACGACGGTCTGTCACCCAAGACCCGCAAATATTTCACCGGGCGCACTTTCAAGGGACTGGGCGGAAGTGCCGTCAGTCTTGCAGGCGGCCTGGCATCCGGCGTGACGGCCGTCGACGTCGGCAGCATTCTGCGCGAGGGAAGCGCTGTTGGCACGACCGCTGCACATCTGATCGGCATCAAGGCGGCCGGCACGGGGTTCAAAAAGAGCGAAACGGTCACGCGTTGGGTCGATGCGATGCTTAAGGCGAAAGTCGCGAAGATCGGCGTTCGCGGCGTGGGCCTGGCAGGCGCCGCTATTCCGATCCCCGCGGTCGGTCTCGCGACTAACATCGCCACGACCGTCGCCAAGCTCGGCATCAAGGTGACGCTGAGCAAGCTCGTCGCTCGCACCGCGATGGAAGTGCACTGGCGTGCCTATCAGGAAACCGTGATTGCCGGTGCCTTCGGCGCCCGTGGCGGGCCAGTCGGCCCCGCCTCTGCGATGTTCCACGAAATCTTCACCAAGCGCAGCTTCACGCGCATCTTCGGCAAACACGACACCGCGGCCCTGATCAAGGAGCCGGCCGGCTGGATGGCGCTGAATGACAAGCTTATGCTGATGTAATGCAGACTGACCCTGCTCTTTTGGGAGCAGGGTCAAAGCGCTGCGGGCGGAACCTGTTTTTCTCTCCGCTCAGTTCGACGTCTTCGCCTCGGACACCAGCGCCGGATCGTTCCGGTAGAGATCGGGGAAGAGCTTTCGCAGGTTCTCGATCTTCGGCATGTCGTTGTAGACGATGTAGGGCTGGCTCGGATTGAGCGTCAGGTAATCCTGGTGATAGCCTTCCGCCGGGTAGAAGGACTGGCCGGGCTCCAGCTTGGTGACGATGGCCGCGTTGAACAGCCGGGCTTTGTTGAGTTCAGCGATATAGTCCTTCGCGACCTTCGCCTGCACCTCGTCCTGCGGAAAGATCGCGGTGCGGTATTGCGTGCCGGTATCCGGCCCCTGGCGGTTGAGCTGCGTCGGATCATGCGCGACCGAGAAGAAGACCTGCAGCAGCTTGCCGTAGCTGATCTTCGCCGGGTCATAGCTGATCTGCACGGCTTCGGCATGCCCGGTATCGCCGAGGCCGACCATCTCATAATGCGCCGTCTGCGCCGAGCCGCCAGCATAGCCTGAGACGGCATTGCTGACGCCCTCGACATGCTGGAAGATGCCCTGGACGCCCCAGAAGCAGCCGCCGGCGAAGACCGCGACGGCGGTATCCTTCGGCATTGCGATATCCTCGGAGGGTGCCGGAATGGCGATGCCCTCCTGCGCCGCCACCGGCGCGGCCGAGGCGATGCCGGCGAGCGCGAAGAGCATCAGCGTGGTGGAACGGAAGGTGGGTCTGCGGTGCATCGATGAATGGGCCATGTCTGGTCTCCAAAGTTTCAGCCGAAGGTGAAGGCATAGGCTTCCACGCCTGGGTCGAGGAAGCGGATTTCAAAAGTGCGGTCGCGCGCGGCGTCCTTCTGGCGCACGAGCTGGTAGAGCCGCTGGCCGGTGATCACACCCGTTCCGTCGGCAGCGACGTCGACGCCATGATCCTCCGTCGGCGGCGCGCCGTCCAGCGTCACGCGAAAACGGATCGGCTTGCCATCCGCCGCCGGACCGAGCACCAGATGCAGGTCTCGGGCATGGAAGCGGTAGACAATGGCGCCATCGGCAGCGTCGAGTGCCGCATGCTCGCGGCCGATGGTCCACGATCCGTCGAAACCCCATTCGTTGAGGCGCGGCCCGCCATCGGTATAGGCATGGGCCACGTCGTTGACGGCGCCGCCGGGCGAGACGAAGTTCTGCGCCCGCTCATAGCCGATATAGGTTTCCGGCGACAGCACGTCGGCCGTGTCGGAGGCGGCCTGTGCGCCCGTTGCGTTCACCGCCACGATGTCGGAGGCGACCTGCCTGGCGCCGGCCTCGGCCAGAAGTTTCTGGATGACGCGCTCGGATTCGTCGTAGCCGCCCTCGCCGAACTTGTGGTGCCGGATGCGGCCTTCCGCATCGATGAAATAGTGTGCCGGCCAGTAGCGATTGTTGAAGGCGCGCCAGATCGTATAGTCGTTGTCGATGGCGACGGGATAGGTAATGCCGAGATCGGCCGCCGCCTGGCGGACATTGCCAAGATCCTTCTCGAAGGCGAATTCCGGCGTGTGCACGCCGATCACCACCAGCCCCTGGTCCTTGTACTTCTCGGCCCAGGCGCGAACATAGGGAATGGCGCGCAGGCAGTTGACGCAGGAATAGGTCCAGAAATCGACCAGCACGACCTTGCCCTTGAGCCCCTCCGACGTTAGCGGCGGCGAGTTCAGCCATTCGACCGCGCCGGCAAGCGACGGCACGATGCCCTCGACCGGCAGGGCGCCCGTCGCATTGGCCTGCGGGTTGGCCGCCATCATGGCCGATCCGCCGGCCATCATCGCCGAACCACCCGCCATCATGGCGGGATCGGCCTGCATCATGCCCGAGCTGCCGCTCATGGCGACCGGCTGCTCCGCGTCGAGTGCCTTGATCAACCGCTCTTCCAGCGCGACCGTGCCGGAGAGCGACAGCCGCGTCAGCAGGCCGGTATCGAGCCCGAGCGCGATGGCCGCGACGGCGACGAGCACCGCCGCACCCAGCCCGCGCCGCACCCATTCACCGGCACCGAGCGAGCGCTTCATTGCCGAGAAGACCCGCCCGCCAACGAGGATCGCCAGCGCCAGCGAGGTCGCCGCACCCGCGGCATAGGCGAGCAGCAGCACCGTCGTGCCGATATTGGCCCCCTGCAAGGCCGCGCCCGTCAGGATCAGGCCGAGCACCGGGCCGGCGCAGGGCGCCCAAAGCAGTCCGGTCGCGGCGCCGAGCAGCAGCGAACCGCCAATACCGCCATCCGCCGAACGCGACAGCCGCGCGCCAAAATCCACCAGCGGGCGCGTGACCCGTTCGGCGATGGCGGGGAAAAGCAGCATGATACCGAAGACGGCGAGCAGGGCAATCGCCGCAAAGCGCCCGTAACGGTTCGCCTCCACCGCCCAGCCGCCTGCCACGGCGGCGAGGCTCGCAACAAGCGCGAAGGTGACCGTCATGCCGGCGAGCATGGGCAGGCCTCTCTTCAGGAACGGCCGGTCTGCCCGCGAGAAGACGAACGGCAGCACGGGCAGGATGCAGGGGCTGACGATGGTCAGCACGCCACCCAGATAGGCAAGCAGGAACAGCAGCATCATGCGACCTTCAGGTTTCCAGCGATTTGAAGCTGAGGGCAATTCCGTTCATGCAATAGCGCAGGCCCGTGGGCTGCGGGCCGTCGTCGAACACATGCCCGAGATGCCCGCCGCAGCGGCTGCAATGCACCGAGGTGCGCGTCATGCCGAAGGACGCGTCGGTCTCGGTGCCCACGGCCTTGTCCAATGGCGCCCAGAAGCTCGGCCAGCCCGTGCCGCTGTCATATTTGGTCGTCGAGGAGAAGAGATCGAGTTCGCAGCCCGCGCAGGCGAAATTGCCGCGACGGTGCTCGTTGAGAAGCGCGCTGGTAAACGGGCGCTCCGTGCCGCTGCGCCGCAGGACCTCGTACTGTTCGGGCGTCAGGAGCGTCTTCCACTCCTCGTCCGAATGCGTGACGCTGAACGTGCCGGCCGCGGCCGCGTGCCGAAATGGCGCCCCGGCCAGGATTGCCGCACAGGCGCTCTGAAGTAAAAACCACCGTCTCGAAACCATCTGAAGCCTCCGTATCGATCCGAAAACGTCTCTCGAAGACTGATACGACTCCACGCGCTATATTGTTACAGATATAGCGTCAGTCACAGTGATGTGAACGAAACCGGCGGGTGCACCCCGCCAGCAGCAGGGATGACATGCCATGGGTCTCGACCAGTCCTTCGGGAAAAGCGCCATCAGCGTGGAGGAAGCGCGCCGGCTGATCAATTCCGGCATGCATCTCGTCGAAGAGGAGACGGTCGGTCTGCATGCAGCGCTCGGGCGCGTCACGGCAACCGCGTTGAAAGCGCTTACGACCTCGCCGCCCTTCGACGTCTCGGCGATGGACGGCTATGCGGTGCGGGCGGCCGAGATATCGTCGGTCGGCATGCGTCTGCCGCTTTCTGGTGCATCCAGGGCCGGCACGCCTGTCGTGCCCACGCTTTCGCCGGGAACCTGCATGCGCATCTTCACCGGCGCGCCCGTGCCCATCGGGGCCGACGCGATCGTCATCCAGGAGGATGTCGAGGCCGACGGCGGCCGCATCGTCTTCCAGGCGCAGGCCAGACCGGGGCTGTACATTCGCCCGGCGGGGCTGAACTTCAAGGTGGGCGACGAGATCATTGAGGCGGGCCGCACGATCAGCGCACGCGACATCGGCCTGTTGGCCGCCGCCGGTCACGGCACGGTCGCAGTCCGCCGCCGGCCGAGGATCGCCGTGCTCTCCACCGGAGACGAACTGGCAAACGATCCGGCTGGGGCCGGCGCCGGGCGGATATTCGATGCAAACCGGCCCGCCCTCCTCGCGCTCGTGGCCGCCTGGGGCGGCGAGCCGCTCGATCTCGGCATCGCCCTCGACGATGACGCCGCCATCACAACGGCGCTTCAGGGGCTGGACGCCGACCTTCTCCTGGTGACAGGCGGCGCCTCGGTCGGCGATCACGACCGAGTGCGCCCTGCTCTCAAGGCCCTCGGCCTCAGCTTCAATTTCTGGAAGATCCGGATGCGGCCCGGCAAGCCGCTGATGTTCGGCGCGCTCGGCAACATGCCGGTGCTCGGTTTGCCCGGCAATCCCGTCTCGGCGCTGGTCTGCGCGCTGCTGTTCCTGAAATCCGCCATCGCCGCCATGACCGGCGGCGACGCTTCCGGACCGCACTTCGAGACTGCACGGCTGACCTCCCCCATCGGCAAGACGGGCGAGCGCGACGATTATCTCCGCGCAACCGTTACCGCCAGCGATGGCGAACTCACCGTCGCAGCCTTCGCGGAACAGGACAGCTCGATGCTCGCCCTCCTCGCCGCGGCAAACGCCCTGCTCTTCCGCCCCGCCGGCGCTCCTGCGGCCGCAGCCGGCGAGACGGTCAAGGTCGTTCGTTTCGACACGCTTGCGGGCTATTGATATCCATAAGCCTGACCGATGAAGCAGCGTTCTGTCAGCTCGCCAGATGCTCGAAGAGCCGCGCGACGGCTTCGGCGCCTGGGTCGACATGGCCTTCAAGCTGCTTGGCGTTGATGTAGGCGGCGCGGCCGGCTTTGGCACGGGTGAGCGTTGCCGTGAAATTCGCGCCTTTCCTTGCGGCGTTGGCGGCAGCGGCGATGTTTTCTCCGAGCGCGTCGAGGGCGGGGGAAAGGGCGTCCACCATGGTCCGGTCGCCTATGCTGGCGCCGCCGATCTCCTGCATGCGGGCAAGGCCCGCGCGCAGCGCCTCGCGCATCGGCAGGCCGCTCGACGCGCCGTCGCCGGCGGCGGCGAAGAAGATGGCGAGCAGCACGCCGGAGGAGCCGCCCATGGTCTGGCTCAGTTCCTGGCCGATGGCGCGCAGCAGCTGGGTGTGATCGGACAGCGGCAGGCGGTCGATCGCGTTGATCAGCGCGCGGGCAGCACCCGCCAGCGTCGAGCCCGTGTCGCCGTCGCCGGATTTCGCGTCCAGCGCGTTGAGGTCCTGTTCGGCGGCGATCAGCACGTTGCAGCAATTGATCAGAAATTCGCGCGTCGCCCGATGCTCCGAGCGCATGGGCGTGATCGGCGTCAGGCCGTCCGGTAGCGCCGCAACGGCAATCGGCCGAACCTCGGAAACCCCCGGCCAGGCGGCGATCGAGACCGGTGCCTTCAGGAGTTCCAGCTCGGCCGCATCGGCGGCGAAGACCGAGATCGAAAAACCCTGCATGTCGAGCGAGGTCATCAGCGGCGCCGGGCCGATCGCGTGGGCGATCTTTCCGCCGATGGATGAGCCGAGCAGGTCATGCGCCAGCACGGACATTTCCAGTTCGGATGTGCCGCCGAGATTGTTGATCAGCGCGACATGCGGCCCCTCGCCCATGACGGCGGCGAGCCGCTCCGCCATGGTGGCGACGGAGGGACGGGCGCCGGCGAAATCGATCTGCTCGACGCCGGCTTCGCCATGGATGCCGAGGCCGAGTTCGGCCTTACCTTCCGGAATGCGATCCTCCTTCGGGGAGCCCGGAACGCGGCAGGTATCGAGCGACATGCCGATGGAATGCGTGCCGGCAATGACGCGCCTTGCCGCCGCCGTGACCGTTTCGAGGTCGGCGCCCCGTTCGGCGAGCGCGCCGGCGATCTTGTGCACGAACAGCGTGCCGGCGACGCCGCGCGCCTGCGGCAGGTCGGGAAGCGCGATGTCGTCGCCGACGATCACCATCGAGACATTGAGCCCGAAGGCGCGGGCGCGCTCGGCGGCGAGGCCGAAATTCAGCCGGTCGCCGGTATAGTTCTTGACGATGAGCAGGCAACCGGCCGGCCCCGTCACTGCCAGGATGCCCGCAAGCACGGCATCGACGCTCGGCGAGGCGAAGACGTCGCCGCAGACCGCAGCCGTCAGCATGCCCTCGCCGACGAAGCCGACATGGGCGGGCTCGTGACCGGAGCCGCCGCCGGAAACGATCGCCACGCGCGACTTGTCCCAATCGCTGCGCTTGACGACGCGGATATGCGGATAGCCATCGAGACGGGTGAGCGCGCCGCCGGACAAGGCCAGCAGCCCATCGATCGCCTCGGTGACGACGTCTTCGCGCTTGTTGATGAATTGCGCCATGATTTTGTTCTCCTTAAGCTAAACGCATGCCTGCCGCGTCGAAGTAGAGCGGCCGCGACGGCTGGATTTTTATGGTTTCGCCACCCTTGAGCGGCGTGTGCGCATCCGTGACGGTGATGAGATCGTGTTTGCGGAAGGTGAGATGCAGGCGCGTCTGGTCGCCGAGATGTTCGACGCGCTTGACCAGCGCCTCCTCGCCTTCACCCTGCGCGATATGCTCCGGCCTCAGCCCGATGCTTTTCGCGCCGGACGGCGCGCCCGAGAAAATGTCGGCCGGCAGCACGTTGATGCGCGGCTGGCCAAGGCGGGTCGCGGCATAGACGCTGACCGGCTGTTCATAGACCTCGCGCGGCGAGCCGAACTGCACGATCCGCCCCTCGTTCAGCACGCCGACATGGGTCGCCATGGTCATCGCCTCGATCTGGTCGTGCGTGACATAGAGCAGGGTCGCGCCGGTTTTCGCCTGGATGCGTTTCAGCTCGATGCGCAGGTCCGCCCGCAGCTTCGCGTCGAGCGAGCTCAACGGCTCGTCCATCAGGAAGATCTGCGGGTTGCGGACAAGGGCGCGGCCGATGGAGACACGCTGCATCTCGCCGCCGGAAAGGGCCGTCGCCTTGTTGTCGAGCTTGTGGGCGATCTGGAGGGTTTCGGCGACCTCGCGCACTTTTCGCTCGATCGCCTCTTTCGGTGTCTTGAGGAGCGGGGATTTCAGCGGGAACTCCAGGTTCTGGCGAACGGTCAGGTGCGGATAGAGCGAATATTGCTGAAAAACCATGGCGACGTTGCGTTCTGCCGGCGACAGACCCTTCATCGGCCGACCACCAATATAGACCTCGCCGCTGTCGGGCGTGTCGAGGCCGGAGACCATCCTCAGCGTCGTCGTCTTGCCCACGCCCGTCGGGCCGAGCAGCACGACGAAGGCGCCATCCGGAACCGTCAGCGAGACATTGTCGAGCGCCAGCGTGTTGCCAAAGGACTTGCTCACATTTTGAAGGACGACTTCAGCCATGTGCCAGAACTCCTTCATTGGCCTCGGAAATAAGCGCCTTGCCGTTCTCCGCATCGAAGAGCGACAGCGTGCGCGCATCGAAATCGAGGCCGATCAACTCGTCCTCGCGCACGATATTGCCGGAAGAAGTGCGGGCCTTCAGGTCGCCGTGCTCCGTCGCCAGCGTTATGATCTGCGTCGTGCCGAGATATTCGACGGCGATCACGCGACCGCGGTAGGCCGCATCGCTGCTGAACCGCACATGTTCCGGGCGCACGCCGAGCGTCAGCCGCCCGGCCCGTCCCTCCCGCGTGGCCGGCACTTTCACCTTCACGCCGCCAAGATCGATACTGTCGCCGCCAATTCCGATCATGCCGTCGAACTCCAAAAAGTTCATCGGCGGCGAGCCGATGAACTGCGCCACGAACTTCGTCGCCGGCCAGTCGTAGATCTGCTGCGGCCGGCCGAACTGCTCGACGACGCCGTGGTTCATGACGACGATCTTGTCGCCCATCTGCATGGCTTCGAGCTGGTCGTGCGTGACATAGACGGTGGTGGCGCCCATGCGGTCGTGCAGGGCACGCAGTTCCTCGGCCATATGCTCGCGGAACTCGGCATCGAGCGCGCCAAGCGGCTCGTCCATGAAGAAGGCTTTCGGGCGGCGCACGATGGCGCGGCCGAGCGCCACGCGCTGGCGGTCGCCGCCGGAAAGGCCGCCGACGGGCTTGTCCAGGATATGCTCGATCCGAAGGATGCGGGCAACCTCGGCGACGCGCGTCTTCAGTTCCTCGCCGCGCAAGCCCTGGCTCACCAGCGGATAGGAGATGTTCTTGCGCACGTTCATGTGCGGGTAGAGCGCGAACATCTGGAAGACGAAGGCGATGTCGCGCTGGCTCGCCGGCTTCATGCCGACCTCCTCGCCATCGATGAAGATCTCGCCGGAGGTCGGCAGTTCGAGGCCTGCCATCATGCGAAGGGTCGTCGTCTTGCCGCAGCCGGAAGGGCCGAGCAGCATGAAGAACTCGCCGTCCTCGATGGTGAAACTGGAGGAGCGGACCGCGGTGAAGGCGCCGAATTCCTTGCGCACGTTCTGGATTCTGATTTGCGCCATCAGCCTACTCCGGGAAATGGCTGACGATGATGAACATCACCGTACCCAGCAAGGTTATGACGAAGGACCAGGAATAGAGCACGAGGGCGAAGGGCTGCATGAGCATGACGACGCCCATGGCGATCAGCACCGATGCCAGCATTTCCCAGGCGCCGCGCCGCAGATGCAGCAACCCGTTGAAGAATCTTGTCATTTGCGGACTGCTCCGAATGTGATGCCGCGCAGCAAATGTTTGCGCAGAAGGATGGTGAACACCATGACCGGCACGAGGAAGAGGGTCGCGCCAGCCGCAACGGCCGGCCAATCCTGCCCGCTGACGCCGATGATGGTGGGAATGAAGGGCGGCGCCGTCTGGGCGTTGCCGGATGTCAGCAGCACGGCGAAGGCATATTCGTTCCAGGCGAAGATCAGGCAGAAGATCGCGGTGGAGGCGATGCCCGTCGCCGCCTGCGGCAGCACGACCTTGTAGAAGGCCTGGAACCGCGTGTAGCCGTCGATCAGCGCTGCCTCCTCGTATTCGATCGGGATCTCGTCGATGAAACCCTTGAGCAGCCAGACCGAGAGCGACAGGTTCACCGCCGTATAGAGCAGGATCATGCCGGCATGGGTATCGCTGAGGCCGAGCGAGCGGAACATCAGGAAGATCGGGATGGCGACGGCGATCGGCGGCATCATGCGCGTGGAGAGGATGAAGAACAGCAGGTCATCCTTCAGCGGCACCTTGAAGCGCGAGAAGGCATAGGCGGCCGCAGTGCCGAGCACGATGCACAGCACCGTGGAGCCGAAGCCGATGATCACCGAATTGGTGAAACGCTCGGAAAAGCGCGAGGGGCCGGAGATGACGAGCCCGTCCTTGCGCACCATCTTGTCGTACCAGGTCGTGGGCTCGCCGAGCGCCTGAAACTGTTCCGGCGAAAGGCGGGTGCGCGTGGTGAAGACGTTGACATAGCCTTCCACCGTCGGCGTGAAGAAGGTTTTCGGCGGATAGGCGATCGCATCCGCCGGCGTCTTGAAGCTCGTCGCGATGATCCAGACCAGGGGAAGGATGGTGATCAGCGCATAAAGCACGACCAGGCTGCCGGCGAACCATTTCTGCCGCAGGGACGGCTCGGTAACGGAATAGCTCATCGCTGTTTCACCTTGTTCAGGGCTTTGACGTAGATCGACGCAAGGCCGAAGACGGTGACGAAGAGGATGACGGCATAGGCGGATGCATAGCCCGTGCGCCACTTCTCGAAGGCCTCGCGCTTCAGGTTGATCGAGGTGAGCTCGGTGATCGAGCCCGGCCCGCCGCCGGTGAGCTGCACCACGAGGTCGAACATCTTGAAGTTCTCGATGCCGCGGAAAAGCACGGCAAGCATCAGGAAGGGCAGCACGAGCGGGATGGTGATCGTCCAGAACTGCCGCCATTTGCTGGCGCGGTCGCATTCGGCCGCCTCGTAGATGCTGGGTGGAATGGAGCGCAGGCCGGCAAGGCAGATCAGCATGACGAAGGGCGTCCACATCCAGGTGTCGACGATGACGATGGCCCAGGGTGCCAGCGACACGTCGCCGATCATGGAGAAACTCGACGGGTCGGCCCCCGTCAGGAAGCCAACGGCATAGTTGAACAGGCCGATCTGCGGCTGGTAGAGGAAGGTCCAGAAATTGCCCACCACCGCCGGGCTCAGCATCATCGGCAGCACGATGATCGTCGTCCAGAGATCGTTGCCGCGGAACTTCTTGTTGATCAGGTAGGCGAGCGAAAAGCCGATCAGCACCTGAAGGACGATGGTCCAGATCAGGAAATGCGCGGTCGCCTGCATGGTCAGCCAGATGTCGCGGTCGGACAGGATGTTCAGGTAGTTCTTCAGGCCGACGAACTCGACCTCGGCATTGGGGCGATTGACACGGAAATTGGTGAAGCTCAGCCGGATCGTCCAGATGAGCGGAAAGATGTTGACCGCCAGAAGCAGCACGATCGACGGGGCGACGAAGAGCCAGGCGAGCGCACGGTCAGACAGGCCGTGCATGCGTTTGGCAATGGCGTGCGGCGTCGCTTCGGCGACCCGCTCCACGGATGATTTCAGCATTGAATGTCCCTTGGTTTTTCAACTGAGCGGCGACAGAGCCGGGGGCAGATCCCCGGCTCCGGCCGCGCCTTGGTCCGCTGGGAGGCGGCGGGCACAAAGCTCGTGGCGGTCAGTACTTGCCTTCGTCGTCGAAGACCTGCGTCCAGTCCTTCGCCAGACCGTCGAGCGCTTCCTGCGCCGTCCCCTGGCCGGCGACCACATAGTCATGGAAGCGCTTCTGCGCCGCCTGCAGCAGCGAGGCGTAGGACGGCTCGGCCCAGAAGTCCTTCACGATGGCCATGGAATCGAGGAAGGTCTGCGCATAGGGCTGGCTGGTCGCAAAACCGGGGTCTTCGACCACCTTGCGCAGCGCCGAATAGCCGCCCATCTGCCACCATTTCTGCTGGACCTCCGGCTGGGCGAACCACTTGATATAGGCAAGCGCCTCTTCCTGCTTTTCGGACGCCGCGACCACCGAAATGCCCTGCCCGCCGAGCTGGGCAAAGGCGACGCCATCGGGGCCTGCCGGGTTCGGGAAGTAGCCGGACTTGTCGCCGCCGACATTGGGATCGGCATTGATGCCCGGCCAGGTGAAGGCGAAGTTCATGTGCAGCGCGACCTGGCCCGACTTGTAGGCGTCGATGTCCTCCGACATGTAGGCGTCGGAATGGCCGGGCGGTGTGCAGCAATTGTAGAGTTCCTTGTAGAACTCCAGGCCGGCCACCGCCTTGGCGGAATTTACGTAGCCGTCCAGCTCATAGGGCTTGTCGGGGTTTTCGTACTGGAAGCCGAAGCTGTAGAGCACGTCCATGACGCCCATGGTGATGCCCTCGGAGCCGCGCTCCGTGTAGATTGCCGCGCCATAGACCGTCTTGCCGTCGATCTCGCGCTTCTGGAAGAATTCGGCGATGTCCTTCAGTTCGGCGAAGGTTTTCGGCACCGCGAGATCGCGGCCGTATTTCTGCTTGAACTCCGCCTGGAGTTCGGGGCGTGCGAACCAGTCCTTGCGGTAGCTCCAGCCGACGACGTCGCCGAAGGCCGGCAGCGCCCAGTAGTTCGGCGAGTTCTTCGGCCATTCGGCATAACCGACAACGGTGGCCGGGATGAAGTCATCCATCTTGATTCCTTCCTTGTCGAAGAAATCGTTGAGCTTGACGTACTGCCCGTTCTCCGCGGCACCACCGATCCACTGGCTGTCGCCGATCAGGAGATCGCAGAGCTTGCCGCCGGAATTCAGCTCGTTGAGCATGCGGTCGGCGAAGTTCGGCCACGGCACGAACTCGAATTTCATCGTATTGCCGCTCTTGGCCTCGAAATCCTTGCTGAGTTCGACGAGGGCGTTTGCCGGGTCCCAGGCGGCCCAGCACAGCGTCAATTCGGCGGCGCCGGCCTGGCCTGTGTTTGCAACGCCGGCGGCCAAAAGGGCGCCGAGAGCGGTCAATGATCTGACTTTATGAAAATTCATGACTGGGGCCTCCTCCCCCTTCCTTCCGACTTCCATCGAAAGGCGAAAACGCCCGTGGCGGGCAACAGGCGCGGAAGGACGCCTCCATGGGCCTGCCCTCTTCCACGCCATCTCCAATGGCTGCGGTGTTCCTCCTCGCCGCCATGGAGAGAGTCATATTGAGGTGCGCACCTCAATGCAAGCAATTTTTGAGGTGCGCACTTCAATTCTTGCTTTTCGCCTGCTTTTGCTAGAGAAATCCGATTCAGACTCTTGGGAGGAGGAAAGCGGGCGCATGCGGCCAACCGCAAAAGACCTGGCAGAAGCAGCGGGCGTCAGCCTAGCGACCGTCGACCGTGTGCTGAACGAGCGCCCGAATGTCAGCGGGAAGGCCGCGCGCAAAGTCGCCGAGGCGATCGAGCGCATCGGCTTCGTCCGCAACCCGGCCGCCGTCGCGCTGGCGCGCAACAAGACCTATCGCTTCCGCTTCGTGCTTCCGACTTCCGGCGACCAGTATCTCAAGGAGCTCATCGGCCGCGTCACCGAGGCGAAGGAAGCGCTTCGCGCCGATTCCATCGCGGTGGAGGCCGTGCAGATTCCCATGGCGGATCCGCACCATGTCGCCAAATACCTGACCGCCATCGATCCCGAAGCCATCGACGGGGTCGCCGTCATGGCGCCGGAATCGCCGCAGGTGCGCGACGCGCTGATGCGGCTCGTCGAGCGCGGCGTCAAGGTCGTGCAGTTCCTGTCAGGCCAGGAACGGCTGGAGAGCGCCGACTATGTCGGCGTCGACAATTTCGCCGCCGGTGCCACCGCCGGCAAGATCGCCGGCCGCTTCATCAGCGAGAAGCCCGGCAAGATCATGGTGGTGGCGGAAACCATGATGGCGCTCGACAGCATCCAGCGCCGTCTCGGCTTCGACAGCATCATCAACACCCAGTTCCCGCATCTCGAAATCCTGCCGTCGCTGGAAACCTATGCGGACGAAAAGCGCACCGAGCTGATCATCCAGCGCACCCTGCAGCACAACCCGGACACCGTCGCCGTCTACGTCCTGAGTTCGGAGGCGAGGGTGCCGCTGTCGGCCGTCTGGAACGCGCAGGGTTCCCGCCCCCTCACCGTCGTCGCGCACGAGCGCACCCCCTTCAGCGAAAAGGCGCTGATGGATGAACGCATCGACGCCGTGATCGCCCAGGACCCCGGCCATGCCGTCAGAAGCGCGCTACGCATCATGCGCGCCCGCGCCGATCACCGCGAACTGCTCGCCTCCCAGGAGCGGATCCGTATCGAGGTCCTGCTCAAGGAGAACCTCCAGCTCGAATGAATGCTAGGCGACGCGGGCGTCGACCAACGTATCGCCGGCGAGCGCCACGGTGTTCCTGCCCATGCGCTTCGCCTCGTAGAGCGCGCTGTCGGCATCGCATAGAAGCCGTTCCAGCGTCGTCTCGGCAGCGGCTGCCAGGGCAACACCGAGGCTGACCGTCACGCAGCCATCGTCCAGTCCGCGATGGCGCATGGCGAGGCCTTCGATGGCGACGCGGATGCGCTCCGCCATCGCCAGTGCCGCCAGGGGTTCCCGATCAGCCGAGAGGACCAGCATCTCCTCGCCCCCGAAACGGAACACGAAGGATGCCTCGTCCACCGTGTCGCGGATGCATCGCGAGACGGCGCGAAGGCAGGCGTCGCCTTCGATATGGCCGTGAACGTCGTTGAAACGCTTGAAATGATCGATGTCGAGCAGGATGGCGGCCACGGTTTTATGCTTTCCACCGTTCCACAAGCCTTCGCAGATCCGCGCGAGCGAGCGCCGGTTGAGCAGCCCCGTCAGCTCGTCCCGCTCGGCATTGCGCTCCAGCTGCCCGTAAAGCAGGCCGGCTCGCAACTGATTGAGAAAATTCTGCCGGTCCTTCTGCTCCAGGAAATAAGCGCTCACCGCCAGGAAGATCGAGAGCGTCACATAGAAGGTGATAATGCCGGAATAGGTCACGGCGTCGAAGGCGCCCGTCATCTGCGTGGTGGTGAAATGCGAGGCGCACATCAGCGTGAGCCCGACAAGGACCGCGGGAAAACGCGGCCGCAATGCGATGACGAAGAACAGAAAGGCGGCGGAGTTGCCGTTCTGGTAGACGAAAAGGTAGGGGCTGGCGCTTTGCGTGGCGGCAAGCATCGGCAAGGTGACGCCCATCACAGCGATCGCGACGGAAAGACTATCGTAGAGCAGCGCATTCCGCCAGCGGCGGACGGTCAGGATACAGGCGATCACGAAGGGCGTGAACACCAGGAAGCGCGCGAAGACCAGCGCGGTGAAGACATCCGCCATCATGGTGCGGTCGCCGAAATAGACGAGATCGTAGATCAGCGTTCCGATCACGCCCCAGATGACGGCGAGCCGCACCCGCTCCGCCACATAGTCCTTGCGGAAGGCGGCCTCGATGTCCGGAGAAAAACGCAAGAACCGAAAGCCCCGCGCGATCTGGCGCTCCACCTGGTCCAGCGTCACGACGCCCATTCCGAAATCCCCGCATGCAGCAAGATTACCTGACGTTACGGCAGAAAGCTGAACAACGACCTAAAGCAGGACCGCGTCAAACGTCGATGGCCCGTTCGCACCGACCTTGAGTTTGACGGCGGCAAAGGTTATTGCCTATCGCAGCAACGGACTGCGGCCGCTCGATCCTTCGAACCAGTCGATAGCCGGCACGCAGGACACCTTCCGTTGAACGCCACGATCTACCGCGCCGTCGTCAATATCGCAGCAATCTGCGGTCTCTATCTTGCGGCAGCCATGCTCGTGCCGGCGCTTGTCGACATCTATTATGGTCATCGGGACTGGAAGGTCTTCATGCTGTCGGCCGTGCTGGTCGGCGGCCTTTCAACCGTGACCGCGGCCGCGACACGCGCCGGCCCGCCGCCATTCAACAAGAAGATGGGCTTTCTGCTGGTCAACGTCCTATGGCTGGTCTTTTCGCTCGTCGGCGCCCTACCCTTCATGTTGTCGTCTCTCGACATGAACTTCGCCAAGGCGCTGTTCGAATCCGTTTCCGCCATCACGACGACGGGCTCGACGGTCATTTCGGGTCTGGACAATGCGCCGCCAGGCATCCTGATGTGGCGCTCGCTCCTCCATTGGCTCGGCGGCATTGGTATCGTCGCCCTCGGCCTCTTCGTCATGCCCTACCTGCGCGTCGGCGGCATCTCCTTCTTCAAAATGGAATCGTCCGACACGAACGATAAGCCGTTCGCCCGGATCGCCAGCTTCACCCGGGCGTTTGTCCTTATCTACGTGTTGATTACGCTGGCCTGCACGCTGGTTTTTGCCGCACTCGGCATGAGCCGCTTCGATGCCGTCAACCACGCCATGGCGACGGTGGCGACCGGCGGTTTTTCGACCCATGACGCGTCATTCGGCTATTTCAACAGCTTGCCGCTGCTGTGGGCCGGCACCTTCTTCATGACGCTCTGCAGCCTACCCTTTTCGATCCTGATCGTCTTCATGGTCCGCGGCCGTCTTGATGCGCTGCGTGATCCGCAGATCGGCGTGTTTCTCGGCTATCTCGTGCTATTCTCCGTGGCGATCGCAATCTACCAACGTCTCCAGAACGGCGTGCCGTTCCATGAAGCGCTTACGCACTCGTTCTTCACCGTGTCGACAATCCTCTCCACGACCGGTTTTGCCAGCCAGGACTATACGCTCTGGGGACCGTTCGTGGTGACGATGGCGTTTTTCATGACCTTCATGGGTGGATGTTCTGGATCGACCGCCGGCGGCATAAAAGCTTACCGGTTCATCATCCTCTTCAATTCGATCCGCACCGGCCTCTATAAGCTGATCTATCCGAACGGGATCCATATCGTGCGCTACGGCAAGATGGCGGTTGATCCCGATCTGCAACGTAACGTTTTCCTCTTCTTCGTAACCTACCTCCTGCTGTGGGCCACCGGCAGCGTCGCCATGACGGCGATGGGCTACGATCTTCTGACCTCCGCATCATCCGTCATCACCGCGCTCTCCAACGTCGGGCCGGGCGTCGGCCCCATCGTGGGTCCGGCCGGCAACTTCTCGACGATTTCCGATCCGGCGCTCTATCTTCTGACGATCATGATGCTGCTCGGCCGTCTTGAGGTTCTGACTGTCCTCGTTGTGCTGACGCCGCTCTTCTGGAAAAGCTGACCGCTAGTCGGGCGACGGCAATACCTTCATGAAATCGATGAAGGCGCGCAGCGGGGCCGGCACCAGCCGGCGCCCTGGATAATAGAGGAACGGGCCGGAAAAGCTCAGCCACCACGGCTCCAGCACGGGGACCAGGGCGCCGCTCTGGAAGTGGGGCTTCAGCCAATCCTCGAAGAGCGATATGATGCCGGCTCCGTCGATCGCGGCCGTGACGCCCAGGTCCGAACCGCCGCCCGCTTGCACGATCAGCGAACTCGGAGGATCGACCCGCACGACCTCGCCGTCACGCTCGAACTCCCAGGAGCCGAGCGACCGGCCGGCGAAGCGGCTTCGAATGCAGGCATGCGACAGCAGATCGCGCGGATGTTCGGGCCGGCCGCGCGCAGCAAGATAGGAGGGCGATGCAGCGCTGGCGAACCGCTGAATGCGCGGGCCGATCGGCACCGCTATCATGTCCAGTTCCAGCCGCTCGTCATAGCGGATACCGGCATCGCATCCGGCAGCGATGATATCCACGAAATTCTCGTCGGTGACGATCTCAAGCTGGATGTCGGGATAGGCCGCCAGGAACTGCGGCACGATCTTCGGCAGCACCAGCCGCGCCGCGCTGACCGGGACATTGAGCTTCAACGTTCCCGCCGGTCGGCCGCGCAGGCTCCGGACGTGCTCCAGCGCGCCGCCGATTTCGCTGAAGGCCGGGCTGATGCGCTCCATGAGGCCGCGTCCCGCCTCGGTGGGCACGACGCTTCGCGTGGTGCGGTTGAAAAGCCGGACGCCAAGCTCGGTCTCAAGGCGCCGCACGGCATCGCTCAGGGCCGACGAGCTGCTGTTGGTCGCGCGGGCTGCCTCGCGAAAACCGCCGGCCCGTGCCACCGCCAGGAAGGCGCCCAGATCCGCCATGTTCGAGCTGCCCAGTGTCATGTCGCCCTCCACCACTGTCCGCCATTACGGACAAGCTGTGCGGATTATATCCCATTTTCGCTGCGGACAAGCCGCCCTATTTCAGGATCGACCAGACAATGGAGGCACGACATGTCCAATCTCGACAAATCCGGCACGTACAAACTCGGCGACTTCACGGTAAAGCGGCTCGGCTATGGCGCCATGCAGCTCGCAGGAAAGGGCGTCTTCGGCCCGCCGAAGGATCGGGCGGAGGCGATCGCCGTGCTGCGCGAAGCGATAGAGAGCGGGGTCGACCATATCGACACCAGCGACTTCTACGGACCGCATGTCACCAACCAGATCATCAAGGAGGCGTTGCATCCCTACAAGGACGGCCTCGTCATCGTCACCAAGGTCGGCGCGACGCGCGGCTCGGATGCGTCGTGGAACCCGGCCTTCTCGAAGGAAGCGCTCACGCAGGCCGTGCACGACAACCTGAAGAACCTCGACCTCGACACCATCGACGTCGTCAACCTGCGCGCCATGTTCGACGTGCACGGGCCTGCGGAGGGCTCGCTGGAGGAGCCGCTCACGGTTCTCGCAGACCTGCAACGCCAGGGCCTGATCAAGCATATCGGGCTGTCGAACGTGACCGCCCGGCAGATCGCGGATGGCCGGAAAATTACGGATATCGTCTGCGTCCAGAACCAGTACAACCTGGCCCACCGGGGAGACGACGCGCTGATCGACCAGCTGGCGGCGGAAGGTACCGCCTACGTGCCCTTTTTCCCGCTCGGCGGATTCTCGCCGCTGCAATCCGCAACCCTGTCCGAGGTCGCGACGGATCTGGAAGCGACCCCGCTTCAGGTCGCCCTCGCCTGGCTGCTCGCCCGCAAGCCGAACATCCTGCTGATCCCCGGCACGTCGTCCCGCGGCCATCTGCGCGAAAATCTCGCCGCCGCCGATATCGAGCTGCCGGCGGAAGCGATGCAGCGGCTTGACGGTATCGCCGCGGCGAAGGCCGATTGATGCTTGAACGGGCCGGCAATCGCCGGCCCTTCAGTGTTTCAGGATCTGGCTGAGGAAGAGCTTGGTGCGCTCGTGCTGCGGGTTCTTGAAGAATTCTTCCGGCTTGCCCTGCTCGACGATCTGGCCCGCATTCATGAAGATCACCCGGTCGGCGACGGCGCGGGCGAAGGCCATTTCGTGGGTGACGCAGACCATGGTCATGCCGTCGCGCGCCAGGCTCGTCATGGTGTCGAGCACTTCGGACACCATTTCCGGATCGAGCGCGGATGTCGGCTCGTCGAACAGCATGACGGCCGGCTGCATGCAGAGCGAACGGGCGATCGCCACGCGCTGCTGCTGGCCGCCGGAGAGCTGCACGGGATATTTGTCCGCCTGTTCGGGAATGCGCACGCGCTCCAGGAATTGCAGTGCGGTCTTGCGGGCTTCGGCCTGCGAGACGCCCTTGATCCACATCGGCCCGACCATGCAGTTCATCAGCACGGTCATATGCGGGAAGAGGTTGAAGTGCTGGAAGACCATGCCGACATTTTTGCGCACCTCGCCGACATTGCGCATCTTGTCATGCAGGGGGATGCCGTTGACGACGATGTCGCCTTCCTGATGCGCCTCCAGCCGGTTGAAGCAGCGGATCAGCGTCGACTTTCCCGAGCCGGAGGGGCCGCAGATGACGATGCGCTCGCCCTTTTCCACCGTCAGGTTCACATCGGTCAGCACCCGGAACGCGCCGTACCATTTGGAGACGTTGCGGACGTCGATGATCTTTTCGCTCATCGGACTTTGCTCCTCGCATAATGACGCTCGATGCGTGACTGGATGAGTTCGAGGCAGATCGACACGCCCCAGTAGAGCATCGCGGCGGAGATCAGCATTTCCATATGCTGGAACGACTTCTGTCCGAGCGTGCGCGCCAGGAACATCAGTTCCCACACGCCGATGACCGAGACGAGCGAACTGTCCTTCAGCATCGAGATGAACTGGTTGCCGGTCGGCGGGATGATGACGGGCAGCGCCTGCGGCAGGATGATCTTGCGCATGGTGATGCCGAAGCCGAAGCCGATCGAGCGCGAGGCCTCCCATTGGCCGCGGTCGATGCTCTGGATGCCGGAGCGGAAGATCTCCGTCATATAGGCGCCGTAGCAGAGCGACAGCGCGAGAATACCGGCCGGCACCGCATCGATGATGAAGCCGAGCTGCGGCAGGCCGAGATAGATGAGGTAGACCTGCATCAGGAGCGGCAGGCCGCGGAAGAACGAGGTGTAGAAACTCGCGATCGCATAGGCGAACCCGTTCGTCGAGAGCTTCGCCACCGCGCCGAGAATGGCGATGGCGGACGCGATGACGATGGAGATCGCCGAGACGTAAATCGTCGTGAAAAGCCCCTGCGTGACGAGGAAGGGCAATTTCTCGGCCATGAACGGCAGGCTGAGATTGAATGTCTTGAAGAAGGCGAGGAACAGCAGCAGGAGTTCAAGCCAGACGATCGTGATCTGCACCCTAAGCGAGGCGAAACCGATCAGGACGACGTTCAGGCAGAACAGCACGGCGATGACGAAGGCGATGGCGAAGCGGCCGTAGATGCCGCTTTCCAAGGGCTCGCCGATCACCGGGCGCATCAGCTCGCCCATCGACGTTCCCGAGAGATCGAAGGCAAGGAACAGGGCGAAGATCGCCGCAAACATCACCGCGACGAACCACGGCTTGTGGACGAGCACTTCGGACTCGACGGTATCCGGATACAGCATCTCCGCTCCCTGAATGTAAGGCGCGGCCCGGTTTTGCGGGCGCGCGCGAACGGATGGGTCTTTTTACTGCGTGACCGTGTAGTCGACACCGTACCACTTGACCGACAGCTTGCTCAGCGTGCCATCGGCCCGGATCGCGTCCACGGCCTCGGCGATCTTCTCGCTCAGCTCCTTGTCGCCATGCTCGACGGCGACGGCAAGGGGCTCGAAGAAGACCGGCTTGCCGAGCTGCTTGATCGGGTAGCCGGCTTTCTCCGCGTCGAGAATGCTCGGCAGCGTGGAAACGACGGCATCGAGGCGCGTCCCGTCGCCGAGACGCAGGTCGTCGAAGGCGGTGGTGGAGTTGGCGTAGGATTTCACCTCGCCGGCCTTGAACTCATAGGTGAACGGCGGCGCGCCGGCGGCGTCCAGCGTCAGGTCCTGGTTGGCATAGGCTTCGAAGGTCGAGGTTGCCGTCACACCGACGACCTTGCCTTCGAGATCGGAAAGCTTTTCCGCCTTGCTGTCCTTGTGCACGGCGACGGCGGCGGGCGTGTAGTAGTAAACTGCCGGGAAATCGAAGATTTCGGCGCGCGCCTTCGTCGGCGTCATCGAGCCGACATGCATGTCCCAGCGGCCCTGCCACTTGCCGGCCGTGATGATGTCCCAGCCCGGCGTCACGAACTCGACGGAGACGCCGAGATGTTTGCCGATCTCCTTGGCGACGTCGATATCGAAGCCGTCCATCTCGTTCTTGTCGTTGACGAAGGATTGCGGCGCCCAGTTGGCATCGGTCGCGACTTTCAGGGTCTTGGCAGCGAGCACCCGGTCCAGAACGGCACCGGCCTGGGCCGGCACCGTGGCGAGCGAAAGCGAGAGAGAGGCGACGAGCGCCGCGAGTGTCGATGTCTTCATCATGTGTTTGTTCCCTCTGTCCATTGTCGTTTCTGTCGACGGCGCGGGTTCCTCTCCCTGCCGATGGTAACAATCTTGGGGCTTATCGCCCCTCCCCGTCTTCCGGCGTTCCCAAGCAGCGCGTGGCCCCTGGCTTCATCGAAATGACGGAAATCAAGTCGTGCCCTCCCCGCCCATTTCCGCGCGGATGGCGCGGGCCACCCGGAACGCCTCGACGCCTGCCGGTACGCCGCAGTAGATCGCGATCTGGAGAAGGGCCGCCTGCAATTCCCTGTCCGACAGGCCGTTGCGGATGGCGCCGCGAAAATGGATGCCGAATTCATGCATGCGGTTGCTGGCGGCAAGCATGCCGAGGTTCAGCAGGCTGCGCTGCTTGAGATCGAGGCCGTCGTCCGTCCAGCCCAGGCCCCAGCAATATTCGTTGAGCAGATCCTGCAAGGGTGCGGAGAAGGCATCCGCGCCTGCCTTGGCGCGATCGACATAGTCGTCGCCGAGCACGCGCCGCCGGACCGCTTCGCCCTCTTTGCGCAAAGTCTCATCCATGGGCCGCCTCCGTCTTCGAGACGAAATTGTCGATGGTTACGGCCACGACGCCCGGCGCCTCGATGAGGATGGAATGGCGCAGGCCCGGAAAGAGAGTGAGCTGCGATCCCGGGATGCGGTCGTGCATGTAGCGGGCCATGCGCGGGTTTGAGCCGACGTCCTCCTCGCCGGTGGCGATCAAGGTCGGGCAGCGGATCTGGTCGAGGAAGCCGCCGAAATCCGTCTCGGCCAGCACGCGATAGGCCGCCGCATAGCAGTCCGGATCGTTTTCCGCGTCGCGCGACCGCAGCCAGGCGATCACGTCGGGATGTTCCTCCTGAAACGCTTCCGTCAGCCAGCGGGAGAGCGACGCCGTGTGGTGATCCGCCGGCGTTCCGGCCTGAAGCGCCGCAAGGCGGGCGAGGACGCGTTCCCGCTCCTCTGGCGTGCGGCCCGCAACCGTGGACAGAAGCACGAGCCGGCGCAGGCGCGGCAGATGCGTCAGCGCGAGGCGTTGGGCGATCAGGCCGCCGAGCGAAAACCCCGCGAGATTGAAGGTCGGGAAGCCGGCTTTGTCGGCAAGCGCCAGCGTCTCGGCCACGAAGTCGTCGATCTCGTAGCGGCCCTTGACGCGGCTTGACCGGCCGTGGCCCCGCAGGTCGAAGGTCAGGATCGTGAACCGGTCCTTCAACCGCTCCACCACGCCGGACCAGGCCTCCAGATAGGAGCCGACGCCGTGGATGCAGACGAGCGGCTCGCTGCCATCGCCATCAATGCGATAGTTGAGCGTGACCTCGCCGACCGTGTGCTCTCGTGCCTCACCCATGATCAGCCCCCCGCAGCCGCCCGTTTCCGGTCGTTCTCGCGCGCGGCGAAGACCGGCATGACCTCTTTCACGAAAAGCTCGATCGTGCGCTTCTGCAATTCGAAGGGAAGGTTGAAGGTGAGGCCGAGGCAGTATTGGTCGACACCCGCCGCTTCGAACACCAGCAGCTTCTCGATCACCTCGTCCGGCGTGCCGAACATCAGGTTCTTGCGGATGTTCTCCGGATTGTAGTTCTCCTTGCCCTTCACCGCCTCATAGGGCACGGCCTCGGGAAAACCGTTCTGCACGGTGCCGGCATTCTGCATGAGGTTCTCGAAAGCGCGGCCATAATCCATGCTGTGCTGCACGGCCTTTTCCCAGCCGTCCGGCCGATCGTAGACGCAGGTGCGCCGCTGCATCATGAAGCGCGGGCGCGGCACCTCCGGATGGTCGGCCACGGCCTTGTGGAACTTGTCGGAGAGCACCTGGATTTCGGCGGCGGGTGCCGAAAGCGGCGTCGACAGGATGCTCGCACCATTGGCGATCGCCCAGTCGAAGGTGCCGGGATCGCGCGCGGCGACCCAGATGCGTGGATGCGGCTGCTGCAAGGGTTTGGGCACGGAGGTGGCGAGCGGGAATTTCCAGTAGTGACCGTCATGGGCGTAATCGCCGGCCCAGAGCTTCTTCACCGCCGGCACGATCTCCTTCATGTAGGCGACGCCCTCCTGCTGCGGCATGCCGCCCGCCATCCGGTCGAACTCGTACTGGTAGGAGCCGCGCGCGATGCCGAATTCCAGCCGGCCGTTCGTCAGGTGGTCGCAAAGTGCCGATTCGCCCGCCAGCCGGATCGGATCCCAGTAAGGTGCGACCAGCGTCGAGGTGCCGAGCCGCAGCTGCTCGGTGTGCTGCGCCAGCCAGACGAGCGTCTGGAACGGATTGGGCGAGATCGTGCATTCGATCGTGTGATGCTCGGCGGTCCAGAGCATCTCGAAACCACCCTCGTCTGCCATGCGGGCCAGCGTCAGCAGGTTGTTCTTCGCGGTCGCCATCGGCACATCCGGCGAGAAGCGTTCCATCGTGAGCGAGACTGCGAACTTCATGGTTCTGCCTTTCGATGCTTGTTACTTGAGGCGGATGACGAAGGGGTCCTGCATCGCGCCGGAATAGTCGATGATCACGTTCTTCAGCCGCGAGAATTCGTGCATCACCTCGAAACCGCCGCGCCGGCCGTAACCGCTTTCCTTGAAGCCGCCATTGGCGGACATGAAGGAGGCGGAGCGATAGGTGTTGACCCAGACGGTGCCGGCCTCGATCTCGCTGGCGAAACGCAGCGCCCGGTCGATGTCCTTCGTCCAGATGCCGGAGGCGAGGCCATAGCGGGTATCGTTGGCAAGCCGGATCATCTCCGCCTCGTCGCGGAACGGCATGACGCCGACCACCGGGCCGAAGAGTTCGTCGCGCATGAAGGTCATGTCGTTTTCGGCATCAACCATCACCGTCGGCTCGAAATACCAGCCGCCAGGCGCAAGGCCATCCTTCTGCGGCCGCCGGCCGCCGGCAGCAACCTTCGCGCCCTCCTTCACACCGGAGATAACATAGGATTCGACCTTGGAAAGCTGGTCGGCGAGCGCGAGCGGGCCGATATCGGTGTCATCGCCCGTTGGAAGGCCGACGCGAATGCGCTGCGTGCGGGCGACGAGGGCTTCGATGAACCTGTCGTAGACGCTCGCCTCAACGAAGCAGCGCGAACCGGCAACACAGGTCTGACCGGCCGCGGCGAAGACGCCGGAGACGACGCCGTTCACCGCATGCTCGATATCGACGTCGCCGAAGACGACATGGGGCGACTTGCCGCCGAGTTCCATCGAGCAGGGCACGAGGTTCTGCGCGGCGTTGCCGGCGATGCGGCGGCCGGTGGCGGTGCTGCCGGTGAAGACGTATTTCGCGACGCCCGGATGGCGGGTCAGGGCCTCGCCGGCGCTCTTGCCGGTGCCCGTCACCACATTGACGACGCCCGCCGGGAAACCTGCCTCGTGGATGAGTTCGGCCAGCGCCAGCGTCGAGGCCGTCGCGTGTTCGGAAGGCTTGATGACGATGGTGTTGCCGATCGCAAGGCAGGGCGCCAGCGTTCCGGTCAGCAGCATCAGCGGCGAATTCCACGGCGTGATCATGCCGATGACGCCGAGCGGCTCGCGCAGGTTGATGTTCAGCGTGTCGAGCCGGTTGATCGGGATCGTGTCGCCCTGCAACTTGTCGGCCATGCCGGCGAAGTAGTGGTAGCTGTCCGGCATGGCGCGCATCTGCGCCCGCGTTTCCTTGAGAAGCTTGCCGTTGTCGCGCGTCTCGATCTGGGCAAGCGCATCCGCATTGGCCCGCACCAATTCGGCGAGACGGCGCACCAGCGCACCGCGATCGGTCTGCGTCATGCGCCGCCATTCGGGATTGCGGAAGGCGGCACTGGCAGCGGCGACGGCCGCCTCGACATCGTCCGCATCGGCTTCGGCAAATTCATACCAGGGCGCGCCCGTCGTCGGATCGAAGCTCGGGATGTAGTTGCCGTTCTTCGGGGCCACGAACCGGCCGTCGATGAACAGCAGCTGGCGAGAGCCCTCGATGGAGCTGACTGTCGTCTTCATGTCATTGTCCTTGGTCTTGGGAGGCCTGGAGCCAGGCGCGGGCTTCGCCGTCGATCATCGCGACACGGCCGCCGTCGTCGGAATCCATGTAGATGCCGAAGCGGCCCGCCAGCCGCTCGCGCCCGTAGCGCCGCAGCATGGAGCGCAGTTCATGGGTCGCGATCGTGTCGTAGGGCAGATCGTCGATGGGGAAGAAGCGCAGGTCGGCGGGGAGATTGCCCGAGGCGCCCTCGCCCGCCAGACGCGCCCGGTAGACGAGATAACCGGGATCGCTGTCGGCGACGTCGAAGACGGAATAGAGGAAGGTTTCCTCCGGCACGAGGCGCAGCGCATCGCCGCCGTCGAGCACCAGCTGGCTGTCCGCCTTGCGCCGGCGCGCCGACGGCAACACCCATCCGCCCTTGCCGTCCGAGCGCAGCAGCAGGCTGTCGCCCGCCTCGATGAGGTAGCCGATGATCATGCCGTGCGAGGCGAGCCAGCCGGTCGGCAACGGGTCCTTCACGCTGGCGTAACGTCCACGGCAGAAGCCGAGCGGTGCGGTCGGGCTGGTGCCGAACGCCCGCACCTGGCCGATCAGAATGGCATGGTCGCCGGCATCCACCGCGCTGTGAAGGCTGCAATCGAACCAGGTCAGGCTGTCGGTGAGAACCGGCGCACCGGTATGCACCCGGTCGTGGTTGACCGACTGGAACTTGTCCTGCGCCTTCGAGGCGAAGGTCGCCGATACGTCGACCTGGCCCTCATGCAGGATGTTGACCGCAAAACAGTTCGCCGCCTTGAACACCGCATAGCTGGACGCCGACTTGGCGACGCAGACGAGCAGCAGCGGCGGATCGAGCGACACGGAGGTGAAGGAATTCGCGGTCATGCCGCGCGGCGTGCCATCGGCTTCGAGCGTGGTGATGACCGTCACGCCGGTGACGAAGGTGCCGAAGGCCCGGCGCAACGCGATCGGGTCGATCGGCGCATCCTGTGCTGCCGCTTGCTCCACCATCCCGACCTCCTCTCCGGTTCATTGAGAGGAAGCTACCGCCGCCCGCCGGCCGCTTCTTCCTCCTAGGCGGAGGAGAGTGGCAGAGAGTTATCCTGCGCTTCGAAGGAGAGCCCGAAAGGGTCAGCGTTCGCTGAAGGCGTGGTTCTCGATGACGCCGTAGAGACGCAGGGCGAGCTCCACCGAAAAGCGTCTTTCCGCCGTTTCGACATCGATGCCGAAGAGTTCCTGGATGCGCGAGAGCCGGTAGCGCAGCGTCGTGACATGCAGGCCCAGGCGGTCGGCGCAGGCCTGGCTGCGGCAGCCTTCTTCGAGATAGGCCGACAGCGTTTCCAGATAGGGCGTGCCATTCTCCCGGTCGTGCTCGGCGATTGCGCCGATGCTTTCGCGAACGAAACTGCGCACGTCGCCCACATCGGCGGCGGAAACGAGCATGGGCAGCGGACCGAAATCCTGCGTGGACAGCGCCCCCGTCAGCCCGAACGACCGGCCGATGCGGATCATCCGGCTGCACCGCTCCCAGGCGGCGGGGTAGTCTTCCAGCCCGGCGCAGCGGTTTGCGGCAACGATTACCGGCGCCTCATCGAAATAGCGGCCCAGTTCATCGGCCATGCGGCGCATGAGTTTCGTCGTGCGCTCCTGCTTTCGCCCCGCCTCGTGCGGCACGAGGCAGACGACACCGCCATCGATGGCGACGAGGCTCGCTTCCAGCGACGCCTGCCGCAGGATGCGTGACAGGGTGTGCTCCACATCGACGGAACCGCCGCCGAAGGCCTTCGCCTTCTCCGGAAAATCGACGACGATCATCTGCTGTGGCGCGGAAAAATCGAGCCCGAGGCGCGTGGCGCGCTGGGTTACATCCGCAGCATCGCGCCAGCGCCGCTCGACGACTTCGAAAAACAGCTCGCTTTGCGTGCGCGTCTCGAAACGAAAGCGCAGGAAGGAACGCATCATCTGAACGCTCAGCGCAAACTTGGCGCTGTCGAGCATGAGCTGGTCCAGCTCGCCCTCGGCGACCGCGCCGGGAAAGATGACGAGCGCGCCGACCAGCTGGCGATCGACCGTCAGGGCTTCGATCCGCGCGGAGGCACGCAGCCGCCGCGTGCCGTCGTCCAGCAGGATTGCCGCCGTTTCCAGGGTGCCGCGCTCGACGGCATCGCGTGCCGCCTTGATGAGCGTGCGGGCGAAGACCGTGGGGGCCGCGGCCTGCCAGGCCACATCGTCGAAGTCTGTCGCGAGCGGCGAGCGCCCGGCGATCAACTGGTTGACGGTGAAATCGACGACGACCAGCGGATTGGGCAGCAGCCTGCCGACCATCGCGGCCAGCGAGGAGACGGAGCCGTCGCTGAGCACATGTTCCAGCAGCGAGGTATGCGCCGTGAGCGCCCGGTCCAGCCGATCCGACGCCCGTTTCTCCGCCGCGAGACGGTGCTGCTTTTCCACCGCGATCGCGCCGAGATGAATGATCGTTCCGAGAAAGGCGAGATCGTCTTCCGTGACCTCCGTCACCGTGCGGGCGATGACGCTCAGCACCATCGGCCGGCCCTCGGCGTCGGCGCAGTTCATCGGCATGACCAGCACGGTGCGGTAGTCCCGCTCGAAGGCCTCCTTGCGGTAGCCGGGAAACTCTGCGCTCTCGCGCGCATCGCGCAGATAGACGGGCTCGTTGCGCTGGAGCGCGATCAGCGACGGGCTGGTCGCCAGCTCCCAGCGGTCTGGCAGGTCGCGCTGGATGAGTGTCGGGTCATGCCGAACGATGACGTGGGCGTAACCGTGCGCGGCATCGATGCCCATGATGGAGCCAAGCGCCCAGTTCGCATGCCGGCAGGCAGCCGCAATCAGATGCTGCAGCACGGTCGTCAGGTCGCCGCCGCTGTTGATCTGGCTGGCAACATCGCGAAGCGAAAGTATCTGTGATTTGTGGTCCAACCCGTCGCGCACTCCCATCTGAGCCCCGCGATAATGCGGCGCGAAGCCCGCGAATGCTACTTGTTTTCAGAGGAGCGGTACTGCTCCGTTTCCTAGGAACGATAGGAAGATCGCGAGCCGCTGCACGTTAGGTTGAGGAAACGTTTCAACAGACGGCGGAAAAGACATGGCGCTCGGCATCAGAAAGATCTGCACCTTCCTTGAGGAAACCCACATCGAGGGCGGCAAGGCCGCGCCGCGTCCCCTCAACATCGTCGTCGTCGCCGCCATCATCCAAAATCCCTGGGCCGGCAAGGGCTTCGTGGAGAACTTGCGGCCCGAGATCATCGACATTGCGGGGCCGTTGAGCGAGGAGATGACCCGCCGGCTCCTGGCGCAAATGCCGGCGGAAAAAATCGAGGCTTGCGGCAAGGCGGCCGCGGTCGGCGTCAACGGCGAAATCGAGCATGCCTCGGCGATGATCCACACGCTTCGTTTCGGCAATCCCTTCCGCAATGCGATCGGCGGCACGAACTATCTGGAATTCGCCAATACGCGCAACGCGCCCGGTGCCCTGCTCTCTTTGCCGATGATGCACAAGAGCGAGAACGGCAAGCGCTCCCACTTCCTCACCGCCAATTTCCAGATTGCCGATGCGCCGCATCCCGACGAGATCGTCATCGCGATCGCAGCCGCCGATGGCGGCCGCCCGCACGCCCGCATCGCCGACCGGTTCCAGGACATTGCGGAAATGGAGGCAGAGCTCGCACAGGGCTAAGGCTTGCGGCTTGAAACATGTAGTGTCGGAATCTCGTTTGGCTGATCGTCTTCAAGACGGACAGACCAGGGAGAACGACAATGACGATCACCATCACCGCCTTTGAAAGCTCGCCCGATCGCGGCAGGGGCCTGGCGCGCGACATGCGCGTTCGCTGGGCGCTTGAGGAAGTGGGCCTGCCTTACGAGGTGCGCCTCGTTTCGTTCAAGGCGATGAAGCAGCCTGCGCATCTCGCCCTTCAGCCCTTCGGGCAGATCCCGACCTATGAGGAAGGCGACCTGGCGCTGTTCGAGTCCGGCGGCATCGTGCTCCACATCGCGGAGCACCATCGGGGCCTGCTGCCGGAGGATGCGAATGCCCGGGCGCGCGCCATCACATGGATGTTTGCCGCGCTGAGCACGGTGGAGCCGCCCATCGTCGAGCGCGAAGCCGCCCACTTTGCGGAGCGCGACAAGGCCTGGCACGAGGCGCGCCAGCCCATTCTCAAGGGCCGCATCCGTGACCGTTTGGACCAGCTTTCCAGCCGGCTCGGCGATGCCGACTGGCTCGACAGCGCGTTCAGCGCAGGCGACCTCCTGATGGTGACGGTGCTGCGCCGCTTGGAAGGCTCGGATATCCTGGGCGACTATCCAACGCTTTCCGCCTATATCTCCCGCGGCCAGGCGCGACCTGCCTACAAACGTGCTTTCGACGCTCAGTTGGCGGTGTTCACTGCCACGCAGAAATGACCTCAAACGGACAGCATATCCCGTACGCCTTGATCCCGCCGCAAAATCCCCTATAAACCGAATCGGTCTGCTTCCTACCGATTCGGTAGGCAAGCAAAACGAGGGTCGGCCATGGGGCAGGGCAAAGGAATGACGATCTTACACGGCTCACTTCGCGCTGTCAGAAGGCACCTCCATGTCGCCGTCTCCGCGACATTCGCGCCCGGCACGGGCGTCACGATGCGCCGGCCCGAAATATAGCCCCATCTCGTCTGGCATTCGGCGCGCCCGCCCAGACACATCCCCCAAAAACCACGAGGTCACCAAGCACATAGCCTGTGCTTGCGATGACGCGCGCCTATGAAAGGAACTTCCATGCAATCAAGACCCCTTCTCGCCCTCACACTTGCCGCGGCGGTGTTCGCCTCCGGCTGCCAGTCCAGATCCCAGTCCATGGACGAAGCCTATAATATCTGCGCCGACAGCGGCATGCGGCCGGGCGGCTGGCAGCATCAGCGCTGCACGCGCAACATCTATTCCGAAAATCGTCGCAAGGCCGATCAGGCAGCGGCCGCGGTTGCCGTCGGCGTTGCGGCAACGGCTGTCGGCGCCTATGCGATTTCTCAGGCCAACAAGGACAAACACAAGGATCGCGATCGCAGGGATCGCGGCTGGCAGCGGGATCGGCACGACCCATATTGGCCGAAGCGCGCCCGGTAATCGCCCCCGCCTGCACCATCGATTTTCTGTAGCCTCGGCCGGAAGACGCCGGCCGGGGCACTACGGCTGGCGATGACCCAGCGCATCCATCGTTGCGGCGACCATGGAGGCGCGCCATTCCTTCGTCTGTTTCGTGCGCACTGCCAGATTGGCCGTGATGCCGAGGCCCGAAAAAGCGCAGGTCACGCGAATGATCCTGTCCAGTTCCAGTTTCTGAAGATCGATGCCGATCGCCTCATACATGATGAAGCCGATCTCGTTCATCTGCTGATCGTTGGGATCGGGATCGAGCGCGATACGGTTGCCCAGCGCCGAAATGCCCGGCTGCTCGAAGGCGAAGGTGACGGAGGCCTCGACCACCGCAAGATCCCGCTCGCGTCCGACCGGCAATCCCTTCACGCTTTCAAGCATCTCTTCGGCATGCTCGCGCAGCGTCCGGATGCCGGCATCATAGATGGCCTGCTTGCTCGGGAAATGATGCAGCAACCCGGCCTTCGAATAGCCGACGGCATCGGCGATCTGCGAGAGCGAGGCATGCGCAAATCCGTGCTGGGCGAACAGGGCGGCCGCCCGATCAATGATCCCGGCCTCTATTTCGGATTTTGTCGGCCTGAGCATGAACGGACCCAACGTTGATTGCCTTGTGCGGCGAGCTCTAGGCCTGCGGCACCCTCGCCCGCTATACGAAATGCGGCGACGTTTGTCTGTCCGCTTTTCGACACCGGGCCAGGCGTAAGCCTCTTCACGCACAGATTTGGACAGGCTTATCCGGCGCGCTCGGTGGCCTCTCCCGCTGTCACCGGGGTTTCTTCCGGAGAGCGCGTGTTCCTGAAGAACTCCCACATGCGGCCGGTCGCGTCCCGTTCGGAGGTTACCTTGCCGTTCGCGTCGAAGGTTCGGAACAGCACGCTGCGGGCCGGCCAGTCGTGGGTGTTTTCCTTGAGCAGATAGGATGTGATGCGCGCGCCGCTGGCGCAGGTATCGAACGACAGCGCCGTCATCGCCGCATCGGTGAGGACGTCGCCCTTGGCCTCGCACTTGTCCAGCTCCGCCCAGCGCCGAAGCGCAGCTTCGCCACCATATTGCCAATAGGGCCTGCCGCCGCCGACAAAGGGATTGGTGACGTCCTTCATGCCGGAGAAGGCGATAATGGAGATCGGATTGCCGGGATTGCAGGATGCGACATCCGGCTGCCAGACGCCATCGCGCTCCACCGGGTAGCCGGCGCGCAGGCCCATGACGAAGCCGGCGGCTGCGAAGTCCGGATGCCCGTTGCAGATATATTGCGACAGCATGCGGCCGCCGCCCGAATAACCGGAGGCGTAGATGCGTGTCGGGTCGACGCAGAAGGTGTCCTTCACCGTCTTGATAGCATCCTTGATATAGCGCTCGTCGTCGTGCGTGCCGCCCTTCGTCACGCCCGGCACGTTCCAGGCATGCGTGCCCTTGTACTGCCCGTCGAGGCTTCCCTGCAGCGCAATCGCCACGAAGCCTTCGCGCTCGGCGACGGCATCCCAGCCGCTGCGGCGAAACTGGCCGGCCGGACCGGAATTGCTGCCGTGAAAATCGAAGACGATGGCGAGCTTTTTCTTCCCATCATAGGCAGCCGGAACATGGGCCAGCGCCGGCCGCTCGATGCCGCCGGTCTTTACCGTGAACTCCATCTGGCCGGGTGCGATGGACTGGCCGCAGCCTGCTGCAAAAGCGGGGCCGGCAAGGCCGAGAGCGAGAAGCAGGCCCATCGCTGTCACGCGGATAGAACCTTCAGGCCGCACGCGGCCAAGCAGACGAAGTATATCCATCAAAACGCCCTGTGAGTGCTGATCTGTATCGGCTGGCACTGTCGTTCCTAATACAGGAACAGTTTACGCAAGGTATTGATGGTGCAGCCGTTGCCCGTGGATGCCGTGTCACCTCCGGCATGTCAAGGCGTTGACCTAGAATTCACTAGTGCGACCCCGCCCTCCTCTACGCATCCTTGCGCTTCAGCCTGATCGAGACAAGCAAACCGAGCACCAGGCCGAAGACGACGAGGTTGATCAGCGTCGAGAGCGCATAGAGCTCCGGCTTGACGCCGTAGCGCAAGGCGCCCCAGGCGACGGACGGCATCGTTGGCGTTGCGCCCAGCAGATAGAAGGAAATGTCGAGACCATTGAGCGACAGCACGAAAGCGGTGATCAGGCTGCCCATGATCGCTGGCCAGGTGATCGGCAGCATGATCTCCAGGAACGAGCGCACGGGCGACGCGCCGCAGACGATGGCTGCCTCGTTCATACGCCAATCATATTTGTAGAGCATGGCCGCCATGATGAGGAAGCAGAAGCTGAAACAATGCACGGCATTGGCGATAATCGCCGTCACCATGTTCCCCTGCAACTCGAACAGCAGGTAGTAGAGCGCCATGCTGGAAATGCCGAGCATGATCTCCGACACGAAGAGCGGCGCGGCAAAAAGGATGGCGTAGAACAGCGCCCTGCGGCCGCCGAACCTCAGCACGCCGATCGTGGCGAGGAAGCCCAGCACTGTCGACAGCACCGCCGTACAGGAGGCGAGCAGCAGGCTGTTGAGGAAGGCGCTCTGATAGACGGTGTTGTTGGACAGCCGCACATAGCTCGCGAAGTTGAACTCCGGCGGATAGGGGAAATTGGGCCGGCTCGACAGCGACGCGAAGAGGATGTGGACGATCGGCATATACAGGAAGGCGAAAACCAGGATCACGAAGGCTGCGAGCAGCCATTTGGCGATGGCATCGGAAACATGCGGGCTCATCTTACTGCCTCCCCATTCCGGTAAATCCGGTCCTGCGCAGATCGACGCCGAAGCTGAGGATCGCAAGCGCGAGCGCCGAAAACAAAAACAACACGACGCCCATGGCCGCACCCAGCGCCCAGGTGCCGGACTCGCCGAACTGCTGCGACATCGACATGCCGTAGAGCGTGCCGTTGGGTCCGCCGAGGAACCGCGGCACCAGCGAGGCGGACAGCGTGGGGATGAAGGCCAGCATGAAGCCGACGAGCGTCCCGGACAGGTTGAGCGGCCAGACGACTTCGGTGAACACCCTGAAGCGGTTGGCGCCACAGGCATTGGCGGCATGGGCGAGGCGGAAATCGAAATTGATCAACGAAAGATAGACCGTGGTGACGACCAGCGGCAGGTAGAGATAGATGAAGGCGATGAACGAGGCGACGTTCGAATACATGATGAGCCGCAGCGGCGCCGCCCCCATCCGCACCAGCATGCCGTTGACGAGGCCGGCCGGCCCCAGCATGCCCTGAAGCGCGATCAGCCGCAGCACTTCGCCGGAGAGGAACGGGATGACGAGCAGCAGCGACAGGATGATCCGGTAGCGGCCGCCATAACGCACGATGAAATAGGCGATCGGCCAGGCCATCACGACAAGGGTGACCGAGACGCCGACCGCCATCGCGAGCGATCGCAGGAAGAAGGTAATATAGGCCCCCTCCGTCGCCAGCGTGACATAGTTGTTGAGCGTCAGTTCACGCACGATCTTGTAGTTCTCGGTCTGCCAGAAGCTGAGCACGACGAGCGCGATGAGCGGGAAGACGAAGAAGAACAGCAGGAAGCCGCTCGGAACGTAGAGCAGCAGGCGCTGGCGCAGCGAAACGTTTGGCATCGTCAACTCCCCGCCTTGAAGATATGGCAATCGGACGGCGCCCAGGAAAGCAGCACGCGCTCCTGAATGGGCAGCGGATCGTTGCGCTTCGGCTTGACGACGATCACGGTGTCACCTCGATCGGTCTCCAGGATATATTCGAGAAACGGCCCGCGCAGCACGATATCGGACACCGTGCAGACGATGCCGCTGCCGCCATCGGATTTCGGGTTCAGGTCGAAGCGCTCGTTCTTCACGAACACGTCGAGCGCATCGCCGGGCTGGAAGCGATCCTGTGGCGGCAGCGGGAATTCATGGTCGTAGCGGGCAAGCCGCACCGTCTTGCCGTCCGGCGTCACAGTGCCCTGGAATTTCGTCGACTTGCCAACGAAGCGGGCGACGAAGGGCGTCGGCGGGTTGTCGTAGATCGCCTGGCGCACATCGAGCGCCTCCAGCCGGCCGTTGTGGATGACCGCAATCCGGTCGCTCATGCTGAGCGCTTCTTCCTGGTTGTGCGTGACATAGATGAAGGGGATGCCGAGCTGCTTCTGGTAGCGGCGGATCTCGACCTCCATTTCCTGGCGCAGTTCACGGTCGAGATTGGCCAGCGGCTCGTCCAGAAGCAGCAAGGTCGGCCGGGCGATGAGGCCGCGGCCAAGCGCGACGCGCTGCTGCTGGCCGCCGGAAAGCTGGCTTGGATAACGATCGAGCAGCGCCGTCAGCGACAGGACGCCGGCCACCCATTCGAGCCGCTCGTCGATCACCGCCTGCGGCTCCCTGCGCATACGCAACGGAAAGGCGAGGTTCTCGCGCACCGTCCGGTGCGGGAAGAGCAGGAACTCCTGGAACACCATGCCGATGCCGCGCTTGTGCGGCGGCAGCCCGGTGACGTCCTTGCCTTCGAAACTGATGTGCCCCTCGGTCGGCCGGTCGAGGCCGGCGATCAGCCGAAGCAGCGTGCTCTTGCCCGATCCGCTCGGCCCGAGGATGGCGATGAACTCCTCCTTGGCGATGTCGAGGGTGACGCTGTCCAGCGCCTTTACCGCGCCATAGCGGCGCGAAACATTGTCAATCCGGATATAGGAATCGCTTTGTCGCATGAAATGGACCTGTGCTCATGAGATGGGGGCCAGGGCGTGAAAGCCGCCCCGGCCGCCGTATCTGGGAGGATGGAATACGGGCTGGTCACGCCGCCTGTACGTTCGACCATACGCGTTCCCACTTTTCAGGGGAGGACGGCTGGTCGAACATGAAGAGGTCGGCGATCTCGCTCGAACGGTCCATGAGGAAGAGCTTGCGCTCGTCCTCCGTCGATATGGCGCGCAGGTCGACCGTGGTCGAGCAACCCGCCACTTCGCCGATCTTCTTCATCACCGGCGCCGAGATCATGATGTCGATGAAGTTGTAGCAGAGGTCGAGCTTCGGTCCGTCCTCGACACCGGACGTGACCAGCCAGGTATCGACCCAGCCGAGCCCGCCTTCCTTCATCTTCAAGGCATGACGGAAGTCGACGGCCGGAGCGCCCTGGCTTTCCGCCGTCAGCAACTGGCGGAAGACCTGCGCGAATTCGGTCGCGGCCACCACGGCGCCGCTTTGCAGCAGCTGGAAGAGCGTCGGGTTGTCCTGGTAGCGGGTCAGCAGCAACGCCTTCTGCTGGACGAGCAGCTTCTCGATCTCGGCAAGCTCCTCGTCAGTCAGCACATAAGGATTGAACGGCTTGCCATCCGGCCGGGGCTTGGTGCGGCTGCCCAGGCGATCGGTGACCAGGAGTGCGGCGAGCGCGATGTTTTCCTCGAAGCGGGAGCTGGTCGAAAGCATGCCGGAATAGTCGGCATTGAACATGCATTCGAGCGTCTCGGTCTTCTCCGGTGCCACCTTGCCGGCATCGTAGGTGATGCCATAGGCGCCCCAGCAGAACGGAAAGCCGATCTTCCCGCCCGCTTCCGGCTCGGAGAGCACGTCGAAGGCCGCGGCCTGGAATTCCGGCAGGTAGCCGCCGGCATTGGGCACCTTGGCGTAATCGACCGTGCGCAGCAGTTTTTCGCGGTAGTAGAGCTGCGGCCAGAAACCGTCGGCCTGGACGAGGTCGAATTCCTTGGAGCCGCCGACGCGCAGCTTGTTATAAGCCTCGGAATTGCCGTCGAAGAAGGTCGGGACGAACTTGACCTTGTTGGTCTCCTCGAAGGCGGTGATCTGGTCGGGCAGAAGATAGGCCTCCCACATCAGCGCGCGGACCTGGTCGGGTGCCGCCCAGGACGGCCGTATGAAGGGCATGGTGAGTGCCGCCGTGGTGCCGGCGGCGAGAATGGATCGGCGTGTGAATTTCTTGTCGAACATTGTCGTGATCCCCTTTGTTGGTCTTGCTGAACAGCGTCGCGTGCTTCGGCACGTCTTGTCATTCCCAGTTCTCATTTCCAGTGCTTCCGGCAGGCTTACCGCCGGAAGCTTTTGCGGGCTGGACGCTCAGGCGATGCCATCCGCTTCGATCGAGCCCAGCACTTCGTCGAGAACGTCGAGCGCGTGGGCCATGTCCTCCATAGAGCAATCCAGCGGAGGCTTGACCTTGATCAGGTTGCCGAGGCCGGCATAGCGGCTTTCGCCAAACAGCACACCACGGTCGACACCGCGACGATAGACCTCTGCGGCGGCAGCGCGCGCCGGTTCCTTGCTGTCGCGATCCTTGACCAGCTCGATCGACACGAAGAGGCCCGGTCCCCGGACATCGCCGATCAGCTTGCGGCGTCCTGCCATCTCGTGCAGGCGGCCGGTGGCGTATTCGCCGAGCGCATGCGCCTTGTCGCAGAGCCCGTCGCCGATGATCGCATCCACCGTGGCGACCGCGGCGGCCATCGCCACCGGGAAAGAGCCGAAGGTGAGCGCGTCCTCGCCGGAATCGAACTTCTGCAGCTTGTCGCTGGCGAAGATGCCGGCCAGAGGGAAGCCGCCGCCGATGCCTTTGCCGAAGGTCATGATATCGGGAACGATGCCGTAGAAATCGGCCGCGAACATCTTGCCGGTCCGGCCGAAGCAGCTCTGGATTTCATCCCAGATCAGCAGGATGCCGCGACGGTCGCAGATCTCGCGAACGCCCTTCAGGTAGGAGTGCGGCAGCACGATATGGCCGCCATTGCCCATGATCGGCTCCATCATGATCGCGGCGACGCCGCCATCGACACCCCTGTCGATCGCATCTTCGAGCAGCGACAGGCAGAGCTGGACATCGGTCTCGGGATCGAGCCCGAGGCGCGGGCGATAAGGATCGGGATGCGGCACGCGGGTGAAGCGCGGCGAGATCGGCAGGAAGGGATTGTTCGGATGCGGCCAGCTTGCCGCCATCGTGGTGATCGAGCGGCCGTGATAGGCATCCTGCAGGACGATGAGGTTCTGGGCGCCGGGGCGGTTCTTGAAGGCGAGCTTCATCGCCATTTCGACCGCGAGGCTGCCGTGCAGCGCATAGCCGATGCGGTTGAGGTCGCCGGGCGAGATCTCGCGCAGCTTGGACGTCAGCGTCAGCAGCGGTTTGGTGTTGAAGTTCGGCCGTGCATGGGTGATTTCCCGGAGCTGGGCGATCGCCGCTTCGACGACACGGGGATCGTTGGCGCCGAGATTGTTCGACCAGGCCTGCGAAGTGCAATCGAGGTAACGATTGCCCTTGTCGTCCCAGACATGGGAGCCGCGTGCCCGAACGAGCATGATCTTGGTGTTGTCCCCTTCGACCGGATCGTGGATCAGCGAGCGCTTCCCCTCCTCGATCCGATATTCGTCCGATTTTACAGCGGTTTGTGCGACATTCATGGGATGTTTCCTCTCACCTTCGATGAGCGCGATTACCCCATGAAAGCGCGTTGACAACAAGGACGATTAGCGAAAGGATTAATTCATGGCGCTTATGAATATCCAGCTTCGGCACGTCCGCTGCCTGCTTGCCGTCGCGGGCGAGAGGAGCTTTGCGCGCGCCGCCGAAAAGCTCGCGGTCTCGCAGCCGGCGCTGTCCCAAACCATCAGCCAGCTCGAGGAGACGCTGGGCTTCGAAATCTTCCAGCGCACGACGCGCAGCGTCACCCTAACGAAAGATGGCGAGGCGCTCTGCGAATATGCCCAGAAGCTCAACCGGGCGATGGAAAGTTTTTACCGGGATGTGAAGTCGCTCCAGCTCTCCGTGCACAATTCCCTGCGGGTCGGCTATCTTATTGGCACGGCTGTGGAATTCATCCCGAAGATCACCCAGGAATTCGAGCGCCGTTTTCCCAATGCCACGCTGGAATTCATCGAATACGACTTCAACAATCCGGATGCGGGCCTTGCCACCGGCAGCGTGGATTGCGGCATCTTTCGCCCGCCGGTCGACACGACCAATATCAACATCGTCGAGATCGCGCGGGAACGGTGCGTCGCCTGCCTGCCCGATGGCCATCCGCTCAGCCTGCAGGAGACCGTCGAGGTGGAGCAGCTGCTCGACGAGCCCTTCATCGCGGCTCCAGGCTCAGGCATCTGGCGCGACTACTGGCTGGCCGGCCAGTACCGCAACGGCCGCGAGGCCCGCGTCGTCTTCGAAGCGGCGACGGTGGATTCCGAGTTGCAGGCGGTCGCCATGCGCAAGGGCATCAGCATCACGGCGGAAAGCACCGCCCGCTTCTACGCCCGCCCCGGCGTCGCCTTCCGCACCATCACCAACATGGACGAATGCGTTATCGCCATCGGCTACAAACATCCGGCCAACCCGCTCGTCAGGGAGCTTATCGACGTCGCGCGATCCGTCGCCCGCTAGGCGAGGCTATCTCGGCGCGAGGCCGTCGAGCAGGAAATCGAGTCCCTTGCGGAAAACGCCGTCCCAGTCGTCGTCCAACAGCAGGCCCGAGCGCTCGATCGTCGGGTAGTGATGCTCAACGCGCTGCTTGCCGCTCGCCCTGTCTGCATCCAAATCGAAACTCGATAGGGTGATAGTGGCGCCCATCACATAGTTCCAGAGCGACCATATCGCGACGTTCAGATCCGCGTCCGCCACACCGGCTCCGGAGAGCGTCTTGCTCAGCAGTTCCAGGCGGGCGAGGATGTTCGGCCCGAGTGCGCGGCGCGGCAACAGCGATGCCGACCAGGGGTGGCGCAACATGCTGGCGCGCCAGTCTTCGAGCATGTGAAGGACGTCTGCGCGCCAGTCTTCCGATCCGACCGTTCCGCGATATTCGAGCACGGAGTCGAGCGCCAGGTCGAAGACATCCTCCTTGTTGTCGACGTGCCAATAGAGGCTCATCACGCCCGAGCCGAGGCGATCGGCGAGCCGGCGCATCTTCAAGCCGTCGAGCCCTTCGGCATCCAGCAGTTCCACCGCGGTCGCCACGATCCGGTCCAGGGAGAGCGGCGGTTCTCCGCGCGGTTCGGGCGCGGACGCACCCGTCCGTTGAGATCGTTTGCTGGATTTGGCTGCCATCCGTCTTCCTTGCTGATCAGAGCGCCGACTTAACCCGACGACGCGGCGAATGTCGATCCTGACCGGTTGACTCGTACGATGTACGATGCAATGAAATCGTACATCGTACGAGTCAACATATGAACGGCACGTCGAAGTTCAACCCTGCGGCCGCGAGGACACATCGCTAGCCGTCCCGGAGCCGAGAGAAACCATGTCACGCGCAATCCAGCACCTGCTTATCGGAGGGCTCATCATCATGACCACGGGAGTTTCCACTGTGACGAAAGCGAACAATCTCAAGCTGACGATCGTCAATCCGCAAAACCTCTACGACCCGACGCCGAACGGCTACAGCGCCGCGGTGATCGTGCCGAGCAATGCGCGGATGGCCTACATTTCCGGACAGGGCGGACAGGACGCCACGGGAGGCTTGTCGCCCGACTTCGCCGTTCAGGTGAAGCAGGCCTACGCCAATTTGCGCGCCGCCCTCGATGGGCTCGGCGCCAGGCCGGACCAGGTCGCCAAGCTCACGATTTTCGTGGTCGACCACGACATGTCCAAGCTTGAGGTGCTGACCAAGAACGTCAAGGAGATATTCGGGGACACGCTGCCGGCGCAGACGCTTGTTCCCGTGCCCAAGCTTGCCATCGACCCCATGCTCTTCGAGGTCGAAGCCATCGTCATGCTGGAATAGCGGTTTCCGCTAGAACAACAGTTCGCCCATGGACAGCTTTCGAAGCGCAACGGCGATATTGGCGACCAGCGCTTCCTTTTTCGGACCGTGATCGGGATAGCGGGTCATGTTGTCGCCATTGTGCATGAAGACATAGCCGCCCCGGCCCGTTACCGACGGATATTGCCAGATCCAGTCCGCCGGTTTCGGGTCGTGCACGGGGCCGATGTCGGTCAGCCAGATAGCTCCGGGCGGCGGGTCGGTCCAGCCGCGGGCATATTGGCCGAAAACGCCCTGCCACCCGTCGAACCCTTCTCCGAGGTCCGAGAAGATGCCGAAGCGATCGTCGCGCGGGCGCACCTTGATATTGGTGAAGGGACGCGGCGGGACGGCATGGAACGGCGCCATGAACGGCAGCCACGGCTGGCACGGCTCCGCGCAGAGGATCAGGTTTCCGCCGCGCTCCAGAAATGCCAGCAAGTCTTCGGCCCGGCTCTTCAGGAAGAACTCGTCATGGCTGCTGGGAAGGTAGAGCGAGTCTGTCGCCCCGAGCAATTCGGGGCCGAGCTGGTAGAGGGGGCTGAATTGGGTCTCGAAACCCGCCTGCCCGAGGCTCTCCTCGATCCATTGCGGATGCCATTCCGATGGCACATGCGAGCATTGCAGATAGGTGAACCGGTTGCGCTGGGGCCGCTCGATGCCGAGCTCGCGGTTCAGCCAGGGATAGAAGGACTGCAAGAAACGCGTCGTCGCCGGCATGAAGCGCTGGCCGTTGTGCGAGTGCGGGTCGAGCGTCGTCAGCAGCAGGCGCCCGCCGCCCGGCAGCGATGGAAAGTCGAGGAACAGGCTGCCGCGTCCATCGTTGATCTCCAGTATCGAGCGCGCGCCCTCCGGAACATTGTAGGAGCCGCCCCAGTGCCAGCTCATATGCGAGAGCGGCATGCTTTCGGTGATGGGGTGGTGCGGCTCGGAGAACTTGACCTCCAGCTTTTCGCCTTTCGTCCACCACAGCCAGTCGCGGCAGTTGCCGGGCGTCCATTCCAGCCCCGGAATGTCGAGCCAGTCGGCATGGCCCTGGAGGCACACGACAAGAAACCCGCCGCCGTAGAGATAACCGTTCAACTGCTGCGCATGGGGGAGCGCTGCGGCCGCATCCATCGCATCCGGCATGACCACCGCCGCATAGAACGAAAGATCGACCTTCGGCAGCTCGTGGATGTAGATGAGATCGTCGAGATGGTGACGAAAGTCCTGGAAGCTCCTGAGCTGCCAGCTGTTGCCCCAGTGGATATACGCAATGCGTTTGCCGGTTGCTTCAGCCATCGATCACCACTCCCTCATGGCGGAACACCGGTGCGTAGGTATGTTTGGTAAGCCCGGAAAAATCCGCCCGCGCGATCGGCAGATCATAGAGCGCCGTCAGGTTTTCGGCATTGAGCGCATCCGCCGTCGGCCCACAGACATAGCTGCTGCCGCTGGTCATCAGCAGCACGTCGCTGGCGATCTCCACCGCATGCTGCGGCATATGGGTGGAAAAGACGATCGTCATGGCGTGGCTGTCCCGCAGATGCTCGAGCAGGCTCAGGACCTTGTCCTGGTTCTTGTAGTCGAGCGCGGCACACGGTTCGTCAAGCACCAGCAGCTCGCATTCCGAGGCGAGTGCCTGGGCGATCATCACCAACTGGCGCTGGCCGCCGCTTAGCGAATTGAAGGTCTGCGGCTCGAAATCCTCGATGCCGAGCATGTGGAAATAGTGCCGGACGATCTCGTAATCCCGCTTGCCGGGCGCGCCGAACAGGCCGAGATGGCGCGCCCTTCCCATGAGAGCGATATCGAGGGCGGAATAGGAGAACGGCACTTCGAAGAGCTGCGGCACGAAGCCCACCTGCCCGCCGATCGAAAGCCGTCCGGATCTCGGTTTTATCAGGCCGATCAGCGTGTTGATGAGCGTGGTCTTGCCGACGCCGTTGGCGCCGAGCACGGCCAGCGTCCGGCCGCGCTCCAGGCGGAGGCTGTAGTCCCGCAGGATGATCCGGCCACCGCGCTCGACGGTGAGGTCGCTTGCCTCAATCACTCGACCAGCCTCCCTTGGCATGCAACCGGCGCAGGATCACCGCAAAGACCGGAACGCCGATCAGCGCGGTGATGATGCCGAGCGGGATTTCGGCGGTCGTCACCGTGCGCGCCAGGTTGTCGACCATCAGCAGGTAGATCGCGCCGAGCACGCCGGAGACCGGCAGCAGCCGCTGGTGATCGGCCCCGACGAGTGCGCGGGCGACATGCGGAATGACGAGACCGACCCAGCCGATAATGCCGGACGTCGCGACCACGCCGGCCGAGATGAGCGCGGACGCGACCAGGATGATCCATTGCACCAGCACGACCCTCGTGCCAAGCGCGCGCGCCTTTTCCTCGCCAAGCGACATGATATTGATCTGGAAGCGCAGCAGGTAGATCGCGATGGCGGACGGCACCACCGCCGCGGCGACCAGCAGCACGTCCAGATAGTTGCTGGAGGCGATGCTGCCCATCAGCCAATAGGTGATGGCGGGCAGTTTCTGGAAGGGATCCGCCAGCAGCTTGGCAATCGAAATCGCCGCCGAAAAGAAGGCCGAGATGACGACGCCCGCCAGAACCAGCGTCAGCATGCTGGTACGGCCCCGCACCGTCGACAGCAGCTTAACGAGAAAGGCGCTGCCGATGCCGAAGAGGAAGGCCATGGCCAGCAGGAGATACCCCTGCCACCCGATGAGTATCGCCAGCGTGCCGCCGAAGCCGGCGCCCGAGGTGACGCCGATGATGCCGGGATCGACCAGCGGATTGCGAAAAAGCCCTTGGAGGGCAGCACCCGAAACGGACAAGCCGAAACCGATGATGACGGCTGCCATGATGCGCGGCAGGCGGACCTGCTCGACCACCACCTCATGCACCGGATCCCAATAGGGAACGACCAGCGGATGGACGTTGTCGATGAGGATATAGGTGACGTCGCGCACCGACAGGTCGTAGCGCCCGATCGTCACCGAATAGAGCACGACGGCAACCAGCAGGGCGATCAGCATGGGGAGGATGGAAACTGTAGCCAGTTTCCGGCCAAGCCAGCCGGTTCTCACCTTGCCGGCCGGCGCCTCAGCCGAAGAGTTCGGCATATTTGTTCGCCGCGGCGTTGCTTTCGGATTCGAGGATCGCCTTTACCTGATCGTCCGTCAGCTTGGCGCCATAGAGCAACTCGTAGATGCCGGCGATCTGCTTCTTGAAATCCGGCGCGAAGTCGGCGCCATGCGCGATGGCGGCAAGCCATTCCGAGGTCAGGAAGATTTCCGGCGCATCCGGCGTGCGGGCGAAGACCGGCTGCTTGTAGACCCGCTTTTCCTTGACCGCCTTGAGGCTCGCAAGAACCGGATTGTCGAAGAAATCTTTGGGGTTAAGGTCGTCGGCATAGGCCGGGATGATGATGATGTCGGGGTTCCAGACGAGCAGTTGCTCGAAATCGATGGTGCGCCACCATTCGCCGGTATTGTCGGCAGCCGGATTGCTCACGCCGCTCAGCGCGAGGTTCTGCGAGCCGTTGGCGATGACCTGGATCTGGTCGGCCACCTTGTCGATATGCAGGACGGTCGGAAGGGCGGCCGCATCGAGCTTGGCGACCTTGCCGTCGAGCGTCTTCAATGTGTCGGCCTGCGCCTTCAGGATCGCCTGTGCGCGGTCGTTGCGGCCGGTCATGTAGCCGGTGAGCGTGAGGTAATCGAGGCGGTCCTGCTCCGTGCAGCACTGCCACCCGACCACGGTGAGGCCGACGCGTTCCAGCGGCTCGATGATCTTCTCGTCATGGGTCCACTGGATGACCGCATCCGGCTTCTGCGCGAGGATCGCCTCGACATTCGGCACAAAACCATCCTGGGCGGCGCTGGCATTGATCTTGGCCATTTCCGGCAGCATCTCGGCATAGATGCCCTTGGTGAAATAGCGCACCAGTGAATCCTTGTTCATGCCGGCAATGCTGTCCGCCTTCGCATCGACCGCGCGATAGATGATCGGCGCGGAGCGGACGATCGTGACGACCCGTTCCGGCGGCTTTGCAAAGGTGATCGTCTTCCCGCGGTGATCGACGAACGAGCTTTCAGCATGCACGGTCGCCGGCAGGAGAAGCGCCAGGGACAAGGCCAGTGCGGAAAACGTCTTGGAACTGCGGGACATGGACCACTCCTCTGATAGGGCGCCGGCTCGCTCGCGGCGACGAAAATATCATGAGCGTGATAGTCATGTTATTGCTGTCTGTCCAGCGCGCGTAAGGCCGGTGGCCCCCTATTTCGCGCTCTCGGTCGTCCGCCTTGAATTCTCCACAGCCAGCGCGCCGGCATCGCTGAGCCTGTAGACGCCCTTGTCGACCTTCTCGAACCAGCCATAGTATTTTTTGAGCAGAATCTGGCCGGCGGTGGGCACGATCGGCTTGAGGTCGCGCGGCCGTTGCGGGCCATCGGCCATGGCGGCGGCGCAGGCGAGCGCCTGCTGGCGGTAGGCCGTCATGATCGGCACCTTCGTCGAGCCGCCGAGCGCCGGGTCGCCCGCGCGCTTGCGGTGCTCCTTGACCAGCCGGGTGCGGCGCTTCGGGTTGCTGCGGGGCATGGGGGATACCGAGCTCACGATGATGCTGACCTCGCCGGCATCCGACACGCCCAGCATGCCAAATCCGAGCCGGCGGCAGAGGTCGCGATACCGCCTGTCGCTCTCCCGCCCCCTGCCCTTGGCGGAAATGCGGGCAGCAATCCACACCTCGTCGGCCACCGCGGCGCGGTCGACGGCCTGAAGGATTAGTTCAAGATTGAAGACGAGCTTCAATTCGCCGATGACCACCACGGTCGGATCGCCCTCGCTCAATCCGACGAGATCGCAGCCTCCGATTTCGCCCTTGACCGTATAACCGGCGCGCTCAAGAAAGGTTTTGATCGGGAGATAAAGCGAAGTTTCCATGTCGGCCTGAAATCCATGTCGGCGATGCCCATTAGCACCGTCAGGACTGCGGCGCATCCCCCACCGGGCGGATCGAATAGGGGATCGTGCGGCGCGTATTGTGCTCGATGACCAGGCGGCCCTTGAGGGGTGGCACGGCGCGGCTGGCGCATTGGGTGCGCTCGCAGATGCGGCAGGAAATGCCGATCGGGTCGTAGGCGCTCGCATTGGTGAGGTCCATGTCATCGGCATAGACGAAGTTTTCCGCGTAGGAGACCTCGCAGCCGAGCGCCAGCGCATAGTGCTGCTGCGGCTGGCGGAATCCGCGCCCGCCGCGCGAGACCTGCATGGACAGACAGAGATAGCGCACGCCATCCGGCGTCTCGGCGAGCTGGCGGGTGATGCGGCCGGGGCTTTCGAAGGCCTGGTGCGCGTTCCACAGCGGACAGGCCGCGCCGAAGCGGGCGAATTGGAGGCGGGTCGCGCTGTGGCGCTTGGTGATGTTGCCCGCCCGGTCGATGCGAGCGAAGAAGATCGGAACGCCTTTCTGGCCGGGCCGCTGAAGCGTCGACAGGCGATGGCAGACCTGTTCGAGGCTCGCTCCGAAGCGGGCGGCGAGCAGGTCGAGATCATGCCGCACCTCGCGCGCCGCCGCCATGAACCTGCGATAGGGAAGGAGCAATGCACCGGCGAAATAATTGTGCAGGCCGATGCGACAGATCTCATAAGCTTCCGTCGTGCGGAAGCCGGCGCCGGCCGCGACGCTATCGACGACCGTCTCCGCATGAAGCTGCGCGATCTGGAGGGCGATCTGGAAATGGCGGGTCGGCGCGGGCAGGTAGGGATTGAGCGTGAGCAGGCGCGCTTCGGGATCGTAGGCGCGCACGAGATCATCGTTCTGCGTTGCGCGCGCGATCCTCACGCCATAGTGCCGTTCGAGATAGCCGGAGAGGACCGGCCCCGGATCCGTATCGCCGATGCCGATCTCCGCCGCCAGCGCTTCTGCAAGCAGATCCAGATCGCCGATATAGTTGTCGACGAAGTGGAAGAAGTCGCGCACCTCCTCGTAAGGCGTCGCTTCGAGGGAGGCGAGGCTGCGGCCCAGCGTGTCGTTGATGCTGGCGAGCTGTTCGGAATTGTGGCGGTAGGCCCGGTGCGCCGCGATGAGAGCGTGGGCGAAGCCGGGTGCATTCTGGGTGACGAGCTTCAGCTCCTGCAGGCTCGGCGTGTAGCCATCGAAAAGCGTGTCTGTCAGCGTCTCTGACAAGGCCGAAACCAGCCGGTCGCCCTCCCCGCCGGAGAGTTCGGCGAGGTCGATGCGGAATTTTTCCGCGAGCGCCACCAGCACGCCGGCCGAAACGGGACGCTGGTTGTTCTCGATCTGGTTGAGGTAGGAGACGGAAATGCCGAGGCGCTCGGCGAATTGCGCCTGGGTCGCGCGGTTCGCCTGGCGCAGGTCCCGCACCTTGCGGCCGATATAGAGTTTGTTCGCAGCCATGTTTGCAACTTTGCAAATTTACTTTGCAAAATGTGTAACGCTTACATGTGCACCCGATCAAGCGTTCATTTCTGCCGGCATCGGCCGTAAGCAGGATCGGGTTGACCCTGCGATGGACGGACCGATGCACGCAATTCTCGACCAACTCGAAGCCCGCCGGCAGGCGGCGCGGCTCGGCGGCGGCCAGCGCCGTATCGATGCCCAGCACGCCAAGGGCAAGCTGACGGCGCGCGAGCGCCTGGACGTGCTGCTCGATGAGGGTTCCTTCGAGGAATACGACATGTACGTCACCCACCGCGCGGTGGAATTCGGCATGGCCGAGCAGAAGGTGGCCGGCGACGGCGTCGTCACCGGCTGGGGCACGATCAACGGCCGGCAGGTCTATGTGTTCAGCCAAGACTTTACAGTGCTTGGCGGCTCGCTGTCGGAAACCCATGCGCAGAAAATCTGCAAGATCATGGACATGGCGGTGCGCAACGGCGCGCCGGTGATCGGGCTCAACGATTCGGGCGGTGCGCGCATCCAGGAGGGTGTGGATTCGCTTGCCGGCTATGCGGATGTCTTCAAGCGCAATGTCGAGGCATCGGGCGTCATCCCGCAGATCTCCGTCATCATGGGGCCGTGCGCGGGCGGCGCGGTCTATTCGCCGGCCATGACCGACTTCATCTTCATGGTACGCGATTCATCCTACATGTTCGTCACCGGTCCGGATGTGGTGAAAACCGTCACCAACGAGATCGTCACCGCGGAGGAGCTGGGCGGCGCGCGCACCCACACGCAAAAATCCTCCGTCGCCGACGGCGCTTATGAAAACGACATCGAGGTGCTGGAGCAGGTCCGCGCCCTGTTCGATTTCCTGCCGCTCAACAACCGCCAGAAGCCGCCGCTGCGCCCGTTCCACGACGACCCGGCGCGGCTGGAGGCGCGGCTCGATACGCTGGTCCCCGACAGCTCCAACAAGCCCTACGACATGAAGGAACTGATCACGGCGGTCGCCGATGAAGGCGACTTCTTCGAGATCCAGGAGGCTTTCGCCAGGAATATCATCACCGGCTTCGTGCGCATCGAGGGCGAGACCGTCGGCGTCGTCGCCAACCAGCCGATGGTGCTGGCCGGCTGCCTCGATATCGATTCCTCGCGCAAGGCCGCCCGTTTCGTGCGCTTCTGCGATGCCTTCAACATCCCGATCCTGACCCTCGTCGACGTGCCGGGTTTCCTGCCGGGCACCGCCCAGGAATATGGCGGCGTCATCAAACACGGCGCGAAACTGCTCTTCGCCTATAGCCAGGCCACCGTGCCGATGGTGACGCTGATCACGCGAAAAGCCTATGGCGGCGCCTATGACGTGATGGCCTCCAAGCATATCGGCGCGGACGTGAACTATGCCTGGCCGACCGCCGAGATCGCGGTGATGGGCGCCAAGGGCGCTGCCGAAATCCTCTACCGCTCGGAGCTTTCCGACCCGGAAAAGATCGCCACCCGCACGAAGGAATATGAGGAACGCTTCGCCAATCCCTTCGTCGCCGCCGAGCGCGGCTTCATCGACGAGGTGATCATGCCGCATTCCTCGCGCCGCCGCATCGCCCGCGCCTTCGCCTCCCTGCGGGGCAAGCAGGTGGAAACGCGCTGGAAGAAGCACGACACGATTCCGCTCTGAGAGAGACGCGACAAAGGCTTAAAAATGTTCAAGAAAATCCTGATCGCCAATCGCGGTGAAATCGCCTGCCGGGTCATCAAGACCGCGCGAAAACTCGGCATCGCCACCGTCGCCGTCTATTCCGACGCCGACCGGGGGGCGCTGCATGTCACGATGGCCGACGAGGCGGTGCATATCGGCCCCGCGCCGTCTTCCCAGTCCTATATCGTCATCGACAGGATCATCGAGGCCATCCGCAAGACCGGCGCGGACGCGGTGCATCCGGGCTACGGTTTTCTCTCGGAAAACGCGGCTTTTGCCGAGGCGCTGGAAAAGGAGGGCGTCGCCTTCATCGGCCCGCCGGTCGGCGCGATCCAGGCGATGGGTGACAAGATCACCTCCAAGAAACTCGCCGCTGAAGCGGGCGTTTCCACCGTACCCGGCCATATGGGGCTGATCGAGAATGCCGACGAGGCAGTAACGATCGCCTCTCGCATCGGCTACCCGGTGATGATCAAGGCGTCTGCCGGTGGTGGCGGCAAGGGCATGCGCATTGCCTGGAACGATGCCGAGGCGCGCGAAGGTTTCCAGTCTTCCAAAAACGAGGCGAAGAGCGCGTTCGGCGACGACCGCATCTTCATCGAGAAGTTCGTGACGCAACCCCGCCATATCGAGATCCAGGTGCTCGGCGACAAACATGGCACCACGCTCTATCTCGGCGAGCGCGAATGCTCCATCCAGCGGCGCAACCAGAAGGTCGTCGAAGAAGCCCCCTCGCCCTTCCTCGATCCGGCGACACGCAAGGCGATGGGGGAACAGGCCGTGGCGCTGGCGAAGGCCGTCGGCTACCACTCCGCCGGCACGGTGGAATTCATCGTCGACGGCGCGCGCAATTTCTACTTCCTCGAAATGAACACGCGCCTGCAGGTGGAGCATCCGGTGACGGAACTCATCACCGGCATCGACCTCGTGGAGCAGATGATCCGCGTCGCCGCGGGAGAAAAGCTGAGCTTCGGGCAGGAGGACGTCAAACTGAACGGCTGGGCCATAGAAAGCCGCCTCTATGCCGAAGACCCCTACCGCAATTTTCTGCCGTCGATCGGCCGCCTCACCCGCTACCGCCCTCCGATGGAAGGCCGGCAGGCGGATGGCATCGTCGTGCGCAACGACACCGGCGTCTTCGAGGGCGGCGAGATCTCGATGTACTACGATCCGATGGTCGCAAAACTCTGCACCTGGGCGCCGGACCGGCTTTCCGCCATCGACGCCATGGCGCGCGCGCTTGACGATTTCGAGGTGGAAGGCATCGGCCACAACCTGCCCTTCCTCTCCGCCGTGATGGGCAACGAACGTTTTCGCGACGGCAGGCTCACCACCGCCTTCATCGCCGAAGAATTCCCGGATGGTTTCCACGGCGTCGCGCCGGACGACTCGGCTGCCCGCCAGCTTGCCGCCGTCGCCGGCTTCGTCCAGCAGGCCTTGCAGGAACGCGCCGCGAAAATCTCCGGCACGATCGGCAACCATCGCCGCATCGTCGGCCGGCAATGGGTCGCAAGCCTTGCCGGCAGCGAGCATGCGCTGACGCTGGAAATCGGCCAGGACGGTCTTGCCGTGCATTTCGACGACGGCGAGACGCTGGACGTTGCGGGCAACTGGACGCCCGGCCGCCGCCACGCGATCTTTACTGTTGCCGGCACGCGCATGGGCGTGAAGGTGGACCTCGTCGGTTCGGCGATCCGCCTGCGCTGGCGCGGTATGGATGTGAAGGCCCATGTGCGTGAGCCACGCGTGGCCGCACTCGCCCGGCTGATGCCGCAGAAACTGCCGCCCGATACGTCGAAGCTGTTGCTCTGCCCGATGCCCGGCGTCATAACCATGCTTCTCGTCGCGGAAGGCGAAACAGTCGAGACCGGACAAACGCTCGCCACCATCGAGGCGATGAAGATGGAAAACGCGATGAAGGCCGAGCGCCGCGGCACGGTCAGGCGCATCGCCGTCACGATCGGGCAAAGCCTTGCCGTGGACGAAACGATCCTGGAGTTCGAATGATGGCCGGCAAGACTTTTGCGGACTGGGAAGCGCTGGCGGAAAAGGAACTGCGCGCCTCGCCCGATACGCTGACCTGGCAGACGCCCGAGGGCATTGCGGTCAAGCCCGTCTATACGCAGGACGACCTCGCCGGCACCGGCCATCTCGCTTCCGTGCCAGGTTTTGCGCCCTTCGTGCGCGGCCCGCGCGCCACCATGTATGCCGGCCGGCCTTGGACGATCCGGCAATATGCCGGCTTCTCGACGGCTGAGGCCTCGAACGCCTTCTACCGCAAGGCACTTGCCGCCGGCCAGCAGGGCGTCTCCGTCGCCTTCGACCTTGCCACCCACCGCGGCTATGACAGCGATCACCCGCGCGTCGTCGGCGATGTCGGCAAGGCGGGCGTCGCCATCGACAGCGTGGAGGACATGAAGATCCTCTTCGGCAATATTCCGCTGGAGAAGATCTCCGTTTCCATGACGATGAATGGCGCGGTGATCCCGATCCTCGCGAGCTTCATCGTCGCCGGCGAAGAACAGGGCGTCGCGCGCGAAAACCTGTCCGGCACCATCCAGAACGACATTCTCAAGGAGTTCATGGTCCGCAACACCTACATCTACCCGCCGCAGCCCTCGATGCGGATCATCGCCGACATCATCGACTATACGGCGCGCGAGATGCCGAAGTTCAACTCCATCTCGATCTCCGGCTATCATATGCAGGAGGCGGGCGCGACGCTGGTGCAGGAGCTCGCCTTCACCATCGCCGACGGGCGCGAATATGTGCGCGCCGCCATCGCCAAGGGTCTCTCCGTCGACGATTTCGCCGGCCGCCTCTCCTTCTTCTTCGCCATCGGCATGAACTTCTTCATGGAGGCGGCCAAGCTGCGCGCCGCCCGCCTGCTCTGGGACCGCGTGATGGACGAGTTCCAGCCGAAGAAGGCGTCCTCGCGCATGCTGCGCACCCATTGCCAGACCTCCGGCGTCTCGCTGCAGGAGCAGGATCCCTACAACAACATCGTGCGCACCGCCTTCGAGGCGATGTCGGCCGTGCTCGGCGGCACGCAGTCGCTGCACACCAATTCCTTCGACGAGGCGATTGCGCTGCCGACGGAGTTTTCCGCCCGCATCGCTCGCAACACACAGCTCATCCTTCAGCACGAGACGGGCGTGACCAGGGTGGTCGATCCGCTGGCCGGCTCCTACTATGTCGAAAGCCTCACCCACGAGCTTGCCGAAAAGGCCTGGGCGCTGATCGAAGAGGTGGAGGCGATGGGCGGCATGACGAAGGCCGTGATCGAGGGCCTGCCGAAACGCCTGATCGAGGAGGCCGCGACCCGCCGGCAGGCCGCCGTGGACCGGGGCGACGAGGTGATCGTCGGCGTCAACAAATACCGGCTGGAGGACGAACAGCCGATCGACATCCTCGAAATCGACAACAGCGCCGTGCGCGCCTCGCAGATCAAGCGGCTGGAAGACATCCGCCGCCGGCGCGACGGCGCAGCGGTGGCCGCAGCGCTCGGGGCGCTGGAAAAGGCCGCGAAAACTGGTGAAGGCAACCTTCTGGAAGCGGCCGTCGCCGCGGCGCGGGCGCGCGCAACGGTGGGCGAGATTTCCGATGCCATGCGCCGCGCCTTCGGCGACCACGCCGCCGTGCCCGACGTGGTCGGCGACATCTACGGTCCCGCCTATGGCGACGACCCCGAATACAGGACGCTTGCCGGGCGTATTGCCGCGCACGGCGCCAGGCCGAAGATCATGGTGGCGAAACTCGGCCAGGACGGGCATGACCGTGGGGCGAAGGTGATCGCCTCGGCCTTCGGCGACCTTGGCTTCGATGTGCTGATGGGGCCGCTCTTCCAGACGCCGGAGGAGGCGGCCGACCTTGCCGTCGGCGCGAAGGTGCAGGTCGTCGGCATGTCCTCGCTTGCCGCCGGACACAAGACACTTGCGCCGGCGCTGGTCGCGGCGTTGCGCGAACGCGGGGCGCAGAACGTCGTCGTGGTCGTCGGCGGTGTCATTCCGCGCCAGGACTATGACTTCCTGCTAGAGCATGGTGTATCGGCCGTGTTCGGCCCCGGCACCAACGTGCTCGACGCCGCCAATGCCGTGCTCGACCTCGTCGAGGGCCGCATCCGGAACCAATAGGAGAGAGCCATGCTCGGACCGCTCAACCACGTCGCCATCGCCGTCCCGGACCTTGCGGCCGCCACCGACCGCTATGCCCAGCTGGGGGCGAAGGTCTCCCCGCCCCAGGACCTGCCCGAGCATGGCGTCACCATCGTCTTCGTGGAGCTGCCCAACACCAAGATCGAATTGCTCCATCCTCTGGGTGAGGCCTCGCCGATCGCCGGTTTCCTGGAGAAGAACCCGGCCGGCGGCATCCATCACCTCTGCTTCGAGGTGGCGGATATCGGCGCCGCAGCCGAGGCCGTCCGCGCCACCGGCGCACGCATCCTCGGTGACGGCACGCCCAAGATCGGCGCTCACGGCAAGCCCGTGCTCTTCGCTCATCCGAAGGATTTTCACGGCGCGCTCGTCGAATTCGAAGAAAGCTAGGTTCGAGCAGCAAAGGCTCTATCTTTACAATCGGCGCCTCAGGCGATTGCCTGCGGCGCCGCGCGCCTTTATCGATCTTGCTTGACGGGCGCTTCGCGCCTGGCTCTCACCTTCGGAGTGTTTCCTTGGATCAGCAAGAGATCGGCAACATCGTGGACTGGCTCGTGCAGCAGGGGCTGGACGGGACGGACCCGGCCGAGCTGCTCGCGGGCTTCTGCCGCCGCCTCCGTTTGCTAGGCATCGAGCTCGAACAGGCAGTGATTTTCATCGATACGCTCCATCCCGTTCTCGAATCCCAGGGTTATTTCTGGGATATCAAGGAAGAGGCTAATGCCGGGCGGCGGGATTTTCTGCGGCTGGAGGCGACACGCTACGAACAGCAATGGCTCGACAGCCCCTTCCATCATCTCCTGGAAAACGGGCTCGATGAAGTGCGCGTGCTGCTCTCCAACTACGGGAACTATACGTTCCCCGTGCTGGACGACATGCGCGAGGCAGGCCACACAGACTATTTCGTCCAGCTGCACAGGCTGGGAACCACGGCCTCGATCGGTGAGATCGACGGCCTGTTTTCGCGATGGTCGACAAAACGGCCAGACGGCTTCAGCGAAGAAAATCTCGCATGTCTGCGGCGCGTTGTGCCGGCTTTGGTGCTTGCCGTGAAATCCACAGCACTTCGCCAGATCACCGGCTCGCTTGCCGAAGTTTACCTGGGGCGCGATGCGGCGAGGCGCGTGCTCACGGGACGCATCGAGCGGGGCAAGGTCGATAGCATCCACGCCGTGCTCTGGTTCTCGGACATGCGGAATTACACATCGCTGTCGGAAAGCGTGCCCGGCAACGAACTCATCGCCATGCTGGGCGACTATGCCGAGGCGGTCATCTCCGCCGTGCACGGGGCCGGCGGTGATGTCCTCAAATTGATCGGCGACGGTACGCTGGCCATCTTCAATCACGCCGATCCGCAGGAAGCCGCAGCCGCGAGCCTCAAGGCCTGGCACGACCTCGCAGAGCGCATAGACGCGCTCAACGCGACACGGCAGGCCGCCGGGCTCGCCACCACGACCGTCCATGTCGGGCTCCATGTCGGCGAGGTGTTCTACGGCAATATCGGCAGCGACGAACGGCTGGATTTCACCGTCATCGGGCCGGCGGTCAACGAAGCCTCCCGCATCGTCGCCGCCACCCGAAAGGTCGATCGTCCGCTGCTGATCTCCGACGACCTGTTTGCCCTGCTCTCCGCGCCGGAGAGCGAGACGTTCGAAGATCTCGGCAAGTTCCGCCTGAAAGGCGTGACGCGCAAGAGGCGGCTGCATGCTCCACGGCGGCCGCAAGCCTGACTAGCCGGCACTTGCGCCCTGGAATTCCAGCAAGCGGCGCCTCAGCCGCGGCAAGGCGAAATCCAGGAAGCTGCGCATTTTCAGCGGCATCTGGCCGCGTGCCACATGCACCACGTTCACCGGCGCCGGCTCCGGCTCGAACGGCTCGAAAACGATCCGGAGGCTGCCGGCCTTGACGGCATCCGCGACCTGATAGTGGAACAGCCGTATAATGCCGACATGGAGGAGTGCTGCGCGGATTGCAGCCTCGACGGTCGTGACCGAAAGGCGCGGTGCCATAGCGACCAGCGTGGCTGTCTTCGTCTGCGGATCGGTGAGCCGCCAGTTGGCGGAGGAGCCGGGGCCATCGAGGACGATACAGGGCATCTCCTGCAACGCGGCCACCGTTTGCGGCACGCCGTGGACAGCCAGCAGTTCTGGGCTCGCACAGATGACCGTGCGCATCGAACCGACCGTCGTCGCGATCATCGCACTGTCGGGCAGCCTGCCGATACGCACCGCCATGTCGACGTGATCTTCCACGAGCTGGACGTTTCGATCGAGCAGCAGCAACCGGATGTTGATGTTCGGAAACAGATCGAGGAAGTCGGCCACGATCGGCAGGACATGGAGCTGGCCGAACTGCACCGGCGCCGTGATGACGAGCTCGCCTTTGGGCGCGGTAAATTCGCCCGAGACCTCGCGCTCCGCTTCATCTACCTGATCGATGATCCGCCGGGCGGCCGCAAGGTAGGTGACCCCCGCATCGGTCAGGCTCAGCTTGCGCGTGGTGCGGACCAGGAGTTTTGCCCCGAGCGCCGCCTCAAGGTCGGAAATCTTCCTGGCGATGGTCGTCAGCGGCACGCCCAGCCGCCTTGCCGCTGACGAAAAGCTGCCGCTATCGACGACGTCGATCAGCAGGGACATGGCACCGAGACGATCCATCCATATTCCCATTTTCTGGTTAGGTTATAACCATAAATAGCCAATTATCCCAAAAACCGAAATGACTAAATTGACGCCATCGAAGTCAATCCTCGGAGCGGGACCATGGGCTACGGATTTATGGACATTGCAGTGACGCCGAGTGTGCGCGCGGTGCAGGCCGAAATGGGAGCCGACGGCATCTGGTCGGACTTTCGCGGGCATCGGGAGTTCGACCGGTTCAGCGCAAACGAAAAAGCCTTCATCGCTGAGCGCGACAGCGTCTACATCGCCTCCGTGTCGGAGACCGGCTGGCCCTATGTCCAGCACCGCGGCGGCCCGCGCGGCTTCCTCAAGGTGATCGATGACCAGACCCTGGCCTTCGCGGACTATCGCGGCAACCGGCAGTACATCAGCACCGGGAATTTTAAGGCCAACGACCGCGCCTGCCTCTTCCTGATGGATTATCCGAGACGAGCACGCCTGAAGATCTATGCCCATGTCGAAAGGCTGGAGCTCGACGAGGAGCCGGCGTTGACCGAGCTGGTCACGGATGGCCCGTACCGGGCGAAGCTCGAACGCATCTTCCGTCTCCGGCTCGAAGCCTTCGACTGGAACTGCCCGCAGCACATCGTCCCGCGGTTTACCGAAGACGAGATCGCAAAGGCGGTCCAGCCGCTGCGCGATCGTCTCGCGCAATTGGAAGCGGAAAATGCCGAACTGAAAGCCCGGGCCGGCTGAATTGCACCGGCTTCATCTCCACCGAAATCACCCTACTGGAGCACAACCATGACACATCCCATCTATCGCAGCGTCGATGTCGACGGCTTCGAGATTTTCTATCGCGAAGCCGGCGATCCGGCGAAGCCGTCTCTTCTGTTGTTGCACGGCTTTCCGACGTCCGGCCACATGTTCCGCGACCTCATCCCGCTGCTGGCGAAGGATTTCCATCTCGCGGCGCCGGATCTTCCGGGCTTCGGCCGCTCGGCGCTCCCCTCGCGCGACCAGTTCGCCTATACGTTTGACAATCTCGCCAAGGTCATCGGGCGCTTCACCGAGGTCGTCGGCCTCGAAAAGTTTGCCGTCTATGTTTTCGACTACGGCGCTCCGACCGGCTTGCGCCTGGCGATGGCCCATCCGGAGCGCATAACGGCCATCATTACCCAGAACGGCAACGCCTATACGGAAGGACTGAGCGACGGGTGGAACCCGATCGAACGCTACTGGCGCGCGCCGACGCCGGAAAACCGCGAGGCGCTGCGGGGCATGCTGGGCGAGGACGCCATTCGCTGGCAATACGAACACGGCGTGTCCAATCCCGCGCAGGTCTCGCCCGACGGCATCGCCCTCGATCTCTTCTACTTGCAGCGTCCGGAGGCCGACGAGATCCAGCTCGACCTGATGCTGGATTATGCGAGCAACGTCGCCCTCTACCCTGCCTTCCAGGCCTATTTCCGGGAGCATCAACCCAGACTTCTGGCGATCTGGGGCGACAAGGACCCCTTCTTCCTGCCGCCCGGCGCCGAGGCCTACAAGCGCGACCTCCCGAACGCCCAGATCCAGTTCCTCGATACGGGCCACTTCGCGCTTGAAACCCATGCAAACGAGATCGCGGACGCGATCAGGGTCTTTCTAAAGGCCTGAGACAGTGGCAAGCGCCGGCTAATCTTCCGGCCGGCGCTCGTTGCCCATCAAAGGCCGAGCGCGATGCCGTCCTTGCGCGATTCGGACCCGCCGGTCAGCGTTCCGTTCTCCCAATCGATGCGGATCGCCTGCGCGCCGCCGATGGGGTCCTCCGCCGGGACGATTGCGAAGCCGCGCCGACGGAGCTCGTCGGCGGTCGCCGCCGGCAGCGTATGTTCGGCCTCGACCTGCGTGCCGTCGGATTTCGGGATCAAGCGCGGCAGGTCGATCGCCTCCTGCAAGTCCATACCATAGTCGAACACCTTCGAAATCAGGTGCGCATGGCCCATCGCCTGGTAATAGCCGCCCATCACGCCGAAGGGCATCTCGACCCTGCCGGCGCGCGTGACCATGCCGGGGATGATCGTGTGCAGCGGCCGCTTCAGCGGCGCCACCACGTTCCGATGGCCGGGTTTCAGCGAAAAACTCTGGCCACGATTGTGCAGGACCACGCCTGAGCGCGGCGCGACGAGACCCGTGCCGAAACTGTCGAAGACCGAGTTGATGAAGCTGACGGCGTTGCGGTCGCGATCCACCACGGAAATGTAGACCGTATCGCGATGGAGCGGCATGTCGAAGGGCGGCAGGTCGGTGAGCGCGCGGCGAAGGTCGATCATGCCGGCAAGCCGGTCGGCAAGCGCGTCCGACAGGAACTCCTCCACCGGCACGTCCGCCTTGTCCGGATCGGCAAGCCAGACGTCGCGTGCGGCATAGGCGAGCCGTGTCGCCTCGATCTCGATATGCAGCCGGTCGGGCGATTGCGGATCGCCATTCGCCTCGAAACGGCTCAGGATGTTGAGGATCAGGAGCGCGACGATGCCCTGGCCGTTCGGCGGGCATTCGTGGATCGTGTATCCGCGAAAGTCCGTGGTGACCGGCGTGACATAGGCCCCGCGCGCCGTCGCAAAATCCTCCATCGTGTGCAGCCCGCCGAGCGAACGGAGATAGGACACCATGTCTTCCGCGACGGGGCCGGTGTAGAAGCCGTCGCGGCCATCGACCGCGATCCGCTTCAGCGTTTCGGCGAGTTCCGGCTGGCGGTGGACCTCGCCGATTTTCGGCGCGCGACCGGCGGGCAGGAAGATACGCGCGGCGGTGGGATCGGCCGCCAGCAACTCCTCCTCCAGCGACCAATCGCGATGCACCCGCGGCGTGATCGCATAGCCTTCCGCGGCAAAGCGGATCGCCGGCGCCAGGACATCGGCGAACGGAAGTCGGCCATGATCGGCGTGGAGTTGCACCCAGGCATCGATCGCGCCGGGAATGGTCACCGCCGCCGGCGACTGGCGCGGCACTTCGGTCAGGCCGCGCTCGGTAAACCAGTCGAGCGTCAGCGCCGCCGGCGTGCGGCCGGAGCCGTTATAGGCGACGACCCTGTCGGAGCCTTCCGGCGCGAAAAGCACGAAACAGTCGCCGCCGATGCCGGTCGAGCCCGGCTCGACGGCGCATTGCACGGCGGACGCGGCGATGGCCGCGTCCACGGCATTGCCGCCGGCCTCCATGACCTGCAGCGCCGTCAGCGTCGCGGACGGATGCGATGTCGCCGCCATCGCCTGGCGGGATACGGCGACGGATCGTGTCGGCTTCTCGAAATTGCGCATGCTGTTCCTCTTCTTCGTATAACTTGACCGCGCCAGCGGCCGGTTTCAGCGCCGGCTCGGGGTCGCGAAATCGGCCAGCAGGGGTGCCGTGCCGAGAATATGCTCCTGCATCACCTGCTCGGCGTGGCGCGCATCGCCCGAACGCAGCGCCGAGATCAACACCGCATGCTCCTCCCGGGCAGAAAGCGGCTTGTCGACATAGTCGAACCAGATGCGCATGTAGGGCTCGATGACCACATGCAGCGCCGAGATCTGGTGGATGAGCTTCGGCCGGCCGCTCAGCGCGTAGATCCGGCCGTGAAACTCCTGGTGGCGCACGACCCAGTCGCTGCTGCCGCTCTGCCCGGCGCGCTCCATGCGCGCGAGCAACCGTTCGAGTTCGTCCAGCACGTCCTCGTCGATGCGGGGAACCGCGAGGCGCACGGCAAGCCCCTCCAGCACGGAGCGCATCTCGAAGGCCTCGTACAGTTCATCGAGCGTGAGGCCGGCAACGATACAGCCGCGGTTGGGGCGCAACACCACGAGACCATCAGAGGCGAGCCGCCGGAACGCCTCGCGAACCGGCATGCGGCTCATGCCGATCTCGGCGGCGATATCCTCGGGGATCAGCCGTTCGCCCGCCTTGTAGAGGCCGAGACGAAGCGCCTGCTGAATATGGCGATAGGCCTCCTCCTCCGCTGTCGCGGCGGAATTCGGCTGGCTGGAAAAACCTGCGGACATGGCATGGGACCAAAAAGTATTTTTGTATCCACTTATCCAATCACCGACGGATATGCGCCGTCAAGCCGGGGTGCGGCGAAATTGTCAGTCGGGGCTGGACGTCGGGACAAACCCTTTGACGAACCGTTCCCGCACCCGGCGGGAGAAGGCCGAGACGGTGGCGCGGTCGGCCGAAGCCGCGGTGACGAGCACGAACTCGACATCCTCCAGAACCGGCAGGTTGGGCGGGACGATCTCGCGAAGCCCGGCCGGCGCGAGGCTGCGAGGCTGGACGAGCACCCCCATGCCGGCGCGCGCCGCCGCGGTCAGCCCGCTGAGGCTGTGGCACGAGCAGACGATGCGCCATGGCGTGCCGCTGCGCTCCAGCGCCTCCATCAGCAGGATCCGGGTGAGGCTCGGCGGCGGGAAGACGATCAGCGGGAGGACGGGTTTGGCGAGCACCGCCTCGGGGTCACTCGCCAGCCAGACGAGCGGCTCGCGCAGCACCCCGTCGCCCCGCCTGTCGCCGATCCTGCGCTTGGCCATGACGAGATCAAGCTCGCCGCGATCCTGCATTTCGGCGAGCGACTTCGACAGCGCGACTGAAAGCTGGAGATCGACGGAGGGATAATCGGCGATGAAGTCCTCCAGCAATCCCGGCAGTTGCCCGCTCACCAGGTCCTCGGAAACACCGAGCCGAAAGACACCGCGCGGCGTATCGGTCTCGAACTGGGCGACGGCCTGGCGCTCCAGCGCCAGAAGCTGCCGGGCGTGCGGCAGCAGGGCCTCGCCATCGGGGGTGAGCCGAACCGTATGCGTGTCGCGATGGACGAGCCGTCGATGCAGGCTGCGCTCCAGCCGTTGCAGATGCTGGCTTACGGTCGACTGGCCGAGGTCCAGCCGCTCGGCGGCGAGCGTGAAGCTCTTGAGTTGGGCCACCGTCACGAAGCTGCGCAACTGCACCATATCAAGCATATCGCGATCCTCGATAACTGTTATTCCTTGCATTGTGAATCAGGATATCAAAGATCGGCAGCCTGTCGAGACTGATGGATTCCGGACCGCCCCCATGAAAAGCCTGCTCCCCGATACCTTCACCCTGCTTCTCATCGCAGCCGTGGGCCTTGCCTCCCTCCTGCCGATTTCCGGCGAACCGGCGGCGTGGTTCGGCATTGCCACCAATATCGCGATCGCCGGCCTGTTCTTTCTGCATGGCGCGCGCCTTTCCACCGACGTGGTGATTGCCGGCTTCCTGCATTGGCGATTGCAGATCTTCATCCTGGCGACCACCTTCGTGGTGTTCCCGTTGCTCGGCCTCGGCCTCGGCGTCCTGTCGCCCTGGCTGATCCCGCAGCCGCTCTATCTCGGCCTGCTTTTCCTGTGTGTGCTGCCCTCGACGGTGCAGTCGTCGATCGCCTTCACGTCGATTGCCGGCGGCAACGTGCCGGCGGCGATCTGCGCAGCCTCGACCTCCAACATCCTCGGCATCTTCCTGACGCCGGCACTGGTCGCCATGCTGTTTTCCGCCGGCGGCCATGTCGGCGTGTCGTTCGACATGGTCTGGAAGATCATGCTCCAGCTTTTCCTGCCCTTCGTGGCCGGCCAGCTCTTGCAGCCTTTCATCGGAAAATGGGTGCGCGCGCGCAAGTCGCTGCTCACGCCCTTCGACCGCGGCTCCATCCTGATGGTCGTCTACCTCGCCTTCTCGGATGCGGTGACCGAAGGCGTCTGGCACCAGCTGGAGGCACAGGACCTGGCCATGCTCGTCGCGCTGGACGCCCTGCTGCTGGTGGTCGTGCTCCTCATCACCAGCCTTGGCGCAAAACTCTTCGGCTTCAACCGCGAGGACCGCATCACCGCCGTCTTCTGCGGCTCGAAGAAAAGCCTGGCGAGCGGCGTGCCGATGGCAGGCGTCATCTTCGCCGGCCAGCCGATCGGCGCGATCGTCCTGCCGCTGATGCTGTTTCACCAGATCCAGCTGATGGTCTGCGCCTGGCTCGCCCGGATCTACGCCGAGCGCAAGGCGGCTGCGATACCCGACGCCGTCTAGCGGATTTCGCGGCTCAACGCCTGAAGCCGGGTGAAGGCATCGTATCGCTTGACGTGACGGGCGGCTGTTTCGCCGTCCGCCGGGTGATAGGTCCGATCAGTCTTTGAAAGGGCAGCCATCGCCGCGCCGACATCCGGGAAGGCACCACCGGCGACGCTGCCGAGAATGGCGGCGCCGAGCAGGACGGGTTCTTCGGCGCGCGTTGCCAGCAACGGCTTGCCCGTCGCGTCGGCGAGAAGCTGGCGCACGAGATCGAGCTGGCCGGCCCCGCCGCTGATGACGATCTTGTCGACCGGTGCGCCGGCGGCCGTCTGTGTTTCGATGATCTGGCGCAGGCCGTAGCCGATGCCGCAGAGGCCGGCGATGTAGAGCGAGACGAGGTTGTCGAGGTCACGCTCCATGCCGAGGCCGACGATCGCCGCGCGGGCATGCGGATCGGCGAAGGGCGCACGATTACCGAGGAATTCCGGCACGACATGTACGCCATCGGCCAGTTCCACCACGGCGGACAGCGTTTTTGCCTTTTCGGCCGCCAGCTCGGCCAGCAGAACAGGCAGCGATAGGCCGCGTGTCTTTGCCAGTGCGACCGCTTCACCAGCCGCCGGATGGAAGGAGAGAAGCTGCTCGATCGCGGCACCGGCCGCCGACTGCCCTCCCTCGTTCAGCCACATGCCGGGCACCATGGCGGAGAAGTAAGGCCCCCAGACGCCCGGCACGAAGACCGGGTCGTGGGTCGAGGTCATGGTGCAGGATGACGTGCCGAAGACGTAGCCAAGATTGTTTTCCGGCGGGCCATCGACGCCCACTGTGCCGATGCCGCCCGCATGGGCATCGATCATGCCGGCGCCGACCGGCGTGCCGGCAGCAAGGCCGAGCTCTTCCGCCGCGCGCGCGGTGAGGCCGTTGCCGAGCGGCGTGCCGGGCTCAACGACCTGTTGACCGATGCGGGAGAATTCCTCGTCTGCCAGAATGCCGAGGCCGATTTCGCGGAAATAGCTCGGGTCCCAGCGTTTTTCATGCGCCAGATAGGTCCACTTGCAGGTGACCGTGCAAGTGGACCGGGCGAGATCACCCGTCGCGCGCCAGGTGAGGAAATCCGCCAGGTCGAAGAACTGCCAGGCGGCATCGAAAACCTGCGGACGGTTCTCCTTGAGCCAGAGCAGTTTCGGCGTTTCCATCTCCGGTGAGATGCGGCCGCCGACATAGCGCAGGACGTTGTGGCCCAGCGCATTGATGCGCTCGACCTGATCGACGGCCCGGTGGTCCATCCAGACGATGATATCGCGCTCCGGATTTTCCGATGGGCCAACGGGCAGCGGCGCCCCTTCCCTGCCGAGCACGACCAGCGAGCAGGTCGCATCGAAGCCGATGCCGGCGATTTGTTCCGGCGCAACACCCGCCTTGGCGACGGCATCGCGCACCGACGCGCAGACGGCGGCCCAGATTTCCGTGCTCGACTGCTCGACCATCGCGCCCGCCTCGCGAAACAGCGAAATGTCGCGCTTGCCCGAGGCCAGCATGCGACCGGTCAGATCGAAGAGGCCGGCTCTGGCGCTTCCCGTGCCGACATCGACGCCGATCAGGTAGCGTTCGCAGCCCGCGGGGCGTGCGGAGGAAGGGGTGCTCATAGGGTCTTACCGCCTGCAAATCGGGAATGTTTCCGGCGAGCGGCCTCATGCCGCCCGCCGCTTGTTTAGAGATCGACGCTGTTGGGCAGGATCACCAGATCGCGGATCGTGACATTGCGCGGCCGGGTCAGCATGAAGAGCACGGCATCGGCCACTTCCTTCGGCTGCATCAGGCTGCCATTGGCCAGCGCCTCGTCCATCTTCTCCTTCGGCCAGTCGTCGAGCAGCGCCGTTACCACCGGCCCCGGCAGGACCGCGCCGACGCGCACGCCGTGCTGTGATACCTGGCGGCGGGTCGAGTGCACGAAGGCCTGCACGGCGAACTTGGAGGCCGTGTAAATCGGCTCCCAGATGACGGGCACGACACCGGCAATCGAGCTGGTGAACAGGATGTCGCCCGTCTTCTGCTCGATCATGTACGGCAGCACGGCATGCACCGAGCGGAAGGCGGCGTTGATGTTGAGGTTCAGCATGCGGTCCCAGGCATCCGGATCGCCCTCCGCCACCGGGCCGCCGATATAGGCGCCGGCATTGGCGTGGAAGACGTCGAGCCCGCCGGCAATGTCGAGGATGCGCGGCAGCATGCCGGACACCTCGGCCGGCTTCAGCAGGTCCACGACGAGCGGCAGGGCGTTCGGACCCAGCTCATTGCAGAGCTGTTCCAGCTTGTCCTGCGCCCGGTCGACGAGCACGACCTTCGCGCCTTCGGCAAGCAAGGTCCTGGCGCATTCGAGGCCGATGCCGGATGCGGCACCCGTGATGGCGGCAATCTTGCCCTTCATGAGGTCAGCCATGGTCTAGAACTCCATTCAATATGCGTTAGGCGCGACCGTGGCTGACACGGGAGCGACGGGCAAGCGAATCGACGATAACCGCGATGGCGAGAACGCCGCCGGTGATCATATAGCGCAGAGACGACGAGAGGTTGAGCAGGGTCAACCCGTTCGAGATCGCCTGGATGACGATGATGCCGAGCAGAGCCGAATAGGCGCTGCCGCGACCGCCGAACAGGCTGGTGCCGCCGATGACCGCCGCGGCGATCGCGTTGAGGTTCACGTCACCCGTGCCGGCCTGCTGGCTGGACGAGGCAAGCCGCGAGGCCGAGAGGATGCCGCCGAGCGCCGCGAGCGTCGAGCAGAGCATGAAGGCGCTCATATAGATGCGGCGGACATTGATGCCGGAGCGGCGTGCGGCCTCCTTGTTGCCGCCGACGGCAAACATGGAGCGGCCCCATTTGGTGCGCGTCAGCGCATAGTTGAGGATCACGGCGAGCGCGATGAACAGCGCGAACATCCACGGAATGCCGCGGCCGAGATTGAGGTAGAAGACGGCGGCTTCCAGCACCACCGTCAGCACGACGGCCTTCAGGATCAGCGCCCGCATCGGCTGGGCGGAGAGGTTCGCGGCAAGACGCTGGGTGCGGGTGCGCAGTCCCCGGCCGATCATCACGAGGCCCGGCACGAGCGCCAGCGTGTAGGACAACCAGTCCGGCATGATCAGGATCTGGCCGAAGCGCACGAGCGGCGAGGCATAGGGCAGGTTGATCGAGCCGGTCGGGCCGAGGATGTAGAGCTGCAAGCCGAGAAGCGCCAGCAGGCCGGCGAGCGTCGCGACGAAGCTCGGCATGCCGAGGCGGTTATAGAGCATGGCATAAAGCATGCCGACGCCCGCACCCACGACCAGCGCGACGATGATCGCACCCGCGACCGGCCAGCCCATATTGACCCAGATGACGCCGACCAGGGCCGAGGCGAGCCCACTCATGGAGCCGACGGAGACGTCGATTTCGCCGAGCACCAGCACGCAGACGATGCCGAGCGAGATGACGCCGACCGTGGCGCAGTCGAACAGCAGGTTCACCAGGTTGTTCGGCGCGAGGAAGATCGGGTTCAGCGCGGAAAAGACGATGGAGATGACGACCAGGCCGACGGCGACCGGCAGCATGCCGAGGTCGCCGGAGCGCACGCGGTCGATGAAACCTTTCGCCATGGCGGCGAGGCTGTCGTCGTGGCGCACGCGCTCGTCGCTGCGGTCGAGTGTCGGCGTGGACTTGTTGGAAGGGTTCTGGCTCATGCGGTTCCCCCGGTGCTTTCCTGGACGTGACCGGACTTGCGGTCGGCGCGGCGCGAGACGGAATTGTCCGTGGCGCCCGTGATGGCGGAGACGAGCTCCTGGCTCGATGAATCCGGCGTGAAGATGCCGTTGTTGCGGCCCAGCCGGAGCACGACGATGCGGTCGGCGACGGCGCGCACGTCTTCCATGTTGTGGCTGATGATGATGACGCCGAGGCCGCGGTCGCGCACCCGCTCGATGAGGTTCAGCACCTCCGCCGTCTGCGCAACGCCGAGCGCCGCCGTCGGTTCGTCCAGCATGATGAGCCGCGGATTGAGCAGCAGCGAGCGCGCGATGGCGACCGTCTGCCGCTGGCCGCCGGAGAGCGAGGCGATGGGCTCGCGCACGGAGGGAATGCGCGCGGCAAGCTCGCGCAGCAGGGTCCAGGCGCGCACTTCCATGGCCACTTCGTCGAGCGCCCAGGGCGACATTTCGTGGCCGAGGAAGAGGTTCGCCACGACGTCGAGGTTTTCGCAGAGTGCCAGGTCCTGGAACACCGTGGCGATGCCGAGGTCCAGCGCCTTGGCGGGGCTGTCGAGCGTCACCTGCTCGCCGCAGAACTCGATCGTGCCGGAGGATGCCTGGTGCACGCCGGCGAGCACCTTGACCAGCGTCGATTTGCCCGCGCCGTTGTCGCCGACAAGGGCGACGACTTCGCCGGCCTTCACGTCGAGATCGATGTCCGTCAAGGCGGATACGGCGCCGAAATTCTTGGATATGCCGCTAAGGCGCAGCACGGATTCTCCCTTGGCGGGAATATTTTGAAGCGTGGCTGTCATGGCCTCTGGAACCTCTAGGGCTGACCTCGACTGATCGGGTGTCCGGCCGCGTCAAACGGCCGGACACGTATGGGCAGGTTAGTTGATGATGCCGAGTTTGCGGCAACCTTCAACATATTCGCCGGTGCAGACTTCTTCCGGCTTGTTGATGCCCTTGTCGAAGATTTCGGCCTTGATGTTCTCCGCCGTCACGACCGCCGGCACGAAAAGCTGCGAGGGCGTTTCGTAGAGCTTGTGGGTCGCTTCCGGGGTTTCGCCCTTGAGCAGCTTCACCGCAACGCCGGCCGCAGCCGCCGCGACGATTTCGGAGGGCTTGGAGATCGTGTTGTACTGGTCGCCCGAGATGATCAGCTGGAGTGCTGCGATCGTCGCGTCGTTGCCGGTGACCGGCGGCATTTCCTTCACGCCGGCTGCCTTCAGCGCCGCAATCGCGCCGCCGCCCGTGCCGTCGTTCGCCGCGACGATGCCGACGATCTGGTCGCCGAAGCGGGTGATCTGGCCGGCCGCCCATTCCTGTGCCTTCGGCGGCGCCCAGTCCGGCGTGTCGAATTCGGCGAGCGTCTTGTAGGGCGAGGCGTCGAGCGCGGAATCGATGCCGTCGCGGATAAGGCCGGCGGCCGCATCGGTCGGCGAGCCGTTGATCTGGAGCACGCCGGCACCGTCCGCGACGCCCTTGGCCTTCAGGTGGTCGACCAGCGACTGCGCGATGGCCTTGCCGATGCCCTGGTTGTCGAAGGAGACATAGTAGTCGGCCGGTTTGTCGGGGATCGGGCGGTCATAGGCGATGACCTTGACGTCCTGCGACTGGGCGATCTCGACGAGGGCTGCGGCAGCGGCGGAATCGACCGGATCGAGCACGATGACCTTGGCGCCCTGCGCGATCACCGAGTTGAACTGCTGCTGCTGGAGGGCGACGTCCGCATTGGCATTCTGGTAGATCACGGTGCAGCTCGGGCACAGCTTTTCCATCTCGGCCTTGAAGCCGGGATAGTCGTGCTGCTCGTAGCGGGTCGAGGCCTGGTCGGGCATCAGGAAGGCGACGGTCGCGCCCTCCTGGGCAAGGGCGGCGCTGCCAAGCGACAGGACGAGACCGGTCGATGCGAGCAAAAGGGTAAGCGTCTTCATTGGGTTCCTCCACGGTTGATTTCTCAAGTTCACGTTCGCCGGCGTCCTCAAGCCGACAAGGGCGACAGGACCGACGCCTTCCACGCACCAAAGCGCGCAGATCATCGTTCGCTGCGGGGATGCCACAACGTCCGGTTCGTCGATGCTCCGTCTGACTCCTCCCTTGGGTCAGCCTTGCTGTTCAGGCAACTTCATCGATGGAGCATGCTTGCTCAATCGATGAAGCAAGAATTGCCACCAATCGCCATTGGTGTCAAGGTGGCTCTCGAAACGGAGATGAAATGTGAACCGGACGACGCAGACGAAAAGGACGACCATCTATGATCTGGCGGAGCTGGCGGGCACCTCGGCCAGCGCCGTGAGCGCCGTTCTGAATGGCAACTGGAAGAAGCGCCGCATCAGCGCGAAGCTCGCCGAAAAGATCACCAAGCTTGCCGAGGAACAGGGCTACGCGCTCAACATGCAGGCAAGCGTGCTGCGCCGGGACCGGTCGAAAATCATCGGGATGATCGTGCCCAAATACGACAACCGCTATTTCGGCTCGATCGTCGAACAGTTCGAGGCGCTGGCGCGCGAACGCGGCCTGTTTCCGATCATCACCTGCACGATGCGCGACCCGGCGCTGGAGCTGGAGGCCGCGCGCGCCATGCTGTCCTACCAGGTCGACTGCCTGATCGCGACGGGCGCGACCGACCCGGACCGCGTCATGGAACTGTGCGCTGCCGCCGGCGTGCGCACCATCAACCTCGACCTTCCCGGCGCCCGCGCGCCCTCCGTCATCTCCGACAATTACGGCGGCGCGCTGGAGCTGACGCGCCGGGTGCTTGCCAATTGCGAGAAGGAATATGGCGAGAAGACCCCTCTCCTCTTTGTCGGCGGCCGCGGCACGGACCACAACACGATGGAGCGCGTGCGCGGTTTTCGCGATGCCCATGCGGAGGCCGGCGTCGCCGTCGACGACACGCTCGTGCAAACCGTCGGCTATGCCCCCGAAAAGGCGGAAAACGCCATGCGGCAGCTTGCCGAACGCATGAGTCCGCTGCCGCGCGGCATGTTCGTCAACTCGACGATTTCGCTGGAAGGCGTGATGCGCTGGATCCGCCGCTCCGGCCACTATGCCGACCGCGTGCCGCAACTCGGCTGCTTCGACTGGGACCCTTTCGTGGCCATGCTGGGCGACCATATCGAGATGGTGCGCCAGGACGTGCCGAAAATGCTGGAAGCCGTCTTCGGCATCATCGATTCCGGCGCAACCGAGCTCACCGTGGTGCAGATCCCGCCGATCGTCGAGAAGATGGGCTGATCTGGCGGCTGGCCTCGTGCGCCCGTCGCCACAGGTCGATATCGAGGCAAAACAGCGCTCGCAAGAGATGCAATCAGCCTTTTATTTATGCAAAGAAAACAATTGACTACAAAGCGGCCGTATTCTAGCTTTTTCTTCGAAAACGGCAGACGCTGCCACGGCAAATGAGCCCCGATACCGCATGACCTGCGGTGCGGGGTTTTTTTGTTTCGGGCACTCGGCCGACCTCATGAATCGAGGTTGAAGCGTGGACGGGAACCGGGCGATGCAGCCATGGGAAATGCCGATGAACGCGAAACGGCGCGGGCAGCCAGTGCCGCGGGGGCAGTCGCGATGAAGCGCGAGACGGTGCCGGTTTCCATCCTCTATTCGACGACCGGGGCCTATGCGGATGTCGGCCGGCAAGCCGTCGCCGGCGCCTTTGCGGCGATATCCGAGATCAATGCGGATGCCGGCTTTTCCTTCCGCATCGAGCCGAAGATCGATGACCCTGCCGGACGGGCGGAACGCTACGCGCTCCTGTCCGAAGCGGCGATCCGCCAGCATGGCTGTCGCCATGTCATTGGCACGATCACCTCGTGGAGCCGCAAGGACGTGCTGCCGGCGATCGAGCGCCATGGCGCGCTGCTCTGGTACGCTTTTCCCTATGAGGGCTACGAGGCGAGCGACAGCGCCATCTATCTCGGCGCCTGTCCCAACCAGCACCTGCTGCCGCTGTTCGACCATGTGCTGCCGCGCTATGGACGCCGCCCTTTCATTGTCGGCTCGAACTACATCTGGGGCTGGGAAATCAGCCGCATTGCGCGCGAGATGACGGAGGCGGTCGGTGGGCAGGTGGTGTCCGAGCGCTTCGTCCCGCTCGGTTCCGTCGAGGTCGACCACCTGATTGCGGAAATCGCGCAGAAGAAGCCCGACTTCATCCTGAGCAACCTCGTCGGGGAATCGGCCACGGCCTTCCTGGCTGCCTATGACGTGCTGCGCGGCGGAGATCCGTCCGCCCCGCCGGTCGTCGCCTGCAACCTTTGTGAGATCGAGCTTGGCGGCCTCACTCCTTCCGCCTCTGCCGGGCACATTTCGGCATCGCCCTATTTCAACCGGCTGGACACCGCCGAAAACCGCGATTTCAAGGCGCGCATGGCGCTTCGCCACGGCAGCGACCACCGGCTGACGACGCCTTTCGTGGCCGCCTATATGAGCGTGTCGATCCTCGCACAGGCCATGCAGGATGCGGCAACCGATGCGCCGGACGCGATCCGCCGCGTCGTCACCTCCCGGCTCTTCGATACGCCGCTCGGCCCCATCGCCATCAACCCGCGCACCCACCATGCGGCGCTGCGCCCGCACCTGGCGATCTCGAATGCAGATGGCGAATTCGAGATCTTCCACAGCGCTGCAAGCCCGGTCGAGGCCGATCCCTATCTGGTGCATTCACTCAGCCAACCGCTTGCCGCCAGCGAAGCCGCCACCGACACCATGCTTAAGGTGATCAAATGAGCCGCGCCGACCGCCCTTCCCTGGCGACGTGGCGCGCCGTCATCCTGCACCGGGAGCATCCTTCCGTGGATGCCCTGAAGCGGCAGCTCGAAATGCTGCATATCCGCGTCACCGTCGTCTGGCCGCAGATCGACGAGGCCGATGTGGCAAGCGATATCGTCTTCTTCGATGCGGATATGGGCCATGACGGCCAGTTCCCCTGGCCGCCCGGCTTTGCGCCCATGCCGATGATCGCGCTCATCGGCTCCGAGGCGCCCGGCCGCATCGAATGGGCGCTGGCGCAGGGTTCCAACGCCCATCTCCTCAAGCCGATCGGCTCCACTGGCGCCTACAGCGCGCTGCTGATCGCCACACATGCCTATCAGGTGGCGCGCAGCCAGGCGGAGGATATCCGTGCGCTCGAAGACAGGCTGCGCCAGCGACCCATCGTCGTGCGGGCGATCCTGCGGCTCATTCAGCAGGAGCGGCTCGACGAGGCCGGCGCGTGGAAGCGCCTGCGCAAGATCGCCATGGACTGGGGCATGACCATCGAGGAGACGGCAGACGCCATCTGCCGCGACGACCGGCGCACGAAAAGCGGCGCCTGAAGGACAATGGAGAAGGAGCATGACGCGTGTCGATCACTGAAGGCTACGCCCCCTACGGGGACTACAAGACCTGGTACCGCATCACGGGGGATCTCGCCTCCGGCAAGCCGCCGCTCATCGTCGCCCATGGCGGACCGGGCTGCACGCATGACTATGTCGACAGCTTCAAGGACATAGCCGCGACCGGCCGCGCCGTCATCCACTACGACCAGGTGGGCAACGGCAAATCGACCCACCTGCCGGAAAAGGGCGGGGATTTCTGGACGGTCGATTTCTTCCGCACGGAGCTGCACAACCTGATCGACCATCTCGGCATCCGCGATGCCTATTGCCTGCTCGGCCAATCCTGGGGCGGTATGCTGGGCGCGGAGTTCGCCCAGGAGAAACCTGCAGGCCTGAAGGCACTCGTCATCGCCAATTCGCCGGCCGCCATGACGACCTGGGTATCGGAAGCCAACCGCCTGCGCGAGGCCCTGCCGCCGGAAGTGCAGGCGACGCTGCTGCGCCATGAACAGGCCGAAACCACCGACAGCGCGGAATATATGGAAGCGACGGAGGTCTTCAACCAGCGCCATGTCTGCCGCGTCGTACCGATGCCGCCGGAGGTCAAGCGCACCTTCGATGCCATTGCCGACGACCCGACCGTCTACCACACCATGAACGGCCCGAACGAGTTCCACGTCATCGGCACGATGAAGGACTGGTCGATCGTCGGCCGGCTTTCGACCATCGAAGCCCCGACTCTACTGATCTCCGGCCATTTCGACGAGGCGACGAAAGCCTGCGTGCAGCCCTATGCCGACGAGATCCCGGACGTGCGCTGGCGCATCTTCGAACAGTCGAGCCACATGCCGCATGTCGAGGAGCGCGAGGCCTGCATGGCCGAAGTCGCGGGCTTCCTCGACGAAAAGGCACCCTGACAATTCCAGAAGAAGAAACCGCGCGCCCCAAGGGCACGATCAACGACCACCAGAAAACCAGAGGGAAACCGTATCATGACGATATATCTGAAACCTTCCATGCGCCGCGCCGGTCTTCTCGCCGCCGGCATTCTGCTTGCACAGACCGCGCTCTGCAGCACCGCACTTGCCGACGAGCGCGCCGACCTCATGGCCAAGCACCGCGGCGGCACGATGACGCTTGCGGCCGTTTCGGCCGCCGGCACGATCGATCCGATGATCAATTACACCGCCCAGTTCTGGCAGATCTACCAGATGACCTATGACGGCCTCGTCAAGTTCAAGCAGGCCGGCGGCACCGATGGCTTCGAGATCGTGCCCGCGATCGCCGAGGAGATTCCCCAGCCGACGAACGACGGCAAGACCTATGTCTTCAAGATCCGCAAGGGCATCAAGTTCTCGAACGGCAAGGACGTGACGCCGTCGGACGTGGTCGCCTCGTTCCAGCGCATCTTCAAGGTCAAGGGCCCGACCACCGGCAGCTTCTACAACGGCATCGTCGGCTCCAACAAATGCATTGCGGATGCCGCGACCTGCACGCTCGACGGCGGGGTCGTGGGCGACGATGCGGCCGGCACGGTGACGATCAACCTCACGGCGCCGGATTCGGAAATCTTCTCCAAGCTTGCCGTTCCGCACGCCTCCATTCTGCCGGCCGATGCGCCGCTGGCCGACGCCGGAACCACGCCGATTGCCGGCACGGGCGCCTATTATTTCGAGAGCTACAATCCCACCGAACAGCTCGTCATGAAGCGCAATCCGCACTTCAAGGAATGGAGCGCGGATGCCCAGCCGGACGGCTATGCCGACGAGATCATCTACAAGTTCGGCCTGACCGAAGAGGCGATGATCAACGCGATCATCAACGGCCAGATCGACTGGATGTACGACACGCCGCCCTCCGACCGCCTGCCGGAAATCGGCGCGAAATATGCAAGCCAGATCCATATCGACCCGCTTGCCGCCTTCTGGTACGCGCCGATGAACACCAACCTCGCGCCCTTCGACAACATCAAGGTGCGCCAGGCCGTTAACTACGCGCTCGACCGCGACGCGCTCGTCGGCCTGTTCGGCGGCGAAGTCCTTGCGCAACCGACCTGCCAGATCCTGCCGCCGGACTTTCCCGGCCATGTCGACGATTGCCTCTACACCACGGAGGCGAGCCCGGAATGGATGGGCGCCGACATGGAGAAGGCCAAGCAGCTCGTCGAGGAATCCGGCACGAAGGGCCAGAAGGTCACGGTGATCGCCGAGGACAACGCCACCTCGCGCGGCGTCGGCACCTATATCCAGAGCGTGCTGTCGGAACTCGGCTACGATGCCTCGATGAAGGCCGTCTCGCCGAACATCCAGTTCACCTACATCCAGAACACCAGCAACAACGTCCAGATTAGCATCTCGCAATGGTACATGGACTATCCGGCAGCATCGAACTTCCTCAACGTGCTACTCTCCTGCGCATCCTTCACGCCGGGCAGCGACGCCTCGATCAACATTTCTGGCTACTGCAACAAGGATCTCGACGCCAAGATGAAGGAAGCGATGACCCTCGCGCTGACGGATGCCGACGCGGCGAATGCCAAATGGGCGGAAGTCGACAAGGGCTTCATGGAACAGTCGCCGATCGCACCGCTCTTCACGCCGAAAAGCGTGAACTTCACCTCGGCACGGCTCGGCAACTATCTGTTCAACAAGCAGAACCGCTGGATCACCTCCCAGTCCTGGGTGAAGTGAGGCCTGGGTGAAGTAAGACCCGCCTGAAACAGGCCCCGCGGGCGGCAAGACCTTTTGCCGCCCGCACGCCGCATTAAGCCGATCAGGAAACAGATGACCGATATTACCGAGGCCATACGCGTCGATGCGCCAGCCGTCTCCTCCCGCCCCTCCTCGGGTCCGTGGCGACGCGCCTGGCATATCCTTAAGCGCGACCGCGCGACGCTGCTTGCAGCCGCGGTCTTCGTGCTGATCATCCTGTCGACGCTGGCGGCACCGCTCTACGCACGCTACGTCTCCGGCACCGATCCGTTCCGCTCCAATCTCAGCGCGCGCATCATGGTCGACGGCAAGCGCGTGAAGGTGATGCAGGCCTCGACCGAGGGGCTTGGCCTCGGCGTCACGCCGATCGGGCCGACTTGGGGGCCGCAATATCTGCTCGGCGCCGATACGCAGGGCCGCGACGTCGCCGCCCGCCTGCTCTATGGCGGGCGCAACTCGCTGCTGATCGCCGCCTCCGCCACCGTCATCTGTCTCTGTCTTGCCGCCATCGTCGGCATTTCCGCCGGCTTCTTCGGCGGCTGGGTGGACAAGATCCTCTCACGCATCCTCGATATCCTATGGGCATTTCCCGTCTATCTGCTGGCGATCTCGCTCTCCATCGTGCTGATCTCGCAGGGCATCGTCATCGGGCCGATAGAGATCGGCTCGGATAGCTTGCTTCTGCCGATCTTCATCATCGGCATCATCTATGTGCCCTATGTCGCGCGCCCCTTACGCGGTCGCGTACTGTCCTTGAAGCAGAGCGAATTCGTGCTGGCGGCGCGCGGGCTCGGCATTCCGGCCTGGCGCATCCTGCTGCACGACATCCTGCCCAATGTCTCGACCATGCTCATCGTCTTCGTGCCGCTGATGATGGGGCTCAACATCATCACGGAATCCTCGCTCTCCTTCCTTTCGATCGGCGTGCAGGCGCCGGATGCGAGCTGGGGCACGATCATCCAGGACGGCCAGACCCTCCTCTACACGCGACCTGTCGTGGCGCTGGCGCCCGGCATCGCCATCGTGCTGACGGTGCTTTCCCTCAACGTCTTGGGCGACAGCCTGCGTGACGCGCTCGATCCGCGCACGAAACTGGTCTGAGGAGGCTTCCCATGTTTTTCGCCATCCTGCAGCGCCTCGGCCAGATGCTCTTCGTGATGTTCGGCATCTCCGCGCTCGTCTTCCTCATCTTCTTCGCCACCCCCGGCTCCGACCCCGCCGCCCGCCTTGCCGGCCGCAACGCCTCGCAGGAGACCGTCGAGGCCATCCGCAAGGAATTCGGCTTCGACCGGCCGCTGCCCGTGCAGTACGTCGTCATGATGAAGCGGCTTTTCGTGACGCAGGACCTCACCTCCTTCGTCAACCGCGGCTATCGCATCGTGCCGGCGGTGGTCGCAGCCGCACCCGTCACGATCTCGCTGGTTGCGGGTGCTGCGATACTCTGGATCGTTGGCGGCATCTTCGTCGGCGTGATCGCGGCGCTGACGCGCGACACATTGATTGATCGCGGCCTGATGGCACTCGCGCTGATCGGGGTGTCCATGCCGGTCTACTGGCTGGGCGAGGTGATGAACCTGATCAGCCAGAGCCGTTTCCACGACACCTGGATGTTCTCCTGGGTGCCGGCGCTGGGCTACAAGCCGCTGATGGAGGACCCCATCGGCTGGTTCAAGACGCTGGTCATTCCATGGTTCACGCTGGCGGCCCTCTATATCGGCATCTACGGCCGCGTGCTGCGCGCCAACCTCGTCGAGGCCTATCAGGAAGACTTCATCCGAACCGCCCGCGCCAAGGGCTTGTCCCCGGCACGCGTCATGGTGCGCCACGCGCTACGCACGTCGCTCATTCCGTTCGTCACCATGTTCGGGCTCGATTTCGGCGTTTTGGTCGGCGGTGCGGCCTTGCTGACGGAGGTCGTCTTCGGCCTCAACGGCGTCGGCCGTCTCACCTACCAGGCGCTGCTCAATCTCGACCTGCCGATGATCCTCGGCACCGTGATGTACGCCTCCTTCTTCGTCGTCGTCGCCAATGCGCTGGTCGACGTGGTCTATGTGCTGATCGACCCACGGGTCAGGGGAAACTGACGCATGGTGCAGCAGGACAAACCAATCCTCCTCGACGTCAACGGACTATCGGTCTCCTTCGCCAGCGACCGCGGCCTGGTGCAGGCCGTGCGTGATGTGTCTTTCCGTGTCCACGAGGGCGAAATCCTCTCCATCGTCGGTGAATCGGGCTCGGGCAAATCGGTGACGCTGCTCTCCCTGCTCGGCCTGCACGACCGGAAGGCCACGCGCGTGGAAGGCTCCGTCTCCTTCCGCGGCAAGCCGATCCTCGACCTGCCGGCGAGCCGGATGCGGGCGATCCGTGGCAAGGAGATCGGCCTGATCTCGCAGGACCCCATGACGGCGCTGACGCCGGTCTACACGATCGGCTGGCAGATCGCCGAACAGATCCGCGCGCACGAAAACATATCCGCCCGTGCCGCCCGCCGCCGCGCCATCGAACTGCTCGGCGAGGTCGGCCTGTCCAATCCCGGCGAAGCGGTCGACCGCTATCCGCACCAATTGTCCGGCGGCATGCGCCAGCGTGCCGTCATCGCCATGGCGCTTTCCTGCAATCCCGTCCTCCTCGTCGCCGACGAGCCGACCACGGCGCTCGACGTGACTGTGCAGGCCCAGGTGATCGACCTGCTTCTGCGCCTGCGCAAGGATTTCGGATCCGCCATCATCCTGATTACCCACGACATGGGCGTCGTGGCCGAAGTCGCCGAACAGGTGGCGGTGATGTATGCCGGGCGCATCGTCGAGCGCGGGCGCACCGAAGAAATCTTCTCGGCGCCACTCCACCCCTATACCTGGGGCCTCATGGCCTCCATTCCCCCGCTCACCGGGCCACGGCTCACCAAGCTGCGCTCGATCCCCGGCATGCCGCCGACGCCCGAGACGGTTCCGGACGGCTGCGGTTTTGCACCGCGCTGCGCCTTCGCCCGGCCCATCTGCGCCGAGCGGCCGCCCTTGCAAAAGGTGGGCGGACAGGCAGCGCTCTGCGTCATCGACGACGTCGAACGGCCGGCGCTCCGACGCGCCGCCCTTCCGCAGGAGGAACTCGCATGAACGCCGAAATGCTGGTCCCAAAGCCGCTGCTCACGGCGCGCAAGCTCACCAAGAATTTCGTCGTCGGCAAGACCATCCGTCCCGGCTCGGGCCGCGTGCTGCATGCGGTCGATGCCATCGATCTCGACGTCTATCCCACCGAAACGCTCGGCCTTGTCGGTGAGTCCGGCAGCGGAAAGTCCACCCTCGGCCGCTGCCTCACCCGGCTCTACGACATCACGGCCGGCGACCTCACCTTCGACGGACAGGACATCGCCAAGGCAGACGCGGCCGCCCTGAAGCCGGTGCGGCGCAAAATGCAGATGATCTTCCAGGATCCGTCGGCCTCGCTCAATCCGCGCCGGCGCATCCGCGACATGCTGTCCGAAGTGCTGCACGTCCATCGCATCCGCGAAGGAGCTGCGGTCGAGGAGCGGTTGCAGGAACTGATGGAACTCGTCGGCCTGCGCCGGGAATATCTCGACCGCTATCCGCACGAATTCTCCGGCGGCCAGCGCCAGCGCATCGGCATTGCCCGCGCGCTTGCCGTGGAGCCGAAGCTGATCGTCGCCGACGAGCCGGTCTCGGCGCTCGACGTCTCGGTGCAGGCGCAGGTGGTGAACCTCTTCGACGAGCTGCGCGAGCGGCTGAACCTCACCTATGTCTTCATCGCGCACGACCTTGCCGTGGTGCGCCATGTCTCGACGCGGGTGGCGGTGATGTATCTCGGCTCGATTGCCGAAACCGGCGACACGGACGCGCTCTATGCACGGCCGCACCACCCCTATACACGCGCCCTGCTTTCGGCCATTCCTCAGCCCCACAACCGGGGCAAGCGTGAGCGCATCCTGCTGTCGGGCGAAATTCCAAGCCCGCTGTCGCCACCGCCCGGCTGCAAGTTCTCCACCCGCTGTCCCTATGCCAAGGACATCTGCCGCGAGCAGCGGCCGGAACTCGCCGCCATTGAGACGGGCCGCAAGGTCGCCTGCCATTTTCCGCTGGACTGACCTTCGGGCACCAGGAAAGCCAGAAAGGATATCCGATGTGCATCACCTGCACCCACACCATCCACCGCGCCCGGCATCATTTCGGCTGGAACCGGGACTTTGAACCGGCAATCGTTGCCAAATCCGGCGAAACGATCCTGTTCGAATGCCTTGATTCCTCCGGTGGCCAGATCGGGCGCGATGCAACGCTCGAAACCTTGACGGCGCTCGATTTCGCCCGCATCAACCCGGTCACCGGCCCGGTCTACGTGGAAGGCGCCGAGCCGGGGGATGCCCTAAAGATCACGCTTCGCGCCTTCCATCCCTCCGGCGCGGGCTGGACTGCCATCATCCCCGGTTTCGGTCTGCTCGCCGACCAGTTCAAGGACCCCGCGCTGCATGTCTGGTCCTATGATTCCGGCACAATGGCGCCTGCCGCCTTCGGGTCGAAGGGGCGCGTGCCGCTAAAACCTTTCGCCGGCACCATCGGCGTCGCCCTTGCCGAACCGGGCCTGCATTCCGTGGTGCCGCCGCGCCGGGTGGGCGGCAACCTGGATATTCGCGATCTCTCCACCGGCGTGACGCTCTATCTGCCGATCGAGGTGGAGGGCGCGCTGCTTTCCATCGGCGACACACATGCCGCGCAGGGCGACGGCGAGGTCTGCGGCACGGCGATCGAGAGCCGCATGGATGTCGAGGCGACGGTCGAACTCATGAAAGATGCCCGCCTGCCCGCGCCACGCTTCACCACGCCCGGACCGGTCACCCGCCATCTCGACGGCGCCGGCTACGAGGTGACCACCGGCATCGGCCCCGACCTGATGACCGCCGCGCGCGAGGCCGTCATGCGCATGGTCGATCTGCTGGCCGCCGAACACGGCCTCGATCCGAACGACGCCTATATGCTGTGCTCGGTCTGCGCCGATCTCAGGATCAGCGAGATCGTCGACCTGCCCAACTGGGTGGTGAGCTTCTATTTCCCACGCATCGTCTTCGACTAGAAAGAGGCGGCCGCCACCCTGGCGTCAAAACCCGTTATTGCCACATGCGCAACCGCCTCCAGCTCCGCGCGCCCGGCCCCGTCGCGCGCCAGAATGGACATGCCGAACTGGACGGTCTGGATGAAACGCGCCAGTGCCGGAACGTCGGCGGCGAGGGGTACTTCGCCATCCGCCACGGCCTGTTCCAGCCGCGCCTCGATACGCTCGAACGTGACGGCACGGGCGGCGCGGACCAGTTCACCCAACTCCAGATGGCCCTGGCTGCCGACAGACGACAGGGCCACCATGCAGCCGGTGGGAATGTCTTCGACACAGCCGGTCAGGACCGCGGCCGAATCCAGCAGGAACGCCGAAATCGCTTCGCGCGCCGTTTCCGCGCGCTGGAATTTACCCCAGACGTAAGCCTCGTAACTCTCACGATAAAACCCCACCGCTTCTACATAGAGCGCTTCCTTTGAACCGAAGGCCGCATAGAGGCTGGGTGAGCCGATCCCCATTGCCTCGGTCAGGTCCGTCATCGACGTGGCCTCGAAGCCCTTGAGCCAGAAGAGCCGGGTCGCCTGCGCCAACGCGGCCTTTCGATCGAAGGCGCGCGGGCGCCCCCGCCCGCGGGATGGCGAGGATTCAACGACTTCAGGGGCTTGGTCCGATTTCTGCATCGATCATTATATAAACCTCCCCAGCCATTTCGACAACTCTCCGCATTTATTGTGCCGATCGATACATAAATACCTTGACGCGCTGCACCCGCATCCCTAGCTAATTCTATGTCGATCACTACAGAAAGGTTTGATCTATGAGTGAATTGTCTGGAAAGCGCGCGCTCGTTACGGGCGGGTCGCGTGGCATCGGTGCCGCGATCGCATTGGCGCTGGCTGAAAAAGGGGCGGATGTAGCGATCACCTATGAGCGCGCCGCCGATCGCGCCGCGGAGGTCGTGCGCGAGATTGAAGAAAAGGGCCGCAAAGGGCTGGCCATACAGGCAGACAGCGCCGATCCCGTCGCGGTAAAGCGGTCCGTACGGGAAGCGGCCGAAGCGTTGGGTGGTCTCGACATCCTTGTCAACAATGCCGCCATCGCGCTCTACGATACGATCGCCAATATCAGCGCTGAGCAAATCGATGCGCTGCTGGGCGTCAATGTGCGTTCGCCCATTCTCGCCTCGCAGGCCGCCATTCCCTATCTTCAGGCGGGCGGCCGTATCGTCACGATCGGCTCGGCCGGCGCTGAACGCATCGTCGGCGATACCGGGACCGTGTATTTCATGACGAAATCCGCGCTCCATTCGTTCAACCGGGGCCTTGCACGCGAACTCGGCCCGCGGGATATCACCGTCAACCTGGTGCAGCCGGGCTCGACGAACACGGATATGAACCCCTCCAACGGCGAATTTGCCGACTTTCAACGCGCCCTGATCCCGCTTGGCCGGTATGGCGCGCCGGAAGACGTGGCCGCCGCCGTGGCCTTCCTTGCAAGCCCCGCCGCCCGCCACATCACCGGGACGATCCTCACGGTGGATGGCGGCATGACAACCTGATCGGACAATCCCCCCGTCAACAAAACGGGGGGATTACCTTGTGGTAGGGTAGCGCGTCATCAGGCTACTCGCCCACGACCTTGACCGACTTAACCCCATAGTATTTTGCGTAGCACTTGTTTTCCCAATAGTCCGGGTCGCCGGTAAGCTCAGGCTTGAAGAACAGGCGCGGAGGACGGGACAGCCTCTTGAAGGTGAGATCCGCGTCATCCGGCGCATTTCTCACCTCCACTTTGCGCGCCTCGATGACCGGGCGGTATTCGGCAAAATTGAACCGGAGATCGTTGATCGCGGCCGATGTATTCGGTGCCGCAATCAGGCTCATCGACAACAGGAGCAACGCGATTGCGGACGTCTGCCTGGGCCAGTTGGCGGGGCCTGCCGATCTCCCGCTCAGCCATCTGAGCGCGGAGGGGAGCAGAAGCAAGACAGATGCGATGAACACGGCAAAGAGCACGTTGGACACGCGGCCGGGCAAGATCGTGCCTTGTGCGAAGGAAACGACAAACCTCCCGCAGAACCACGCTAGCAACGCAATACAAAGAAAAACGGGAAGATGCAGTATCCTGTGTTGCGGGTTTGCCCCTTCCGGCGCCGAGCTTACCTGACTGCCTTCTCTCCCCATATGCGCCAGCAGTGCGATCGTCAGGAAAATCAGCGCCGGATTTATGATCCAGGCGATGAACGAGTGTTCCGGATCGTAAAGAAACGCCAGAATTGCCGGCACGAGACGCATAGAATTTGGAAACTCGCCCGCCGAACGCACGGCGTTTCCCGGCGCGGACACGGAAATATACCAGGCGACGACTGCCGCTAAAAACACGATAGCGAATAGAACCGTGGTACGCCTGTCGCTCCGGAGGATCGCCAGGATCAGTTGCAACGCGCAGAAGGCAACGAAATAAAGCCCAAGAAGCTCGTTCAAGCCACTCAAGGCGACCGCGCTCACCATCGCCACGCCGATTAGAAGCGGGTCCATGTTTTTCGAATAAAGACCTCTCGTCACCGCGAGAAGCGATGCCGACGCTATGACCAGGAGAAAAAACGGGAGCTGGTATTCGACGATACCCGTCGCCCAATACCATAGCTCTCCGATGGACGGCATATAGGCCCAGAATATCGCCGTGATCGCGAGCGAGATGAAAACCGACGTGGTTCTGTTGATAAGCGGTGACAGGATAACGCGCGCCATGATGTAAAATGAGACAACCGACATCAGAGGCGCGAGTAGCAAAAATACGCTGTAATTTATCGTATCGATCCCGAGGCGTGGAAATACATAAGGGTAGATCGACATTGCGAGCCAACGGCCCGTCCATTGGGAATATTGCAGCGTTGCATAGGAATACCAGAATCCTGCCGTCTGCGGCAAACCCGCGCTGCAATAGTCGTCCGCGGCGGCCTCCGCCAGAAAAGTATAGGTGAGCGAAAGTATCATCACCAGAATGCAGGAACCGACGATGGCCACCAACGAGAACAGGTAAAAAAAATCCGTTTTCTTCGTTGAAAAATCACGCATTTTACGCCCCTTGCCGCAACCGGCCCACCGGTCAGACTTTTTGACGAAATCCTCCCGGGAAAACGGGTCCGCTTTGGTTTGTGGCCGACTTCCGCACGATGTATCGGGGTCGCATTTTCGTCTCCCGGTATATTCTGCCGATATACTCGCCGATAATGCCGATGCCGAGGATCTGGACGCCGCCGAAAAACATGATCGCGGCAAAAATCGAGGGATAGCCCGGCACGCTATTGCCGAAGAGGAGCTTGTCCAGAACGATCCATGTGCCGTAGATGAAGGCCAGCGTTGAGATGAACAGGCCGATATAGGTCCATATTCTCAAGGGCATGGTCGAAAAACTTGTGATGCCTTCGAGCGCCAGGTTCCACAACTTCCAGCCGTTGAACTTCGTCGTGCCGGCGACACGCCGGGCTCGTCTGTATTCAACGACTTCGGTACGCCCGCCGACCCAAGAGAGGAGGCCTTTCATGAAGAGGTTTCGCTCCGGCAGGAGCAAGATTTCATCGACGATCGGGCGGGATATCAGCCGGAAGTCACCGACATTCTCTTCGATCCTGGTGTCGCTGATAAGGTTGTGAATAGCGTAGAACGCCTGCGCCGTTCTTCGTTTTATAAAATTGTCGCTGGACCTGTCCTGACGCTTGGCAAGCACGACTTCCGCACCGTGTCTCCACTTTTCCAGCATTTTCGGGATGAGCTCGATCGGATCCTGCAGATCCACATCGATAGGGATGACCGCATCGCCTTTTGCGTAGGCCAGGCCCGCAAAGAGCGCCGGCTCCTTTCCAAAATTGCGCGTGAAGTCGACGAGTTGGACCAGCGGGTCGGTGCTCATGATCTGCTGGACGATTTCCGCAGAATGATCCCAACTGCCGTCATTGACGAAAACGATCTCGATCGACTCGTTCTTCAACGCGTCTTGCGACCGTACAGCCGCGTAGAAGATCGGGATCGTCGCCTCTTCATTGTAGATCGGCACAATCAGAGAAATAGACACGCGCCACCTCATCTAAACACGAGAAAACGAGAACAGGCATAACCTGTGATCAGGCTTATTGCGGAAAACATCACGAGGGCTACAACAGCCGGCAACGCCAGATAGTCGGCAAGGCTACCGACCGAATAGGCAATCAGACCGAGAGAGCCGAAGTACAAAACAAACTTTGCGGGCGAAGATTCAGCATGGAACGTCCACCGGGCATTCGCGAAGAAGCTGAAGGTGACTGCGATGGCGAACGCCGAGACATTCGACCAGCTCTGCGGCATCCCAACGCCTGCATGCAAGATAAAGAACGCGGTCCAGTGAATGGCCGTGTTCAGCACGCCAATGGATGCGTATTTCAGAAACGACGTCAGCATTTGCAACCAGCCTTTGTCATCCCTCACACCACACTACGCGCGGTTCCGCGCCCTAAGCCGTAGTCGTTTGGGTTTTCCGGGCGCCCATGCGCAGGTCGCATGCCGGCGTAGAGGAGGCCGGGCATGAGGAACACCGCCATGTGCACCCAGGCAATGACGATCTCGTTTGTAAAATGCGTAATGACGAGCATCGCCGGCATGGCGGAGAGCATGTAGAGGATCTGCATGGAGGTGTTGCCCTGCATGGCGCAGGAATAAATCCAGCTCAGAACCCCCGCCAACAGAGCAAATTTCAAACAGCCGAAATAGGAGAACGAGGCGAAGGAATCCATCATTCCAGTCGGCGTCGTGCCCGGCGCGGGATCGTAATCCTTTGAGTAGACCGCGGGTGTATCGACGTAGAGGCTTTCTTTGACCTTCGTTCCGACGAGTTGCGCGGGGACGTACACAAACACAAGCGAGTTCCAGTGCGATACGCCAAAATCATACGCCTGGTTTTCGGAGATGGACGATATGGAGAACACCAGGTTTCGAAACTCCGGACCGCCCTGCTTCAGGAGTTTTCGCCAATTCTCGACGGGATTGATCTCCAGAACCGCGCGCCAATCGGGCGCGCCGTTGTAATAGGTCGCGGCTCGATACTCCCCCGCACTGACCAGGCCGGCCATGGCGAAAACCAGACTTAAGGACACGAAAAACCGCGGCACCGCCCATCCCCGGTGAAACCAGATGGCAAGGGCAATCATCAGCGCCAGTTCGGCGGCCTCCGAGCGGCGGCCCGCGATCACGATGCGATCGAAGTAAAAAGCGAGACCGAAAAGGATGATGCAGAGCGCGAGGGAGGAGCGGCGATGGGCGTAACACAGTAGCGCAATCGCAAGGCCGTAGGTCAGCATCTTGGCGAAGAACAGATAGGCCACCGCCGTGCCGGTCAGAAAGCCGCGAAGGCGCTCCTCGTCGGCGAGCTGACCGAACCGGTAGAAGAAGTAGGCGCCCACCAGTGACAAACCGGCAGCATAATAAAGCAGGCGCTTTTCACTGAAGACCAGATCCCTCCCGAGCTTGGCATGTTTGCCAAGCTGCCACCCGACAGAGCACATGACGAGGCAAAGCCAGGAGAAAAAGATGGCGCCAGACAACGCTGAATTCTGCGGCATGAAGCGGTCGTCGATCAGGCCCGGGATCTGCGGCAAGACGAATGTCAGGAACATCGCGGCCGCGAGAAAGGGGAAATCGAAGAACCCACCGCGCCTCCACAGACCCGAGACGAGCATGGCGATGGACGTGAAGAGCAACAGAACGACGCCAAGCCATGCCATGTCAGCCCCTCGACCCCTGATGCCTCCATGCTGGCAATGACCACCGAGTTAAGCAACTTACTCATCAGGCGTAGGGACTTGCCTCAGACAAAACCCCAGGTACGGTCTCGGCGAATGACGGAGATGGAATCCACCTTTGAGGGAACCCATCTACCGCTTTTGGATGAAGAAGCGGCCGCGACGATGGCTGTCAACCAACCGTCGCGTGGGAAATGTAAACGGGCTTGAGCCCTCCCAGTCGGTCGGCGAGGATATTCTCCTGCGCCGTCAACCGTTGGCGGAAATCGGCGTTTGCGCCGAGTATCCGGCCGCGAATGGCCGCTCGATCGTCGAACATCCGCTGGAATTGCTGCTTCAAAAGGTCGAGGTCGAGATCCTCGATATGCTGGCAAAAATCCCCCAAGCCCATTTCATCCATCAGGGCCTGGTTCTTTAGTGAATATTCGATCGAAATCGCGGGGCGACCGAGCTTCAGTGCGCTGACCAGATTGTGGTAGCGCGTCACGACGACGGCGCTGGTCTGGTTGATCTCGTCCATCAGGCCACGCAGATCGCTGGTTCGCACCGCCTTGACGCGTTCCTGCCCTGAATGCGTTATTGCGTCGGACAACGCTATGCGTTTGCGCAGGTCCTCGACGGCTGGCCAGTCCCCGACATCCCCTGTCAAAAGGCGGATATCGTAGCCCTGGTCGAGCAGCCAGGCGATGAACGCCTCCAGTTTTTGCAGGTACGTCTGATAGATGCCCGCACCGTTCACATTTGCCTTGAGCCAACCGAAATAGGACATGACGCCCACGCCGACGACGCGGAGGTCGTTGGCAGGATAACGCTCCGAGCCGGGCGGCAAGCTGAAGACGATGTCCGGGTACACCCGGTCGTCGCTGACATCGAGGCCGAGGCTTTGCATGAATTGGCGCGAGTTCTTGTCGCGATAGGACCGGTAGCTCGCCATGCGCGCCACGCTGACCAGGAAGAACCGGCTCAGCGGATGCCGGATAGGCCCCGCCCCGATGCTGACCAGGAAAATCTTCCGCCGCCAGATCCAGGCGGCCAGGCACCATTTGAAGGCCATGAACGGCCAGCCGAAAGGGTTATCCTGAAAATCGTCGAGAAAGCCCGTTCCCGGCACGATCAGGATATCCACGGTGCGGGCGGATCGAAAAGCATACCACATGCCCATGATCCGGCGCGGAAGATGCCAAAGGAGGGCGTCCATCCAGCGGGATATCGACGTCGCAAAGCCGGCAGGGCTGCTTTCAATAGAGGAAACGCCGTGATCCCGCGCCACGGCTTCGGGATTTGGGCAAATGCAGGTTATGGAATCGTCGGGGCGAAAACGGCGCAGGAAAATCAGCATCGAATCCAGGGATGCATCGTTACCGCTGTTGCCGCATCCAAAGAGCCCGAAAAGCCCGATTTTCATGCCGACCTCCAAGCGGAACGACAAACTCGCCATTGCGGTCGGCAAGCCCGTTCGTGGCGCGCAACACCTCGTATAATGAGGCTTTGCTGAAATGACCACCTGTCCTTTCGGCGAATGGCCGGGCGCGTGCGATGGTATCGGGACAGTTGGCATCCAATGCGCCATAAGCCGTTGATTCTGTGTCCCTACAGGCGACGATTTCGTACGAGGCGGCTGACCGGACGACTATTACCCCTACTCCCTATGGCCGCGTTCCCGTTATGACCAGTTCATATACTCTGGCACGCTCGCAGCCATTGAGGGCCTTGCAAGAATGATACGTGTTCGCAGCGCATTTTTGATGGCGACGCTTGGGCAGTATCTCGCGCTGGTGGTGAGCTTCGTCACCATAGCCGTCGTTTCCCACCTGATGACGCCGGCCGAGATCGGTCTTTCGGTGATCGGGGCCAGCGCCATAACGATGATCTTCTCGCTCCGCGAATTCGCCACGTCCGACTTCCTGATTCAGCTCGATACCGTCGAAAACAAGGACGTGCGGACAGCCATGACCGTGATGGTTATTCTGACCGTCTTTCTGTCCCTCGCCTTGCTCATGGCCCTGCCCGCGCTAGTCAGTTTTTACAAGAGCGACGTGCTGAAGCCGTTCTTTCTGCTGATGATTCTGGCTGTAGCCATCGAAGGCCTCTCGTTTCCGGGGATGGCGCTTTTGCGCCGGGACATGCTGTTTGGCAAGGTCACGGTGATCAAGACCATCGCTGCCGTGGTCAATGCCGGGGTGACAATCCTGTTTGCCGTGCTGGACTGGAGCGTCGTCAGTTTCGCGCTGGGCGCGATCGCCGGCAGCGTCACGACGACAGGGCTGACACTGCTTACCAGAAAGGACTGGTGGAGTTTCAAGCCGTCGCTGAAGTCGCTTGCCGCCGTGAGCGAATTCGGGCGCTACAAAGGCGCCACGAACGTCGTCGACCGCTTCTACGATGCCCTTCCGCAAATCCTTCTCGGCAGCATCATGCCTTCGGCCACTGTCGGCAAATATAGCCGGGCGGTCACCATCTCGGGCCTGGCGGATCGTCTGGTCCTGTCGGCGGTCTTCACGGTGGCTTTTCCTGCTCTGGCAGCCGCGGTACGAGAGAAGGTCGATATTCGACAATCGTATTTGCGCGCCATCAGCTTCATCACCGTCGTCTATTGGCCCGCGCTTCTCATGCTGGTCCTCCTGATCACACCCATCTCCGAGGTTCTCCTTGGTGCTGGCTGGGACGAAGTGATCCCGGTCGCCCGCCTTTTGGCCCTGTCGGCCGTCTTCTGGTTTCCCGTCGTGCTGACCTATCCGGTGCTGATCGGGCTCGGCGCTAATCGTTCTGCCTTCACTTTCAACATCGTGTCGCGCTCCTTGTCCGCGATCATCATCTGCGGTGCCGGCTTCTTCGGGCTCATGGCAATCGCCTATAGCCAGTTCATCGCGCTACCCATGCAGATGCTGCTCGCGCTAATCTATGTGCGCCGCCACGCCTACTTCGCCTGGTCGGAATTGTTCGCGGTCCTGTGGCCGAGTTTCGTGGTTTCGCTCGCGACCATATCCGGCCCCGTCATCCTCATCGCCTGTCTTGGGTTCAGGCTGAGTTTTTCAGGCGCCGAGGCGATCTACATCAGTTTCCTGGGTGCTGTCGGCTGGTTCGCAGGCATCCTGCTGACGGCCCATCCCTTCCGCGACGAGATCCTGGCGGCGATGGGAGATGGCAGTCGATGGCTGCGCGCATGGTCGCCGTCGTCTTTGCGAAGCGCGCCTTCGGAGGTTGGCGAGCGCACCAGCATAGGAGGATAGAGCCGTGGCACGCATGGACATAGCGATACCGAACTATAATTACGGTCGTTTCCTGCACGAGTGCATCGCAAGCGTCTACCGGCAGGGCATCGAAGACATTCGCATCCTCATCATCGACAATGCCTCCACGGATGACAGTGTCGCGATCGCGCGCGACCTCGCGGCCAGAGATCCAAGGATCGGATTGTGCCTGCGTCCGGAAAACCTCGGCCAGCACGCTTCCTTCAACACCGCCGTCGATTGGGCACAGTCGGACTATTTCGTCATCCTCTGCTCCGACGACTACCTGCCGGACGGCGCGCTGGGCCGGGCGGTCGCAGCACTGCACCGACATCCCGAGGCCCATCTGGCGTTTGGCGATACGCTTTTTCTCAAGGATGGTTCGGCACCCCCTGCCCGGGCAATGCTGCCAGCAGATGAACGGGTGTGGAGTGGTGAGAGTTTCCTTCGAACATCGTGCCAGAGAGGGCGCAATCTCATCGGCGGCCCGATGGCCGTGGTGCGGACAAGCGTCCAGAAGCGGGCTGGGCATTTCCGCCGGGACCTGCCGCATACGGACGACATGGAAATGTGGCTGCGCTTCGCGGCCATGGGCGCCGTCGTCGAGATCGACCATGTGCAAAGCATCGTGCGCATCCACGGCTCGAACCAATCCGCCGTGGTGTCGAACGTGCATCATTGGAACGTCGCGTCGGAAGCGGCGTTCGAGGCTTTCTTCTCGGGTTTCGGGCGCAGCCTGCCGCAAGCGCGCGAGCTTCTCGCGCTCGCACGGCGAAGCCTCAGCGACCGGGCTTACTGGTGCGCGGTCTCTCATATCTTGCGGGGAGAACCGGGCGTGTGGGACCTCGCCAGATATGCTGTGAAGCTTCGACCGACGAGCGCCGTCTTTCCACCGCTCGGTTACGCCTGGCGCAAGGCGGGCCTATGGCAGCGGATGGCGACCATGTTGTCCGGCAGAACCCGCTTTCATGCTCCACAAACCGATCCTTGATCGATCCGCTTCAGACTTGGCCGCTATGCATAACGGCGCCATGTGCTGCCGCCTGCGTTCGCCTCCATTTGACCGGTTTCTGCCGTCTCGCTGACAGCCGGCCCTGCCTTCTCAAGGATGAAATAGGCATAGCGTTCATCATCCACGAGATCGTCCTTGGGTCGAAGGGAAACGTATCTCGGCGTAAACGCGGCCGTTTCCGCCCTGTGCCAGAAGTCATCGATCGGATAGGTCGTCATGTTCGCCAGGTTTCTGCGATATCCCCACTTGCGCGATTGTGTACGGCGTTCATGGGTTTGATATTTTATCTGGATGATCGCAAACCCGCCCGGCCGCAAAAGCTTGTGCGCAAGATGCAGGATACGCTGGCCATAGTCCTGGGACGGAAGCAGTTCGAAAACATAGGTACAGAGAAAGACGTCGGCCGTTGCAATCAGATCTTCGGCTGATTTTTCCGGCTCCGAAACATCGACGAGCAGCCGCGAGAAATTATCCTGCCCGACGCTTCGCAACACGTTTTCGCACTCATCGAGGGACGCGCTCGACACATCGACGCCGACGAACGATTTGGCAAGCGGCGCGAAATGCACCGCATTCGCGCCACCCCCGCACCCCCATTCGATGATCCGCTCCAAGGGAGCCGACTGGCCGCGAATTTTCATGTGCTCCTGGAGAAGCTGAACATGGGGCCTGCCAAGCTCCGACCAGACTTCTTCGCGAAGCCCGCCCTCACCCTTCCAGTGCGAATTCGAGTGAAACGCCGTTTGCGCCGGATCCTCCCAGTATTCTTGCGCTTCTTTGGAAAGGCTGAGGTCTGACGGCGACCTCGGGAGGCGCTCAAGCAGCTGATAACCCGCACGTCGAAGCGCTCGAAATATCTGTCTCATCTGGCATCCTTTCTGCAACGAAACCGGAACCCCCGTTGATGGACATCCGGTCGCCTCCCTTCAGGCAGAGGACCAGCCTAATCCCCTGCAAATGCCGGTAAAGATGGACAAAATAGAAAGCCACCGGGGTCTCTAAGCCAAAAGGTGGTGTCGTAATAGGCAAACGCGCGCCTCGGCACAGCGTTCGGGCATGGCCCAACGCATTCACGGCGCAAACGCGCCGTGAACGAGAGGGAGGATGTGGGTTGGTCGCGGACTACCCGCGTCGTTTCAGGCGTCCTTCAGATAGGGGCCGATGAGGGCGAGATCGGCGTCGCTGAGGCGATCGTTTGCGGTGTTTCTCTGGTGCCAGTAGGGGTACTGAAGCCAGGGCTGGCTGATCTTGTCGAGCTTCGCGCGCTCTTCATCCGTCAGCTTCAGCTCGGCCGACGCAAGGTTGTCCTTGAACTGCGCTTCCGTGCGGCCGCCGATAATGACCGAGGTCACGCCCTTGCGGCCGATCAGCCAGGCGAGTGCCACCTGCGCCGCGGATACGCCGCGACCATCGGCGATTTCCACCAGCGTCTCCACGATATCCCAGAGACGGTTTTCGTCGCGGATCGGCGGCTCGGTCCAGCCGGCGAACTGGCGCGTGCCTTCGGGGGCTGCATGATTGCGGCGATGTTTGCCGGACAGGAGCCCGCCGGCGATCGGGCTCCAGACGAGGATGCCCAGGCCCTGGTCGATGCTGATCGGAACCAGCTCGTTCTCGGCGTCGCGGGTTTCCAGCGTGTAGTGGATCTGCTGGCTGACGAAGCGCTGGTAGCGTTCGCGCTCGGAAACGCCCAGCGCCTTCATGATGTGCCAGCCCGAGAAATTGGAGCAGCCGATATAGCGCACCTTGCCCTGGCGCACGAGCGTATCGAGCGCCTCCATGGTCTCTTCGAGCGGCGTCTGACCGTCCCATTCATGCACCTGGTAGAGGTCGATCACGTCGGTTTTCATGCGCTTCAGGCTGGCTTCGCAGGCGGCGATCAGATGCTGGCGCGAAAGGCCGCTCTGGTTCGGGCCGTCGCCCATCGGAAAGCGGGCCTTGGTGGCAATCAGCACGCCGTTCTTGCGCGGGCCGCCGATGATCTCGCCGAGGATTTCCTCGCACACGCCCTGGGAATAGGCGTCCGCGGTATCGATCAGGTTGACCCCGGCGTCGAGGCATATGTCGACGAGGCGGCGGGCGTCGTTGACGCCCAGGTCCCCCACGGTCTTCGCCCAGCCGACGCCGCCGAAGGTCATCGTGCCCATGGTGATCGTCGAAACCTTGAGGCCAGAGCGGCCCAGCAAACGGTATTCCATTATCGCGCTCCTTGAGTAAGTCAGGCTGCGGTTGCGATGGGTTCGGCAAAACGCAGCGGAGAAAATAGCATCAAACTGCGTCTATGAGGCCGCGCCAAAGGTCGATGCTGCCTTCGGTGGCGTGGGTGTCGATCTCCTTCAACTCCTCGTCGGAGAAGGCCAAGTTGTCGAGCGCATCGAGCGAATCGTCAAGCTGCGCGACGTTGCGTGCGCCGATCAACGCGGATGTCACGCGCGCATCGCGCAGCACCCAGGCGATCGCCATCTGCGCCAGCGACTGGCCGCGCCGCTTGGCGATCTCGTTGAGCGCACGCACGCGGGAAAGATTGTCGTCGCTGAGCAGTTTTTCGTTGAAGGACCCGCCCCGCGCCGCACGGGCATCCTGCGGAACGCCGCCGAGATATTTGGAGGTCAGCAGGCCCTGCGCCAGAGGCGAAAAGGCGATGCAGCCGACACCCAGTTCGCCGAGCGTGTCGAGAAGCCCATCCTCGATCCAGCGATTGAGCATGGAATAGGACGGCTGGTGGATGAGAAGCGGCACGCCTTCGGCGCGAAGGATACGCGCTGCCTCGCGCGTGCGCTCCGGCCCGTAGGAAGACAGGCCGACATAGAGCGCCTTGCCCTGGCGCACCATCTGTACCAGCGCCGCCATGGTTTCCTCCAGCGGCACGTCCAGCGTGGGGCGGTGGGAGTAGAAGATATCGACATAGTCGAGCCCCATCCGCTGAAGGCTCTGGTCGAGCGATGCCAGGAGATGCTTGCGCGAGCCGCCACGGCCATAGGGCCCGTCCCACATATCCCATCCCGCCTTGGACGAGATGACGAGCTCGTCGCGATGGTGCTGGAAATCCTTGCTCAGGATGAGGCCGAAATTCTCTTCCGCCGAACCGTAGGGCGGGCCATAATTGTTAGCGAGGTCGAAATGCGTGACGCCACGGTCGAAGGCCCGGCGGATGACGCTGCGACCGGTCTCGAAGACATCGGCGCCACCGAAATTCTGCCAGAGACCGAGCGAGATCGGCGGAAGCTTGAGACCGGAACGACCGGTGCGGCGATAGTCGATGCCGTCATAGCGGCCCGGATTGGCGAGATACATGGTCGTCTCCATTGCAATACGGCCGGCGTGAAAAGCTTCCGGCTGCTCGACGCCATGGGTACGCACCGGCGATCATTGAATCAATCACCATCAATTCAACGGATCATTGATCTGAATTCAACGATCCTTTCGCTGCGCTTCCCGAATGCATTGGATCAGCATCTGCAGACCATAGGGCAGCTGCCGGCGGCTTGAATAGTAGAAGGCCAGCGGCGGACCGATGGACGACCATTCCGGCAGCACGAGTTCCAGGCGACCAGCGTGCAGATGCCGCTCGACCAGCCTTTCCAGGCAATAGGCGATGCCCACCCCCGAAAGTGCAGCCGAGATCGAAATGTCGGTGGAACCGGAAATGAGGGAGCCCGGCACATCGATCTGGCGCCGCTCGTCGCCCCGGTCGAACTCCCAATGATAGATCTGCCCTCGCCCCGTTCGAATGCGCACACAGTTGTGAGACAGGAGATCGTTGGGATTCAAGGGCCGCCCGAAGCGGTCCAGATAGGCCGGCGAGGCGACGGCGACCCAGCTCAGCGGCTCCGTCACCGAAACGGCGATCATGTCTTCCGGAATGGTCCCGGCATATCTGAGGCCGGCGTCAAAGCCTTCCGCGGTGACATCGACGAAGTAGTCGTCGGACGCGACTTCCAGCTCGATATTCGGAAACCGCTCGCGAAACAGCGGCAGGACGGGCGCCAGCAGCAGGTCGACCGCGTCGCGCAGCACATTGATGCGAACGCTGCCCGAGATGCCGCGAAACTGCCCCTGAAGCTCTTCGAGACCCGTATGGATGAGATCGAGGCCCGCCGCCACCTTCTCGGCCAACGCAGACCCGGCGGCCGTCGGCGAAACGCTCCTGCTCGTGCGATTGAGGAGCCGGACACCAAGGCGCGCCTCAAGTGCCTTCATGCGGTGGCTCAGGGCCGAAACCGAGATTTCGAGCTGATCTGCCGCCTTGCGGAAGCTTCTGTGCCGGATGATCTGGAGGAAGACAGCCAGATCGGAAAGCTCATTTCGGTTGGAAACCATGTTCACCGCCACCCCATCGCTCCCCGTCATAGGGGGAGCGCCGCAACGCGTCAAACAGGGCTCGTTAGGGCTTGGCAGTCCGCGAAGACGACCTGCGGCTGAGCTCGAAGGCGACGGCCGCGATGACCGTCAGCGCGATCAGGACGAGCCCGAGGGCGTTGACGGCCGGGGTCAGGCCGGTGCGGACCTTCGTCGCAATATAGACCGTCAAGGGTGTCTCCGTGCCGCGCACGAAAAGCGTCGTGTTGTAGTTCTCGAAGGATTGCAGGAAGGCGATGAAGGTGGCCGCCAGAAGCGACGGCTTGAGATAGGGAAGTAGGATGCGGCGGAAAACCATGAGCCGTGAGGCGCCGAGGCCGATGGCGGCATCTTCCAGCGTCCGGTCGAACCTTTGCAGCCGCGCCGCCACCATCAGCATGACATAGGCGGTGATGAAGCTCGCCTGCGCCAGCACGATCAACAGCGTGCCGCCGCCGACACCTGCCTGCCGCCAGAGAACGAGTGTGGCGATGCCGATGGCGACGCCGGGCGTGAGCAGCGGCGAGACCATCAGCGCATAGAAGAAGCTGCGGGAACGGTCCTGGAGGCTGTTGAGGAACAACGCCGCCGCCGTCCCGATCGGCAGCGATATGGCGATGACGCCGAGGCCGATGAAGATCGACAGGCGAAGCGCCTTCCACATCGCCTGGTCGGCCCAAAGTGCTGCGAACCAGTCGAGTGTCGTGCCGAGCCAGGGCGTGACCGTGGGGAACTTGCTCGCATTGAAGGTGGCAAGCCCCATGACCACCAGGGGCAGGAACAGGTAGAGGAAGAACAGCGCCATGTAGACGGCGAAAATGATGCGCGGCAGGGCGGCCAGGATGGTGGCGAATGCCGTGTTGCTTCGCGTCGGCTTTGCCGCGCCTTCGAGGGTCATGGTCATTTCGCTACATCCGCAAGGTTGACCTTGAAAATCCTGAGCGTCGCCATCACCACCACCATGCAGAGCGTCAGCAGCACCAGCGCATAAGCGGCACCCCGGTTCCAGTTGCCGCCCTCGAAGAACCAGTTGTAGATGACCTCGGTGAACCAGCGGCTGCCCGGAGCGCCAAGCAGCGCCGGCGCGACATAACTTCCGGCGGCCAGCATGAAGGTGAACACGCAACCGGTCGCAATACCGGCTTTCGCATGGGGAATGACGATCCGGCGATGGATCTGGATCGTCGAGGCGCCAAGGTTGCGCGCCGCTTCGATCTGCGTGGAATCCAGTGTGGAAATCGAATTGTACACCGGAAACAGCATGAACAGGATATAGGCATAGACCATGCCCGCCAGCACGCCGGCATCACCGAACCAGCGCATGGGCGTATCGAGGATGCCGAGCCCGACAAGGACCACGTTGAGCGGGCCGTTGAAGGCGAGCAGGATATACCAGGCGAGCGTGCGCAGCACCTCGTTGATCCAGAACGGAATGATCAGCGCCACGGTCACCCAGGCGACGGCGCGGTGCGTCGCCACCTTGGCGAGCCAGAACGCCACCGGATAGGTGACGACGAGCGTCGTCAGCATGACGAGCGCGCTCGCCCAGATCGTCTTGAAGAAGATGGCCCGGTGCACGGGATCGACAAACAGCGCGCTGAAATTCACCAGCGTATAGTGATCATCCGGGCCACCGATCTGCGCGGGCGTCAGGTTCGGATGCAGCGAAAAATCCAGCATCATCAGGTTGGGCGCAAGCACCATGCCCACGAGCCAGACGGCAACGCCGAGGATGATGAGGCTGCCGAGGCCGGGGCCGAAGCGCTGGACGAGACTATGCATGGGCGAGGACCAGCGCCTGCGCGGGCTCGAAGGACAGCCTCACGCGCGCTCCAGCCGGCGGCGCGTCGGTGAGGCGGTGGTGCGGCAGCGCCGCCATGACAGGCTGGCCACCCTCCGTGCGGGCATGCAGCATCGCCGTCGCACCCTCGAATTCCAGCTGTTCGGCAAGCGCGTCGAGGCCGTTGCCGCCCGCCCCGGTGCCAAGCGATATCGCCTCCGGACGAACATAGACCGTGGCGGCATCCCCCGCCTTCAGGCCCGCCGCACCGCGGCCGAGGAACATGCCGTGCTCCGTCTCGACCGCCGCCAGCCCATCGGCGACCCGCTCGATCTTGCCGGAAAACGCATTCGTCTCGCCGACGAATCTGGCGACGAAGGCGGTGCGTGGGTTGGCGTAGAGCTCGCGCGGCGTTGCCACCTGTTGCAGGATGCCGGCGCTCATGACGGCGACGCGATCGGACATGGCGAGCGCTTCCGACTGGTCATGCGTGATGTAGATGAAGGTGACGCCGGTGCGCTTTTGCAGCGACCGGAGTTCGGAGCGCATATGCTGGCGAAGCTTCAGGTCGAGCGCCGAAAGCGGCTCGTCGAGTAACAGCACCTGCGGCTCCACGGCAAGCGCCCGCGCGATGGCGACACGCTGCTTCTGCCCGCCGGAGAGTTCGTGCACCATGCGGTCGGCGTAGCCTGGAAGCGCGATCAGGTCTAGCAGTTCCTCGGCGCGCCGGCGCCGCGCCGCCTTCGGCACGCCGCGCACTTCGAGCCCGAAGGCGATGTTTTCCCATACCGGCATCAGCGGAAACAGCGCAAGCGACTGGAAGATCATCGAGGTCGGCCGCTGGTTGGCGCCAATGCCGACCATGTCGCGCCCGCCGATCAGGATGCGCCCCGCCGTCGGCTGCATGAAGCCGGCGATCAGCCGCAGGATCGTCGTCTTGCCGCAGCCCGAGGGGCCGAGAATGGAGAAGAATTCGCCGCTCTCGACGGTGACGGAGAGCTTTTCGACCGCCCGGGTGATGCCGAAGGTCATTTCGATGTCGATCAGTTCGACGGAGCGGGTCATTGACTGCTTGATCCTTGAAACGCAACGGCGGGGTCATCGCCCCGCCGCTTTTATTGAGGTGAAAGCCGATCAGGCCGACAGGAACTTGTCCTGGTATTCGTTGCGGAGTGCTACGAACCAGTTGTCCTGCACCGGCCACCACCAGAGCTTTTCAAGCGCGTCGCCCGGATAGGCGGCCTTGAATAAGGCCTGCGAGGCTTCCGACAGGAACTTTTCCGCGCCGACGGCCGTCGTGTTGATCGACGTGTGGTTGGCGTAGAGGGCGCCGGCTTCCGGCGTCAGCACCCAGTTCAGGAAGGCATAGGCCTGTTCGACATTGGCAGCGCCGACCGGGATTGAAACCCCTTCCATCCAGGTGAGTGCGCCTTCTTTCGGCGCGACGAAACCGATCGGCAGGCCTTCCTTGGCAAGGCCGGCAGCAGACGAATCCCAGGTCTGGCCGATCGTCACGCCATTGGCGCGGAAGGCGCCCTGGGCCTCGTTCTCGTTCGACCAGAACTGGGCGATGTTGCCCTTGCGGGCGATGGCTTCGACCATGATGGCATCGTAGTTGGCGCGCATCGTGGCTTCGTCCTTGAAGCTGTCACGCATCGGCTTCGGCAGCTTGCCTTGCGCTTCCATCCAGAGGCCGAGGCCGACGAGGCCCGAATGGCCGCGAACGGTGGCCTTGCCGGCCATTTCCGGCTTCCAGATATCGCCGTAGGAGGCGGTGCCGTATTCGAGCGGCGATGTGTTCTTGTCGAAGGAGATGGCTTCCGTGCCCCAGTCGGTCGGCACCTGGTAGCGCTTGCCGCCGACGACGGCGCCAAGGGTTTCCGAGCCCTTCACGGCGCTCGTCAGGGCGCGGTCCCAGAGGACCTTGCTTTCGTCGATCGGCTGCACGAGGCCGAATTCGACATAGTTCGGAACGCGGTCGACGGCCGGCCAGATCACGTCATAGCCTGTGCCGTTGCTGGCGCGCATCTGGTTGAGCAGCTCGTCGTTCGTGCCGTAGGGCGTGTAGACCGGCTTGATGCCCGTGTCCTTTTCGAAGGCGGCAAGCATGTCGTCGGAAATGTAGCCGGCCCAGGCGAAGATGTTGACGCTGCCCGAGGTGCCGGCGGCAAAACTGGTGCGCGAGACGAACGGCGCAGCAAGCGCAAAGCCCGCGGTCGCGGCGGCACCCTTCAGCAAGATACGGCGGCTAACATGTGTCATCGAAAACTCCTTGTGGCGACCACCATCGGCCCCTTGATGACCTCGCTCATAGGCGTGGCATATGACAGCCATGCGACCACTTCCGGCCGCGGCCACAAGAATGAAAGAGAAAAATGGCAAGCGGAAATTTCATAGAAATGTCATGCACTTGTCGACCGACTGACATGGAGATCCGCTAACGCAGGCCCTTCCGTCCGGCCACTCTGCCGGCGATTGTTTCCGGATGAAAAAGGTCTGCAAAAATGGTTTCCAGCGGCGTCAAGGGCATCGGCATTTCCGCCCACAAGAGGGCTCACGATCTTTCGGATTTTGGCGCCGAGCTGGACATGATCGAGGCGCTCGGCGTGGACTCCATCGAGATACCGACCTTCGATCTCGATGTGGTCGTCGGTGGAAAGGTCCGCAGGCCGCAGCTCGATGCGCTGCTGCGCGCCACCCGCGGCCGCAGCGTCGCCTATTCCGTGCACGGCCCGCTCGCGATCAATTTCATGGACGACGCCTGGCGGCTGCCGCGCCATTTCGACGTGCTGAAAGCCTCGCTGGACGTGGCCGCCGAAATCGGCGCCGAACATTACGTCATGCATTCCGGCTTGATGCCGCGCCAGCAGGCCACGGGAACCGAGGCCGCCTATGAGCGGCAGCGCGAAGCCCTGTCAAAGGCCGGCGACCTCGCCCGCCAGCATGGCCTCGTCGTCTGCGTCGAGACACTGTTTGCCGACTTCAAGGGTGATGGCTACGCCTCCTCCCCCAGGCGCCTTGCAAGCGAACTCGCCACCATCGCGCACGACCATGTCATGGCGACCATCGACTTCAGCCACTCCTATCTTAAGATGGATTTCGATGGCGCGCGCGATACGTTCTTCGCCGAGATCGCCGCGCTGGCACCCTACGCCAAACACCTCCACATCCACGACAGCTTCGGCCGGCAGGACGATATCTGGATGTACACGGAAGGCGAGCGCCTAGCCTACGGCCACGGCGATTTGCACCTGCCGGTCGGCTGGGGCGATATTCCCTGGCAGGCCCTCATGGAGCAATGCGTCTTCCCCGAAGGCGTCGTCTTCAACATCGAGCTGAACCAGCGCTACTGGTACGCCGCCGCCGAATGTATCGAGGCGACGAGGGCACTGGCGGCTAATGCGCAGACTGACCGGCACGCCGCTGCGGCATAATTTCGGTTTGCCGGGATCGCCCTCATTTTCGGCGAACGTGCGGCAATCCAGCAAGGCCGGCGAAGCGCTTGCGATACTCCGCGGGCGTGACACCGACATGGCGCGCAAAGGCGCGGCGCAATGTATCGGCATCGGCAAAGCCGCAATGCACCGCGACCTGCTTGGGCGCCTCATGGCCCTGCTCCAGCAGGCGCCGCGCCGCATCGACGCGCGCTTCCTCCACCCAGGCCGCCGGCGTGACGCCGACTTCGCGCCGGAAGAGACGCGCAAAATGGCGCGGGCTGAGGCCCAAATGTTTGCCCAGGCTCGCCACGCTGTGGTCCAACGCCGGATTGGCGGCGACCCAGCGCTGGAGCTCCTGAAGGGCCGCGCGGCCGGCCGGCGCGGCCTCGCCCTTGCGGCTGAACTGCATCTGCCCACCGGGCCGCTTGAAGAACATCACCAGCTGGCTCGCAACCCGTAGCGCAATCTCACGGCCGAGATCCTCCTCCACCAGGGCCAGCGCCAGATCGAGCCCGGCCGTGACACCTGCGGCCGTGCGCACCGGCCCGTCGCTGACATGGATCGCATCTTCCTCCACGGTGACGGCCGGGAACCCTGCGGCAAGCCGCTCGGCCACCGCCCAGTGGGTGGTGACGCGCCGGCCATCGAGCAAGCCCGCCGCCGCGAGGAAGAAGGCGCCGCTGCACACGGAGCCGTAGCGCCGCACCGCGCCTGCGCGCTGGCGTAGCCAATCGAGGACGAGGCCATCCACCGGCATCTCCGCCATGTTCGGGCAACCGGCCACGAGAAGGGTATCGATGGGTTCGGCAAGGCCGCTGTCGATCACCAAATCCGGCAACAATCGCACGCCGGAAGAGCTGCGCAGCGGCCCGGGTTCGCGCGCGGCAACAAGGAGACGATAGGCTTCGTAACCCGCCTGGCTGTTGGCCTCGCCAAAAACGTCCAGCGGCCCGGATACATCGAGAAGCTGCACGCCGGGCAGCGCCACCATCACGATCGTTCTTGTCCTGTCTTTCATGCTGTCCGTCTCGGCCGGGATTTGTCTCTTTTAGACGTACCACGTCAATTGCAGACAAACTAGCGCACTCCTATTCTCCCGGCGAGTTAAAAAAGCAGGAGAACATTATGCCCCATATCCCTGAAGCCGCTGCCATTCCCGACACGAAGCTCGCCAAGGCCATCACGGAGTTCATCCGCGACACCGAGACCGATCTACTCTTCAACCATTCCAGCCGCGTCTATCATTTCGGTGCTCTTGCCGGCGTTCGGGGCGGCCTGAAATTCGATCGCGAGCTGCTCTATGCCGGCGCGATGTTCCACGACATCGGCCTCATGCCGAGCCACAGCAGCAAGCACGAGCGCTTCGAAGTGGACGGCGCGCATGCCGCGCGCGATTTCCTGCGCAGCCACGGCATCCCGGAAGCGGACGCCTATACGGTCTGGACCGCCATCGCGCTGCACACCACACCCGGCGTGCCGCAACACATGCATCCCGTCGTCGCGCTGGTGACGGCCGGGGTGGAGATGGACGTGCTCGGGCTCACCTACGACCAATATTCCGAAGCCGAACGCACGGCCGTCGTCGGCGCTTTTCCGCGCACGCCGGAATTCAAGGAGGATATCATCCAGGCCTTCTACGACGGCATCAGGCACAAGCCCGAAACCACCTTCGGAAACGTCAAGGCCGACGTCATCGCCGACAAGGAACCGCATTTCCATCGCGGCAATTTCTGCAGCGTCATCCGCTGCTCGCATTGGCACGGTTGAGGCGACGACTCGATCCGATCAAGCGAAGTTGAACAGCCGTTTGCGGAAAGACGGGCCGACGCACCGTATAGTCTGCGCAAACCATGACCGCCGCGGGGATAGCCCGCGGCGGCAAAAGGGAGAGAGCGTTTGTCCCATAGCCGGTTCGTCGTCGGGTTCTGCCTGTGCCTGGCCATCCTCACGGGCTCCGTCGCTGCCCAGACGCCGGATGCGGAGAACCGGCAACAACCGGCCTCCGAAACGGGCATTTTCAGCCTCATTCCAGGCGATTCCGTCACGGAACACACCTTGCAGACACAGGACGGTCCGCTGTCCTACACGGCAACGGCCGGCACGCTCGATCTCTACGGGCAGGATGGCAATCGCACGGCGAAGGTCTTCTACACTGCCTATGTCGCCGGCAAGGGCGATCCGGCGCGCCCGGTCACCTTTGCCTTCAACGGCGGACCGGGCGCCGCATCGGCCTATCTGCATCTCGGCCTTGTCGGCCCGAAAGTGCTGGAATTCGGCGAAAGCCGCGACGACGGCACGCGCCCGTCGCTCAAGGACAATCCGGACAGTTGGCTTGCCTTCACGGATCTCGTCCTGATCGATCCCGTGGGCACGGGCTGGAGCCGTGCAGCAAATGACGACGCGGCCGGCCAGTTCTATGGCGTGCGGCAGGATGCCGAAAGCCTCGCCAAGGTCATCACGCTCTACATGCAGAAGAACAGGCGCGTCGCCTCCCCGGCCTACCTGCTCGGAGAGAGCTATGGCGGGTTCCGCACGGCGAAGGTGGCTTCGGCGCTGAAGGAGACGCAGGGTATTCTCGTCTCCGGCGTCCTGATGGTCTCGCCGCTCATCGAAGGCCGCTTCCTCTTCGGCGCTGCGGATGATGCGCTGAACGCTGCGCTCCAGCTTCCGGCCCTTGCGGCGGCCGAGATGGAGCGGCGAAACGCGTTCGACATGGAAAAACTTCGGGAAGCCGAACGTTTCGCCATGACGGATTATCTTGTCACCCTTGCAGGCCCCTCCCCGTCCGGTCCGCAGGCGGATGCCTTCTACCTGCGTGTTGCGGGCCTCACCGGAATAGCGAAGGCGGATGTCGCGCGGGCGCGTGGTTTCCTCGACGGTCTCTATGCAAGCCTATCCGGCGAAAGCGGACGTGTCGTCAGCCCCTATGACGCCGCCTATTCGGCGCCTGACGCCTATCCGGAATCGACCACGAGCCGCAATGACGACCCGATCCTCGACGGTTTCACCCGCGCCTATGGATCGGCCTTCGCAGCCTATGCACGCGACGAACTCGGCTTTCAGTCCGACATGACCTATTCCCTGCTCAATACCGGCGTCAATCGCCGCTGGGAGTGGAACGACGGCAGGGGTGGCGACGGGCGGGCAAATGCCAGCGCCTCTGGCGACCTGCGCGATCTGCTCTCGACCATTCCGCGGTTCCGGCTGGCGATCTATCACGGCTACAGCGACGCGCTAACCCCTTACGGATCGAGCCGCTATGTGCTGGAGCACCTGCCGCCAAGCCTCGCGGCGGGGCGCACCGAACTCAGGATCTATCGTGGCGGCCACATGTTCTATGTCGACCCCGCCTCCCGGCGACAGATGAAGGAAGATGCCGGGAGATTCTACCGCCTCCCCTGATCAATCAGTTTTTCCGGCAGGTACAGGCCTGGTAGCCGGTGGCGAACAATCGGCCGGCCTTCATGCCGATCGCATCCGGCACATCCTGAATGCGCGAGACCCGAAGCGAGCGCGCAATCGCGATGGCCGCCTCCGCGCAGATCGCGGCATCTTCCGCCGCATTGTGGTGCGCAAAGGTCAGGCCGAGATGCGAGGCAAGGATGTTGAGCTTGTGCGATCCGAGATGCGGCCAGGCCTTCTGCGCCATTTTTACCGAGCAGAGATACTGGAGTTCGGGATAGCTCTGCGCATAAAGATCGAGACAGGAGCGCCAGACGCTGAAATCGAAGGCCGCGTTGTGCGCGATCATGGTCGCATCGCGAAAATCGTCGACGAACTCGTCCATCACCTCGGGAAACTCGCCCGCATCCTCCACATGTTCCGGCCGGATGCCGTGGATGGCGATGTTGAAGGACGAGAAGCGCATGGACTTCGGGCGGATCAGCCGCTCCTCGACGCGCACCACGCGGTTGTCCTCGATCCACGCCAATCCCACGGAACACGCGGAGCCACGCTGTTCGTTGGCGGTTTCGAAATCGATCGCGATGGTTTTCAACACGGGCCTCGGCTTAGGGAAACCACGTCTTTATCGCCAGCCGGCTGATTTGGCAAAGCGCCGCTTAGACGGACCTGGCGGCAAACCGTTCGAGCAGGCGGTCGACCTTCATGGGCGCAAAGATGTCTTCCAGCAGCAGGTAGGCGGCGCCGAACAGGGCGCTGTCCTCCTGCGCGGTGGACAGCACGATGGAAAGATCGCGCGTCGCCAGCGGAAGACAGCGCTGGTAGACGAGTTCGCGGATGCCCGACAGCAGGAAATCGCCGCCGCGCGCCAGCGTGCCGCCGATGACGATGAGGCTCGGATTGATGATGCTGACGGCGTCGGAGATGACTTCGCCGATGGTGCGCCCGGCGGCGCGCAGCAGCATCAGCGCCTCGGGCTTGCGCTGTTCGACGAGGTCGATCACGTCACGCGCCGTCTCCGCGTGGAAGCCGCGTGCGGAAAGGTCCCGGGCGATCGCCCAGCCGGCGGCGCGCGCCTCCACGCAGCCGAACTTGCCGCAGCGGCACAGCGGCGCGTCGTCCGACAGGAACTGGATATGGCCGATATCGCCGGCCGCACCCTGCGCGCCGCGGAACATGCGCCCGCCGGCAATCATGCCGCTGCCGATGCCGGTGCCGACCTTCACGAACAGCATGTCGTCGACGGTCGGGAAGCGGCGCTTGTGCTCGCAGATCGTCATGAGGTTCACGTCGTTCTCGACATAGACCGGCACCGCGAAACGCGCCTGCAACTGGCCGATAATGTCGAAATCGTCCCATCCATGCAGCACCGAGGGGCCGACGACGCAGCCGCGCTTGAAATCGACGGGCGTCGGCAGGCTGAGGCTGATGCCGAGGAAGAAGCCGTGGGTTTTTTCCGCCTCCGCCGCGAGCGACGCGAACACATCCCCCACCTGCTGGAGCGTCGCCTCCGGCCCGCTCGTCACGGAAAAGGGCAGCGTCGCCTGGGCAACGATGGCCGGCGTCAGGTCCATGGCCGCGAGGTGGATGTGGGTTTCGCCGATATTCGCGACCAGCAGGAAGCCGCTTGCCGCATTGATGGCGAGAACCCGCGTCGGCCGTCCACCGCTCGGCAGGGTCTCCTCGGTCTCACGCACCAGCCCGCTGGAAAGGAGTGCGTTTAGCCGCTGGGTGACGGTGACACGCGAAAGGCCCGATGCCTGCAGCAGTTCGGCCCTCGACGACGCCTGACCCGTCGCGATCAAGGAAAGAATGCCCCCCGCGCCGTCCAGCGTCGGCCCCTCATGCCCCTGCTCATGCCGTCCCATGCAAAACTCCTGTTGCCTCCTCGCTTTAGCGGCAAAGCACAGAGAGATAAAGCGGCAGTTTCCAACGTCGCCTGCACTTATGTATAACATAATACATAAGATTGCGAATTATGTTTTATTTTGTATATATTCTCCGTACGGCCAGACGGAGAAGCCCCTTGGACACCTACCTTATCGGATTGGATTACGGATCGGAATCGGCGCGGGGCGTGCTGATCGAGGTCGCGACCGGAAGCCAGGTGGCAAGCCATGTCCATGCCTACCGACACGGCATTCTCACCCGCAACCTGCCCGACGGAACGCCCCTGCCGGCGGATTTCGCCTTGCAGAACGCCGACGACTATACCGAAGCGGCCTTCGAAATCCTCTCGCGGCTGGGGCGGGACCGCATCGTCGAGGGCATCGGCATCGGCTTCACCGCCAGTTCCCCCCTGCCCGCCCGCGCCGATGGTGCGCCCCTTTCCCGCCTCCGCCCGTCCGATCCGCATGCCTATGTCAAGCTGTGGAAACACAATGCGCAGGCCTATGCCGACGCGATCAATGCCAGGCCGGCACCCTTTCTCGCCAATTTCGGCGGGCGGCTTTCCGGGGAGTGGCTGCTCGCCAAGGCCGCGCAGATCGCCGCGGAGGCCCCCGCCGTCTGGGCCGAGACGGACCGCTTCATCGAGGGCGGCGACTGGCTGGTCTGGCAACTTACCGGCAGGGAGGCGCGCGGCCTCGGCTTTGCCGCCTACAAGGCGCAGTTTTCCGGCGATGCGGGTTATCCGCAGGGCGTGGTGGCAGGCCTCGACCGACGCCTCGCGACGCCCCTTCCCGTTGGGTCCGCGGCCGGCCCGCTTTCGCCGCAATGGCGCGACCTCACCGGCATTCGCGGCCGCGCGACCGTTGCCGTCGCCGTAATCGATTCCCATGTGGTGCTGCCGGCTATCGGCGCCGTTTCACCGGGCTGCTTCGTTGGCGCGCTCGGCACCTCGGCCGCCTATCTCTATCTCAGCGACATCCAGCGCCCGCTACCGCCCGGCATCGAGGGCATGGCCTTCGACGGCTCGATGCGCCAGCTCTGGTGCTACGAGGCGGGCCAGCCGAGTTTTGGCGATACGCTTGCCTGGTTCGTGAGAACGTTCCCGCGCGGCAGCGACATGCAGGAGAGTTTTCACGCTTACAACGAGGAGGCTGCCACGCTTGCGCCGGCGGCCGGGCGGGTCGTCGCCCTCGACTGGTGGGGCGGCAACCGTGTTCCCTTTGCAGATGGCAATCTCTCCGGCCTTCTGGCGGGGCTGACACGGCAGACGACAGCCGCCGAAATCTATCTCGCCTTGCTGGAAGGCCTCTGTTTCGGCGCGAAAGCGATCTTCGACCTCTTCCCGGAGAGCGGCCTCGTGCCGGAGCGCGTGCTGATGGCCAGCGGCCTTGCCCGCGCCAATCCGCTGCTCATCCAGATCCTGGCCGATGTGCTCGACCGCCCCGTCGACATCCCGGAGATCGCCAACGCGACGGCTGTCGGCGCCGCCATCCACGGCGCGGTTGCCGGCGGGACGGTCAGCACCTACGCGGAAGGCGCGGAGCGGTTTGGCGCAAGGGACATCGCCCGCGTGCTGCCGCGCCCGGGCTGTGTTCAGGCCTACCACTCGGCCTACGCCGTCTATCGCGATCTTTCCCGCCAAAAACCCCTTCATGCCGCCATGCATGCGCTGCGCCGCCTGGAGGGTTGAACTGGCAAAACAAGGCCATAGCCATTTATGGACAAAAATATACAAAAGAGAAGTTATTACTATTTGACTTTATCCAAAAGGAGTGACCTAATCCAGCATGGCCTTTGAGGAGAGGCCGGCCCGCCACGGAGCCAAAGGCTCGGCGGTATCGTAGATTTTGGGAGGTTTTCATGTCGTTTCATCGCATTCGCACGTCCGCACGTTCCAAAGCTCTCCAGGCCGGCATCAGCGCCCTCGGCCTGATGCTCGGCGTCGCCTTCGGCGCCGGCTCGGCCTCGGCGCAGGAGGTCATCGTCGGCCTCGTCACCAAGACGGAGGTCAACCCGTTCTTCGCCAAAATGCGCCAGGCCGCAGAAGCCCGCGCCAAGGAAAAGGGCGTCAAGCTGATCGCCCGCGCCGGCAAGTTCGACGGCGACAACGAAGGCCAGGTTGCCGCCATCGAGGACCTGATCAGCGCCGGCGCCAAGGGCATCCTGGTGACGCCGAACAACTCGTCGGGCATGCTCGACATCATCAAGAAGGCCCGCGAGGCCGGCGTTCTGGTGATCGCGCTCGACACCGCGACCGACCCCGCCGACGCGGTCGACGCCACCTTCGCGACAGACAATTTCGAGGCCGGCGTGCAGCAGGGCACCTATGCCCGCAAGGCGATGGGCGACACGAAAGCGGTCGTCGCCATGCTGGACGGAACGCCGGGCGGCACGGTCGATACCTTCCGCCATGACGGCTACCTGAAGGGTTTCGGCATCGCCGAGGGTGACCCGTCCATTGCCGGCGCCGCCATCACCAACGGCGCGCAGGACAAGGGTCAGGTCGGCATGGAGAACCTGCTCTCCAAGAACGGCGATATCAACGCCGTCTACACGATCAACGAGCCGGCGGCGGCCGGTGCCTATGCGGCGCTCAAATCCTTCGGCAAGGAAAGCGACGTGATGCTGACCTCCATCGACGGCGGCTGCGCGGGCGTGCGCGATGTCAAGGACGGCAAGATCGCCGCAACGGTCATGCAGTTCCCCTACAAGATGGCGTCCATGGGCATCGATGCCGTGGCGGAATATGCCGCGACCGGCAAAAAGCCGAGCGGCTTCGTCAATACCGGTTCCTTCCTGATCACCGACAAGCCCGTCGAGGGCCTGGAATCGAAGGATACGGCCTGGGGCCTGGAAAACTGCTGGGGCGATTGATCGGCCTTCTCCCGGCGGGATCACGCACGGTCACGCGCCTCCCTTGGCGCGGGCGCCGTCGTGATCCCGATCGGGGGTCCATCGGTCACGGCGCGACGGCGCCACGGCAATCCGTCGGGGTGCGGCGCCCCCGAAGCATGAGGTTTCCATGAACACAGCCACCGCTTCTCCGCCCGAGACATCCCCGAGCCTGAAGGCCCGCATCATCGGCGCACCTTCCGCGGGGCCGCTGCTGGTTCTCATCGGTTTCTGCGTGATCTTCGCGCTCACCAATCCGCGTTTCCTTGCCACCCACAACCTGTCGATCATCCTGCAGCAGACGGTCATCATCGGCGTGCTGGCGATCGGTCAGACGCTGGTCATTCTTACGGCCGGCATCGACCTCGCCGTCGGCGCCATCTGCGTGCTCGGCACCATCGTCGCCGGCAAGCTGGTCAATCTCGGCTATGACCCCGTTCTCTCGATGGGCTTCGCCGTGCTGGTCTGCACGGCCGCGGGGCTTGCGGCGGGCGGGCTCGTCAGCGGTCTCAGGCTGCCGCCCTTCATCGTCACGCTCGGCATTCTCGGCATCCTGACGGCAGCCTTGCGCCTAATCTCCGAAGGCGGCGCCTTCGCCGTGCGCGACCCGTTCCTCTCCTGGACCGGCAATACGATGAAGCTCGGCGGCTTCGTGCTGACCTACGGCGTGCTCATCATGTTCACGCTCTATGCCGTCGTCTGGTACTTCCTGAACCAGACCAAGTGGGGCCGCCACGTCTACGCCATCGGCAACAATCCGGAGGCAGCCCGCCTCGTCGGCATCCCGGTGCGCCGCCACCTGCTCTCCGTCTATCTCGTCGCCGGCCTCATCTACGGCATCGCCGCATGGCTGGCGCTCGGCCGCATCCCGAATGCCGATCCGAACGCAATGCAGACGGCGAACCTCGATTCCATCACGGCCGTCGTCATCGGCGGCACCAGCCTGTTCGGCGGCCGTGGCGGGCTGATCGGCACCCTGATCGGCGCCCTCATCGTCGGCGTGCTGCGCAACGGCCTGACGCTCGCCGGCATCGATCCGCTCTGGCAGGACCTCGTGACCGGCATCCTCGTCATCATCGCCGTCGCCCTCGACCAGATGTCGCGGAGGAGGAACTGATGTCCTTCGAAACCAACACCGAGACGCCGTCCCATGTCGTGCTGGAAGCGCGCAACGTCGTGAAGACCTATGGCCATGTCACGGCGCTCGCCGGCGTCGACTTCGAGCTGCACGCCGGCGAAATCCTCGCCGTCGTCGGCGATAACGGCGCCGGCAAGAGCACGCTCATCAAGGCGCTGACCGGCGCCCTGCATCCGACCAGCGGCGAAATCCTGCTTGACGGCGCGCCCGTCCACTTCCGCGGACCACTCGATGCGCGCCATGCCGGCATCGAGACGGTCTACCAGGATCTCGCCATGGCGCCGGCGCTCGACATCGCCTCCAATCTCTTCCTCGGTCGCGAACTGCGTGCACCGGGCATCCTCGGCAGCATCTTCCGCCGCCTCGACAAGAAGCGGATGCGGGAAGAGGCCCGGCGGGCCATGAGCGAGCTGAAATTCCGCCTGCCGTCGATCGACAATGCAGTAGAAGCGTTGTCCGGCGGCCAGCGGCAGGGGGTCGCCGTCGCCCGCGCAGCGCTCTTCGCGCGAAAACTCGTCATCATGGACGAGCCGACGGCAGCGCTCGGCGTGCGCGAGACCGGCCAGGTGCTGGAACTCATCCGCTCGATCCGCGAGCGCGGCCTCGCCGTGGTCCTCATCAGCCACAACATGCCGAATGTCTTCGATATCGCCGACCGCATCCACATCATGCGGCTCGGCCGACGCGCCGCGGTGGTGACACCGAAAACCCATTCCATGAACGACGTGGTCGCCATCATGACGGGGGCCGCCACCGCCTGATCCTTCCCGTCCGGTTCCCGACAGGCCGGACCATACCGAACGGAGCCAATCCATGTATCGCCTCGACCAGAAGCTCGCCCGCATCCGCGCCGGAAAATACACCCGCAACGACTTCATCATCGCCGACGCCAAGGACGGCGACATGGGGCCGAGCATCACCTCCTGCGGCCCCAGGCGGGCAAAGGACGGCACATGGTCGCGCCACTATACCCGCCCGGAATTCCTCGAAAACATCCGCGCCGTCGTCGAGCAGGATATCGTCGACATCATGTTGACCTCGGCCTCCAACATGGAGGCGCTGATCGACATGGGTGTCTATCGCGGCAGCGCGGTGAAGCCGGCGATCCGTGCCAACGACACGACCGACGTCTGGGTCTGCCGCGGCGCCACCTATTCGCAGCAGGCCTCCCGCCCCTTCCGCAGCGCCTCCCTGTCACGCGTCGCGACCGGCACTATCGATCCCGCCCCCGGCGCGCCGATCACCGGCACCGATCTCGGCCTCTATTCCATCACCTTCAACAACGATCTCGACCGCGACTACCAGGCGCTGGAAGCCTTCGGGGCCTTTCGCGAGGATGCCGCGCGCAACAATTTCAAATACTTCCTTGAAGTGTTCAATCCCAATGTTGACTCCAGGATCGCGCCCGAGACGGTGCCGCACTATGTCAACGACGTGCTGATGCGCTGCATTGCCGGGGTCACGAAGGCGGACCGGCCGCAATTCCTGAAGATCCCGTTCAACGGCGCCAAGGCGATGGAGGAGCTTGCCTCCTACGATCCGAGCGTCATCGTCGGCGTGCTCGGCGGCGGTGCGGGCACCACCCGCGACTGCTTCGAACTGCTGCACCAGGCCGAACGTTTTGGTGCACGCGTGGCGCTGTTCGGCCGCAAGATCAATCTGGCGGAGGATCCGCTGGCGATGGTGCGTTTCATGCGCGAGGTCGCCTCCGGCAATATTTCCCCCGCTGAAGCCGTGAAGGCCTATCACGCGGCGCTTACGAAAGAGGATATCACGCCGATCCGCGAGTTCGCCAAGGACAACGAGGTAACGGAAGCCGTCCTCAAGCCGGAGCAGAGCAAATGACGAGCGCGCGGCGAGGTTTCCTCACCGGCGGAACGTGGTGCGCCGACTACAATCGCAGCGTCAGCCACTGGCCGGGTGAGGACGGCCTTGCCGAGCTCTTCGAGGAGGAGCGCCACGGCGGCGGGTCGAGCTGCAACCTAGCGCTCGACATGAAGCGCCTCGACCCGTCCATGCCGGTCGAGACCGTCGGCCTCGTCGGCGACGACGACGATGGCCGCTACCTCAAGGCGACGGCCGAGGCGGCGGGCATCGACACGCGCCAGATGGCGATAACCGATGCCGCCGCAACGCAGTTCTGCGACGCCTATGTCTCGCGCAAGTCGCACCGGCGCACCCATATCTTCCATGCCGGCACGGGGGCGCTCCTGACGCCGGACCATTTCGACTTTTCCACCACCCGCATGCGCTATCTCCATCTCGGCCTGCCGGGCGTTCACAGGACGCTCGACAGTCCCTGGCACGATGAGCCGAACGGCTGGGTCGCCGTACTCAAGAAAGCCCGCGCCGCAGGCCTTCAGACCAATCTCGAACTGGCCAGCATCGAAAAGAGCCTGATGGCGGCGCTCGTGGCACCCTGCCTGCCCCATCTCGACTTCCTCATCGTCAACGACATGGAGATCGGCGCGATTGCAGGCGTGGAGACCGTGGGCGCGGAGGCGACCGACCGGCAGGCCTGCGAGCGTGCCGCGCGCATTGCTTTGGAACGTGGCGCCATGAAAATGGTCGCCGTCCACTGCCCCGCCTTCGCGATCGCCGTCACGCGCGACGGAGAGACCGCGACGCTGCCACCCGTCGCCATTCCCGAAACGGAAGTGCTCGGGGCGAACGGTGCTGGCGACGCCTTTGCCGCGGGCATGTTCTACGGCATCCACGAAGGCTGGAGCATGGAACAATGCCTCCGCCTCGCCCACGCCACGGCAGCCGCATCGCTGCGCAGCATCTCGACCACGGGCGCGATTGTCCCCTGGCAGGAATGTTTGGCGCTGGCGGAACGTTGGGGCGAGCGCGCTCTGTAGTTGCGTTCGCTTGCCAAAACCTACAGGGAGAGACACGAGAAGAAGAAACGTCTCATTCCTGTGCACAAGGCCATGAGGTCGGCGTCGTAAGGCCGTTCGGCAGCTTGGTCTCGGCGTCGCCGCAAGCAATGTCGATTTGGGACTGGTCGAGACCGGTAGCACCGGACAGATCCAGCCCCTCAATCCGCGTCAACAGCATGAACGCCCTGTTAAAGCCGAGCGCTCTCTCTACTTTTGCCTCGCTCAGATCGGCGCGCGCAAGGTTCGCATAGGCGAAGCTCGCGCCCGAGAGGATCGCCTCATCGAAGTCCGCGCGGCTGACATCCGCTTTCTCGAAACTTGTATTTGTCAGGTCGGCACCGTTGAACGCAGCGCGCTGAAGTTCGGCGGATGCAAACGAGGCCCCCTGGGCAAAAACGTTCTTGAAGATGGATCGATAGGCCTCGACCCTTGCGAAATTCGCCTTGTCCAGCCGCGCATCGGTGAACCAGGTCCGGACCAGGGTCGCCTTCTCCAGATCGGCCCCCGTCAGCGTGGTATTGCGCATGTCGGTCGAACTCAAATCGGCATCCCGGAAATTCGCGCCGGTGAAGTCGTTGCCGCTCAGCATCAGGCTCTTCTTGGCGCAGTCGCTCCAATCGATTTCGGGCGCGGGGTCCGACCGGCAATCCGCGGCCTTGGCGTCACCGGACGAAAGGCCCACGGCCATCCCCAAAAATGCCGCGGCGAAGCCTAAAAACATGCCCCTCTGCAGTGCACTCACCGTAATAACTCCCGTTGCAAATACGACCTTTAAACTGACACCTCCTTAAATATGGTGATCAACCGCCGAATGTCATCAGCTAACGCTCTAGAAGAGTGACGGATAAGGCACGCAGTTGCAGTTGGGTCAGGCGGAGCGCCACAGGCCGTCGTCCTCGATTGCCAGGCCGTCCTGCGCGAGCTTGATGAGATGGGCCGTCAGGTTGCGTTCCGCCGCCGGACGGAGTGCTTCGCTGATATTGCCGTAGAGTTCATCCGCCATGTCGGCAACCGAGCGGGGCGTTTGCGCCAAGGCCGCGACGACCTCCCGCTCCCGCTCGCTGCGGCGCGTGTAGAGCTTGCGCACCGCCTTCATGGGATCGGGCAGCGGCGGGCCGTGGCCGGGCAGATAGAGCACCCCGCCGCGGTCGAGCAGCAGCCGGATGCTGTTCATATAGGCCGCCATGCTGCCATGCGGCGGGCTCACCACGGTCGACCGCCAGGACATCACGTGGTCGCCTGAAAAGACAATCCCGTCCGGCCGCAGGAAGCACAGGTGATCCGGCGCATGGCCGGGCGTGTGCAGGCAGGTCATGCCGAGGATCTCGTCACCATTGTGCAACGGGACGTCCGGCACGATGCCGACGGCATTCGTCGGGTAGGCATAGACCGGCGCGCCGGTCAGCGCCTGCAACGCGGCCGCATTGCCGATGTGGTCGTGATGCGCATGGGTGATGAGAATGTGGGTGATCGGCGCGCCTGCGGCGTCGCGCACCTCCAGCGCATGCTCTTCGTCGAGGGGGCCGGGGTCTAGCACGGCGACGCCGCCGGGCGCGTCGATCAAATAGGTGTTGGTCCCGTGATAGGTCATCGGGCCGCGGTTGCGCGCGACGATCCGCCTTATTCCGTCGAGAACGGGAATAGCGATGCCGCGCGGCGGTTCGGGCTCGGTGAGAAACGTCATAGGGAACAGCTTTCTCGTATGCGGTGCGAGATGGGGATCATGAGACGATCGGCGGTCCGTTCGCGGCCTCTTCTACGGCGACGCCATGGCAACGATGCGTCGCGCCGAGCGCAGCACGGCCTCGTCTATCATTTCGCCGTCGATCCTGACGGCATCGCTTCCTGCGGCAACGGCCTGGAGCAGGTCCCTCGCCTTCGCGATCTCGGCTTCGGTGGGGCTGAACGCCCGGTTCAGGACCGCGACCTGCGCCGGGTGGATGGCGAGCTTGCCGGTGAAGCCCAGGGCACGGACGCGCAGGGCTTCGGCGGCTAGATCGGCCTCGTCGGATATGTTGAAGAACGGCATGTCCAGGACGGCGATGCCCGCGCTGCTGGCCGCATTGACGATGGTCGCCCGTGCCAGGAACAGCGCCTCCCAGCCGATCTCCGCACGCAGATCCGCCGCCATGTCCGCCCCGCCGAGCGCCAACGCCTCGACGCTCGCATGCGCGCCGGCGATGGCGCCTGCATTGGCGACGCCGCGCGCCGACTCCACCGTGCAAACGAGCGGGACGCCGCCGAAATGCTGCGCCGCAAGCCGCGCTTCGGCCTCGCTCTCCGTCTTCGCCAGCACGATGAAATCGAAAAGATGCGCGACGGACGCAAGCTCCCGAAGGTCATCCAGGCCGGCGCGCGAGAAGGCGCTGCTGACACGCACGCCGAGCAGTGCCAGCCTTTCAGGCGCTGACAGCACCCATTCCACGAGACCGCGCCGGGCTTCGGCCTTTGCGGCGGTCGCAACGGCATCCTCCATGTCGATGATGACGGCATCCGCACCGCTGGCCAGCGCTTTCGAAAACCGGTCCGGCCGGTTTGCCGGAACGAACAACAGGCTCCGCGCCTTGCCGATTGAAGATGCCGCCCTCGTCGCCATTGCTACCTCTGCTGCTTTTTTCCGGGTCTGCAAACGGCTTTGACGCTCGAATGCTGCACGCCCATTATTATGGATTATGCATAATATAATGCCTGTTTTCCGATGGGGATGGAAGCCCCCTTTTCGGGCCAACGTAGTTTTCGGCCGAAGGGGACTTCCCATCAGGAAAGAGCGATGCTAGATAATGCATAATGCATTACTACTCGCGGTGTGTCGAATTGCTCAGTCGGATGCTTTGCAGAAATTGCCGGATCGCAGGTGCGAATATTGCCGGAAGGCCGGGCGGACCGCCTGCCATGCCCGGTCCCGCGATCAATCGCCACCATCGCGCAGCCGAAGGAGACCTTGCCGAATGAATGTCCAGGACTATGTCGGCCGAACGGATATTCGCAGGGATGTCATCTGCAGGCATGCGCTCAGGCGGCTTGCGGCAACCCTGGATATCGACGAGCCGACCACGCTGCCGCCGCTCTGGCACTGGATGCTGTTCCAGGAATGGCCCCGGCCGTCCGGCATCGGCGCGGACGGGCATCCGCGCCGCGGCGGCTTCCTGCCGCCCTTGGTCGACCTCCCCCGCCGCATGTATGCCGGCGGTCGGATTTCCTTCCTGACACCCTTGCAGGCCGGCGACGAGGTGACGCGCAAGAGCACCATCTTGAACGTCAAGGAACGGGTCGGGCGCTCGGGCGCCATCGTCATCGTGACGATCGGGCACGAGATCAGCGGGCCATACGGCCCGACCATCCTGGAGGAACAGGACCTCGTCTATCTCGGGCCAAGAGACGCATCCGGCCGCGCGCCGGAACCCGCGGAGGCGGCGTGCGCCGGCGCGACCAGCGTCGAGCTTGTGCCCGATCCCCTCCTGCTGTTTCGATATTCGTGCCTCACCGGCAACGGCCATCGCATCCATTACGATCTGGAATATACGCGGGAAGAGGAAAACTATCCGAGCCTCGTCGTGCACGGACCGCTTCAGGCGACATTGCTTGCCAAGCTCGCCGGGGAGATACAGGACGGATCGGTCATGACGGGATTCACGTTCAAGGCACTCCACCCCGCCTTCCACGGAAACACGCTTCGCCTCGAAGGCTGGAACGAGGACGGCCATGTAAAGGTCCGGTCGCTGGACGCGGGTGGTGCGCTTTGCGTTGACGCAACCGCGACCTTTTCATAACGTTGGCCGGACTTCCTTCCAGAGGCGGACTGCTGCCCAAGGCGCCGCGCCGGCCGTCAAGCGACACGGGTTTCGGCGCCAGCTCACCCTAACGAGCCCATGACCATGAACGAGAAAATCGAAGTCGGTTCCGCCCCGAGCGAGGGAAGCATCACGGACGAGGCAATCGCCCAGGCAAGAGCGATGATCGGCCTGCATCTGCGTCCTGAAGGCCCCTATCTCCAGGATGCCAGCCTCGATACGCTGACCACCTTCTGCAACGGCATCGGCGACGTGAACCCGCTCTTCAGGAACGAGGAACACGGCCGCAATTCGCGGCTCGGCACGATGGTGGGCCACCCGATGTTCCCGATGGCCTTCGGCTGGGTCGGGCGCACCCGCTGGGGCCTGCCGGGCGTGCACGGCTTCTACGCCGGCAGCGACTGGGAGCTGTTCCGATATCTCAGGCCCGGCGACCGCGTCTCGGCAGTGGAACGCGTCCTCGGCATCGAGGAGAAGCAAAGCCGGTTCTCCGGTCGGCTGGTGCTTCAATATGTCGAGGCGTCCTATGTCAACCAGAACGGCGACCTTATCGCCCGGGCGATCGGAACCTGCACGCGGCACGAGCGCAAGGCGGCGCGCGAGGCGGGCAAATACAAGGACATCCGCAAAAGCCGGTATAGCGACGAGGAACTGCAGGCGATAGAGGCGGCGATCCTGCGGGAGGAATCCGAGATCCGCGGCGCCGAAGTCCGCTATTTCGAGGACGTGCAGGAAGGGGACCTACTGCCACCGATCGTGCGGGGGCCGCTCACGCTCCTCGATACACTGGGCTTCCTGGTGGCGTCGGGGCGCGGCCATACGCATGGCATCGTGCTGCGCGGCGCCGTCAAGCATCCCGGGCATTATTTCCGCAATCCGGAAGCCGGCGGCGGCGTCGAATATACCGGCATCGGCCATCACCGGGAGACCGCGGCGCGCGAGGTCGGCGTGCCCGGCACCTATGACTACGGACCGCAGCGCTCGTCCTGGATGTGCAGCCTGGTGACCAACTGGATGGGAGACGCCGGCATCCTGCGCCGGATCCGCACGGAGATGCGGCGCTTCAACACCGTCGGCGACACCACCTGGTGCAAGGGAAGGACAGCCGCAAATATATCCGCGACGGGCATGCGATGGTCGATATCGAACTGTGGGCGGAGAACCAGCGCGGCGAAATCACCACGCCCGGCCTGGCGACCGTCATCCTGCCCTCGCGCAATCCCGAACTCCGCGTCGCCTTCGACGGCTCCGGCCTGGATCTCGGGTTGCCGACGGTTCGTTAGCGGCTGGTTTCCCCGTCCTTGGGCAGCACCAGCACGTCGCGCAGTTCCGACCAGCCCGTTTCGATATGGCGCTGCGTCGCGCGCAAGGCGCCGTCCACATCGCGGTTGGCGATGTGGCGCAGCAGTTCGGCATGTTCCTCGGCCGCCCTTTGGGCGCGACCGGAGATCCGGTTGATCTGGTCGAACGGATAACGAGCCCAGAGGATTTGGACGAAGTGCAGGGCCTGGGGCATCTGCGCGACCTGATACAGCCGCATGTGAAAACGATAATTGGCGCCCCGCGCCTGCATGCTGTCCTCGCGGCCGGCGGCCTCCTCGAATTCCTTCGCAAGCTCCCGCACCTCGCGCAGGTCGTCCTCGGTAACGTATTTGACGACCTCGCGCACCAGCTCCGATTCTAGAATATTGCGCAGGTTCAGCACCTCCGCCGAGGCGCGGGCATCGAAGGGAGCGACGATGGCGCCACGATAGGAATTCCCCTCGACATAGCCCTCGGCCGCGAGTTGCTTCAACGCTTCGCGTATCGGCGTGATGCTTGTGCGAAGCATCTCCGCCAAGTCGTTTTGCTTCAGCCGCGTGCCGGGCGGGAAACGTCCAGAAATGATTCCTTCCCGCAAGAAATGCGCAATCTGCACCTCTTTGGTGCCGAAGTTCATAGGACTTTGCGACATTCCGATAGCCTCTGAAACCTTGCGTCTTTCCTCAGGTTAACGAACGTATTGTAATCTATAAGGTAATGCCAGACATGACAGGGCTGCTCCACAGATCTTGTCATACTGCACGGCCTGGTCAGAGGATGGCGATCACCTCATCGGTGGTTCGGACACGACCGAGGCGCGGAAATATCCGCTCGATCGCGTTGTCATGGCTGATCTGGCTGAACGCGGTCATGGCATCAGACACGAAAACCTGGTTGAAGCCGCGCTCGAACGCGTCGCGGGCGGTGCTCTCCACGCCGAACTCCGTCGCGATGCCGCACAGGATGATCGTCGTATAGCCGCGGCGGCGCAGCTGCAATTCGAGATCCGTTCCGTAAAATGCACCCCAGTTGCGCTTCATCACGACGAGGTCTTCCGGCTGGCGATCGAGTTCCGGCGCCAGCACCGAATAGTCCGCCGGCAGGCCGTCCCGGCTCGTCGGCCGGTCGCAGTCCGGCTTGACGAAATCGTTGCCATCGGAAGAGCTGTCCACGTAGACGAGGATCGGCTTGATCCCGACCTCACGCGCCTTCGCAAGCAGGCGCGCCGTATTGGCGACGACGGTCGCTGCGGCATGGGGAACCGTCTTGCGGTTCACCACCCCCATCTGCAGGTCGATGACGACCACGGCGGTCCTGGCACGATCTATCACGAATGAATCCGACATCACTTTTCTCTCTTTCGTTTTGCCTGAAAACGTGAGGTTAGATTATCACCTCGGCCTCTTCGAGGGCACTGCGCTCGGCCCGGGACATGCCCAGCAGCTCCCCATAGACATAGTCCTCGTCTCCGCCGAGTGCGGCCGGCGCGCCTTTTTCGATGCCGCGGCCGGACGTCTTCGACAAACGGGCCGGAACGCTGACCGCCGGCCGCACGACGCCGCCCACCACGATATCCCGGATCGCGGCGCGCTCGCGCATATGCGGGTCGGCGACGACCATTTCGGGGGTCCAGGAGGCGTGGGCGGCGATGCCGTTCTGCTGCAGCAACACGGCAATCTCCTCGGCGTCGTGGTTGCGGGTCCATGCACCGACAAGGCCGTCCAGCCTGCTCCGGCTGCCGAGACGGCCCGAAACCGTGGCGAGGCAGGGATCAGCCGCGGCCCCGCCGATCAGGCCGGCCAGCACGCGCCACTCGTCGTCGTTCGCCACCGCTATCGACACCCAGCAATCCTCGCCCTTCGCCGGATAGGCACCATGCGGCGCCATGCCGAGATGGTGGTTGCCCATGCGCTGCGGTTCATCCCCGTGGTCGGTCTGGAGAAGCGCCTCGCCGATCAGCGCACTGGCGATCTCGCGTGCGGCCAGGTCGACATGCGCGCCCTGCCCGGTGCGTCGGCGGAAACTCAGGGCCGCCAAGGCGACACTCGCGGCATTGAGGCCGACGGAGTGGTCCATCACATGGCGGATTTCGAGCGGCGGCCCGTCTTCATAGCCCGACAGCGTGCCAAGCCCGCCCCAAGCGGCAAAGAGCGGCGCGTAGCCGGCGAAATGCGCGTCCGGCCCGGTCTGCCCGCAGGCGCAAGACGACAGCATGATGATGTCCTGCTTCACCTTGGCCAATTCCGCGAAGCTGATGCCCAGGCGATCCATGACCCCGGCGCGGAAACTTTCCGCGACGATGTCGGACTTCGCCGTGATGCGCTTGACGAGTGCCACCCCCTCCGGCTTCTTCACATTGATCCGGATCGATTTCTTGTCGGCCACGACATGGGCGAAGGTCGATGGCTCCATCCGTCCGTAGACGGGATGCGGACGGCGGAACATGTCGAGCCGCTTCGACGTCTCCACCTTGATGCATTCGGCCCCGAGCTGGCCCAGCATGTGCGTGCCGAACGGTCCGGCCGCGTGAATGGTGAAGTCGAGGATGCGAACACCCGCGAGCGGCCTGCCGGAAGCGGACGCCGAGGAGACCGGCGCTTTCGGTTGGGCGGGCACCGGGGCCGAAGCCGGGCTTCCCCCCAGAGCCAGCGGTTCGGGGCCGAAGCGGTAGGGCGCGACGAAGACACGGCGCTCCCCCACGCCCTCGATCGCGACGGATGCAAAAATCTTCCGGGCGTTTTCCTGGGCGCCGTCCAGCACTTCGGCCGGCGTGGCATATTTTGCGAGCGGCACGCCGAAGGCCTGTCCGCGCGTCACCAGGTCGTCGCAGGTCTGCGTCGCCGTCCAGGCGCGCAGGTGCCGGTTGATCTCCTCACCGCGCCGGCCGCGGGCCAGGGGATCCTGCAAGCCCTCTTCCTTTGCCCATTCCGGATCGCCCATCAGCGTCACGAAGGATCGCCACTGTTTGTCCTCGATGGTCAGGAGCTCGACGAAGCCATCCTTGCAGGGCATGACGCCGCCATAGCGGAACGACCGGCTCTGCCGGCGCTCCTTGAAGCCGTCCCCCAGCTGCTGGATGGCGAAGAGCCCGACGACGACGCCGCATTCCTGCACCGAGATGTCCACGAACTGGCCGCCTGCGGTGGGTCTCGCCCAAAGCGCCGCGAGGCCGCCGAGCAGTGCCCCGACACCACCCTGGAACTGCATGAAGTTGCCATGGATCTTGAGCGGCGGACGCTCGGGAAACATGTCCAGCGACAGGCCGTTCGGCAGCAGGTTGCCCTCGCCCGAGGCATGGATGAGATTGATCTCTTCGCCCTTCCAGTCCGCCTTCGGCCCCGTGGCGCCGAAGGGCAGTACGGAGACGTGGACGAGGTTCGGAAACCTCGCCTCCACGGCGTCGGGCGCAAGACCGAGAGCGGCCTTGTCGCGCAGCGGCACGTCTTCGATCAGGATGTCCGCGCTGTCGAGCAGCGCTTCGAACGCGGTCCGGTCCGCCTGCGGATCGGCACTGGAGAATTTCTTGCCGGCAGAAAGGTAGGCGAACAGCGCGCTTACCTTCGTGCCGGAAAGAAAGGGTTCCGCGCGTCGCAACGACGACCCGCCAGCCGGTTCGACGGCCGTCACCTCGGCGCCGAGCGTTGCCATGAGGCGGCCGGCATAGGCTGCCGCCGGTCCGCTGGCACGCTCGACAACACGAATTCCGGCCAGCGGCCTGGAAAGATCGGCATTGCTCATCAGTTTCCTCCCGGTCCGCGATCTATCTGAAGACAGGCAGATCGAGGCTGACGGCGGAGCCGTCGAAGCGGATCGGCATGGTGATGTCGCGCGAGGGCAGAAGCACGGTGGCCTTGCCCGGCGTGGTGATCTCGCCGCGCTGGTTCTCGCCCCAGATCTCCAGATCGACCAGCGTGTGCCCGTCCTTGATGTACTTGCGCTCCACCTTGCCCTTCAGCCAGGTCGAATCCCCCATGATGTTGAACCGCCGCGCCTCGACACGAAGCCGCTTCAGGAAGGCTGCGTCGCCCATCCAGTTCGTCACCAGCGTCGCCATCCACGTCGTGCGCTGCGGGCCGTAATCATAGGCGCCGGGAACACCCACCTGCTTGGCCACCGATTCACGCGCATGGCCAATGCCGGTATATTCGACACCACCACCCGCATCGTCCGAGCGGAAGAAGTGTTTGGGATGTTTTGCCGCCCGGCGGAACAGGATGCCGTGCGTGTGGCCACGCCCAACGCAGACCATGAAGCCCATCGTGTCCATCAAGGACAGCGGGCCGCGCAGCACCGTGGGAAGGCTTTCCCCTTCCGTCACGTCTTCCCAGTAGCGCACGTTCTCGCCACGGATGTTGTCGGCCTCGCCGAGCGTCGCCGCCTCGATCTTCTCATAGTCCTCCGGCGTATATTCGTGCGCCTTGATGTCCTTGTACTTGCCCGTCTCGCGGGCGGCCTTGCGCTCATGACGCGTGCAGAAGCCGAGGCAGCGCGCCACCAGCTCGTTGCGCTGGTTGACGTAGCTCGCCTCCACATATTGCAGCACCAGGCGGCCGGAGAACTTGCTCTCCTTCTCCTCGACGCCCACGACACGCTCCACCGCCGAGATCCGGTCGCCCGCCTTCACCTGGCGGAACAGCTCCCAGTCATGGCCGGCGAAGAAGCCGTGAACGCCCGGCAAGCCCCAGCGTGTGCGCCCGACATAACCATAGGCCATCGGGAACATCGGATGGGCGACCTGGGCGCCGTAGCGCGTGTTCCTGCCGTATTCCAAATCCCGGTAGAGCGGATTGAGATCGCCGATGCCGTTGCAGAAGTTGCGCATCGTGTCGGCCGTCGCATCCTGCAGATACGGCCCTTCCGGCCGCAATTGCAGGCCGATCATGGCGCGTGCCTCGGCGATCGCCTCGTCGGTGATGACGCCCTCGGGGGGACGGTCCGTGATGCCGGTGCCCGGCTGTACTTCCATATTCATCGATTTCCTCCGCTTGAAGACAAGGGCCTCGCCTGCGTCCAAACCGCCCGGCCCAGCCGGCAGTTCGTGAGGCGCCCTTCAAAGTCAGTTATTATGCATAATGCGTAATCTGGGGACGGTCAATCCTTTCCGACAGTGTTGAAGCAAACAAACACAAGCTAAATCATAGGGTTCGCAGAAATGGAGACCGCACATAGGCTCGCCCCGACAGGCTCGAACCGACCCGTCCGGCGAAGGCGACCGGCTTTCCATCGTCTGTTATGAACGGTGCCATGTCCTGTCGGCAGCAGGATCGGCGAGCACATTGGCGTCGAGCAGGCGCTGATAATCCGCCTCATCGTAGCCCAGCGACTGCATGATCTCCAGCGTATGAGCGCCCAGCACCGGCGGCGGCAGTTCCGTGGCTTCCGACCTGTCCCGCAGCGGAAAATCCGGCACGTCGAAGACAAGATCCTGGAAGGTCAGCGCCGTCAGCTTGCCGGGATGCCGCGCCTGCGGCGACGACAGCACGTCCTGCGGCGCGACGATTTCGGTAAAGGCGAATCCCGTCCCGCCCAGGCGTTCCGTCAACTGGTCGAAGGTGAAGCTTGCGATTGCCTGCGCGACGATCTCCTCGACCTCGGCGCGCCGCTTTCGCCGCATCCGGAAGGTGGCGAGGCTCTCGTCGCCCGCGGCGGCCAGCGAGAGCGATTCACAGAACTTCTTCCAGTGATTGTCGTTCAGCATCATCAGGTAGACCCAGCGCCCATCCGCCGTTTCGTAGGCGCCGTAGCCCGGCATGCTGAACTCGCCCGAGGGTTCGACATCCGCCCGCCCCGTCAGATGCTTCTTCAACTGCATGCCGACATAATCCCGGCCGGCAACGTGCAGTCCGGTCTCATATAGACCGATCTCCATGTGCCGCTCTTCCGGCGTCGCACGATCGCCGCGCAGCAGCGCCGCCAGAATGCCGATGACCGCATAAGTGCCCGCAAACTGGTCGTGATAGGACGGTCCGAGCCGCGTCGGGCGGCCGTCGTTGCGGTGCGAATACATCACCCCGGTGGAGGCCTCCGCGACCGGATTGGAAGCGAGTTCATTCTCCAGCGGCCCCGGCCCATAGCCCCGGATGTGGCAATAGATCAGGTCCGGCTTTATCCGCGTGCAATCCTCGTAAGTCACGTTCAGGCGCTGCGCGGCGTTCGGCGCGAGATTGTGGATGAGCACATCCACGTCGGCCAGCAGCCGTGCGAACAAGTCGTGTCCCTCTTCCGTGCTCAGGTCCACGGCGATGCTCTTCTTGCCGCGGCTATAGGCGATGAAGGTGCCGCTCGGGCCGCCGCGCACCAGCGTGCGGGTCGGATCGCCCGACACCGGCTCAAGCTTGATGACCTCGGCGCCGAGCTGGCCGAGCATATGGGCAGCGAACGGCGCCGCGACCATCGATCCGAGCTCCAGCACTTTGACGCCAGCTAAGGTTTCCGTCTGCATCGACTGCTCCATCATTAAATTCGCAAAAGCCGGCGGGCCGTTCAGAACATGTGCTCGCCGCCATTGACGTGCATGATCTGCCCGGTGACGTAACCGGCCCGGTCGCTGCACAGGAACCGCACGGATTCGGCGATGTCCTCAGGCCTGCCCATGCGCCGCACCGGTATCTGCTGCCGGCGCTTTTCGTGCTCAACGCGGAAATTGGGGTAATGCGCCTCGTCCCTCACCGTCTCGGTCAGGCCGGGCGCGACCGTGTTGGCGGTGACGCCGAATTCGCCGAACTCCAGCGCGATCGCCTTCGACAAAGCGAAGGTGGCCGCCTTGCAGGTGACATTGTGCGCCCGGAAGGGAATGGGCCGAAACCCATCATTGCCCGAAATGTGCACGATGCGCCCCCACCCCTGCTGCTTCATATGCGGCAGGACGGCGCGGGCCATGTAGAAGGCGGCGTTGAGGTTGGTGTCGAGGACACGCTTCCAGTCGTCCAGCGAAATATCGAGGAAGGCCTGGCGCAGCCGCACCGAGACGTTCGAGACCGCGATGTCGACGCGGCCGAACTGCCCGACGACATCGTCGACCATCTGCGCCACGGCCTGCGCATCGCCGACATCCACCAGCCTCACCATGACCTCGACGCCGAGGGCACGCAGTTCCTCGGCCACGGCCTCGAGTGCCGCTTTGTCGCGGTGGCCGTTGAGGACGATGTTGGCCCCCTCGCCCGCAAGCGCATGCGCGATGGCGCGCCCGATGTTGCGCCCCGACCCGGTGACGATCGCCACACGTCCGCTCAGTGATTTCGTTTCAGATGTCATCGACGGTCTTTCGGTGATTGCTGTTGATCAGGGTTCGGGCGTCCGGCTTTATTCGCCGGGCACGATCCGGCCGCTGTCGGGATTGAAATGGACCTGCACCGGCGCATCGACGGCGAAGTCGAACTGGGAATGCACCTTCAGCGTCCCCCCGCTGACCTCAACCAGATATTCGGTATAAGGCCCCATATAGCTCGCTTCGAGAACCCGGCCCTTGAGGCTGTTCGATCCCGCCGCCTGTGCATCGTCGTCGAGGATGGAGACGCTTTCCGGCCGCAGCATGAGCTGGCAGGCCTTCGAGTTGCCGAGCATCGCAGCACGCCTGACGCAGACCGAGGTGCCGTCGGCAGTGCGCCACACGCCCGGATCGCCCGTCGCCTCGACCGGCAGGAAACTCGCCGTGCCGACGAAATCGCCGACGAAGCGGTTGACGGGCTCGTGGTAAAGCTCGCGCGGCTTGCCGGCCTGCATGACATGGCCGGATTTCATGACGATGACGCGGTCCGACATGGTCAGCGCCTCCTCCTGGTCGTGCGTGACATAGAGGGCGGCCACGTTAAGCCTTCGCTGGATGCGGCGGATCTCCACCCGCGTTCCCTCGCGCAGCTTGGCGTCGAGATTCGAGAGCGGCTCGTCGAACAGCAGCACCTTCGGCTTGCCGATGACGGCGCGGGCGAGCGCCACGCGCTGCTGCTGGCCGCCGGAAAGCTGCGACGGATAACGATCCTTGAGCTCCGTCAGGCCGACGATGCCGAGGGCCTCATCGACCTGGCGCCGAATCTCGTCCGATGAGACGCCGCGCACGCTCAAAGGAAAGGCGACATTCTTTGCGACCGTCATGTGCGGCCAGACCGCATAGGACTGGAAGACCATCCCGATGTCGCGGCTGTAGGTCGGCACCAGCACGTTCTTTTCCGGTTCCGACACTATCTTGCCGTCGATCGCAATCGACCCGCCGCTGGCGTCTTCGAGGCCGGCTATGCAGCGCAGCGTGGTGGTCTTGCCGCAGCCCGACGGACCGAGAAGGCTGACGAACTCGCCATCCGCGACATCGAGCGAGATGGAATGCACGACTTCGAGCTGGCCATAACGCTTGACCAGGTTACGAACTGTTATGCTCATCGACTGAAATCCTTATACCCGCCGAGCCGCCGGCATCAGCCAAACGATCAGCCAAATGACGCCGAAGATGATCAGCGTTGTGAGCACGGAGAAGGAGCTTGCGAGGCCCCAATCGGCGCCCTCGAAAAAGCCCCAGATCGAAATCGAGATGACCTTGGAGTTGGACGTGAACAGCAGCACGACCGAGGACATCTCGCGGAAGAATGCCATGAACAGGAGGAAATAGGCGCCCTGAATCGATGGCAGCGACAGCGGCAGGAGAATGCGGCGCAGTCCGCCGAGCTTCGTGGCACCACCGACCCAGGCCGCCTCTTCCAGCGACTTGTCGATCTGCACGAGCTGGCCGCCGATGGCTTCCGTCGCATAGGGCAGGTAGCGGGTGATGAAGGCGACGATGATGAGCGCCAGCGTTCCATAGAAGGGCAGCGGCAGATAGGCATAGGCCCACAGGAATCCGAGCGCCATCACCATGCCCGGCACGCCGAAGGGCAGGCTGGCCGTAAAGTCGAGCAGGCGATAGCTCGGCGGCTTGAGGCGAACGGTGAAATAGGAGGTCAGGAACGCCAGCGCCACGCCGAAGATGCCGCCCACCCCGGACACGATCAGCGTGTTCCAGATGCTCTTGTGCGCATCGGCGCTGTTCCAGATGAACTCGTAGTTGCGCAGGGTATATTGCGCCAGGAACGGGTTCGAGACGTACCACTTGATCACCGACATGTAGATCAGGATCAGCGACGGCAGGATCAGCGACAGGAAGACGAAGCCGAAACAGAACGTGTTGGCCGCCCAGCGCCAGCGTCCGAGCGGAAGCGTGCGAAGATGCCCCGCTTTGCCGGTGACCGTCGCCATCCGGCCGGCCCGCGTCACCCGCCTTTGAGCAAGAATCGCGAGCGACGTCAGGGCGGCGAGCGTAAGCCCGACCGCCGCTGCCAGACCGTAATCGGTGGGCGGGAAGCGGACGAGCAGATAGATCTGCGTCGGGAGCAAAGTGATATGGCCCGGCAGGCCGAGCATGGCGGGAATGGCGAACTGCTCGATCGCCAGCACGAAAGTCAGGATCAGGCTGGACAGCAGCGAATAAGACAGGAGCGGCAGGGTGATGCGGAAGAGAACGTGATGGCTGCGGGCGCCGGCTGCGCGCGCCGCCTCCTCGAAGACCCCATCCATGCTGATGATGGGTCCACGCATGAGGAGGTAGACGAAGGGAACCTGGTGCAGGATCGTTACGAAGACGATGCCGGCGACGGAGTAGATCTTCACGCCGTCGGTGATGCCCAGCACGTCGCGGAAGAGAAAATTGATGAGCCCGCCCGGCGAACCGAGAATGATCCAGGCCATGGCCAGGATGAAGGCGGGAAAATAGAAGGCGAGCCCGATCAGCGCGGTGATGATGTTCTTGTAGGCGAAGTCCGTCCTGTGGATGATCAACGCCATGGCCGTGCCGATGACCACGCAGAACACCGCAGAAAGCACGCCGACCAGCAGCGTCAGCCAGATCGTGCTCAGAAGATTGGCGCTGGCGAGGTTGACGTAGTTGGCGATGGTCCAGTCGCCTTCCACGCCGGGCGCGCTGGAACGGAAGCTGCCATAGATCAGCGCGGCCAAGGGTGTCATCACCAGAAGCACCACCAGCACCAGCGTCGCTGCGTAGATGACCTTCAGCAGGACTTCGCGGTCCCACCTAAGGCGCGGCTTTCTTGCTATCGGCACAGCCGATTGAGCCTCATGCATTATGTGTCTCCCAAAGGGATCTCGACGGGGATCCCGCCCACGACAGTTCCCGATTTTGGCGATGCGGGGTTTGCCCTCGCATCGCCAATCGTTTCGACGATCAAATGCCCGTCTTATTGAACGCCGAACACCTTGCGCCACTGTCCGACGATCTCTGTCGCCCGCTCTTCGGTGAGCAGCGTCTCACCGGAAATGGCGTTGGGAATGTCGCCGGTATTCGGAAGGTTGGCGAGCGCCGGCATGCCCTTGCGCGTCACCGACATGCCGTTGTTCGTCACCAGTGCGCGCTGGCCCTTGTCACTGAGAAGCCAGTTCAGCAGGACCTTGGAGGCGTTCGGATGCGGTGCCTTGGCGGCAGCGAAGACGATCTTACCCGCCGTCGTGGTGCCGGATGCCGGATAGATGAAGCCGATCGGCGCGCCGTCACTGATCATGCCGTCGATCGGCAAGTCGCTCATTTCGGCCAGGGCGATATCGCCGCGCAGGATGGCCTGCACGACGCCGCCCGAGCCGTCGAAGAACTGCACGTCGTTCTCCCGCAGCTTATCGGCAAAGTCCTTGATGCCGACCTTGTCCTGGATGAAGCCGACGAATTGCAGGATGGCGGTGGAGCGCCACGGCGGGCTCATGCCCACCTTGCCCTTGAACTTCGGATCGAGCATGTCCTGCCAGTCCTTTGGCGCGTCCGCGTCGGAAACCAGCGTCTTGTTCCAGATCAGGATCTGGCGGGAATGCTGGATGGTGAAGTTCAGGTCGCCGTCATTGTATTGCGGATCGAAGTTGTCGGTGAATTCCGGCGGAACCCATTTCAGCGCCCAGCCGTTTTTCATGCCGGCTGCGGTGTCGTCGTCCGGGTTGGTCATGACGACGTCGGCGAGGTTGCGGCCCGCAAGGAACTCGGTGCCGAAACGCTCGGTAACGGCTTCGCTCCCCAGGCGGATCTGCTCGACATTGATGTTGGGATAGTCCGCATTGAAGGCCTGGATGACCGGCTCGACGCCGGTGGCCAGGATGTTGTGGTAGAAAACCACCGTGCCCTCTTTCTCAGCGGCGGCGGTGATTTCATCCCAGCTTTGGGCGCTTGCGGCCTGCGTCGCCGCAAATCCGAGCGTTGCACCCAGCAGAAGCACTTTGAACAGGTTAGTCGACATTTTCATTTTTCTCCTCCCATTGAACCTGCGCTATGTCCGGCATTGATCCGGCTGCTCCCACAGCCGGATGAAAGACATTCGAAATTCGGCCCCTTGCGCCTTTATCTGACGACAGGCAGATCGAGGCTGACGGCGGAGCCGTCGAAGCGGATCGGCATGGTGATGTCGCGCGAGGGCAGAAGCACGGTGGCCTTGCCCGGCGTGGTGATCTCGCCGCGCTGGTTCTCGCCCCAGATCTCAAGATCGACCAGCGTGTGCCCGTCCTTGATGTACTTGCGCTCCACCTTGCCCTTCAGCCAGGTCGAATCCCCCATGATGTTGAACCGGCGTGCCTCGACACGAAGCCGCTTCAGGAACGCTGCGTCGCCCATCCAGTTCGTCACCAGCGTCGCCATCCACGTCGTGCGCTGCGGGCCGTAGTCGTACGCACCCGGAACACCCACCTGCTTGGCAACCGATTCCCGCGCATGGCCAATGCCGGTATATTCGACGCCACCACCCGCATCGTCCGAGCGGAAGAAGTGTTTGGGATGTTTTGCCGCCCGGCGGAACAGGATGCCGTGCGTGTGACCACGGCCGACGCCGACCATGAAGCCCATCGTGTCCATCAGCGACAGCGGACCACGCAGCACCGTCGGCAGGCTTTCCCCCTCCGTCACGTCCTCCCAGTAGCGCACGTTCTCGCCACGGATGTTGTCGGCCTCGCCGAGCGTCGCCGCTTCGATCTTCTCGTAGTCCTCCGGCGTATATTCGTGCGCCTTGATGTCCTTGTACTTGCCCGTCTCGCGGGCTGCCTTGCGCTCATGGCGCGTGCAGAAGCCGAGGCACCGTGCCACCAGCTCGTTGCGCTGGTTGACGTAGCTCGCCTCGACATATTGCAGCACCAGGCGGCCGGAGAACTTGCTCTCCTTCTCCTCGACGCCCACGACACGCTCCACCGCCGAGATCCGGTCGCCCGCCTTCACCTGGCGGAACAGCTCCCAGTCGTGGCCGGCGAAGAAGCCGTGCACGCCGGGCAAGCCCCAGCGCGTGCGCCCGACATAACCATAGGCCATCGGGAACATCGGATGGGCGACCTGCGCGCCGTAGCGCGTGTTCCTGCCATATTCGAGGTCACGATAGAGCGGATTGAGATCGCCTATACCGTTGCAGAAGTTGCGCATCGTGTCGGCCGTGGCGTCCTGCAGATATGGCCCTTCCGGCCGCAGCTGCAGACCGATCATGGCGCGCGCCTCGGCGATCGCCTCGTCGGTGATGACGCCCTCGGGGGGACGATCCGTGATGCCGGTGCCCGGCTGTACTTCCATATTCATCGATTTCCTCCGCTTGAAGACAAGGGCCTCGCCTGCGTCCAAACCGCCCGGTCCAGCTGGCGGTTCGTGAGGCGCCCTTCACAGTCAGTTATTATGCATAATGCGTAATCTGGGAACGGTCAATCCTTCTTCGAGGGTCCGAGGCACTCGGACACACGCTATTTCCCGCAGCGTTTGGTTGCGGCGGTACAAGCAAAATGCAGCTGCTACAGCGTGCGACGTCCAGGCGACCGCGCATAGGGAACGGCCGCTTTCAGATCGTAAAGATGTCGCTGCGATTTAAAGCGCTTCAGGGTGCGCTCTTGCCAGATCGGCTGAAGCACGATGGCAACGGCAAAATGGACCACGGCGCATCATACGCAGTGATCCATTCCGAATTCCAGGTTTCGTTACGTCAACGATGCCCTCAGCGCGGGCTGAGCAACGCCTTTGCCTTGATACGCGCGAGGACGGCGGGGTTGGGTTGCGGTGGGATATTGGCCCATGCGCGCTTCAACTCCGCAAAAGCCTCGTCCGTGGCGGCGAGCGTCTTGGCGATATCCGCTTCCGTCAGCGCCGAGGTCGCGAACATGTTGTGGTACGGGTGCAGGTAGACGCCTCTTCGCACAGCGGCAGCTGCCCAGAAATAGCCGATGCGCATGTCCGGATCGTCGGAGAAGAAGATCTGCGGCATTTGTGCAGGACCGGTCTGGCGGATGCCGAAGCCGTGCGCGGCGGCCTGCGCGGCAATGCCTTTGCGCATCTCCTCGGCGCGCGCGATCATGCGTTCCAGATAATCCGATGTCCTGACGACCGCCAGCGTCGCGACGGCGGCGGCCATCGGGACGGCGGAAAACCAGAAGGAGCCCGTGACATAGATGCTGGACGCGGACGCGCGCAGCTTCTCGCAGCCCAGCAGCGCCGAGATGGGATAGCCGTTGCCGAGAACCTTGCCCCAGGTGGTAAGGTCGGGCTCCACGCCGAGCAGGCTCCAGCTCGCATCGCGCGCCAGGCGGAAACCGGCCCGGACCTCGTCGACGATCAAGAGGGCATCCGCATCGTCGCAGAGTTGCCGCGCGCCTTTCGCGAATTCGGCCGACGGCAGGAACTGGTCCTCGAAGACCTCATGCCGGAACGGTGTTGCGAAAACGCCGGCGACATCTCCATCGGCCTGGCGAAAAGCATCCCGCAGGCTATCGAGATCGTCGTAGCGGAAATAGAGGATATGCGCCCGGTCTTCCGGCAGCGTGCCCTTCGGATTGGGCGTGTTCCAGGGCGAGGCGCCGTGATAGGCGCCCTGGGCGACCAGAATCTTGCGCCGCCCGGAATGGGCGCGTGCCAGCACCATCGCCATTGAGGTCGCGTCGCTGCCGTTCTTGCAGAACATCGCCCAAGCGGCATGGCTGATCATCCCGACGAGATCTTCCGCCAGCGTCACCATCGCCTCCGACGGCCCGGTCAGCGTGTCGCCCATCGCGGCTTGCGCGCTTGCGGCCTCTTCGACGGCCGGATTCCGATACCCCAGAAGGTTGGGGCCGAAGGCGCACATATAGTCGACATATTCGTTGCCATCGGCATCCCATATGCGCGCGCCCTCGCCCCGGGAGAAGAACTGCGGGAAATCCTCCGGCAGAAGTGCCACGGATTCATGGCCGTACATGCCGCCCGGAATCACCGCGCGTGCCCGTTCCCTCAATGCGCGGTCCCTGGAATTCGTCGTCATCGATATGGCCTCTCCTGTTTATATTCGATTTTGTTCCCGTCAGGCGAAGACGTGCCCGTCGCCGTCGTTCCAGCCGATCAGGATGTCCTCGCCGATTGCCGGCGGGCGGGCAAAATCCTGAAGCGGCTTGCGAACCACCATCGTCTGCCCCATGCCGATATCCACCAGCGCGCGCAGATGGTCGCCGAGATAGGTCGTGTCGGCGATCTTGCCGGAACATTGATTGAGACGATCGCGCGCCGAGGTGCCGATCACCAGATTTTCCGGTCGCACGGCGAGTTTCAAAGGCTTTCCGGTGTCCGCGAAGCCGGCAGGTGACTGCATGCGGACCGACTGGCCGCAATCGAGGAGAACGACGCCGCGCCCGCTCTCGTCCCGTCCCGCGGACTTGCCGGACAGAATGTTGTTCTCGCCGATGAAGCCTGCCACGAAGACGCTTGCGGGCTGTTCGTAGAGTTCCTGCGGGCTTGCGATCTGCGCGACCGCACCGGCCTGGAAAATGGCGATGCGGTCGGACATGGCGAGCGCCTCGGACTGGTCGTGCGTGACGTAGACCATCGTGACGCCGAGGTCGCGATGGATCTGCTTGATCTCGTATTGCATGTGCTCGCGCAACGTCTTGTCGAGGGCGCCAAGGGGTTCGTCCATCAGGACGAGATCGGGCTCGAACACCAGCGACCGGGCCAGCGCCACGCGTTGCTGCTGGCCGCCGGACAGCTCGGCCGGCCGGCGGTGCTGCATGCCTTCAAGGCGCACCATCTCGATGGCCTTGTCGACCTTCATCTGCGTCTCGGTACCGCTTTTCCTGCGCATCCTCAGCGGATAGGCGAGGTTCTGCGCCACGGTCATGTGGGGAAACAGGGCGTAGTTCTGGAAGACGACGCCGATGCCGCGGCGATGCGGCGGAAGATGCTCGATCGGCTTGCCCTTGACGAGGATATGGCCGCGCGTCGGCGTCTCGAACCCCGCCAGCATCATCAGGGTCGTCGTCTTGCCGGAGCCGGAGCCCCCGAGCAGGGTGAGAAATTCACCCTGCCTGACCGACAGGTCCAGATTCTGGATGACGACCGTGTGCCCGTCATATGTCTTCTGTACGCCGACGAACTCGACGATAGTGCCGGCTTCCATATAAGACCTTCCATGCGCACCGCCGCGCATTCGCTGTTTCCAAGTGCTTACTGACGCGTCCGCTGTGCGGCTTTAATCTCTGTAGGCCACCTCGGTGCCGAGCCAGCCTTCCTCCTGGCGCCGCCAGTAGAGATCATGCAAGCGGGTGGTGAGCGCGCCCGGCTTGCCGTCGCCGACCGCCTTGCCGTCGATCGTCGTCACCGGCATGATGCCGCCCGCCGTGCTGGTCATGAAGATTTCGTCAGCGCCGAGGATCTCGTCGATCCCGACGGTGCGGACCTCGCAGCGCAGCTGCAATTGCTCGCAAAGCTCGATGACGGTGCGCCGGGTCATGCCCTCGAAGACGCCGCTGACGGGCGTGCAGAGAACATTGTCCTTCACCACGAAGACGTTGAAGCCCGCGCCTTCAGTGATGTTGCCCTCGCCGTCGCGCAGCACGGCCACGAAAGCATCGCGGTCATAAGCCTCGAAAATGCCCATGGTGAGATCCAGCCAGTGGAAATTCTTGATGCGCGGGTCCACGGCCTGCGGCTGGATCCGCTGGACGGAGCTGACGATCATCGGGACGCCCTGCCGGCGCTGATCGTCGTTGGCGATCCAGACGAAGGGAGCGGCGAAGGCATAGAAACGCTGCGTGCACAGGCGCGGATCGCGGCTTCCGACCGGCGGCATGCCGCGCGTGCAGGTCATCTGCACATAGGAATCGCGCAGGCCGCTCAGGCTCACGCATTCGATGAGGATGTCCGCGATCTGCTGATGGGTATAGGGCAGCGACATGCGCAGGCCCCGCATCGAGGCGAAGAAGCGCTCGATATGGTCGTCGAGGCGGAAAAAGCGTCCCTTCCAAACATGGGCGACGTCATAGGTGGCGTCGGACCGCACGAAGCCGCGATCGAGGATCGGCACGCTCGCCTCCCCTATGGGCATATACCTGCCGTCCATGAACGCCACGCCGGCCTGCGGGTTGGGGATCTGGATTTCGTTCTGCTGGGTCATGTCAGGCCTTTCCGAGGTTTCTTGCGTTGCGGTTCACCAGGAACACCGCGGCGACGAGGCTGAGGACGGCAATGAGCATCAGGAATGTCGCCATTGCCAGAATGGAGGGTTCGATATTGTCGCGCAGCCCCTCGAACATCTTGAGCGGCAGGGTGCGCTGGGTCGGTCCGGCAAGGAACAGCGTCACCACGACCTCGTCGAACGACGTCATGAAGGCAAAGAGCGCGCCCGAGATGATGCCCGGCGATATGACGGGCACGAGGACAGTCATGAAGGCCTTGGCGGGTGACGCGCCGAGGCTTGCGGCCGCGCGCAGCAGCCCCATGTCGAAACCCTGCAGCGTCGCGGTGACGGTGATGAGCACGAAGGGCGCCGAGAGAACCGTGTGCGCGATGATGACGCCCGGCATGCTGGCCGTGAGCCCCACCTTCGCCATCAGGAAATACATGCCGAGGCCACTGATGACGGGCGGCACGATCATTGGCGCAATGAGGAAGCCGAGGATGGCGGTGGGCATCGGCAGGTCGCGCCGGGCAAAGGCATAGGCGGCCAGCGTGCCGAGAATGGTCGCGGCGACCGTCGAGACCGCACCGATGATCAGGCTGTTCTTCAGCGAACCGAGCCATGGCCCGTCCTGGAACACGCGCTCGTACCATTGGGTCGATACGCCGGGCAGCGGATAGGACAGGAAGCTGCCGGAGCTGAAGGACAGGGGAACGATGGCGAGCAGCGGCACGACGAGAAACAGCATCATCGCGACGCCGAAGGCGTAGTAGAGGGCGCGCAGGACCGTGATTTTATGGCGGTACTGCATCATTTTAGCCCCGCAAGCTGGCGCACGCCGACCGTGCGCGCCGCAAGGAAATAGACGGCGACGGTGCAGGCAAGCAGGATGATGCCGAGCGCGGAAGCCATGCCCCAGTTGATGGTGGTGTTGGCGAAGAAGGCGATGAAATAGCCGAGCATCTGGTCGCGCGCGCTCGCCACCAGCGACGGCGTTATATAATAGCCGGCGGTGACGATGAAGGTCAGCAGCACCCCCGCCCCGACGCCGGGCAGGGTCATCGGCAGGTAGACGTTCAGGAAACCGCGGACCGGATGCGCCCCGAGCGATGCCGAGGCCTTCATGAAATGCGGCGGGATGCCCTTCATCGCGGAATAGAGCGGCAGGACCATGAACGGCAGCATCATGTGGATCATGACGATATAGAGCCCGGTGGTGTTGAAGATGAGTTCCAGCGGTTCCCGGATCAGCCCGAGATAGCCCAGAAGCGAGTTGACCAGCCCTTCGCGCTGAAGCAGCACGATCCAGGCGGAGGTGCGGGCCAGCAGCGAGGTCCAGAACGGCAGCATCACCGCAATGATGAGCGCGATCGAGAACAGCCGCGGTGCGACGACCATCAGGTTCGCGAGCGGATAGCCCAGGAGCACGCAGACCGCCGTGACGATCGCCGCGGTCTTGAGGGTGCGCAGGAGAATGTCGATATAGGTGCGCTGCTCCTCGGGTGCCTGCACGACCTGTCCGGCATCGTCGATGCCAAGGTCGACCGCCGCCAGCATGTAATAGGGTGTATACGTCGATGACGCTCGCTTCATCGCATGCCAGTAGGCGGGCTCCTCCCAGCGCGCGTCGATCTCGGCCATCAAGCGCCGCGCGGCACCCTCTTCACTGAGGTTCTCGGGCAGGGTGCGCAGCTTGCGCACGGTGCTGGTGAGAAGCGTGCGATAGCCGCTCACCTCATAGTTCAGACGTCTCGCCGCTTCGCCGACGAGGTTGCGCGGGGCGGCGGAAATCTCCTTCAGGAATGTCGTGAAGACGATATCGGGCGGCAGCTCGTCCGGGCTCTCCGGCTTCCATTGCCCGAGTGCGACGGTCGTTTCCGGCACGGCCCTGATCAGCTCGACATTCTCGACAGCCTTATAAAGCATCATGCCGATCGGCAGCATGAATGTCAGCAGGACATAGACGAACAGCGGCGCCACCAGCAGAAGCGAGATGGTGCGCCGGCGCTTGCCGGCCCGGCCCCAGGCGTGGCGCAGCTTCCGCGTCTCGGCACTGTCTTGGACGGTCAGGGTCATCTGGGTTCAAGCCTCCGGAAATCCTGTCGGACAGCGACTGCCCGACAGGATTTCTGACGTTGTTGCGACGGGATTACTGGGCAACCCAGCTTGCAAAACGCTCCGCCAGTTCCTCGCCGTGGTCGATCCAGAATTCCGAATTGAACCGGACGGCGTTCTTGAGGTTGTCCGGCGCGGAGGGAAGCTTGGCAAGGCGGTCGGCCGGCAGGGCTTCCATCGCCTTGACGTTGCTGACGCCGTAGGCGATGGCGTTGGCGAAGGTCACCTGCGGGTCCTTCGACATGAGGAACTCCACGAAGGCGATGGACTGGTCGAGGTTCGGCGTGCCCTTCATGACGGCCCAGAACTCGACGGAGTTGATCTGCCCGTCCCAGATGATCGAAAAGTTCTTGCCTTCCTTCTGCGCAGTGTCGACGCGGCCGTTATAGGCGGACGTCATAACGACATCGCCGGACGACAGCCATTCCTGCGGCTGCGCGCCGCTTTCCCACCACTGGATATGCGGCTTCAGCTCGTCGAGCTTCGCAAACGCCCTGTCCTGCCCCTCTTTCGTGGCGATGACCTTGTAGACGTCCGCGGGCGCTACGCCGTCGGCCATCAGGGCGACTTCCATGGTCAGCTTCGCGGTCTTGCGCAGCCCGCGCTTGCCTGGCCACTTCTCCACGTTCCAGAAATCGGCCCAGTTCTTCGGGCCATCGGTCAGCTTGCCGGCGTCGTAGGTCAGGATGTTTGCCCAGCTCAGCGCGCCGACCGCGCAATCCTTGAACTGGGAGGGGTCGATTTCGTCCGCATGCGCACGGGTCGACCAGTCCATGTCTTCGAGCAGGCCCTGCTCGCAAGCCATGGTCACCTCGTCGTCCTCCATCTGCATGACGTCCCAGGTGACGTTCCCGGCCTCGACCATGGCCTTCTGCTTGGCGAGGCCACCATTGGTGGTGTCCTCCAGCACCGTGATGCCCTTTTCCTTGGCATAGGGGGTAAAGTAGGCTTCGCGGAAGGCATCCTGTACCGCACCGCCGAAGCCGACGACCGTCAGGTCGCGCGCCTCGGCCGCCGAAAAGCCGGCCGCTGCCACGACGCCGGCGGCAAGAAGCGTCTTCATGTATTTATGCATGATCATGTTCCTCTCTTTTCATTGTTGGTCGTTCGTAATGCTTGATCTCAGATGAGAATTTGCATCGGGTTCTGGACGAGCTCCTTGAAACTCGCGAGCCACTGCGCCCCGACCGCGCCGTCTATCGCGCGATGATCGAGCGACAGCGTCACGCGCATCATGCGTGCGCTGACCGCCGTGCCGCCTCGCGAGACGATGCGCTCCTCGATCGCGCCGACCGCCAGGATCGCAGCCTGCGGCGGGTTGATGATCGCAGTGAAATCGCTGACGCCATGCATGCCGAGATTGCTGATGGTGAAGGACCCGCCGCGATATTCCTCCGGCTTGAGCGCGCCGTTGTGGGCACGCAGCGCCAGTTCCGCGATCTCGCGGGAGATGACGGAGAGCGACTTGTTGCCGACATCCTTGACGACCGGCGTGATCAGCCCGCCTTCCGTCGCAACCGCCACACAGATGTCCGTCCGCTGCAATTGCAGGAGCGCGGGCTCGGTCCAGATGACATTGCAGGCCGGCACCAGACCGAACGCCGCCGCCGCTGCCTTCACCAGAAAATCGGTCACGGACAGCCTGCCGCCATCGGGCCTTTCCGCGTTGATCTGGGCGCGCAGGGCGATCAGTGCATCCATGGCGATGTCCGCATTCAGATAAAAGTGCGGAATTGTCCGCTTGGCCTCCGTGAGGCGCTGCGCGATCGTGCGGCGCATCGGCGAATGCGGCGTGGCCACATGCGGGATGTCCACGGCGACCACCGGAGCATGCTCCTCGGCAATGACGACCTTGGCGGCCGGCACGGCTGCGGGCTTCACGAGAGATGTGGCAACAAAGGCCTCCACATCCTCCCGCATAATGCGCCCGCGCGGTCCCGTTCCGCTGATATCGCCGAGGGAAATGCCGGCTTCCCGAGCGAGGCGGCGGGCAAGCGGGCTCGCGAAAATCCGATCGGATATCGCCAGTGCAGGGACTGCTGCCGCGGGAGAGACCGCCGGCGGCGCTTCCTCGACCGGTGCAGCGCCCGCCGCGCCCGACAGGAAGGCCGTTACCGTGGCATCATCCTCGCTTGCCTCCGCCAAGACGCCGATATGCGTCTCGACGGGAACCGTCGCGCCGTCGCCATGCAATATGCGTGCGATGCGCCCGGCCTTCGGGCTCGGGATTTCGATGACGGCCTTGTCCGTTTCGATCTCGGCGAAGGCCTCGCCGGAGGCGACCATGTCGCCTTCGGCCTTCAGCCAGCGGGCGATTGTCCCGTCGCGCGCATTGGCGACGACGGAGGGGAGGACCAGGAACTCAGCCATTGCGCCGCTCCGGCAAGGCCTTCAGGGCAGTCGTGATTTCCTCCCGTCCGGCATAGGCCGCCCGCTCCAGAATCTTGGAGATTGAAGGCGACGCCTCCCGGCCGGTTACCCGTTCGATCGGATGATCCAGCCAGTCGAACAGGCGTTGCTGTATCTCGTCGGCAAGCCACGAGCCGTAGGACGAGCCCCGCGGTCCCTGCTCGACGATCATGACCATGTTCGTCTTCTTCACGCTGTCGGTAATCGTGTCCCAATCGATGCTCGCGCGATCGAGGCATCTGAGGTCGATGACCTCGGCATCCAGCCCGGTCTCCGCCACGGCATCGAGCGTCGCCTGGACCATCGCGGAATAGGTCAGGATCGTCGCCGCCGAGCCCAACCGCCGCACGGCGGCCTTTCCGAACGGGATGAAATAATCGAGATCGCCGGCCGCCGCCGGCCCCGTCGCCTGATAGAGGTCGACATGCTCGATCACCAGAACGGGATCGTTGGAGGCGAGCGCCGTGTTCATCAGGCCGACATAGTCGAAGGGTGTCGAGGGTGCGATGATACGCCAGCCCGGCGAGGTCACGAAGATGCCGGCCGGATCCATCGAGTGCTGCGACCCGTAGCCGGTGCCGATCGCGATCTTGGTGCGCAGCACCAGCGGCATGGCGATATCGCCGCCGAACATGTGGCGGGCCTTGCCGACCTGGTTGAACACCTGGTCCGCGGCAACCCACATGAAGTCGGGATACATGAACTCGACGATGGGGCGATACCGTCCGTCCATCGCAAGGCCGCCACCAAGCCCCATGAAGGCGTTTTCGCTGATCGGCGTGCCGAGGATGCGATCGGGATATTTTGCCTTAAGGCCGCGTGTCGCGCCGTTTGTACCGCCCTTCAGGCGGTGGATGTCTTCGCCGAGAATGATGACGCTGTCGTCCGTCTCCATGCGCCGGTCGAGCACTTCGGCAATGACGTCGACGAACTTGCGCTGCTCGATCCTGCCGGCAAAGCCGGATTGTTCGACATAACGCAGCTTCGCTAGCTCCGACCCGTCGCTCCGCACGCCGAAATCGCAGAAATCGGGCTTCGGCCACAAGCCGGGCTTGATCGACCGGCGGTTATCGACCCTATCCGTCAGTTCCTCGATCACCGCCTGCATGACCTGCTTGCACTGCGCCCTCAGCGCATCGACTGCCGGCTGATCGATCAGGCCACGCACGATCATTTCCTTCGCCACCCGGTCCAGCGGGTCGCGCGCTCTCCAGGCCTCTTCCTCTTCCTTCATGCGGTAGCCGAAGGCGCTGCCGGGGAACGAGCCGTTCTGGTGGAAATAGCGGTAGACATCCGCCTCGATGATCGTCGGCCCCTTGCCGGCGCGCATATGTGCCAGCGCCTCTTTCATCGCGAGGTTGACCGCAAGTGGATCCATACCGTCGACATGCCAGGAGGGAATGGCGAAGGCCTGTCCGCGCGCCGCCAGCCGGGTTTCCGCCGTCGATTCCTCAAGGCTGGTGGAGACGGCGTACCGATTGTTCTCGATGAAGAAACACAGCGGCAGGCGCCAGATGGCGGCGAGGTTCATCGTTTCCAGAACCGAGCCGATGTTGATGGCGCCATCGCCGAAATAGCTGACCGCAACGGCATCCGTGCCGGATTGCTTATGGGCGAAGGCGGCACCCGCCGCCAACGGCACGCCGCCGCCGACGATGGCATTGGTGCCAAGAGCGCCCGCCTCATACCACCGCAGATGCATGGAGCCGCCACGCCCGCCGCAAAAACCTTCCGCAAGCCCCATGATCTCCGCAAGCGAACGGCGAAGAAGCGCCACCACGGACCCGTCAAAATCCGCTCCCACGGGCAATCCACCGGGCGCGACATAGTTCAGCGCCTTTGCCAGAAACTGGTGGTGCCCGCGATGCGAACCGTTGATCTGGTCGTCCGGCCTGAGCGGCAGGATGGATCCAACGGCCCCGCCTTCCTGCCCGATCGAGGAATGCGCCGGTCCGTTGACCAGCCCCTCGTTCGCCAGTTCGAGTACCGCTTCCTCGAAGGCCCGGATGAGGTGGAGGGAGGACAGAACGGTTTCCAGCTCGGCGGCTTTCGCGCCATCCCAGTCTTTCTTGGTGGTCCCGAAATCGAGCCAGCGCGTGGAACTCGACACGTTCTTCGTTTGCGGCATTTCTTCCCTCAACAGACAATAGCGTAGCCACGGCTTGCAAGAGGCTTGCAAACGACAGGCGATATGAAGCGTCACGCGCTCGGTGTCGGACGACCTGGATTTTCCCGGCTGAGCCGGTGTGGTTCCCACGTTTCTGATGGTCTTGTTATGCCAAGGCTTTCATTTTCCGCATTCGATGTCAACGGATTGTATCCACAAATATTCAGGGATCGATACTCAACGGCAATAATCGTCAAATTATGCCGTTTAAATGCTCGACAAACAGACAAATGTATCCAATCATTTGAAAATGGATTCATTGCTGATTTTGCCTGTGGGAGAGACCGAATGTCCGAAGACGACAAGAGCCACCGGAACGACGGCCTTCCGGCGGGGCGCGGCCTGCCGGGCCTGAGGGGCACTGAACATATCGGCTTCACGGTTCCGGACCTGGACGAGGCGGTGGATTTCTTCGTCAACGTTATCGGATGCGAACCGTTCTATGAACTCGGCCCGTTCGCGTCGGATGGCGACTGGATGGAGACGGCGCTCAACGTGCATCCGCGCGCCGTCATGAAGCGGCTGAAATTCCTGCGCTGCGGGAACGGCTCGAATTTCGAGATATTCGAGTACACTTCTCCAGATCAGAACAGGCGCCAGCCCGGCAACAGCGATGTCGGCGGGCACCATCTCGCCTTCTATGTCGATGACATCGATGCTGCCCTCGATTATCTGCGCGCAAGGGACATCCGCATCCTCGGCGCGCCCGTGGTGCGGACGGATGGCCCGAGCGCCGGCCAGACCTGGGTCTATTTCCTGGCCCCCTGGGGCATGCAGTTGGAACTCGTGTGTTTTCCACGGGGCAAGTCCTATGAAGCGGACACATCGCGCCACCTCTGGCACCCTGCCGGCCCGGCGACCTAGATGGAACAAATGCCGGGCTTGTCGCGAAACAGTGGTGGACGGCTGACGGATATTGTCTGTTATATCTGCGTTGTCGCCCCACGGCGTACGGGAGGAGCCCGCCTTTATGAATGACACCACCTTGGGCTTACGGGTCGCAGGAGAAATTCGCGAAAAAATCCTCAGCGGCGAATTCGCGCCGGGCCTACGCATTCGCCAGGAGGAGCTTGCCGCGCAATTCGGGACCAGCCGCGTGCCGGTGCGCGAAGCCCTCAAGCAGCTCGAAAGCGAAGGCCTCGTCGTCATCGTGCCCAACAGCGGCGTGTGGATTGCCCGGGTCGATATCGCGGAATGCGTTGAGATGTGGAAAATCCGCGAGCGGATAGAGCCACTCGCGCTCGGCGAAAGCCTGCCGCACCTCACCGACGAGGATATTCTCGGCCTGGAAGAGATTTGCGCTGCCATCGACAGCACGACCGATGTCGAGGAGTTCCTCAGGCTCGACCGGCAATTCCATCTCGCAAGCTATCGTTCGACGGCCATGCCCACGCTCATCCCGATGATCGAACGCATCTGGAACACGACCCAGCATTATCGCCGGGCCTATACGATGCTTCTCGGCCGGGAACGCTTCTGGATCATCCAGTGCGAGCACCGCCTTCTCATGGAGGCAATCAAGCGGCGGAATGTCGAGGACTCGGAAAGAGCCCTCTACAGCCACATACGCCGCACCCGCATGGAGCTGGAGCGAAACCGCAAGGCCTTCAGCAACATAACGTTCTGAATATCCGCTGGTGATATTCCGGCCGGCCGCATGGAATTAAGGCCGGCCTCGATCGTCACAGACTAGAGTTCGCGCAGGGCGTTGAACTGCTCCACGTAACCCGAGCCGTCAATCCTGACGCCGATCACCGTCGTCTTGCCCGAGCGCAACGCGGCATTGAGGGCGTCCTGCAGGCCGTTCTCCGTGTCCACGGTGACGCCATCCGCCCCAAAACCCTGTGCGAGCTTTTCCCAGTCGCACCCGCCGATGCCGATACCGTGGCGCGGAATGCCCTTGATCTCCTGTTTGACACGGATCAGCCCGATCTGCTGGTCATCCAGAACCACGACGATGATCGGCAGGTTTTCGCGCACCGACGTCTGGATCTCGGCGACCGCCATCAGGAAACCGCCGTCGCCGGTGAAGGCGACCACGGGCCGGTCGGGATGCGCGAGCCGAGCGCCGAGTGCCCCCGGCACCGCATAGCCCATCGAGCCCAATCCATTGGACGTCAGAAACTCGCGCGGGCCGTAGGATTGCCATTTCTGGACGACGAGGAGACGGCTTGCGCCTGCATCGCAGGTCGCGATGGTCTCGCGCGGCAGGATGCTGCGTGCAACCTCCATGGCCCGTTGCGGCGAAAGGCCGGTGCTCGGGGTGTTGAGCGCATTGGTCACGTCGGTCCGGAATGCCGCTGCGGCCTTTTCGCCCCAATTGCCCCCCTGCCCGCAAAGCGCCGCCACCTGCGCAAGCAGGACATTCAGGTTGCCGATGATCTCAAACTGCGAAGGCACGAGCGCATCCAGCGAAGGCGTACTTGATAGGGCGATAACCGGGATGGCGTAGGGCCACGCCTTCGGCTGAAGCTCCACCGCATCCAGGCCGACGGTGATGATGAGATCGGACTCCATCACGAGCTTGCGCTCAATCAACCCGCCGATGATGCAGCCGGCGCGCAAGGGATGATCCTCCGGGATCGCGCCCTTGCATTTTGACGTCACCAGAACCGGCGCTCCCAGCCGCTCGGCCAAGTTGACCAGCCCTTCGGACGCCCGGTCCCATAGCACGCCCATACCCGCCAGAAGGATCGGTCGTCTTGCGGCTTTCAGGCGATCGAGCACCGGCCGGAGCGCTGCCGAATCTGCCTGCGGATAGAGAACATTGGGCATCAATGTCGGCTCGGCCCGCAATTCCGTGGCTTCCTTGGTCGTCTCGCTCTGGGGAATGTCGAACTGGACCGGGCCGGGCGCCGGGGCAACGACTGTGCGCATCGCGCGGCGCAGCTGCTGCCGGACCGTGCGTGCGTCGATAGTTGTGCCCCACTTGACGAGCGGCGCATAGACGGCGAGCTGGTCGATGCGCTGGCGCAGCCCGACTTCATGCTCGGGATGGGAATAGCGATCCGTGAGCATGATCAGCGGCGCGCGGTCGAGAAAGGCGTGCGCCGCGCCGTTGACCATATTGGCGGCGCCCGGACCGCGTGTCGAAAGGCATACGCCCGGCGCGCCGGTGATCTCGCCCCATGTCGCCGCGAGCATCGCGCCGGCGGTTTCCTGCTTCATGAGGATGAACCGCATGTCGCGCTGGCGGGCGGCCTCCATGAGCTCCACGGATTCTCCGCCGGGATGGCCGACCAGAAACGGCGTGCCCGCCTCCTTGAACGCATCCGCCATTACTTCAACTGTTGTCGCCATTTCCAGATCTCCTATCGATGAATGTCGCGGCCAGGGCCGCCTGCGAAAACTTCGGGCCGGCAGGTCAGCCGACGTGCCAGTACAGGCCTTTGGATTCCATGTAGGTTTTCATGCCGTCCCGGCCCTTCTCCCGCCCGAGGCCGCTCTGCTTGAAGCCGCCGAACGGCGTCGAGATGGAGGTTTCCTTGTAGGTGTTGATCCACACCGTGCCGGCCTGGATCGCGCGGGCGACCCGCCACGCCTTTGCGAAATCCCGTGTCCAGATGCCCGCCGCCAGGCCGAAATCGCTGTCGTTGGCCTGGTCGATCAGGGCGTCTTCCCCATCGAATGGGATCACCACTGCGACGGGCCCGAAGATCTCTTGCTGTGCCGCGTTCGAACGGTTCGTCAGACCCGCGATGACCGTTGCCGGATAGTAGGCGCCCTCCGCCAGGGCGCCGTCGGCGGGCTCGGCGCCGCCCGCGAGAATCTCGCCGCCTTCGCTGCGCGCCATCTCGACCGCACGCGCCACATGCGCGCGGTGGCCGAAGCTGACCATCGGCCCCATGCGGGTGTCCGCCGCGCCGGGGGCGCCCAAACGGTAGCTGCGCGCCGCCTCCGCAAAGGCCGAGATGAAATCTTCATAGACGGCCCTCTCGACGAAAACGCGTGAGCCGGCGATGCATGACTGCCCGCCACCGGCAAAAATGCCGGCCGCCACCGCCTTGAGCGCCCGGTCGAGATCGCAATCGGCGAAAACGATGTGCGGCGACTTTCCGCCGAGCTCCAGCACCACCGGACGCAGGCGGCGCGCGCAGGTTTCGGCGATCGCCCGGCCGGACGCTGTGCCACCCGTAAAGCTGACCATGTCGATCCCGTCATGGTCGACGAGGGCTCGGCCGACATCCGCCGCGCCGGTGACGACGTTCAACACGCCCGGCGGCAAGCCGATTTCCAGGCCGATGCGTGCATATTCCAAGGCGACACGGGAGGTCACTTCCGACGGCTTGAGGATGACCGTATTGCCTGCGGCCAGGATTGGCGCCAGCTTCTGCGCTTCAAGTGTGAGCGGCGAGTTCCAGGGCGTGATGGCCGCGACCACGCCGACTGGTTCGTATACCGTCATCGTCATGCTCGGGCCGCGCTGCGTGTTGACCTCGCTCTCGAATGTCTCGCAGACGGCGCCGTAGTAGCGGAACGTCGCAGCGGCACTTGCCGCCTGCGCCCGGCATTCGGACAGCGTCTTGCCGTTATCCTCCATCTGAACCTGCGCCAGGCGTTCCAGGCTCGCCTCCACGCTATCGGCGAAGCGATAGAGGAGGCGGGCGCGTTCGTGATGTTTGCGCCCGCGCCACTCGGTGCTGCGGAAAGCCGCCCGGGCGGCCGCCACGGCGTCGTCAACATCCTGCGACGACGCTCCACCGATGATGGCGGTTTCGCTTCCGTCGGCCGGGTTGATTGAGGGGAACGGCGCACCATGGCCGGTGCGCCAGGCATTCGCGATCAGGAAAGGAAGAGTCGTCATATCGGATTCCTCATAAGCCCCACAGGCCCGCCTAGGCGTGGGGCGGCAACAACACGATGTCGTTTTCCGGAAGTTCAGCGCCGGCGAAAAACCCCTCCGTATTGCGCACCGCGCGCTCGACGACGCTGCCGAAATTATCGAGTGTCGCGCCCGCCGTGTGCGGCGTCACGACCGTCTGATCCAGGCCGAGAAGCGGGCTACCGACCGGTGGCTCTTTCGCGAAAGCGTCGAGGCCGGCCGCAAATATGCGCCCGCTGACCAGCGCGTCGTGCAAGGCGGCCTCGTCGACCAGGCCGCCACGCGCGCAGTTGACCAGGATCGATCCCGGCTTCATGGCAGCCAGGCGGCTGGCATCGAAAAGATTGGCCGTCGTGTTCGTCAGGGGCAGGTGAAGCGACAAGATATCCGCCTGTTCGACAAGCGCGTCGAGGGAGACGTAGCGAACGCCGAGGGCGCTTTCCACCGAGGCGTCAGCGCGCCGGGGATCGTAGTAGCAGATATCAGCTGCAAAACCTTTCAGCAGCCGTACCACCGTCTGGCCGATCGCGCCGAGGCCGACGATACCCACCGTCTTGCCGTGTATCTGCCGGCCAAAACCTCGGGCTTCCTCCTTGTCCCAGCCCCCTGCCCTCGTCTCGCGGTCGAGCAAGGGCAAACGGCGGCACGCCGCCAGCATCAGGAGCAGCGTGTGTTCCGCAACCGGGATCGCGTTGCCCGCTTGCAGCCTTGCCACGGCGATGCCTCGTTCGAGGCAGGCGTGAACATCGATGCGGTCGACGCCCGCCCCCAATTTCTGGATGAAACGGAGGCGCGGAGCAGCGTCGAGCAAAGGCGCCGATATCGGCGATGCCATCACGTAGAGGGCATCGACATCGCGCAGGGCATCGTGCCTGGCCGCCTCGCTGGTTCCCTCGGCGATGCTCAGGCGCCACCCGGACGGGAGCCTAGAGGCGATCGCGTCGATCGACTTGGAATGAAACGAATCTATGATCCCAACGATATGGTCGCCCATGTCTCGCGCTCCTGGCACTTCGGATTTCTGCGTAATTTCGGGCATGGCTCATCCTTCGGCTCGGCGACGAGACACCAGCCAGCGCGATCTTCCGGTTACGGTTTGCGGTTAGCCGGTCTCGCCGTCGAGAACGACTTCATCCTTCTTTTTCCTGAGGGCCGGAACGATCATCGCGATCACGACGATTGCTGTCAGAAACAGAAACCCGGCGCTTATGGGCGAGGTGACGAACGTGGTCAGGTCGCCCTTTGACAGAAGCAGCGCCCGTCGGAAGTTTTCCTCGATCATCGGTCCCAGCACGAAGCCGAGGATGAACGGCGTCACCTCGCAATTGAGCTTGACCAGGACGTAGCCGACCAACCCGAAGACCGCGATGAGATAGATATCGAGGGGGCTGTAGTTGATGGAAAACACTCCGATACAACAGAACACCAAGATCGCAGGGAACAGCCAACGATACGGCAGGCGCAGCATGTTCACCCACAATCCGACGAGCGGCAGGTTGAGGATGACGAGCAGCAGATTGCCGATCCACATGCTGGCGATCAGGCCCCAGAAGAGAGCGGGATGCTGCGACATGACCTGTGGTCCGGGAGAAATGCCCTGGATCATCAGTGCACCTAGCATCAGGGCCATCGTGGCGCTGCCCGGAATGCCCAGCGACAGCGTCGGTATGAACGACGTCTGGGCGGCCGCGTTGTTAGCCGCTTCCGGCGCTGCAAGTCCGGCAACGGCCCCTTTCCCGAACTTCGACGGATCGCGCGAGACGCGCTTCTCGATCATGTAAGCGGCAAACGAGCTGATCGTCTGGCCGGCGCCGGGTAGGATGCCGAAGAACGTGCCGACCAGCGTGCCGCGAAGGATGGGGAAACCTGCCTCCCGCAACTCCTGGCGGCTCGGCATGAGGTTACCGACCTTGGCCGTGGCGACCTCCTGCGACCCCGACTGTTCGAGGTTCCTGACGATCTCCGAGATAGCAAAGAGCCCCATCGCCACGACCGTGAAATCGATGCCTTCCACAAGGCCATAGGCCCCGAAGGTAAACCGCCGCACGCCGGAATTGACGTCGGTGCCAGCAAGCCCGATCAGCACGCCCACCAGCGCCATGATGATGCTCTTGGAAAGGGAACCCTGCGCAAGCGCGGCGGTGAACACGACCGCCATCAGCATGAGGGAAAAGTAGTCGGTGGCCCCGAAATCCAGCGCAATCGCCGTTAGCGGCGGACCGGCGAGCGCTATCAGCGCCGTGCCGAAACAGCCCGCGATGAAGGAGCCGATCGCCGCAATGGCGAGTGCCGCACCGGCGCGCCCCTTGCGCGCCATCTGGTAGCCGTCGATGCACGTCACCACCGATGACGATTCCCCCGGCAGGTTCAGGAGGATGGCCGTGGTCGAGCCGCCATAGGCCGCACCGTAGTAGATGCCGGCCAGCATGATGAGCGCGCCTTCGGGCGGCAGGCCGAAGGTCAGGGGCAGGAGAACGGCAATCGTCACCAGCGGCCCGACACCCGGCAGAACGCCGATGAAGGTTCCCAGCAACACGCCGATGAAACAGTAGAGCAGGTTTTCCGGCGAGAACGCGACGCCAAAGCCCAGCGCTAGATTGGAGAAGATATCCATCAGAAGAACCAAAGCTTGAGAGGAAGACCCAGCCCATAGACGAAGACGCCGACGGGGATGGCGGTCAGCACAACCAGCATGGCCGCCAGTTCGAGCCAGGTGCCTTCGGTACGCGAAAAGCGGCTGAGAAAGACCAGGGCGAGCACGCTTGCGACCAGGCCGTAGGACTGGATCAGAAGTCCGAACACCGCCACGGCGGCAAGCACGAACAGCAGCGGGCGCAGATGCAGCCTTTCCAGCGGCTCGGACGAATCGGGCCGCAATGCCGCGCGGATGGCGACAAGGGCTCCGAGTGCCGTGATGCTGATGCCGAGCACGACGGGGAAGTAACCCGGCCCCATCGCCGCCAGCGTTCCCAGCCGGTACGAGCTGCCGATCACCGTCGCCCCGGCACCAAGCGCCATGAAGATGATTCCGGACAGTAAATCTTTCGTCACATGCATGATGGCATCTCAGCTCTGTGAAAGGATCGCCACGGACCCAAGTTCATCCGCCCCGACATTGGAAAGAGCGTCCCATCGCACGCGTTCGGCGTGCATGAAGCGGCCGAACCCATCGGCGCTACCGGGCGTGGACGAGAGTCCGCTCCGCTCCAGCGCAGAGGCAATCTCACCGAACGCCAGCGCCGACCGGCAAGCCGCATTCAACATCTCGGCCCTTTGGGACGGCAGGCTTTTCGACCCGACCAGCCCCAGCCAGTTGAGAACCACGCAATCCGGCATTCCCATCTCCGCCACGGAGGGCACGTCGGGAAGGAGGGGAATCCGGGTAGGCGACGTTACGGCGAGTGCGTGCAGCTCGCCGCGGCGGATACGCGGAAGCATCGACATCAGGTTGTTGAAGCTGAAGTCCACCCGGCCGGCGGCGAGGTCTGCGTAAAGCTCGTTGGTCTGATCGTAGATGACCGTATTAAGGTCGACATGCGCCTTCCGCCCAAACAGCTGCGTTGCCAGGAAGGGCGCGCCCACCGTGGCCGAAGCGGCGAAGCTCCGCCGGCCCGGCCCGGCCCGGCAGGCCGCCAGCACGTCGCCCAAGGTCCGATAGGGCGAGGACGCACCGGTCGCAAGGACCATCGGAGCCTGCGCGAGCAAGATGACCGGCGTGAAATCCTCGATCGGATCGTAGCCGGCCTCGGGCTGGGCATTCGGGAGAAGCGCATGGGTGCCGAGCGTGGCGATCATCAGCACGTCGGCGTCCTTGCTCGCCGCCACGAACCGCGCGGCCCGTGCGCCATCCTCGCCCTGGATGCGGTGGATTTCCACCGCACGCCCGGACTCGCGGCCGATGGCTGGCGCCATCAGGTTGGCAATGTCGTCGGAAGCGCTCCCCGGCGAGAAGCCAACCACAACCTGCAACGGGGCAGCGCCTCTGCCGGCAAGGCTTTCCGCCGGAAACTCGATCGCCTGCGTCACTGGGCTATCTCCAGTTTCGCCGCCTTCACGATATCACCCCACTTGTTGATTTCCGACGAAATATAGTCCTTGAATTCGGCAGGCGTGTCGGTGACGGGCTCGGCCCCGAGTTCACGCACTTTGGATGCGATCGCCTCGTCCTTCATGATCTCGCCGATTTCCTTGGCCAGACGCTCTGTGATCGCTTCCGGCGTGCCGGCGGGAGCGACGAGCCCGATCCAGGTGACAGCCTCAAAGCCCTCGAACGTTTCGGCAAGTGCCGGAATGTCCGGCGCGGCTTTTGACCGTTCGAGGCTGGTGAGGCCCAGCGCCTTCAGCGTACCCTGCTCGATATGCGGCTTGGCGGCGGGAAGGCTGCTGAAATACATTGACACTTCACCGCCGATAACCGCCGTCAAGGCCGGACCGCCGCCACGATAGGGAACGTGGGTAAGGTCGATGCCGGCCTTGAGCTTGAGAAACTCGCCGGACAGATGCGTCGTGCTTCCATTGCCGGCGGATGCGAACGTGAGTTCGCCAGGTGTCGCCTTCGCCTTCTCGACCAGCTCCTGGACGGTATTCACCCCAAGGCTGGGCTGTACGACGAGGACGTTCGGAAAGGTGGCCAATAACGATACCGGGGCGAAGTCAGTGCGCGGATTGTACGGCAGCTGCGGATCGATGGTAACGCTGATCGCCATCGGCGCAACATTCGCCATCAGGAGCGTATAGCCATCGGGCGCAGACTCGGCCACAACAGCCGATCCGACGGCGCCCCCTGCCCCGTCGCTGTTTTCGACAATGACCGGCTGTCCGAGGCGCGCCTGCAATTGTGCCGCGACCAGACGTACGATGATGTCGCCGCCGCCGCTCGGGGCAAAGGGCACCACGATCCTTACAGGACGGTCAGGGTAGTCGTCGGCGAAGGCAGGGACAGTCGCCAGATGCGCCGACAGAGCGGACGCGGCGACAAATGCAGCCGCGTGACAGAAGGAACGTCGATTAATCAGCTTTGGCATGAGACTGCTCCGCGGTTACGGCCCATTTCTTGGTCTCTGAAGACACGAAGGCGGCGAATTCCTCGGCGGTGTTGTCGACCACGTCGAAGCCGCGATCGAGCAGCCCCTGGCGTATGACGGGATCACTAATGACGCCCTGGAAAACTTTGTGGAGTTTGCCGATTATTTCCGCGGGCGTGCCCTTCGGCGCCATGAGGCCGAACCAGGTCACCGCTTCATATCCGGGATAACCGCTCTCGGCGACCGTCGGAAAGTTGGCTGCCAGCATGCTGCGCTGGGCGCTTGTGACGGCCAGTCCCTTGATCGCGCCGGCCTCGATCTGGGGTATTGCGGCCGGAAGCGTCAAGAATGCCGCGTCGATGCGCCCGCCCAGGAGATCCGTCAGGACAGGTGCGGCACCCTTGTAGGGAATGTGCCGGACGTCGATGCCCGCCGTGGACTTCAGCATTTCCATGGCGAGATGGCTTGGTCCGCCGTTACCGGAAGAACCATAGGTCAGTTCGCCCGGTTTCGAGCGCGCCAGTTCGACAAATTCCTGAAGGGTCTTGACCTGTACGTTGGGACCGACCGCCAGGATGAAGGCGGACGAGCCGAGCCGGATGATCGGCACGAAGTCCTGCTGTATCTCGTAGCCGGGGTCGTCATAGAGGCTCATGCCGATCGTGTGGGCGACATTACCCTGAAGCAAGGTGTAGCCGTCGGGCGCAGCATCCTTCACGACAATGGCAGCGAGATTACCGCCCGCACCCGGCTGGTTTTCGATGATGAACTGTTGTCCGAGCTGCTTGCCGGCGGCTTCGCCGGCAATCCTCGCCAGCGTATCGGCGCCGCCGCCTGGCGGAAACGGCACGACGAAACGTATCGCCTGATTGGGATAGGTTTCCTGTGCCTGGACGGCATGAGGTTGAATGGCCAATGCCATCGCACAGAATGCGAACAGCCAGCCCGTTAGGCGTTTCATCACAGTTCCTCCCTTTGTTGAGATGCCGGCCACTCCTCAATGACGGCATCCTTCGTCTTGGCTAAAAGCGGTAGACCTCCGCGGGATTGTCGACCAGAACCTTTTTCAAGGCCGCGTCGTCAGGAATCCAGCTTGAAAGCAAGTCCACAAGATCTCCATCGTTGGGCATTGCCTTGTTGATCGTCGTGTGCGGCCAGTCCGTCGCCCACAGCAGGCGGTCCGGGCGCGTGGCGACGAGTTTATGGATGAACGGCGTCACATCAGGATACGGAAATTCCTGCTTCGAGACGCGCATCGGCCCGGACAGCTTGATCCAGCAGCGCCCTTTCTCCAGCAGCTGCAGCATGGCCTGGAAAACGGGGCCATCAAGACCAGCCTCGACCGGCACCTGGCCGATATGATCGACCACGACCGGCACGGGAAGGCCGGAAAGCAGATCCTGCTGGTCGACGAATTGCTCCGGGTTCATCCGAAACTGGAGATGCCAGCCAAGTGGTGCGATGCGGCGGGCGAGATCCATCGCAGCACTGGCGCCGGCGCCATTTTCGTGGCGCAGGTTCAGCCTTATACCGCGCACGCCGATCGCGTCCATGCGCTGGAGATCGGCGTCTGACACCTCCTCCGGCGTCACGACGACGACACCGCGCAGCGGGAACCTGTTCAGGGCGAGCGCGTCCAGCAGGGCAGTATTGTCGCGCATGTAGGTGCTGGGCTGCACGAGCACTCCCCGCTCGATGCCCAGCGTGCCGAGAAGCGCGATATAGCGGTCCAAGGGGCCGTCGTGTGGCGTGTAGCGCCGCTTCGGGCTGTACGGGTATTTGTCTTGCGGGCCGAATATGTGGGCGTGGCAATCGCAGCTTCCCGCAGGCAGCTTGCGATCGGGCTTGCGCGTCTGCGCGACGGGCGCGGCAATGGTCGGCTCCACGATTGTGGCATCGGTAGTGGACATCGAAACTCCTCATTACGCTTTTCGGAGACGAACCGGCTTCGGCGGGCGGATGGCGATGGACTTGGCCGCATCGCCGACGGCCCGCCGTCCGAATTGCGGTTCGCGTCAGGCAGGCTGCAACGCGGCTTCCCGCTTGATCGTCTCAATGATGCCGGCCGTGAATGCCTTGGTGCCGGCCTTACCGCCGAGGTCCGGGGGCACGATGCCGCGCTCGATGGTCTTGCGCACGCCATTGTCGATGATGCGGCTGACGTCACGGCATTTTTCATTGCCAGTCTTCTGGAAGATCCACCGCATCAGCAGTGACGTCGAGAGGATCAGCGCGGAAGGGTTCGCCAGATCCTTGCCGGCAATATCGGGCGCCGTGCCGTGGACCGCCTGGGCCATGGCGTGATCGTGGCCGGCATTCAGCGACGGCGCCATGCCCACGCCGCCCGCAAGACCGGACGCCTGGTCCGACAGGATGTCCCCGAACAGGTTCGTCGTCGCCACGATCCGGAAACGCTGCGGATCGCGCGGGAAGGATGAGCTGAACGTATCCACGCGCACGATATCGATGTCGATATCAGGATAGGATGGGCGCAGCGCCTCGAAGGCATCGATGAACAGCCCTTCGGTCTGCGGCAAGGCGGTACGCTTGTGGATGATCGACATGCGCTTTTCACCAGCCGCACGGGCATAGTCGAAGCTGAAACGCGCGAAGCGGTCGGATGCCGCCTTCGTGATGACGCGCAACGACAGGGACACGTCTTCCGTCGGCTTGAACTCGCCGTAACCCCAGGCGAGATTGCGGTCCGGATAGAACCCTTCGGTGTTCTCGCGCAGCACCGTGATGGACAGGTCCGGCACCAGCGGATCGAACTGCGGCCACGCCTCGACGGGGCGAACATTGGCGAAGAGCTTGAAGCGGCGGCGAAGCAGGCCGTTGGGATGACCGCGCACCGGATCGTCCTTCGGATATTCGCCAGCAAATGTCGGGCCGACGATAAGAGCCTGATGGGTATCCACGACATCGAGGGTTTCGGCGGGCAGGGTCGAGCCCGTTGCCTCGTAGGCCTTCCAGCCGACATGCGCCGATGTCAGCACGAGGGCCAGCCCGACCTGGGCTGCAGCCGCCTCGAGAACGCTTACCGTCGAATCTGTGATCTCCTGACCGATGCCGTCTCCCGGCAGAACGGCAATTTTCACGGGACTTTCCATCGGCATAACCACTCCTTGATTTCTTCCCTGCCTTTGACCGGTTGCGCTTGTTTTTTCGCAATCCGGCGACCGACATCGCGGCCTTGGCCGTCATTTAGGCGCCGTTGTGTTAGAGCGTCAAATAATATAGTATTCCATTATTATAACATTTTGTCATAATGAAAAATCATGAAGCTCCAGCACCTGCAATATCTCTGCGAGATCGTCGACAGCGGATTGAATATATCCAACGCCTCCGATGCTCTTAATCGGTCGCAGCCGGGCGTCAGCCGCTACATGAAGCAATTCGAGGACGAGCTTGGCGTAAAGGTATTTCACCGAAGCGGAAAACGATTGCTCGGCTTGACCAAAGCCGGGCAGGAGATACTTGGTATAGCACGGCGCATGATCAGTGATGCCGGAACGATCAAGACCATCAGCGACGAATACAGTGCGCGTGACGAAGGAACCCTCGTCATCGCGACAACCCATACGCAGGCGCGCTACATGCTGCCGCCCACGGTTCTGGCCTTCGTCCAGCGTTATCCGAAGGTTAGGCTGAGCCTGAAGCAGGGCAATCCCACGGAAGTGGCGACCTGGCTCACATCCGGCATGGCGGACCTTTCCATCGCGGCAAGCCCCTCCCAGCCGGCCGCACCCCTCCTCCTCCTGCCGTCATACGATCTGGGGCGCATCATCCTGACCGTGCCCGACCACGAATTGCTGAGCGGCGGCCCGATCACGCTGGAGCGCCTCTCGCGCTTTCCCATGATCACATATGACGATGTCTTCACGGGCAGCATTCAAATTCACGAGACCTTTCGCAAGGCGGGACTGGAACCGCGCGTCATCGTCAGCGCGACCGATTCCGACGTCATGAAGGCCTACGTAAAGATCGGCCTCGGCATCGCTATCGTCGGCGACATCGTCTACGACGAAAAGGTCGATGCCGATATCCGCGCCATAAACGTGTCGCATCTGTTCAGGCCCAACACGATCTATATCGGCCTGAACCGGGAATCCTACGTCCGCAGCTACACCTACGATTTCATCCGCATGTTCGATCCCCGATGGACGGCGGCCAAAGTGCGCAAAACCCTTGAAAGAGCGCACTCCTCCGATGCCATCGCCTCCAACGAGATCACCGCCATGCCGGCGCCGTTGATGCAGTCCACCCGTCTTGGAAGCTGATGCGTAATTTCAAGCTATGAAGGAGCCGTCATGCCCCGCATGTTAAATCTGCGTCAACTGGAGGCGTTTCGTGCCTTGATGCTGACGGGAACCACGGTTCAGGCGGCCGCCATGCTGGGGATTACGCAGCCGGTCATCAGCCGCCTCATTTCCGACCTGGAGTTTCAATCCGGCCTGTCCTTGTTTGTCCGCAGCGGCGGCCGCCTGCGTGCCACGCCCGAGGCCGACATTCTGTTCGCGGAGCTGGAGCGGACGTTTTATGGTCTCGACCACCTCAGCAGCTTCATCAAAGGCATCCGCAATGTGGGCGGGACGCTGAACATCCTGGCCACCATGCCCATGGCACACGGCATCCTGCCCTCCGTCTTCCAACGGTTGAGCAAAAATAATCCCGACCTGCACATCACGCTGAAGACCGTGCTCAGCCGCGATGCGCGCGCCTGGCTCGACACCCAGCAGTTCGATGTCGCGCTGACCAACTATCCGATCGATTACCCCTCCTCCTTCACGCAGGACTTCATCCGGGTGAACGCCGTCTGCATCATGCCGCCGGACCATCCGCTGGCCGCGCGCGATGTCGTGACGGCCGACGACCTGCGCGGTGTGTCCTTTGTCGCCATGCCTCCTGGTTCACGGCACCGCCAGAAGGTCGATCTGGCCTTCCAGCAATCGGACGTGACGCCCAGGATATTGGTCGAGGCGCAGACGAGCGCGATCATCTGCGAAATGGTGGCGACGGGCATCGGCGTCTCGGTGGTGGACGAGATTTCGGCCCGCGCGTTCTTGTCGAAAGGGCTCGTGTTGCGGCCCTTCCTGCCAAAGCTGATTTATGAGTTCCGCATCCTGCTGCCGATGCAGCGGGAAATGTCCCACACCAGCCGCATCTTCATCAAACATGCCCGGGAATATGTTGCAGAGGCGTGGCCCGGGCAGAAATAGCAAGGGGAGCCCGAAAGCTCCCCTCCTGGACGGTCAGCCGTAGATCTCGTGGATCACGGCTTCGACTTCCCGCTCGCCAATCTCGACCTTCTCGTAGATCAGCTTTTCCAGCTTCTCGAAAACCCGCTCGATATTGGCGGATTCCGGGTTGAGGCCCATCGATTCGATCTTGACGGTGACGGGCGCGGTCTTGCCGCGGCGCAGCGAGGTCGAACCGAAGGACACCGAGCGGTGGTTGCCGACGGTCTCGGCCTTGATGTTCTCCCAGAAATACCACTGGCCGCGCAGGATGCCGCCCAGATGGCTGCCGCCGTAGGAATACATGTGCGGGCCGGTGACCGGGCGGTTGCGGGCAATGGGGAACTTGTAAAGTTCGGCGACCATTTCGCTGAGCGGCGTCAACTGGGTCATGTCGAGACCGGTGCGGATGTTGTAGAGCGATTCCAGCACCGGCACGACCTGCTCGAAGGCCGCATTGCCGCAGCGATGCCCGGTCGAGTTGATGGTGACGTCGCAGGTCAGCGCGCCTGCGCGGATCGCCTCGATCGAGTTGATGGTGGCAAGGCCGTAGTCGTCGTGGCAATGCACCCCGATCTCGATGTCCGGCCCCGCCAGCGCGCGGACGTAACGCACAAGGAAGCCCATCGTTTCCGGCACGAACCAGCCGCGCACGTCATAGACGACGATCCGGTCCGCACCCGCATCCTTGGCCGCGCGCACGACGCGGGCCACGAGGTCCAGCCGGTGATAGTCCGTACCGACCGCAATCTTGCGGGCGCCGGACTGGCGGGCGTGGCTGACGGCATCGCCGATACGGCCCTCGATGTCGCCGTTCCAGTTCTGCGGGCAGAGGGCGTTGGTCATGATGTAACCCCAGTAGCCCACCAGGTTCACCAGGTCCGCGCCGGAATCGATGGTCTTCTGGATTTCGGTCCGGTAGTCGGGATCGTAATAGCGGGTGTGCAGGCCAAGCTCCATCTTACTGCCCGCGTTCCGCAGCATCTTCACGAATTCGATATGCTCCGGAATAGTGGGATAGCCGACCTCGGCTTCAACAACGCCCATCGCCTCCAGCTTTTCGGCCAGCACCATCTTGATGCTGTTGTTGGCATAGACGCCAGGCGTGTTGATGCCGGAGCGCAGCGTGTCGTCGCGAATGATGCAGCGGTCCATCACCCCCTGCGGCCGGTGCCCCATCGCCACCTTGTTGACGAGCGGCGTCATCCAGCGCTCCTGCTCGTCGATGTCGACCTCTTTCAGCAGGTCTGGATGTTGTTCGCGTAAGCTCATGATATCTCTCCCAAATGGTTAGTCGATGATGATGAAGCAGTCCTGCGGGGCGATGGCGGCATAGGCCGCGGCGCCGGGCTGCAGGCGGGTGTAGGGGGGAACCTTGGCGGTGAGCGTCTGGCCGTCCTCGGTGACGAGGGTGTATTCGATGCCTTCGCCGAGGAAGACCGCATCGCGCACCGTCACGGGCCAGATGTTGCAGCCCGGAGGCAATGATGCGGTATCCTCGACCAGGCGGATGAGTTCCGAGCGGATGCCGAACTGCACGGCCGTGCCCGGACCTCCGACATCCGGCCGTTCCGGCGCGCCTACAATCGCGCCACCGGCCGTGCGATAGCGCGCCAGGCCTCCCGGCACGCCGCTGTCGGCCACCGTGGCGGGCAACAGGTTGACGCTGCCGAGAAAGCTTGCGGCAAAGCGCGTCCGCGGGCGTGAATAAAGCTCGTTCGGCCCATCGATCTGCACGATGAGGCCCTTGTCCATCACCACGATCCGGTCCGAGATTGCGAGCGCTTCGGATTGATCATGCGTGACATAGATCGCCGTGATGCCCAGGCGCTGCTGGATCTCGCGGATCTCGCCGCGCAATTGCTCGCGCAGCCGCACGTCGAGATTGCTGAGTGGTTCGTCGAACAGCAGGATCTGGCAACGCGAGGCGAGCGCACGGGCGAGCGCGATGCGCTGCTGCTGCCCACCGGACAGCCGGCCGGGCGAGGTGTCGCGCGCATGCGCCAGCCCCACCAGCTCCAGCGCCTGCATGGCTTGCGCCTCGCGATCGGCCTTGGAGAGTTTCTGGCGCAGCAGCGGATAAGCGACGTTCTCGGCGACCGTCATGTGCGGCCACAGCGCATAGGACTGGAACACCATGCCGATGCGCCGCTTTTCCGGCGGCAGGTCCAGCCGCTTTTCGGCGGAATAGACGCAAGTGTCGCCCAGCCAGATTTCGCCGCCGGTCGGGCCTTCCAGCCCGGCTATACAGCGCAGCGTCGTGGATTTTCCGCAGCCGCTTGGTCCTAGCAAAGTGACGAGTTCGCCTTCGCCCACATTGAGCGAAACGCTTTCCACCGCGCGGAAGCTGCCGAAGGATTTTTGAAGATTGTTCAGGCGCAGCATGCGTCTACCCTGCCTTTTGTCCGACCTTCAGGCCGAAAATGAAATTGGAAACCAGATAGACCGCCAGGATGAACAGCGAGATCCCTGTGCCCAACGCCGCCACTTCGGGATATTTCCCCTCGAAGTAGGCGTCGAAGATCAGCACCGGCAGCACAACGGAATTGAAGGCATAGAGCAGGACCGACGTGTTCAATTCCTTCACGAAGGAGATGAAGTAGAGCACCCAGCTCGACAACAGGCTCTCGCGGATCAGCGGGAAGGTGATGGTGAGCGCAGCCACCGTCTTGTTGGCGCCCGAGACCCGCGCAGCATTTTCGAGGTCGCCGTCGATCTGCGTCAGCGCCGCCGACATGTTTCGCACACCGAAGGACAGGAACCGCGTGATATAGGCGATCATCAGGATCCAGATCGTGCCATAGATCGGCAGCGGTACCCGTATCCAGGCCCAGAGCAGCGCCACCCCCAAAACCACGCCCGGCACGCCGACCGTCATCGAGCTCAGGAGATCCAGCGTGTGTCGTCCGGAAGCACGGGAAAAGGTCACGATATAGGCGATCACGGCGGTCAGCACGCAGGCGATCAGCCCGCCGACCACGGCCAGGAACAGCGTGTTCCAGGCAGCCCGGAAGAACAGGCCGCGTGAGAATACGGATTCGTAGTTGATGGTGGTGAAGTTGGTGAACTGGGTCGTCCAGTAGGACTGGAACGACGCGGTGACCATGGTGGCGAGCGGCATCAGGGTGGAGATGGACACGAACAGGATGAGGCCGCCCAATGCAACCCAACGCCAGGGTCCAAGACTGACCAGCATGGGGCGATAGCTCTTGCCGCTGACGGAGACATAGGTGCGGCCCGCGATGAACCGGCGCTGCAACAACAGCGCGACGGCGGTGATGATGACGAAGGAAATCGAGATCACCGTGGCATAGCCGTAATCCGGCGGCGGATAGGCGACCTTGAGGTAGATTTCGGTCGGGATGAAGGGGATTTGCGACGGCATGCCGAGCACGGCCAGAACACCGAAATTCTCCATCGACAGCACGAAGACCAGCAGGCCGGCCGCGAGGATGCTGGGCGTGACCAGCGGAAAAGTCACCCGTAGCAGTGTTTGGAACATCGTCTGCCCGCTGAGGCGCGAGGCTTCTTCCATCGAGGAATCGATCGCCTTCAAGGGTGCTGAAGTGAACAGGAACACATAGGGCGTCATGTAGAAACCCAGCACCATCGCGATGCCGGCGAGGCTGTAGATGTTGATGCTCAGCGGCAGCCCGATGGCGGCGAAGATCCTGTTCAGGAGCCCCACCTCCGGTGCGCCCAGCCCGCTCCACGCGACCGCGCCGATAAACGGCGAGATGAAGATCGGCAGCGTCACCAGCACCTCGCAGATGCGCCGGCCGGGAATATCGGTGCGTGCGATCAGAAAGGCCGCGCCGACCCCGCTGACGGTGGCGATCAGCATCGACCCGGTGCTGACGATCAGCGTGTTGCGCCATGCCAGCCAGAACTGGCCGCTAGTGAAGATGCGCGAAAAGTTGGCGAGCGACAGTCCGCCATCGGCGGCGGCGCCGTGCGAGGCGAAACTGCCGTAAACCAGGCTCACCATCGGGTAGACGACCAGCAGACATAAAATGGCGATCAGGCCGTAGCACAGCAGCGTCTGGCCAGATATCCGGGTGAAGCCCCACCCGGAGCCGGATACCTGCCGAGGCAGGTCGCGGTTTTCGCTGACGCTCATGCGTGTTCCCCCCGGCAGGCATCGGCCAGTGCTGCGATCAGCACCGCAGCCGAATGGCGCTCCAGTTCCGCCACGATCGAGATGACCCGCTCGGCCGATGCCGCGCCGCCGACCGGCGCGACCATGCGGCGGAACTTCGTGGCGATCTCGTCGAAGGAGGGCGGCGTGTCGGCGTCGCCGGAGGGGGACAAGATGACCTCCTCGACCGACCGGCCGTCTTTCAACAGCGCAGTGACCGAGGCGCCAAAGCGCGGCATCGCGGCATCGGCGACCAGCCGAACGGAGGGCATGTGCGCCCGGATGGCGGGGCTCCACAGGTCTTCGTCATAGATATCGGCCGTCCAGACATGACCGCGGTCGAGCACCAGCGCCAGGTTGAACTGCATGCTCAGGCGCGCGGCCAGAAGCGTGCCGGCCTCGGGATCGTTGTTGTCGCGCTCCACCACCGGATGGCAGCGCACCATGATTTCGCGGATGTCATCCACGGGGATGCCGTGCGTGACCAGCAGCCTCTCCGTCGCCGCCGAGGCGGCCAGCGTCGAGTTGCAGCCGTAATAGAGACGGAAACTCGTCTCCTCGATCAGGTAGCGCTTGCCGAGATTGCGGGTCAGAACCTCCAGGTCATAGCTGTCGGAAAGCGCGCGGCAGAAGCCCTTGTCGCCCTCCAGCACGGTGACGGGGCCGGTCAATCCATGTTGCACCAGGATGCAGGCTTCCACCCCGTTCTGCGCCGCGCGCCCGGCGTGAAAGACCATGGTCAGCGCGCCGTCGTGATGAAACTCGTAGAGGCCCGCCGCCTGCGATCCGGCGACGCCGAAGGCATTGGCCAGCAGGTCCGCATTGAGGCCCATCAGGTTGGCGGCGGCGGCCGTCGCGCCGAAGGTGCCGACAGTGCCGGTCGTGTGGAAGCCGCGCTCGCGGTGGCTTGGCGCGGTGGTCGTGCCCACGCGAGCGTTCATTTCATAGCCGGCGACCAGCGCAGTCAGGATATCGCCGCCATCACGGCCGAGCCATTCGGCGACGGCCAGCGACGGCATCACGATGCAGCCGCCGGGATGGGATGTGGAGGGCTTGTGAATGTCGTTCAGCCCCACACTGTAGAGCGTCATGGCATTGGCATAGGCCGCATTGCGAACGCTGGAACGGAAATCGCCTGTACCGGCAAAGACCGTGCAGTGCGGATGGCCGCCGAGGAGGCGCATGGCCTCGACGGCGCCCTGCCCCACCGTGCCGCGCGTGCCCAGCACCAGGCAGGCCAGCCCGTCGAGGAGCAGGAGCCTCGCGCGCTCCACCGCCGAGGCGGGAATGGCGTCGAGGCGCAATTCCGCCAGATGCCGCGCCAACTGCCGCGTGGCGCCCAAACCCTCCGTTTTCATCAGTATCCCCAGGCGCTGCGGACGGTGGTCTGCACGGTGTTCTGCTGCGCGATCATGTCGGCAAGCGGCATGTCCAGAACCTTGATTTCGCTCAGCGGAACCATGCCTTCGCGCGGCTTCACGGCCGGGTGCAGCGAATAGGAATATTGCGAGTTGAAGATCTGCTGGCCCTCGGGCGAGGCCAGGAAGTCCATCATCACCTTGGCCGCGTTCGGGTGCGGCGCCTTGGCCACGATGCCGACCGGGCTCCAGATCATCGGCGCACCGTCCGTCGGGAAGAGCGCCTTGATGGGCGCGCCCTTCTCCAGGATCGCCTCGTCGGTCATGTAGTTCAGGCTGACGCCGACCAGCAGTTCGCCGGTGATGATCCTGTCGTTGATCGGGCCGTGACCCGGAAACAGCTTGGGCTCGTTCTTGGCCATTTCGGCAAAAAATTCAGGTCCATAGAGTTTCCACACCGCATATTGCCAGGTGTAGGCGCCACCGGCCAGGCGCACGTCCATGATGCCGACCTTGCCCTTGAACTTGGGATCGGCCAGGTCGCGAAGCGATTTGGGCGCATCCGCGTCGGACACCTGTCCCGCATTGTAGGCGATGTTGAGGAAGTGGGCGCGGGCCACGAACCAGGTCTTGTCCGGATCCACATATTGCGGATCATAGGCCGCGTATTCGCTCGAAGCATAGGGCACGAGACGCCCCGCCTCCTTCAGTTCGGCGATCGTGCCGACGTCGGACACATGGATGATGTCGCCGTTGACGCGATTGGCGTCCTGCTCGGCGATCAGGCGTTCGTAAACCTGCGAGGACCCCGCACGGTAATATTCGGCCGTGATCCCCGGATATTTGGCGTTGAACGCCTTCGTCAGCGAATCGAGCAATTCTGACGGTGAAGCGCTGTAGATGACGACGGAGCCTTCCTGTCGCGCCGCCTCCAGCGTCGCCTCGTCCATGGCCAGAGCCGGCTGGCTCGAATAGGCCCCCATGGCGATCGCCAGGGCGACCGCTGCGAGGGTTGTGGCTGATCTTTCCGTCTTCAAATGTTCGTGCATGGTTTCTCCTCCCAGGAAACGATGTGAATTTTCAGTGCTGCTTCGGATTCAGTTTGATAATCAGGTTGAAATATGCGTCGACTGTCAGCGTTGTGTCTGGCGGGATCACGGTCGTGGACTCATCTTCCTCGATGAGCAGTGGGCCGCGCAGTTCGATGCCAGGCTTGAGGATGCTGCGCGGGATGGCGGATGTCGGCAGCCGACCGCCGGCCGCAGCGAAATAGGCCATGCGCTCGCCCACGCTAGGGTTTGTTGCGCGCGCCACGGCCTGCGCGGTCGCCAGTTGCGGCTTGGGTCCGCTGACCTGGACCTGCCAGTTCAGGGCTTCGACCCCAACGCGCCGGTTGGCCCTGCCGTAGACCCGTTCGAATTCGTCCGAGAAGGCCGTCGTCAGGTCGTCCATCGTCGCCTCGTCCAGCGCGCCGTTCGAGAGCGTGATCTTCAGCTCCGAGCTCTGGCCCCGGTAGCGCAGCGAGGCGAAGCGGCGCAGCCGGATCTCATCATCCGCCACCCCGGCATCCTTCAGGAAGCGGCGGCCTTTTTCCTCCAGCCGCGCCAGCAGCGCGTTGATCGCCGCGGTGTCCGCGCCCTTCAGCGCGGTCGGATGGCCATGCATCAGCGTGATCGACAGCGGCGCGGCGAGGAAGCCAAAGGCCGAGGCGACACCGGCGGCATAGGGAATGATGACTTCGGAAATGCCGAGCTTGCGGGCCAGCCCGCAGGCATGCAGCGGCCCTGCGCCGCCAAAGGCCAGCAGCGCGAATTTTCGCGGATCGACCCCGCGTTCCAAAAGGTGCAGCTGCGCGGCCTGCGCCATATCCTCCGTCACGATCTCGTGGATTCCCCAGGCTACCCGCTCCGGCGACAGGCCCGACGACGCACATAGCGGCTCCATCGACGCTTGCGCGGAAGCCGCGTCCAGCTTCATGCGGCCACCGAGGAAATAGTCGGGGTTCAGGTATCCGAGCAGCAGGTTTGCATCCGTCACCGTGGGCAACTCGCCCCCACGCCCATAGCAGGCCGGTCCCGGCTGCGCGCCCGCGCTGTGCGGACCGACCTTCAGCAGCCCCATCTCGTTCAGCGCGGCGATGCCGCCGCCGCCCGAGCCGATTTCGAGCATCTCGACAACCGGGATGCGGATCGGAATCCCGCTCCCCCGCTTGAACCGGTAACGGCGCGCGGTTTCCAGCTCGTCGGCGGTTATGATCTCGCCATCGGCGATGAACATGATCTTGGCGGTGGTTCCGCCCATGTCGAAGGCCACGAGGTTGGGCCGCCCCAGCAATTCGCTGTAATAGCGCGCGGTGACCGCCCCGCCAGCCGGGCCGGACTCCATCAGCCTGATCGGGAACGCGGTTGCCGTATCGACGGTCGTCAGGCCGGCATCCGAGAGCATCAGATAGAGGTCGTGGTTGTATCCCGTCCGGGCCAGTTCCTCGGCCATGCGATCGAGATAGCGGCGCATAATGGGCTGGGTATAGGCATTCGCAACGGTCGTCGACGTGCGCTCGTATTCCCGAACATCGGGCGATACCTCGGACGACAGGCTGACCGCGATATCGGGTGCTACTTCGCGGATCATCTCGCGCACGCGCTCCTCATGCGCGCCGTTGCGATAGGCATGCAGGAACGAGACGGCGATCGCCTCGACCCCCTGCGCGACCATCGCCTCGACGGCGGCCCGCGCGCTAACATCGCCCAATGGCTCGATCGCCCGGCCGCTGTGATCCATCCGTTCGGCGATCTCGCCGACGCGGCTGCGCGGAACCAGCGGTGATGGCACTTCGATGAAAAGGTCGTCGATGTCAAAGCGCTTGCCGCGGCGCATTTCCAGAATATCGCGGAAGCCACGCGTGGTGAGCAAACCCGTGCGCGCGCCCTTTTGCTCGATCAGCGCGTTGATCACCAGTGTGGTGCCGTGGATCACATGCCGCAGATCGCCCGCCTCGATGCCGGCATCCTGAAGCAGGCGCTTCACGCCATCCAGCGCACCCAGCGAGGGATTGTCGGGCGTGGTCAAAACTTTGCCCAGGAGCTGGTCGCCCGTAACGGCGTTGACCAGAACCAGGTCGGTGAACGTTCCGCCGATATCGATACCCAGACGATACATGTCAGACTCTCTCAAGAAGGACGGCGGAGGCGGCGGCCGGCTCGCGCAGCCGGAGGGTTTCGATTTCGTCGACAGTGCCGTCCGGGTGCAGCGCGACGCCATAATGGGTGGTGGCAGCCTCACGGCTCACCCAGCCTTCGGCGACATCCGCCAGAACTTCGGCCAAGGGGCGTCTATGGGGATCGGACATGCCGCCGCCGCCCGACAGGCCGATTTCCAGTTCGTCGCCCAGGGAGAGCCGCACCTGCGTTTTGCCCGGCAACGTCCGCCCGCCGAGCCGGTTGTAGCCTTGCCCGCCCGCGCCGCCACCGGCATAGCCGGCGGCCAGCGTATGGACCTTGATGTTCTGCACCAGCACGCTGAGCGGCCGGTCGCTTTCGCAGCGCAGCCCGATGCTTTGGCCGAGCCCTCCGCGATAACGCCCCGCACCACCCGAGTCCGAAATCAGCGACTTGTGCGTCACCGTCAGGGGCAGGGAATTTTCCAGCATTTCCACCGGCGTCTCGGCCCCGGCGGCGGGGAAGGACATGCAGGACACGCCGTCCTTGCTGGACCGTGCGCCAAGCCCTCCCATGAAATGCGGGGTCTCGGCGATGTTGCGGCCCTGTGCGTCGGTGCCGAAGCAACGGATCACGCATTTGATGCCCGATTCCGCGATCATCCGGTCCGGGGCGACCTCGGCGAGCGCGCCGAATATCGCGGCCGGGATGAAGTTCCCGGTCGAGGATTTCATGCGCACCGGCGCGGGGTGGCGAGCATTTAGAAAGGTGCCGGACGGCGCTTTCAGCCGCACCGGGCTCAGCAGCCCCGCATTGTAAGGAATGTGCGGCGCGACGATGCAGCGGATGGCATAGGCCGTCCAGGCTTCCGTATAGGCTTCGGTGCAGTTGATGCCGACGGCGCTTTGCGGTCCGGTCCCGTCATAGTCGACGGTAACCGATCCGTCCTCATGCCGTTCGATCGAGACCGAGATCGACAGCGGCTCGTCGGTTTCCACGCCGTCGAGCAGGATGGTGTTGCGGTGTTTTCCCGCGGGAATGGTCGCGAGCAACCCCGCACGCATCGCAGCTTCGGAACGCGTGATGATTTCATCCGCAATGGGTTGCAGATCCTCCAGCCCATTGTCCTCCAGGAAGGCCGTGACCCGGCGCTGGTCGAGGTACAAGGCGGCGATGAAGGCGCGGATATCGCCCTCCAGCTGGTCCGGCACGCGCACATTGGCGCGGATCAGCGCCCAGACCTCGGGCACGTCGTGCCCGCCGCGCAGCAGGTGGACGACGGGCAGGCTCAGCCCCTCCTCGAACACCTCGCGGGCATCGCTGGAAAGGCTGCCGCCGATGTCGGGCACATGCGCCATCGTCTCGGCGAAACCGACCAGCCGGCCGCAATGGAACAGCGGCTTGATCACCGAAATATCGTAGAGATGTCCGCAGCATAGCCAAGGATCATTGGTGATGAAGACATCGCCTTCGCTGATGTCGTTTGTTCCGAAGCGTTGAAGGATCGCGGTAACGGTGCGCGGCGACGGAGCCAGCTTGCTGGACACGCCGGTATCCTGCGCGATCATCCGCCCTTCCCGGTCGTACAGAAGACAACCGAAGTCGCCGCCCTCGCTGACGATCTTGGAAAAAGACGTCTTGACGATGGTCAGAGCGGCCTCCGAAAGGAAGGAAATCAGCCGCTGCCATTGAATTTCAATATCCACGGCATCCATACCACTGCGCCCCATGAATGCTTTCCCCTTTGAAGATCGTGAGCCCATCATTGAGGTGGGGAGGCTATTAAGCAACCTAATAGACTGCATAAGTGTATGTCTATTTGCTATAGGCGAACGAGCCGTCTTTGAGGGCCTCGGCATGGACGTCAAAAGACCCGCAAGGGCTGTGCAAGCGCCTTGCGGGTCAGAACGAAGCCGATATCGAATGATGAAAACAACGACACCCGGCTTCGCTCCGAAGCCGGGTGTTTCAAGGCGCAGGATAGACGCTGGAGCCGCCCCGGACGGGCGCCCCGCCTTCACGCGTCAATCCGCTCCCGCCTGCACGGGGTTCGGCCGCCGCTTCTCGATTGCATGCTTGAGAAGGGCCGCGCAGCGGAAGATGCCATGGGCGAATTTTCCATAGGGCAGCGTCACGAACAGACCCATCACGAAGCCGAGATGGATGGCCAGCAGCAGCGGCATCGCGGGGCTGTCGCGCCAGGCGAGAAGCGCCAGGCCGGTCAGGCTGATGAAGAACAACAGTGCGATGAAGCCACGGTCCATGGTCTTCTGCTTGTCGTCCATCTGTAGCGGGTTGCGGCGCATGTTCAGCCAGAAGAGGCCGGCCGGTCCGATGAGAAGGCCGATGCCGCCGAGTGTTCCCAAGACGACCGGCAGACTGAAGATCGGATATGGCGCCTCCAGGCCGAAGAGGTAGTGGTAGAGCGTCGCCACCGACGTGGAGGCGAAACACAGCATGAAGCCGTAGAAGGTGAAGTGATGGAACCGCCGGCGCCAGAGCGTGAAGGCATCGTCCTCGTTGTTGCAACCGTCGCCGTGGCCGCCGCCGAGATATTGCAGCGTCAACGCCGATTTCGCCGCCTCCCCAACCGCGGCGGGCATCGCGACGGGTTTTCCGGGCTCTGAAACCTCTCGCCAAAAGCGCGTGACGCCGATCGCGAGCGCGACGACCGAAAACAGCGACGCCGCACCGAACACGAGGGCGAGCGTATTGTGCGGGAAGATCGCGTAGAACTCGCCTTCGAGGCCGGGCACGAACAGACTGCCCTTGATCAGGATGGTGGCGATGAGGAACGCCGCGACGCCGAGGCTGACCGCCATGGCGACGGTCAGACCGTTGCAGCGATAGAGTTCGCCGAACGCTTTCGGGAAGGCGTATTCGATGTAAGTGTCGCGGCGCACCTGCGCCAAGGCCTTTGGGACATTCACGCCGAATTCGTGCGGCGGCGCATATTGGCAGGCATAGAGGCAGGCCGAACAGTTGTGGCAGAGATTGGCGAGGTAGTGGGCATCCGCGACGTTGAAATCCAGCCGCCGCGTCATGGCGGGAAACACCGCGCAGAAACTCTCGCAGTAGCGGCAGGCATTGCAGATGTGGAGGATGCGATCGACCTCCGCAACATTGGCATCGAGCTCCCGTTCCGCCTTGCCGGCGAGATCCATCAGCGTATCGATGGCGGCCATGTCAGTGTCTCCCGATCGTGTGCGCGGCGCGAGCCGCTGCGGCCGCGCCCGTTCCGGCAATTCGGCCGAAGGCCGTGCCGATGCTCATGCCGACGCCGGCCGTGTATCCCTTGCCGAGCACATTGCCCGCCATCATCTCGCCCGCCACGAACAGGTTGGGGCTCGGCCTGTTGGCAAACCGCACAGCCGCGGTATCGTCGACCTTGAGCGAGAGGTAGGTGAAGGTGATGCCGGGCCTCAGCGCATAGGCATAGAACGGGCCTGTATCGATCTTCTGCGCCCAATGTGTCTTGGCCGGCGCCACGCCTTCGGTCATGCAGTCGTCCAGGACCGTGTGGTTGAAGGTGCCGGGCTGACAGGCAGCGTTGTAACCATCGAGCGTTTGCATGAAGGTCTCGACGGGAAGCTCCAGCTTTGCGGCCAGTTCCGGCAGGCTGTCGGCGACCACGCCGGGAAAGACCGGCGGCATGAAGCGTCCACCGACCTTCCTGTCGATGATCGAATAGGCGATCTGGCCGGGCTGCTGGGCGACAAGGCGCCCCCAGATCGCATAACGCTTCGGCCAGAAATCCTCGCCCTCATCGTAGAACCGCTCGGCCTGCCGATTGACGACGACACCGAGTGAGACACAGTCGATGCGGGTACAGATGCCACCGTCGTAGAGCGGCGCGCGCGCATCGATCGCCACACAGTGGCCCTGCGAGGGATCGCCGATCATGTCGGCACCGGCCTTCATCATGGCCTTCAGGAGGACGCCCTGGTTGAAGCGCGTTCCGCGAATGAGAAAATTGTCCGCCGGCCACTCGCCGCGATCGTTGCGGCCCCAGGCTTCGCGCAGCCATTCGCGGTTGGATTCGAAACCGCCGGCGGCGAGAACGCAGGCCTTTGCCGTGATCCTTTCGCCGGCTTGCGTGACGACGCCGACGAACCGGTCGCCATCGAGCAGCATCTCGGTAACGGGCGTCTCGTAGCGGACCTTCACGCCAAGAGCCTCGGCGCTCCGGTAATAGGCGTTGACCAGGGCCTTACCGCCGCCCATGAAGAATGCGTTCGTGCGCGCCACATGCAGCGCGCCGGACAGCGGCGGCTGGAACCGAACGCCGTGGCGGCGCATCCAGTCCCGACAGTGCGACGAGGCGCGGATGACGAGGCGCGCCAGATGTTCGTTCGTCTCGCCGCCGGTGACCTTGAGAAGGTCCTGCCAGTATTCTTCCTCGGGATAGGCCTCGACCAGCACGTCCTGCGGCGCATCGTGCATGCAGCGGAGATTGCGGGTGTGCTGGGAGTTTCCACCGCGCCAGTCTTTCGGCGAGGCTTCGAGCATCAGCACGGAGGCGCCCGCTTCGCGCGCCATCAGGGCGGCGCAAAGTGCGGCATTGCCGCCCCCGACAATCAGGACATCGACCACGGTGCGCGTCTCCTCAAAGGTTTCGACCAACCTTTAGGGAACGCACCGGATATCGACCATCATCGAAAACTGAAGGCAGCTTCACGGTTCGTGAAGAGTAGCGCCCATCCATCGCCCGTCACGCACGAGCCCGCCGACGACCTTGCGCAACAGCGCCCTGAGCGCGAGAGCCGCAGGAGACAGTTCATGCTCCGGAAGGCTCACCAGCAGATTGGTTCGCCGGGCTCCCTCGTCGGAAACGGGCCGAACGACAAGCGCCGACGTGGAGGGGCGGGCAAGGGCTGCTCCGGGCTGTATCGTGTAGCCCAATCCTTCCGTCACAGCTCCCATGATCACGGCGAGGGAGTCGATTTCCATCGCGATGTTGGGGACTATATCGGCGGCGTTGAACGAGCGGTCGAGGCTTGCGCGTAGACCGTGCGTCCTGCTCGGAAGGATAAGCGGAAGTCCTGCCAATTCTGCCAGGGTGACAGGCTCGCTTGCCGGTTCCCCCTCACCTTCCACCGGTGCACCGATGAGAAAAAGGCTCTCGTCGAGCAAAGGAATTGCCTCGGTTTTGGCAAAGGTCACGGATTCGGCGTTGAACAGCACGGCCAGATCGATCTGGCGCAGTTTCAACATCCCGGCCAGATGGCCCGACATGCCCTCCACAAGCTGAAGACGAATATTCGGATGGCGCCGCGCCATGGCCTTGATGAGCGGCAAGGCCAGAACCGACGCCGTCGTCGGAGCCAGCCCAAGCGAAACCATGCCCGAAAGCCGGGCGCCTTGCGCGGTGGCGGCCGCGGCATCGACATGTCTGAGGGCCAGCGTCGCATGCCGGCAGAAGGCAGCGCCGGCCTCCGTGGGCGTGACACCCGAGGCACCGCGCACAAGAAGCCGCGTGGACAACTCGCTTTCGAGACGACTGATCTGCTGGCTCAACGCCGACGTTGCCATTCCAAGCTGTGACGCTGCCTTTCCCAGGCTGCCACATTCAACGGCTGTTACCAAATATTTGAGCTGCCTGAGTTCCAAAACATGCTCCACGGTTGGTTTCCCCGACACCGTAAGCACATCCGTGCGCTTCGGAAAGCGCGGTGACGGTCAAGGCCTTTGGATGGAGCGGAACACGGCGGGCGCGAACATATGAATGCAAATCTGCCGCACGATCTGGTGAAAGACGACCAATGCCACCTCCGCCTTGATCGCCAGGGCGACGAGCGACATTTCCGTCGTGCCGCCCGGCGCGAGAGCCAGGAAGGTCGCCGGATAACCGCCGCCCGACCATCGCGCAACGCCCCAGGCGGCAAGAGCGGCAATCGCGACCATGACCGGCACGAGAACAAGGCTGTGCAGGGCCGAGCCGAACAGCAAGCCCCGGTCGGAGCCCAGAAACTGGCCGCCGATGGTGGTGCCGAGCACGACCTGGGCCATGGAGACCAGCAGATAGGGTGGCGCACCCTCGGTCAGCCCGACCGCATGCGCAACGGCACTGACCAGCATGGGGCCGATCAGCGGTGGATTGGGCAGGTGCAATGCTTTTGCCAACGGCCAGCCGACAGCACCGCAGACGACGAGGATGGCGATGTCGGCGAGCGAGAGCGCGCCATGCCCATTCTGTAGCGACAGGCCGCCCGTAGAACCGAAATGCAGGAACAGGTTCAGCACCATCGGCACGGTGAAGACCACGAGGAAAACCCGCGTCGCCTGCACCAGCGCGATGCGCCGCTCGTCGCCGCCGGCAAGGCCACCCTGGGCGGTCATCTCGTAAACGCCCGCAGGCATGCCCGCGAAATAGGCGGTGACCGGATCGAGCTTCGCCACATGGCGCAGGTAGAGGTATCCCGCGGCACCCGTCAGCACGGTCGCCGCCACGGCTGCCAGCGTGACCGGCACCCAGTCGTCCAGCCGCCCCAGCATGTCAGGACTGAAGGAGCTGCCGAGCATGACGCCTATCACGGCCGCCATCGGCGGGCGAATGCGTCGTGCGGAGACCACGGGCAGCCGCACGAGCGCCGCCACGAGAACCGTGGACATGGCGCCGAGCATCCAGGGCAGCGGCAGCGACAGGAGATAGAACGCCGTCCCGCCGCAGGCCCCGATTGCGAGGCTGAGGGCCAGCCGCGCCAGATAAGCTGTCCGCTTCATGGTCGGACCTGGGGACGATGGAATGCGGACCTCATGCCTCCTCCTCTGCAAAGACTTCCTCGCGCTTGCGCCGCAGCGCCGGCGACAGGACTACCGCGAGGATCAGGGCGGACACAACCAGCAGGCCGGCCGAGATGGGCCGCTCGATGAAGGTCATCGCGCTGCCGCGCGACAGGAGCAGCGCCCGTCGCAGGTTCTCCTCCATCATCGGCCCGAGGATGAAACCCAGAAGCAAAGGCGCCGGCTCGCAGTTCATGCGCTTGAAGAGATAGCCGACAACGGCAAAGATTGCGGCAAGGTAGATCTCGAAGGACTGGTTGTGGATGCTGTAGAGGCCGATCAGGCAGAAGATCAGGATCAGCGGCGCCAGCACGTCATACTTGACGCGCAGGAGCTTCACCCAGATCCCGACCATCGGCAGGTTCAGCACCAGCAGCATCAGGTTGCCGATCCACATCGAGACGACGAGCCCCCAAAACATCGGGGCGTTCTCCGTCATGATCTGCGGCCCGGGCACGATGTCATGGATCATCATCGCGCCGATCATCAGCGCCATGACGCCGTTGGAGGGAATGCCGAGCGTCAGCATCGGGATGAAGGAGGATTGCGAGCCGGCATTGTTTGCCGATTCTGGGCCGGCGACGCCTGCCGGCGCGCCATGCCCGAACCTTTCCGGGTGGCGCGAAACGCGCTTTTCGATCGTGTAGGAGGCGAAGGACGACAGGGTCGCGCCGCCGCCCGGCAGCAGGCCGAGCACACAACCGAGCGCCGTTCCGCGAATGGCGGCGGGCCAGCTTTCCTTGAACTCCTCGCGGCTCGGCATGAGCGAAGTCACCTTCGCCGCCAGAACGGGCTCCTGCTGCTTCTTGCGCCAGTTCACGATGATGTCGGTGAAGGCGAACACGCCCATGGCGATGGCCACGAACTCGATGCCGTCGGCGAGTTCCAGGAAGCCGAAGTCCAGCCGAGCCACGCCGCTGTTCACATCGATGCCGATGCAGCCGAGGACGAGGCCGAAAACCACCATGGCGAGCGCCTTCAACAGCGAGCCATGCGCCAGCGTGACGGCCGCCACCAGGCCCAGAACCATCAGCGCAAAATACTCGGCGGGGCCGAAATTGAAGGCGAAGGTTGCGAGCACCGGCGCGAAGCCGGCGATGAGCGCGGTTCCAACCGTTCCGGCAAAGAACGAGCCGAGTGCGGCGATGGCAAGTGCGGAACCTGCCCGCCCGTTCAACGCCATCTTGTGGCCGTCGAGACAGGTGACGACTGAGGCGGATTCCCCCGGCAGGTTGACCAGGATGGCGGTGGTCGAGCCGCCATATTGGGCACCATAGTAGATGCCCGACAGCATGATCAGGGCGGAGGTCGGCTCCAGGGTGTAGGTGAGCGGCAGGAGCATCGCGATGGTCGCGAGCGGCCCGAGCCCCGGCAGCACGCCGATCGCCGTGCCGACGATGACGCCGAACATGCAGTACAGCAGGTTCTCGAACGAAAGGGCGACGGAAAAACCCAGCGCCAGATGTGACAGGATTTCCATTTCAGACAAACCTCGGCAGCAGGGGAATACGAAGATCGAGCCCCGCGATGAACACCAGCCAGGTGAAGGCCGTCAGTGCCAAGGCGATCACAAGCGTTTGTTTCCATTTCATCTCGTGCTGGGCGAAGGAGGCCACGAAGACCGTCAGCGGCACGGTGATCAGCAGCCCCGCCCGCATCAACAGCAGGCCGAAAAGCACGACGGCCGTGCAGATGATCACGACGCTCTTCACATCGAACGGCGCCGGCGCCACGGGCTTGCGGTCGCGCAGGCCCGAGACGAGGATGGCAAGGCCGAGCACCGTCAGCATGGCGCTGAGAATGATCGGGAAAAAGCCCGGTCCCATGCGGGCGGCCGAACCGAACGAATAGTGTATCGACAGCAGCATGGTGACCAGCCCCGTCACCGTGAAGAAGACGCCGCTTTCGACGTCAACGTTCCCTCTCTTCTGTTTCATTTTTTCCTCCCTCGCTTGTCGCTCGGTTCAGTTCAGACCGGATCCCAGCAGAAAACGTCCTGGTTCCGGTCGATGGGATAGAAGTTGGCCTTGAGCGCGGGGATCGCATGGTGGGCAACCGTCTCGGGCGTCCATCCCTCGCTGCGGTGAATGCTGCGGATCGGCCGCGACTGCCCCATCAGGAAAATCTCATTCATGCGGGTCGCGAAAATCTGGCCGTTCACGTCCTTCGCCTGGTCGCTGGCGAGATAGGCCACCAGCGGTGCATTCTTGTCCGGCGTCACCTGCTTGCGCTGGGCGATCCGGGCCTTGTTCGCTTCAGTTTCGGGGATCGAATTCGTCATCCGCGTCCAGGCTGAAGGTGCAACGCAATTGGAGCGCACGTTGTATTTCTTCGCGTCGATGGCGATGGATTTCGACAGGCCCACCATGCCGGCCTTTGCGGCGGCATAGGCCACCTGGCCATAGTTGCCGGCAAGGCCGGAGGCCGAGATCATATGCACGAAGGCGCCGCTTTCCTGCGCGCGAAAATGTGGGATCGCGGCCCGGCTCATGTAGAAGGCGCCGTTCAGCATGACCTGGATCACCAGATCCCAGTCCTCGGGCGGCATCTTGTGGAACATCACGTCGCGCAGGATACCGGCATTGTTGACCACGCAATCGATGCGCCCGAAGGCGTCCATGGCACTTTCGACCACGCGCTGCGCACTCTCCCAGGCGGCGACGCTATCAGAATTCGCCAGGGCCTGGCCTCCGGCCGCGCGGATTTCGGCGACGACATCCTCGGCCGGATTGACGGCACCGTCGGTCCCGTCGAGTTGCACGCCGAGGTCGTTGACGACGACCTTCGCGCCTTCGCGCGCCATGGTCAGCGCGATGTCCCGTCCTATTCCGCGCCCCGCTCCAGTGACGACGGCGACCTTGCCTTCAAGCATGTTCGTTCCTTCCTAGACTGTATCGGCCGTGCCGAAGATGACGGTGCACTGGCTGGAGAGAACCCCGCCATTGCCATGGGCCAGCGCCATCTTCGCACCGGAGACCTGCCGTGCGCCGCTCCGGCCGCGCAACTGCTGCACGGCCTCGATCATGCCGAGCATGCCGTACATGCCGGGATGGCAGTAGGAGAGGCCGCCGCCATTGGTGTTGAGGGCGAAAGTACCGCCCGGTGCGATCGCTCCGCCCGTCACGAACCGTCCGCCCTCCCCCTTCGGGCAATAGCCGAGGTCTTCGAGGAACAGGATCGGCGTGATGGTGAAGGCGTCGTAGAGGATCGTGACGTCCATATCGGCGGGCGTCGCCCCGGCCATAGCAAAGGCTTGAGGTCCCGACAGCGCCGCCCCGGTCACGGTCAGGTCCTCCATCGACGAGATCGAGGCATGGCTCAGCGTCTCGCCATGGCCCAGCACGTAGATCGGAGCGACGTTTAGGTCCTGGGCTTTTTCTGCCGAGACCAGCACAAGCGCTCCGCCGCCATCGGTGACAAGGCAACAGTCGCGCACGGTCAGGGGATCGCTGATCATGCGTGCCGAAAGCACGTCGTCGATCGTCAGCGGCTCCTTCTCCCAGGCCTTGGGGTTCATGAGCGCCCATTGCCGCGCGGCCACCGCCACCTCGGCGAGCTGCTCGCGGGTGGTGCCGTAAAGATGCATGTGCCGTGCCGCCGAAAGGGCATAAGCCGAGGTCGGCAGGATCGGGCGGTAGGGCGTTTCCCAGGCATTGTATTCGCGTGGCGAGGCCGCGGCTCGGCTGACGGAGCGTTGCGTGCTGCCATAGGCGATGACCGCGACCGAGCAAAGCCCGGCCTCGATCGCCGCATGGGCATGGGCGAGGTGCGACATGAACGACGAGCCGCCGATATTAGTGCCGTCGAAATAGGCGGGGCGGATGCCGAGATATTCCGCCAGAGCCAGCGGCGCCATGCGCACCTGCGAGGTCGCGGCAAAAAACCCGTCCACATCCTGCAGCCGCAAGCCGCAATCGGCCAATGCGCACTGCACCGCCTGCGCCATCAGGTCGATCGGCGTCATATGGTCGGCAACCCGGCCGAGGTCGGATTCCGCCGCGCCGACGACGGCGACGCTGCCGCGTTTCGCACGGGTCATGCGCTCTTCTCCGTGGGTTTGAAGACGGGCATGGGCCGTTGTCCGTCAGCCAGCGGGCGAAAGGCAACCTGCACCCTGTCGCCGATATGCAGGCTTTCGGCATCATCGCTGTCGACCTGGCTCATGAGGCGAAAGCCCTCGTCGAGATCGATCATCGCCAGCGCAACGGGCGGCTCGCCCTTGTGGCGCACCAGCGTCAGCGAATGGATGGTGCCCACCCCGGTCGAAACGGCCCAGACGGGATCGGAGCCGTCCTTCGGCGAGACGAGACGCGGGGGGAAAAAAGCCTTGCCCGTCGCGTCACGCTGAAAGGCCAACTCGCCGCGCGCGGCATGTTCCAGGAAGCGCCCGTACGGGGACTGTGCGAGATTGTGCTGTGTCAAATGCGTTTCGTCCTTCATGGGGCCAGCAACGAAAAGAAGCCAGAGAGATCGCTTCCACGATCCATCGCCCAGATGCGCTCAAGGAGCCGTGCGGCCTTCTCGTCGCCGATGCGACCCGGCACGTTGTCGGTGAACTTCCGGCTGAGGTCGTCGTCCGTCAGCGGATTGGCGGTCTCGCCCCGCGGATTGAGAACGCGGCGTTCGAGGCGGCGCCCATCCTTCAGAACAATGGTGACTACACCGCTGCGCACCTTGGGATAGAGACGCTCGCAGTCGTCATCGACATGGACGCGCGTTGCCTGCAAGAGGCGCTGCGGTTCGCTTCCGACGAAGGCCGAGGGCTCGAAGTCGGCCGCATTGAGACGACCGTGGATCAAGGCCCCGACGACCGCGCAGGGGGCACTCATCTGGGCTTCGAGCAGGTTGTTTGCCGTGCGGTGATCGTGGCCATGGGCGCCGACTTGGTAGAGGCCGATGTCGATTTCTGAGACCTCGCCGGATTCCAACCGCTCCTCGGCCCGCAAGGCCAGCGTCGCATCGATAGCGGCGTGGAAATGCCGGCAGCAGGGATAGGGCTTGAAATAGGCCGCGCTGATCAGGAAATCCTGCCCCAGCCCGGCCAGAAGCGCGTCATGGTCGATCCGCCTGTCCACCATGGCCCGGAACAGGCCATCGGCCCCTTCGAGGCATTCGATGGCACCGGAAATGCCCGCCTGCGCGAGCTCGGCGCAAACGATGCCATCCCGTGCCGCCTTGCCGGGATGGAGACGCTTCACCTCGGCACCATCGGACAGGTACTGGCGGAGCCCGCCGGCGAAGCTTGCCGCCAGTCCCAACGCGTCGCGCAGCTGCTCTGGCGAAAGACCGGCGATGCGGCCGGCCGCAGCGCTCGCGCCGAACACGCCGGCAACCGCCGTGTTGTGCCAGCCCTGTCGCGCCGAAGCGGGGTGCATGGTCGAGGCGATGCGCAGCATCACGTCGTAACCGGCAACCACGCCGGCAATCAGCTCGCTTGCCGTAGCGCCGCGCTTTTCCGCCACGGCAAGCGCGGCGGAAAAGATCACCCCGCCCGGATGGGCGGAGCCGCGGGTGTGACCGTCGTCGAAATCGAGAGCGTGCGCGGCCGCCCCGTTGACGAAGGCCGCCTGTGCCGCCGGAAGCCGGGTCGGCTTTCCGATGACCGACGCGACCGTGCGTCCGCCCTCCGCCGCAGCCCACGCATGAAGCGCCTGCGTGACGGGCATGTCCGCGCCGGCAAAGGCGCAGGCGAAATAATCCACCATGGCCCGCCGGAAGGCATGGATCACCGCTCCGTCCAGATCGACGCAATCGATGTGCGCGACATGGCGCGCCAGGATGCCGCTGAGGCTGTCCGCTCCGGCCGCGACGGCGGCATTTTCAACTGGCAACGCCATGTCCGCTCTCCATCAGTCCAGCTTGATATCGCCGGGCAGCGCCGCGATCACGGTTTTCCACTTGGCGTGTTCCGCAGCCACATAGGCCGCAAAGTCCTCGGCCGAATTCGCGATCACGACCGCGCCTTCGTTTTCCATGCGAGCAGCCACGTCCGGGTCCTTCAGGGCAACGACCGCTGCCTTGTTGAGCTTGGCGATGATTTCGGGAGACGTGCCGGCGGGCGCGAAAATGCCGTTCCAAGAGTCGGCGGCGAAGTCCGGGTAGCCGCTTTCGGCGACCGTCGGCAGGTCCGGCAGCACCTTGGTGCGCGTCGATCCCGCGACCGCAAGGCCGATCAGCGCGCCGCTCTTGACGTGTGGAACGGTGGCAAGCGCGCCGCCGAACATCACGTCGACATGGCCGGCGAGAATGTCGGTCATGGCCGGGCCGGAGCCCTTGTAGGGAATGTGGACCAGATCGAGGCCCGCCATCTGCTTCAGCATTTCCATCGGCAGTATGGTTGCCGGCGAGCTGGACGCGTAGTTCAGCTTGCCCGGATTGGCCTTCGCATAGGCGACGAACTCCTCGAAGGTCTTGATGCCGAGCTTCGGGTTGACCACCAGAACCGTGGACGACGCGTTGATCTGGGTGATCGCGACGAAATTCTTCAAAGGATCGTATTTCACATTGGGATCGAGATTCGGCGTGATCGCCATCGTCCCAAGATTGCCGATATAGAGCGTATAACCATCGGGTTCAGCCGCGGCGGCCATTTGCGTGCCGATGGCGCCATTGGCCCCACCGCGGTTTTCGACGATCAGCGGCTGGCCCAGGTCGCGCCCCATCAAATCGGAGACGGCGCGCGAAACCGTGTCTGTGCCGCCACCCGGCGGGAAAGGCACAATCACCTGGATCACGCGATCCGGATATTCCTGCGCCAGGGCCGGCACTGGCCCGGCGGCAAGGCCGAGGCCGAGCACCAGGCCTGCGATAAGGACGCTTCTACGGCGATATGTTCCTTCAGCGGGCGACAAGCCCATCGACTGCAACGACACCATGATTTTCCTCCCTGATGATCAATGGATTGATTTCGGCCTCCGTGATGTCTCCTCCCACCACGGCAAGCCGCGAAAAGCGGGCGATCGCTTCGGCCAATGCCGCAAGATCCCCCTTCGGCAAATGGCGGAACCCCGCCAGTTTTCTGAGTTCCGGCACTTCGGCGATCATTTCCTGCGCGGTTGCGGCATCGACGGGCGCGATGCGGACCGAAATGCTCGGCCGCAATTCCGCGGTGATGCCGCCCATGCCGAGCACGACCACCGGACCGACTTCCGGGTCCTTGCGGTAGCCAAGGATGACCTCGGCAAGGCCGGCCTCCATCTTCTGGACCAGCACGCCTTCCAGGCGCGCATCGGGGAAGGCCGCACGGGCCTTGTGGAGGATGTCGCCGGCCACGCCGGCCACCGCCTCGGGCGAGACGCCCAGCGCCACCAGCCCGGCATCGGACTTGTGCAGGATGTCGGGCGAAAGGCATTTCACCGCCGCCGGGCCGGAGACCGGCTCCACCGCGCCGCCTGCGGCCGTGATCACCCGGCTTTCGGCAACCGGGACGCCGAGCGCCGCAAACAGCGCGCTGGCCTTGACTTCGTCCCAGTCGATGGTCCCGGCCACGATGCGCCGCGCTTCGGCCAGTTCCGCCTCTTGCAGGTCCGGGGCAACCGCGGGCTTGTGCCAGTTGAGATAGGCGTGGACCGCGTCGGCGCAGCTTTCCGGCGTGCGGAAACCGGCGATGCCGGCCTCATGCAGGATGCGCAGCCCCTCATCGGCCTGCGGCGCCAGGAACACAGCAAGCGGTTTGGCGCCGATCTTCGCGTTCAGCACCCGCTCGCAGATCATCTGCGGATTGGAGCGCGCCGACGAGCCCATGACCGACACGACCGCATCACAATGGTCCGAGGCGATGAGTTCCGAAAGGATGCGCGTATAGCGCCCGCCGCCGCTCGACCCCATCGGCAGATCGATCAAGGGAGAGTCCGAAATCTCGATCCCCTCGCCTACAAGCCGCGCGCGAAAATCTTCCGGCGGCTCCGGCACCGTGTCGCCGTAGAGGCCCAGCCGGTCAACGATCATCGCCGCCGCACCGCCGGTCGCGGTCATCATGCCGACACGCCGTCCCTCGGGCGGATGGTGCCCCTCGATGAGACGCGGCAGTTCGATCAGGGCTTCGAGTGTCTCCACGCGCAGAATGCCATTGGCGCGGAAGAAGGCTTGCGCCAGTTCGTCGGCGCCGACCATCGCCCCCGTATGCGAGGCGGCGACCTGCCGGCCCAGGGCCGAACGGCCGAGCTTGTAGGCGATCACCGCCTTGCCGGCGGCAAAGGCCTCGCGAGCAGCGCTTGCGAGGGCTGCGCCATCGCGGATCGTCTCCAGAAACAGCAGGATGACCTTGGTGTCCTCGTCCTGCGCAAGGAGCGAGACCATCTCGCCGACCGAAAGATCGGCCTCGTTGCCGATGGAGATCATCTTGGAAAAGCCGATGCCGCGCACCGCCGCACGGGTGAGCATGCTGCCCAGCATGCTGCCGCTCTGCGAGACGACCGAAACCGGGCCGGGGCGCAGCTTTTCCTCCTGCACGGCAGCATTCGCGGTCAACGGCAGCCTGCCTTGCACATTGATGAGGCCGATGCAGTTCGGCCCGAGAATGCGGACATTGGCGGCGCGGGCACGCTCGACCATGCGCTTTTGCAACGCTAGTCCTTCCTCGCCGAGCTCGGCAAAGCCCGCGGTAAAGATGGTGACCACAGGCACGCCCTTGCGGCCGCATTGGTCGATCACATCCTCGATTGCGGCGGCCGGAACCATGATGAAGGCATGATCGATGTCGAACGGCACGGACTGAAGATCGGGATAACACGGCAATCCCATGATCTCGCTGCGCCCCGGATTGATCGGAACGATCTTTCCCGCAAAGCCGGCTTCCGTCAGGTAGCGCTGCGGCCGTGCATTGTTCTTGGCCGGATCGGCGGAGGCTCCGATCAGGGCCACCGCGCGCGGCCGGAACATGCAATCGCCGAGCGACGGCCGCGCAATGTCTTTCATCCCATTCATTGGATCGTGGCCCCGGAATTCTCGACCACGACTTTCCATTTGGCCTGTTCGGCACGCATGAGGTCGGCAAGCGCTTCCGGCGTGGAATGCGCCGGCACCGAACCGTCCACCGCAAGCTTTTCGGCAAGGTCCTTGGATTCAAGTGCCACGGCGATCGCGGCATTCAGCTTGCTGATCACGTCGGGCGGCGTGCCATCTGGCACGTAGATGCCGTTCCAGGAGCCCGGCTCGTAGTCGCTCAGCCCCTGCTCGGCGAATGTCGGCACATCGGGCAGTGCGGCGGATCGCGTCTCGCCGCTGACCGCGATGGCCTTGATCGCACCCGAGCGCACATTGGGTACGGCCGCCAGCATGGTGCCGAACATAGAGTTGACCTGGCTGCCCATCAGATCGTTCAGCGCCGGGGACGAGCCCTTGTAGGGAATGTGATTGAGCTTGACCCCGGCCGCGAGCTGGAACAGCTCCGCCGCCATGTGGCCCGACGTGCCGTTGCCGGACGTAGCGTAACTCACGCCGCCCGGATCGGCCTTTGCCGCCGCGATATAGTCCGCGAGGGTCTTGGCGGGAAAATCCGGAGAGGCCATGAGCAGGACGGATTGCCGCGACAGCAGCGAGACGGGCGCGAAGTCGGCGTTCGGGTCATAGGGAAGCTCCGCACTCAGCGCCGGTGCGACGGACATGGTGGAGATACCACCGAGATAGATTGTGTAGCCATCCGCCTCGGCCCGCGCGGCAGCGACGGCGCCAATCGACCCGTTGCCGCCCGGCTTGTTCTCGATGATGACGCTCTGGCCGAACTGCTCCTGGAGCTTCTGGCCGACGAGGCGCGCCAGAATATCGGTCGGTCCGCCGGCCGCATAGGGAACGATGAAGACGATCTCGTGCTCCGGCCAGGCAGAGGCGTCCTGCGCATAGGCCGGCCCGGCCAGGACCCATCCCGAGACACAGGCTGCAACACCCAGATTGCGAAGAAATGTCATGTCAAAAGTCCTCCCAGACTGTTCTATTCGCCGGTGAAGTTCGGCTGCCGCTTTTCCCGGAACGCCGCGACGCCCTCGCGGTGATCGGCGGACGAGCGCGCGACGCTTGCCGCATAGCTCTCGATTTCGAGCACGGTCTCCAGCGACGGGCTGCACGCCGCCGCAAACATCTTCTTGGAGAGCCCCAGCATGTAGGTGGGCGCCCGTGCGAGATCCTCGGCCAGTTCCAGCGCCGTCGTTTCGAGATCGCCATCGGCGGCCAGGCGCGAGGCCAGCCCCCAATCGAGCGCCTCGGCCGCCGACAGTTTGCGGGCGGACATCACCAGATCCTTGGCGCGCCCGATGCCGAGCCGCTGGCCGAGAAAGAAGATCGAGCCGCCGTCGGGAACGAGCGCAATGTTGCGGAAAGCCTGCTGGAAATAGGCCGTGTCGGAGGCCACGATGAAATCGCAGGCCATCGCCACTGAAAAACCAATGCCCGTGACAGGCCCACGCACCGCCGCGACGACCGGCTTTTCACAGTCATAAATCGCCCGGACCGCCGCATGGCGGCGTTGCAGACGTGCCCGCGAGGCGGAACCGCCGACCTTCAACATGCCGCCGATGTCCGAACCGGAGCAGAAGCCCCGGCCCTCGCCGGTCAGGATGACCGCTCGGACCGCTGCATCCTCGTGGAAACGTCCGAAGAGGTCGGTCAAGGCCGCATACATGTCATCGGTGAGCGCATTGAGCTTGTCGGGACGGTTGAGACGAACCTCGACAACGCCCTCGGACTTTTGTGACACCAGCACCTCGCCGGATGAAGGGAAAGCCAGGTTCACTGCGCGCTCTCCCCCTTGGGCTCGCCCCGGGGCGGGCGCTGCGGGAAGCGGCGCTCGAAGATCGATTCCGCCATGCGGTTGCGCAGCATTTCCAGCGAACCGCCGGCGATCATCCATCCCCGCGAACGGCGGAAGCAATATTCGATCAGGGCCTCGCGCGAATAGCCGAGGCCCCCCATGATCTGGATCGCCTCATTGGTCGCATTGAAGCCCACCTGGTTGCACATCAGCTTGGCCATGGTCGTCTCGTCCGAAGAGGGCAGTCCGTCGTCGGCATTGCTTGCCGCCTGATAGAGCAGCAGCTGAGCCGCCTCGATCCCCACCTTCATGTCGGCGAACTTCCACTGCAGGCCCTGGAACTCGCAAAGCGGGCGGCCGAACTGGGTGCGCTCGGTCGCATAGCGCCGCGCCTCGTTGAAGCAGTAGCGGCCATAGGCCAGCGAGCGGGCGGCATTGCCGATGCGCTCGGCGTTGAAGCCCGAAATCTGCTTCTTGAAGCCTCCGGCGGGAAGCAGCACATCTTCCGGCGGAACATAGACATTGTCGAAGAACAGCGGCGCCCAGGCGGCACCCGACATGAATTGCGACGTCTTGCCCATCGAGAAGCCGGGCGTGTCGCGGCGGATCATGACCGAGCCGATGCCACCGACGCCCGGCCCGAAACGCACATAGACCAGGTAGGTATCGGCGTGTGGGTTCGGGAATACCTTCGAACCCTTGATGCGGAAGCCCTCGCCATCCGGAGTTGCGGTCGTCTTGAGGTCGGTGGTCGCCGAACCGGCATCAGGCTCCGTCATGCCGACGGCAATGATCTCGCGCCCTTCCAGAACGGGCTTCAGGAACCGCTCCTTCTGGTCGGCGCTGGCATATTGCGCCAAGGTCCGGACGGCGCCGAAATTGCCTTCCTGGATGATGTCGGCGCTGCGCGGGCAAACCAGCGCGATCTGCTCGATCGCGATGACCGCATCCATCAGGGTGCCGCCCTGACCGCCGTCGGCCTCGGGCATCGTGATGCCCATCAAACCCTTCTCGTAGAACATCCGCGCCATTTCACGGGGAAATTCTTCGAGATGCGCGCGCTCCAGAGCGCCGTCCTTGAGGGTCTTGAGCGCAAAGTTCCGAACCGATTCCGCAAAGAGGTTCTGCTCGGCGGTAAAAGAGAAGTTCATCCAGCAATTCTCCACTATGTGGTTTCTGAACGATGAATAATGGCGTAAAATCGACATGTCAATCCATTATATGGAATAAAATCCGTTAGAGAGCACTTCACGGCCCTCTTCATTCACTATGCGGAATGCACCCACTTGCAGACCTTCCAGCCGAAGGCGCTCGCCGGGGAAAACCGGGGCCGACAGGCGGCCGCGAATTGCCGTCAGCGGACGGCCCAGCGCACGCGCAACGGCGTGGCCCGCCATGCCTATCGTGGCGAGCCCATGCAGGACGGGACGGGCGAAGCCTGCGCGCCGTGCGGAATCGGGATCGGAATGCAGCGGGTTCATGTCGCCGGACAGGCGGTAGATCAGGGCCTGCTGGGGCGATGTCGGCAGGTCGATCTCGAAATCGGCCGGCCTACCGGGCTGCCACGGTGTGGCATCGGAAACCTCCGGGATAGGATCGTGCCTCCCGTCCTTTGCGAAACCACCCTCGCCCCGGCAGAAGGTCAGTTGCTCGAATTCCGCCAGCAATTGCCCGGTCCCGGCATCGCGCAGTTCCCGCAGCACCGTCACCAGAGCCCCGCGGCCTTCGCCCTTGTCGGTGATCCGGATGACGCGATGATCCCCCCGGACACGCCCTTCCGGCGGCAAGGGCGCATGCAAACGCAGCGTCATTTCACCCACCATGGTACGGCGATAGTCGATGCCGACATCCGGCTCGCGCATCCATGGTCCCAAGCGCGCCAACGTCGTCGCCATCATCGGCTCCGCCGCGGGCGGATCGACCGCCACATAGCGCAGCGCGTGGGCGTCGAGCGGGTCAGCGCCGAGGTTGAGGCCAAGCCCGTATAATATCGTGTCGCGACGCGCATACTCTTGGAAAACCGGAGAAAACACCCGCGCCTTAAGACGGTCGTAGTCGATCATCGTCCCTCACTTCCTTCTGGCAGAATTGCAGCAATGCGTCTTCGAAAGCGCCCGGGGTTTCCAGCATCAGCCAATGCGCCGCGTTGGGAACGGTCGTGACTTCGGCGCCAGGGCAGGCATCGGCGATTGCCGCATAGCGCTGCGGGAGAACGGAGGCGTGATAGGGATCGAACGCGCCGAAAAGCACGCGCACAGGGCAATCGACCAGCCGCAGGTAATCGACGATCATTTCACGGCGCGAAAACCGGCGCACGTTTATCCGGTTGGCGCGCAGCATCTCCTCCATCATGGCCAGCACCGGCTCGTCTTCGAGGAACGGAGATCGATTCAGCATGATCCGCTCAAGGTTCACCGCCAGCCCCGCCCGCAGGCCGCTCACCTTGGCAGCCGTCGCCGCAGCCTCGCGCGCGTCGGCCATTTCGGGTGTATGCGCACCAAAACCCGCCGGGCTGACCAGCATCAACCGTGCCGGCCGGCATTTCAACGCGACTGCCGCGGCAACCAGCGCCCCAAAAGAAAAACCGACCAATGTGATGTCGCGCCACGGCAAGGCTTTGACGAAGCCGGCGATCGGATCGGCAATGGCGGCCAGATCCTCGCCGGGCGGCAGATCCGAAGCACCGAACCCCGGAAGATCGGGAGCAACGATGGCCAGGCGCTCCCCGAGCCGATCCAGGTTTGCACCGAAATGCCGCCAATCCCCGCTGCCGCCATGCAGCAGCACGCAGCCGGAGGATTGATCTTTCCACCCAGCTGTGCCCACATAGTGGATAGACAACGCTGAATGCTCTCGCCCGGATTCTCCGCCGACAAAGCGTGCGTCACTGTCGGGAGCAAAACGATCAAAGACCAGGCCTATCCCGGCCGCATCGGAAGGGTTCATGATTACGCGCCGATCCTTGACCATGGCAGCCCTTCGTCATATATTCCATTATATGGGTTTTTTGATACCTAACATCGCGAGACACGGATAATCAACCCAAATGTTGAAAGATCAGGACGTCACGGCCATTCCTTCGGGAAAGGGCTGGGAGAAATATCTCGAAGTCGCGGCGCCGCAGGGTGCCCAGGGAACCGTCAGGATCGCAGCCCTTCTGCGCATCGTCGCGGCATATAATGCGGCTGGCATGAAGATCAGCGAGGTGGCCGATCTCGCCCGGCTGGAGCAGCCGACGGCGCATCGCATCGTTACCGCCTTGCACAGTGTGGGATTCCTCTCGCGAAACCCAGAGACGCGCCGCTACCATCTCGGCCCGCTGCTGTTCGAGCTCTTCACGACGGCTTTCCCGCATTTCAATATTCGCGACGTCTGCCTCCCGTCCATGAAGACGCTCGCGGAGGACTTGGGCGACACGGTCTACCTGACCGTGCGCAGGGGGTTCGACGGCATTTGCGTCGAGCGCCAGGAGGGCAGCTACCCGATCCGGACCTGCACGGTCGACGTCGGCCGCAAGCGACCGCTCGGTATCGGCGCCGGCAGCCTTGCCCTTCTTGCAGCACACAGCGCAAGCGAGGCCGAGACCATCATCGAACACAATCGCGATCGATACACGCCCTTCAACACGTCCGCGGAGGCGGTGCAGGCGACTGTCGAGAAGATCCGCGCACAGGGCTTTATCTATCAGGACGTGCTCAACACGCCCGAGATCAAGACGGTGGCGCTGGCCATAACCGGGCATACGGGACATCCCTTTGCCGGGCTGAGCATCACCGCCATCGCCACCCGCATTCCGGAAGAGCGGGCCACCGTGCTGCTGGACCACCTACGCCAGCGGATCAAGCAGATCGCGGATCTCATTTCCGAGCAGGGATACGTCTAGTTCGGTTCGGCGTCAGATGCACCGCCTAATGCGGTGCCTCCGACGTATCGAAGCCGCAAAAAAGGCAAGCGGGGCTTTTCGCCCCGCCCACCCATTACCAAGCCACAGGACCATCCTCGTCCGAGAACGTGCCGGTCGGACCATCGGGTCCGAGGAGGGCGAGCCTTACGGCTTGCCGGGCGCCCTGCTCGACCGTGCGCGTTCCGCGGAAACCGTTGAGATCGGTGGCCGTGAAGCCGGGGCATGCTGCGTTGACCTTGATGTTGGTGTTCTCAAGCTCGATTGCGAAAGCCAGCGTCACGGCGTGAACGGTGGCCTTGGAAGGGCTGTATGCCGCGCCGAAGACATGGCGGTATTCGAAGGTCGGGTTTGCATTCAGCGTGAGGGATCCGGACGAGCTTCCGAGGTTGACGATCCGGCCGGCGGGCGCCTGCCGGAGGAGCGGCAGCATGGCCTTCGTCACGGCCATGAGGCCGAAGACATTCGTCTCGTAGATTGCCCGGATATAGTCCATGGACGCCGTGCTCGGGACATTCTGCTTCAGGCGCTCCTCGAAGGAGGTTCCGGGCTCCGCCGTGCTGGCTATGCCCGCATTGTTCACAAGCACGTCGAGGCGGCCGAATTCCGTTTGGATGCGTTCGGCAGCGGCTGCGATGGACGCCTCGTTCGTGACATCGAGCTGGATGGCGATGGCGTCACCGGCAATGTCGGCGGCCGCCTCCTCGCCTTTCGCAAGGTCGCGGCTCCCCACGAGGACCGTCAGGCCCTTGGCGGCAAGCTCCCTTGCGATCTGGCGTCCAATACCCTTATTGGCGCCCGTGACAAGGGCGACTGGCTTGTCGTGCATTTTCGTTCTCCTGGATTGTTCCTATGGCCAACCGCGCGCTGTTGGTTTAGACAAAGGTAACCGGAACCATGATCCGAATATATGGAACGTTGTTCCGTTTAACAAGTGGGAAACTGTGATGAACGACGGTTCCGAAATTGCGAACACATTCGGGGATGGTGACGGCGCCGACCGCAAGCACCTGCGCGCCGACGCGCGGCGCAACATCGACGACCTTCTCGTTGCGGCGATGGCGGTCTTTTCGAAGTCAGGTGTCGATGCACCGGTCCGGGAAATCGCGAAGGAAGCCGGTGTGGGCGTCGGCACGCTCTACCGCCACTTCCCACAGCGCTCCGATCTCATCAAGGAGGTGTTCCGGCGCGAGATCGATGCCTGCGCCGATGCGGCCGCAACGCTTTCGCAGGACAACGCGCCCTTCGAGGCGCTGGCCAAATGGATGAACCGTTACGTCGCGTTCATCGCAGCCAAGCGGGGTCTCGCCGCAGCGCTGCATTCCGGCGACCCTGCCTATGAAGCCCTTCCCGCCTATTTCGAGAAAAAGCTGCGCCCCGCCCTGCAGGGGCTTCTCGACAGGGCGGTCGAGGCTGGCGAGATCCGAGACGGCCTGAAGCCGAACGAGTTGCTGCGCGCGGTCGCCAGCCTCTCCAATCCCGCGCCGGACGTCGGCACAGACTTTACCGACAATATGATGCGGCTGATGCTGGACGGCATGCGGCGCGGCGCGGGCGACAAATAGGAGCAGCGCCTATTCCTTGATCGGCCTGCCGGTGCACAGGAGATCATATACGTCCGCGGCCGTCGTCTCGCGTCCGTAGTCGGCCAGTTGAAAGCTCTCCGCGAAGCGCGGCGCTTCGGCTTCGCTGTCGAGCGCGGCCAGCGCCGTGAGCATATCCGGGCTGGCATACATGAATTCCGCCCAGTTTTTCAGGATGAAGGCGCGGCGCTCTTCCCAGCTCGATTGAGCGATCGTGTCGTTGCGCATGCCCCGCTCGTAGAGGGCGAATTCGTAGAACTGGCTGGCATGTTCGTCGCACGCCTTCAGTTTCTGGTCGATAAACGGATCCACGCCGATAACGACATCATGGCGATGGGCTTCGATGGCCCAGTGGTCGGTGATCTTGAGGCAGATGGGCGGCTTTGCAAGTGCGGGCATGCCGGGCACGACATTGGCATTGGCAAAGAACCCGGCGGCCTCGCGCACCGCCCGCCCGGCCATGCGGTTGTCGGTATGGCCGGGACAATCGTCATGGAACGTAATGACGATATCGGCCTGCCACCGCCGCACCGATGCGATGAGGGCTCTGCGCAGGGCTGCGTCGGGCATCAGTTCGCCGTCGTGGATATTCAGGATTTCGTAGTCCAGCACACCCAGATGGCGTGCCGCCGCATAGGCCTCGTTCGCCCTTCGGCGGCGCAGGGGTTTGCGTGAAACCTGGTGATGCCCCGCGTCACCATTGGTGAGCGACAGATATTTTACCGCCGCGCCGGCGCGCGCCAGTCGGGCCGTCGTGCCGCCGGTGTAGAGCTCCGCCTCATCGGGATGCGCGACGACGACGATGACCTTGAGGGGATAAGACATTCTGAAACTCCTGGAAAATGAATGGGCGCAAAGAACCGTTCCCGAACCGCTCGGGCGATCGCTTGACTGATGAGGGGGATGTTTACGGCTGCCCGCGTGCGGCGCTGCCCCCGGAAAAAAGACGCTCGCGCGCATGGCGCAGCGCCAGCGCGACAGCGCCGTCGCGCGCGCCGCTCTCCTTGACGGCGGACGGAACGATCACCGGCAGGGAGACGATCAGCGGGCGGAGATTTTCGATGACATGCTCCACCAAGGGCGCGCCGGCTGCCCGGCCCATGACGCCGCCCAGCACCACCATCTGCGGATCGAGAATTCCGATCGCACCGGCAAGGCCCGCCGTCACGCGCTGCGCCAGCTCGGCAAAAAAGCCGGGATGTTCGTGGGCTTTGGCAGCCCTGCGGATGGCATCCACACAATCCGCGCCCGTCAAACCGTAACTCGCGGCCAATTCCTCGATTGCGGACTGGCTGAGAAGGTTCTCAAGCGGCGCCATGCCATCGGGGTGCGAACCGTCGGTCCGGCGCGCGACGACGATACCGCCCAGCTCGCCCGCCGCGCCGGTCGTACCGCGCAGGAGCTTGCCATCGATCACAACGCCCGCGCCCACCCCATCGCCCATCCAAAACAGGATGAAGGACTGGATGCCCCGCGCCACACCGGACGACATTTCCTCCAGGGCAGCCAGGTTGACGTCATTTTCGATCAGCACATGGCCATGGCCGATCCACTCGCTGATGGCATCGGCGATATGGAAGCCTTCCCAGTTCGGCAGTTGCTGGCCCTTGCGGAGATTGCCGTGTTCGATGTCGACGATGCCAGGCAGGCCCACGACAAACTGGTCGATCGCCCCGGGTTGAACGGCGGCCTGCTGCGTCAATTCCTCGACGACGTTGAACAGCCGGTCATGCGCGTCGTAGCGCTCGTCCGGCTCGCAGGCCCGGTAGGCCGTGGCAATGGTTTTGCCTGTCAAATCGGCCAGCGCGGCATTGATGCCGTGGCGCGTGACATCGATGCCAACGACGAAGCTCGATGTCGGTTCGATCGACCAGAGGCCGGCCTTCGGGCCGGACGTGCCGGCCTTTTCACCGTCCCGGTAGATCAGCCCGGCCGCCTCCAGCCGCCGCAGCAATTCGAACATCGCCGGCTTCGAAAGGCCGGTGAAGGCTTCGAGTTCCGTACGGGTCAGGGGGCCTGCCGAAAGCAGCCTTTCCAGCACGGCTTTTTCGTTGAGCGTTCGCAACACGCGGGGGCTGCCGGCAAGAACATCCATTTTCACACAAACCGTCTGGTAACTTTCCTAACAGTCTGATACGACTCCCCTTGCGAGGTTGTCAAGGCACCTTCCAGGCCCTCGGCAACACGCCCGACCGATACCCATTTTCAAGAAATGACTCCGCTTACGGATGTATAGCGGAGGGTGTATTCGCGTTTTATTTGCAATAATTGCATACAAAAAAATTATACAAAGTAGCGTTGACATTTCATACATTCCTCATGACACTAAATTGTGAACTGGCGCTGAACGCATACGGCAGCCCATTCACCCCGCGATGCGGGCAAACACAAAAACCGGGAACGTCAAGACAGACTAACTGTCAAACAGGAGGTGGGAATGTTGACTATAAAATCAGCAGCGATGGCGCTTGCGCTCACGACAGCGATGGCGGCACCCGCTATCGCCGCCACGATGCGGTGGGCGCCTCAGCGCGACATCGTATCCATGGATCCGTATTCGTACGGGGATACGTTCACGCTCTCCGTTCTGAACCACGTCTATGAAGGCCTCGTGCGCTATGACGCGACGTTGCAGATCGAGCCGGCTTTGGCCGAAAAATGGGAAGTCGTCAGCCCGACGGTCTGGCGGTTTCATCTGCGCAAGGGCGTGAAGTTCCATGATGGCGCGGACTTCACCGCCGACGACGTGCTTGCCTCGCTGAAGCGGGTGAGCGACCAGACGTCGCCCCTTCGCGGAAACCTGCCGGCCTATGTGAGCTCGGAAAAGATCGACGACCATACCGTCGATATCCATGTCACCGAAAACTATCCGCTTCTGCTGAACGACCTCACCAACATCCACATCTTTGACCAAGGCTGGCTGGTGACCAACAAGGCGGAGGCGCCCACCGACGTGGCCAAGGGCGTGGAGGGCTATGCCACCAGCCATGCAAATGGCACCGGCCCGTTCAAGTTCATTTCCCGCAAGCCGGACGTCGAAACCGTCTTCGACGTCAACCCGGACTGGTGGGATAAGCGGCAGCACAATATCGACCGTATCGTCATGACGCCGATCACCTCGCCGGCGACGCGCGTGGCCGCCCTGATCTCGGGCGAGATCGACTTCACGAACCAGGCGCCGCTGCAGGATATTCCCCGCTTGCAGGCATCGTCGAACGTCAAGGTGCTCTCGAACAACGAACTGCGCACGATCTTCCTGGTCATGAACCAGTCTCCCAAGGCGTTCGAATCCGATGTCACGGACAAGAACCCGTTGCAGGATATCAAGGTGCGCCAGGCGCTGTATCACGCGATCGATGCGGACGCGATCCAGAAAGTCGTCATGAGCGGCCTGTCGCGCACGACCGGCTCGCTGGTCGCTCCGGCCATTCCCGGCTACGTGCCCGAGCTCGACAAGCGCCTGAGCTACGATCCCGACAAGGCCAAGGCGCTGCTCGCGGAAGCCGGCTATCCGAACGGCTTCTCGTTCTCCTTCCTGTGCAGGAACACGGAATTCGTGAACGAGGAGCAGATCTGCCAGGCGGTCTCCGCCATGTGGGCGCGCGTCGGCCTTCGGCCCAACCTCAATGTCGGACCGACGACCATCCAGGATGCCAAGTTCGACACGCTGCAATTCGACGTCGGCACGCTTGGCTGGGCCAATGAACCGATGCTCGACAGCTATTCCATCCTGGTCCAGGTCGTCCATTCCAAGACGGGCAATGCCGGCGTCTTTAACTGGGGTGCTTGGAAGGACGCCGAGATCGACGGGCTGATCGACGAGGCCGGCCGCACCATCGACCGCACCGCCCGGCTCGCGCTTCAGTCCAAGGCGCTGCAACGCGCCAACGACCTGTCGATGTTCATTCCCGTTCACCAGCAGCCCATGGCCTGGGCGGTCGGGTCGAACGTCAAGGATGTGCTTCAGCTGTCCGACAACAAAGCGCGTCACTGGCTGACCCACATGGCCGAATAGCGCCCTGACCACGCCGCCGCGTGCCATTGCGCGCGGCGGCGTGGACATCATGCAATTACATCGGGAAATCACGGATGCTGCTTCTCGTCCTCAAGCGACTGGCCAATGCCGTCGTCGTTCTCCTTTTCGTGGCCCTGCTCGCCTTCACGATCTTCAAGTTCCTCGGCGATCCGGTGCAGTTGATGCTGAACCCGCAGGCGACGCAGGAAGAGCGTGATGCGCTCACGCAGCGCCTCGGCCTGAACGATCCGGTGCCGGTGCAGTTCGTGAAATTCGTCGCCAATGCCGTTCAGGGCGACTTCGGCATGAGCTACCGAAACCAGCTGCCCGTGATGGGGGTGATTGCGGAACGCTTCCCCGCGACCTTCGAGCTTGTGATGGTCTCCTCCATCGCCGCCCTGCTCATCGGGCTGCCGCTCGGGGTCTTCGCGGCGATCAATGGCGGCTCCTTCATAGTCCGCGTGGCGCATATCATCTCGATGATCGGCGTATCGGTGCCCGCCTTCGTGATCGGCATATTGCTGATCCTGGCCTTCTCCATCGAGCTTCAGGTCCTGCCCGCCTTCGGGCGCGGCGAGGTGGTGGATCTCGGCTTCTGGACCACGGGGCTGCTGACGAGCAGCGGGCGCTACGCCCTGATCATGCCGGCAATCTCGCTCGCCCTGTTCCAGATCTCCTTCATCATGCGGCTGGTGACGTCGGAAATGCTTGAAGTCCTTCGAACGGATTTCATCCGCTTCGCCCGGGCACGGGGACTGCGGGCACGCGCCATCTATTTCCGCCATGGCCTTCGCAACTGTCTGATGCCCGTGGTCACCATCACGGGCATGCTGATCGGCGACCTCATCGCTTTCGCACTCGTCACCGAGATCGTCTTCCAGTGGCCGGGAATGGGTTTCCTCTTCGTGCAATCGGTCCAGTACGTCGATATCCCGGTCATGGCGGCCTACCTCATGATCGTCTGCTGCATCTTCATCCTGATCAACCTCATCACCGACCTGATCTATGTCGTTGTCGATCCGCGCATGGGCGCCACGGCGATTGGAGGCAGCAATGTCCGTTGAACCCAAGGTCGAACGCGAGACCCTGCGCGTCCATGTCGCCCGGCTGTGGGATTCCGATCTCGCCTGGAATTTCCGCAACAGCCCCTTGGCCGTGGTGTCGGCGACGGTTCTCCTGGTCATCGCCTTCACGTCGATCTTCGCCGGCGTGCTGATGCCGCAGAACCCGTTCGACATCATGCAGCTCTTCCTGGACAAGGCGAACCTCCCGCCCGTCTGGTCGGAAGGCGGGGCGATGCCCTATGTGCTCGGCACCGACATGCAGGGCCGGGACGTTCTTTCGGCCATCGTCTACGGATCGCGCATCTCGCTTGTCATCGGCGTGGCCAGCGTCGCCGTGTCGATGACGATCGGCGTGCTCGTCGGGCTGCTGGCCGGCTACATCGGCGGTGCACTCGACAATCTTCTGATGCGGCTTGCCGATGCCGTCATGTCGATCCCGACACTGCTCGTCGCCATCCTCGTCAGCGCGATCTTTCGCGGGCTGCTGCCGGTCGAGTATCGCGACACCTTCGCCCCGCTGATCCTCGTGCTCGCCCTCTCGCTCACCAGTTGGGTGGTCTATGCCCGCATGGTGCGCGCGGTAACGATGGTCGAGGCGCGCAAGGAATATGTCATGGCCGCGCGCATCATCAACGTGCCGCGGCGGCGCATCATCCTCAAGCACATCCTGCCGAATGTCATGACGCCGGCTCTGGTGACGGGAACGCTCAACCTCGGGCTGGCGATCCTGGCGGAAGCGACACTGTCGTTTCTCGGCGTGGGCATGCCCAGCGCGCAGCCGTCGCTTGGAACGCTGATCCGGCTGGGAAACCAGTATTTCTTCTCGGGCACCTGGTGGATCGTGCTGTTCCCCGCCCTTCAACTGACGCTGATCATCCTCGCCGTCAACCTGCTCGGTGACTGGCTGCGCGACGCCCTCAACCCGAAATTGAAATAGGCTCGATATGTTTGACCTCGTACTTTCAAACGTCCGCGTGGACAAGGCGATCACCGACGTCGGCATCAGCAACGGCCGCATTGCAGCCATCGCGCCTCGCCTGGACCGCACCGGCGCCGCCGTCGAGGGCTGCGACCACGCGCTCCTGCTGCCCGGCCTCGTCGAGGCGCATACGCATCTCGACAAGACGCTTCTCGGCATGGACTGGGTGGAAAACAGGCTCGGCCCGGAGATCCGCGAAAAGATCGACAACGAGCGGCAGATGAAGCGGGTCGTCGGCCTCGATGCCGCGCGGCAGTCCGCGCGCCAGGTGGTCATGTCCATCGCCAAGGGCTCGACGGCAATCCGCAGCCATGTCGACATCGACACCGAGAACGGGCTTGCAGACTTCGAAGGCGTGAGCGCGACGCGCAGCCGATACAGCGATGTCATCGACATCGACATCGTCGCCTTCCCGCAATCGGGTCTCGTGAGCCGCAAGGGCACGGCGGAACTCATGAACGAAGCGCTCCGGCAGGGTGCGGACGTGGTGGGCGGGCTCGATCCATGCTCGATCGACCACGACCCCAAGGGACATCTCGACCTGGTGTTCGATCTCGCGGTCAAACATGCAAAGCCCATCGACATCCATCTGCATGAGCCGGGCGAACTCGGCATGTTTTCGTTCCGGATGATCCTTGAGCGCACACGGGCGCACGGCCTTTCCGGCAAGGTCACGGTCAGTCACGCTTTCTCGCTCGGCGCAAATGACTATCTCGGCATTTCGCGCCTGCTCGACGAGATCGCAGCCGCCGGCGTCGCGCTGATGTCGACCGGCCCCTCCATGGTTCCCGTGCCGCCGCTCATCCGGGCGCTGGATGCCGGCATCACGGTCTGTTCGGGCACGGACGGCATGCGCGACCTCTGGGCGCCCTTCGGCAATGCCGACATGCTGGAACGCGCGCAAATCCTCAGCCAGCGCAACAATCTGAGCCAGGACATCGAGATCGAGCGCGCCGTCGACGTGTGCACCTACGGCGGCGCGAAGGTCATGGGACTGGCCGATTACGGCCTCACCGTGGGCGCCTTTGCGGATCTCGTCGTCGTTGCCGGTCGCAATGTCACGGAAGCCGTCGTGACGCTTCCGCCGCGCAAACTGGTGCTGAAACGCGGTCGCGTGGTGGCGCGCGACGGCAAGGCCCTGGTGGAGGCGCCTTGATGCTTGTGGATCTCGAAAGGCCAGGCGGCAATCCCATGACGAACACACCGACGGACCGACCCGATCCCTCCCCTCTTCTCACCGTGCGCGACCTCAGCATCGACTTCGTCACGCGGCGCGGCAGCGTGCGTGCGCTGGACCGGGTTAGCTTCGATATGGCGCCGGGCGAAATACTCGGCCTGGTCGGAGAATCCGGCGCCGGCAAATCCCTGTCGGGTAATGCCATCATCGGCCTGATCGACCCGCCGGGACGGATCGCCGAGGGCCAGATCTCGCTCGATGGCCGGCGTATCGACACGCTCGCGCCGCGCGACATGCGCAAGCTTCGTGGCCGCTCGATCGCGGCTATCTTCCAGGATCCGCTGACCTCCCTCGATCCGCTCATGCGCATCGGCGACCAGATCACGGAAACGATCCTCACGCATCTGCCGGTGAACCGCCGTCAGGCGCGGCAGCGTGCGCTCGACCTCCTGCGTGCCGTGGGCATCCCGGCACCGGAGCTGCGGATCGACCACTATCCGCACCAGTTCTCGGGTGGCATGCGCCAGCGTGTCGTGATCGCCCTGGCACTGTGTGCCGATCCCAAGCTGATCATCGCGGACGAGCCGACAACTGCTCTCGATGTCTCGATCCAGGCCCAGATCATCTCCTTGCTCAAGACCATGTGCCGCGAGCACCAGACGGCGATCCTACTGGTCACGCACGACATGGGCGTCATTGCGGAAGCCGCGGACCGCGTGGCGGTGATGTATGCCGGGCGCCTGGTGGAAATCGGCCCGGTCGAGGAGGTGCTGAGGGCACCCAAGCATGTCTATACCGCCGGATTGATCGGCTCGATCCCCAGCCTCAATCGCCGGCGCGAGCGGCTGGTGCAGATCGATGGCGCCATGCCCCGGCCGGGTTCGGTCCCGTCCGGCTGTCCCTTCGCGCCCCGCTGCCCGAAACGCATCGACAAATGCGCCGAGCGCCCGGAACTCTTGCCCATCGGCAACAGTCAGGCGGCCTGCTGGCGCGCAGGAGAAGGACATTCCTATGCATGACGACATCGCCCTTAAAGCCTCTGACCTCGCCCTCTGGTTCGATGCCTCGGAGCCATGGCTGGTCCGCATGCTGGGGCGAAAGCCCAAGCGCACCCTGAAGGCGGTCGACGGGGTGAGTTTTGCAGTTCCGCGCGGCAGCACATTCGCGATCGTCGGGGAAAGCGGCTGCGGCAAGTCCACCATCGCGCGCCTTGCGGTCGGGCTTTACACGCCGACCAACGGCAGCCTGACCTATTCCGGTGGCGCAGGCTCGGGCGGCCGCATGCGCGTCCAGATGATCTTCCAGGACCCCTATGCGAGCCTCAACCCGCGCTGGCGGGTCAAGGACATCATCGCCGAGCCCATCCGTGAGCTCGGGATCCGAAAGGGTGCGGCGATCGGAAAGCGCGTCGACGAGTTGTTGGGTCTTGTGGGCTTGATGCGCGGCGACGGCGAAAAATATCCGCATGCCTTCTCGGGTGGCCAGCGGCAGCGTATTTCCATCGCAAGGGCGCTTGCGACCGAGCCCGAATTCCTGGTCTGCGACGAGCCCACATCAGCGCTCGACGTCTCCGTCCAGGCGCAGATCTTGAATCTGATGAAGGAAATCCAGGGCCAGTTTCACCTCACCTATATGTTCATCAGCCACAATCTTGCGGTGGTGCGGCATGCCTCCGACCATATCGCCGTGATGTATCTCGGCGGCATCGTGGAACAGGCGCCGACCGAACAGCTGTTCCGCAATCCGCGGCATCCCTATACACGGCTGCTGATCGACACGATCCCCGATCTGGAGGCTCCGAACCGGCAACGCAAACAGCTTGCCGGCGAGGTGCCAAGCCCCCTCGATCCTCCCTCGGGATGCCGCTTCCATCCCCGCTGCCCGCAGGCCCAGGACATCTGCAAACGGGTCGCACCCGCCCTGGAGGAGCAGAACGGTCGCCGGGTGGCCTGCCATTTTCCGCTCCAGCCGGCAACGCCCTGATCTCATCGAAGGAACATGAACATGAATGAGCAGACCGGTCGCACCATGCTTTCGGCACGCTGGATCGTCGGGCACGCCGAGGGTCGTCACACGCTCGTGCACCGCGGCGAGATTGTCTTCGAGCGCGGCCAGGTGATCTTCGTGGGCCATGGTTTTCCCGGTGTGGTGGCGCGCCGCATCGACTATGGCGAGGCGCTGATCGCGCCGGGCATGATCGATCTCGATGCCCTGTCGGACCTCGACACCACGGTTTTCTCCTATGACAACCACCCGGAATGGAAAAAAGGCCGGACATGGCCGCAAAGCTACATGGACCGCGGCCCCTATGAAATGTACTCGCCCGACGAACTCGCATTCCAGAAGCGCTATGCCTTTGCCCGGCTGATCCGCAACGGCATCACCACCGCATTGCCGATCGCCTCTCTCTATTACCGGGAGTGGGGCGAGACCTATGCCGAATTTTCCGCCGCGGCCGCGGCTGCCGAAGACCTTGGCATGCGGGTCTATCTCGGACCTGCCTATCGAACCGGCAACCCGGTCGTTTCCGACAATGGTGCCGTGTCCCTGTTCTTCGACGAAGAGCGAGGTCTTCGCGGGCTCGCGGACGCGGTGCGGTTCTGCAAGGATTTTGAGGGCAAGTCCTTCGGCCGTGTTCGAACCATGCTTGCCCCGGACCGCATCGAGACCTGCACCGAAACGCTGCTCTCGCAAACGGCGCTGGCGGGTACGGACCTTGCGGTGCCGGTCCGGCTTCATTGCAACCAGGGTCGCTTCGAGCGGGATACGGTTCGGCACCTGCACGGCAAGACCTCCGTCGAATGGCTGGACAGTCTCGGCTTCCTGAACCGCCGCACGCTTCTGCCGCACGGCACCTATGTCAGCCCGTCGCGCAACATGGATGAGGCCGGCAACGATCTCGATATCATCCGGGAGCGCGGATCGGTCATCGTGCATTGCCCGCTTGTGGCGGCGCGCCACGGAGACGCGCTCGCGACTTTCTCCAGCTTCCGCGAGAAGGGCATGAGGCTGGCGCTCGGCACCGATACCGCGCCGCCGGACATGGTTCTGAACATGCAGGTCGGCATGCTGGTCAACCGCGTGCTCGACCGCAGCGTGACGACGGTGCGGTCGGAAGATTATTTCGACGCCGCGACAGTGGGCGGCGCCGACGCGCTCGGCCGGCCTGATCTCGGACGGCTGCAACCCGGCGCACGGGCGGATATCGTCGTGTTCGATCTCGCGACCCCCGATGTCGGCCCAGTGATCGACCCGATCCAGACGCTGATGCTCACCGGCAGCGGCCGCGACGTCAGGAGCGTCTTCATCGACGGAAGACCGGTCATGGAGGAGCGTGTCATCCCGGGTGTGGATTTCGATGCCTATGGACGCCAGGCGCAACGGCAGTTCGATGCCATGACCGCCAAATATCCCGACCGCACCGTGCATCACCCGCCCATGTCGGAGATTTTCTCATCGGCCTATCCTCTCGTCGAATCGCACTCACCCACCCGCGGGTGATTTGAGAAAAATGTATGATTTTGCCATTTATGCAAAAATTCGTCATGATATGTGTTGACGCCAACGACCCCATCCTTATTTAGTTCGTCCTCTCTTTGCGCCAAAATGCTGCGCGCGGCTTCCATCTGCGACACCGCAGCAGCCACATATCTTGAGGATCTGCCATGATTGGCGAGACCATTGTCGAACGCGATTTCATGCGCCCTGGAAAGTCTGTCGCCCTGGCAGGCAAGGCCATGGTCGCGACCTCGCATCCGCAGGCCACCAGGGCGGCGTTGCGCATCCTGGAGGCCGGCGGCAATGCGGTGGACGCGGCGATTGCAGCGGTTGCGTTGCAGGGCGTCATCGATCCGCACATGACGGGCATCGGCGGCGACTGCTTTGCGCTTTACGCGCCAGCCGGCAAAACACCGATCGCCCTCAACGGCTCGGGCCGCGCACCGGCCGCCGCGACGGTCGAGCGGTTGACCGCCCTCGGCCTCAAAGCGATACCCGATGGCTCGATTCATGCCGTCACCATCCCTGGCGCCGTCGATGCCTGGAGCCAGCTCAGCACGCGCTACGGCAGGCTCGGGCTCGCGGCAATCCTGAAGCCCGCCATCGACGCCGCCTATGAAGGCTTCGTCATCACCCCGCGCGTGGCGCACGATTGGGCGCGTTATGCCGACCGGCTGCGCCCCTACCCCGCCTCCGTCGCACAATACCTGCCGGGCGGCCTGCCGCCTGCCGTCGGTGCGCGGCTGGACAATCCGACGCTCGGCGCAACGCTAGAGCACATCGCCCGCGAGGGTCGCGACGCTTTCTACAAGGGTGCGGTCGCCGAAGACATGGTTGCCACGCTGCAAAGCCTCGGCGGCCTGCACAAGATTGAGGACTTCGCAACCTATTCGGCCTTCGAGACGCAGCCCATCGCCGCCGCCTATCGTGGCTACGAGCTGCTCGAATGCCCGCCCAACGGCCAAGGGCTTGCAGCCCTGATCATCGCCCGCATTCTGGACGGGTTCGATCTTGCCGATCCCGATTTGAGCGAAGCCGATCGCATTCATCTGTTTGCCGAAGCCACAAAAGCGGCCTACCGCCAGCGCGACCTCTACATTGCCGACCCGGATGCGATGCGCCATTCGGTGGAGGATCTTCTGGCCGAACCCTTCATCGCCGGCCTGCGCGGCAAGATCGACATGGCGCGCGCCAGCGCTGTGGCGGACTACGACATGCCGGTGCACCGCGATACGGTCTATGTCACCGTCGTCGATGCCGAGGGCAATGCGATCTCGCTGATCAACTCGATCTTCTTCGCCTTCGGCAGCGGCATCTATGCGCCCAAAGCCGGCGTGCTTCTTCAGAACCGCGGCTGCGGCTTCTCGCTTGATCCCGAAAGCCCCAATGCCATCGGCCCGCGCAAGCTGCCGTTCCATACGATCATTCCCGCCATCGTCATGCGCGACGGGCGGCCCGTCATGTCCTTCGGCGTCATGGGCGGCCAGTACCAGGCGGTCGGCCATGTCCATATCCTGTCGCAGATCGTCGATCGCGGCCTCGACGTGCAGATGGCGAGCGACCAGCCGCGCAGCTTCTTCACCGACGGCGCGATCAGCCTGGAGCCGACCATCCCCGCCGAGGTGAAACATGAGCTTGAACGGCGCGGCCACGCGACGCGCTGGGCGGACGAACCGCTCGGCGGCTGCCAGGCGATCTGGATCGATCGCGAGCGCAATGTGCTGTGGGGCGCTTCGGACCATCGCAAGGACGGTGTTGCACTCGGATTATGAGACAGAAAAGACCCGGGCGATGAACTCGCCCGGGTCTTTTCATGATCGGATTTTTCGCCGGTCTTAGACCGGGTCGCTGATGGTGACGGAGAGTGAGCCCAGCTTGTCGATGCTGCCGACAAGCACGTCGCCGGGCACGACCGGGCCGACGCCGTTCGGCGTGCCGGTCAGGATGATGTCGCCCGCCTGCAACGCGAAATAGCGCGACAGGTTCGAAATAATCTCCGGCGTACGCCAGATCATCAGCGCAAGGTCCGAATCCTGCTTCGCATCGCCATTGACAGTGAGCCGGATCGCGCCGGCATCGACATGGCCGACCTTTTCGACGGGATGGATGGTGCCGACGGGGCAGGAATTGTCGAACGCCTTGCCAAGCTCCCACGGCTGGTTCGGACGGTCCGACTGTCCATTGACGCTGCGGCGCGTCATGTCGAGGCCGACGGCGTAACCATAGACATGGTCCAGCGCCTCTTCCACGGGGATGTTGTAGCCGCCTGACTTCATGGCGACGACGAGCTCCAGCTCATAGTGATAGTTGTCCGTCATCGTCGGATAGGGAAGGATTGCGCCGTCCTGCTCGATGCTGTCGGTCGGCTTCTGGAAGACGATCGGGAAATCCAGCTTCGGATCGCCGCCCATTTCCTCGACATGCGCAACATAGTTGCGGCCGATGCAATAGATGCGGCGAACCGGATAACGCCCCTCGGCATCGGAGACAGGCAATGACGGCCGTTCGCCGAGATCGACCACGAATTTTTCGGCGCTGCTCATATCTGTATGAATCCTCACTCTTGCAAAAATAATGTACGATTTCACTTTTTCATACCGAATATGGATTGACTGATCAATGCATATTTCATTACATTTTCCAAAATCATACATTATAAGGAGGTGGACATGCTTATGACAACGAGACGCACGGCGCTCTGCGCTGCACTGACAACGGCACTCTGCGGCTTCATCGCCGCAACGCCGCTCCATGCCCAGGAACTCAAGCAGGTGACTGTGGTCCTGCCGCATCCGGGCGCGATCGGGCATTTTCCGATGCATGTGGCGCGGTGCGAAGGCTACTTCGAAAAACAGGGTCTCAACGTCACCGTCCAGGCGGTCGACGGTTCGGGGCAAGTCATTCAGGCCATTGCCGCCGGCCAGGGCGATATCGGCAATCCCGGCCCCGGCCCGCTGCTCTCGGCGCGCGCCCAGGGCGTCGATGTCGTGATGTTCTACAATCACTTCGCCAAGAGCCAGTTCGGCATTCTCGTCGCCCAGGACGCACCGTTCAAGGAACTGACCGAACTGAAGGGCAAGGTCATCGGCGTCGGAACGGCCGACGGCGCGGAAGTCTCCTTCGCGCGTTCGATGCTAACGGCCGCCGGAATGACCGAAGGCACGGACTACACGTTCCTGCCGGTCGGCGATTCCGGCCCGGCGGCCGTTGCCTTCCAGCGCGGCGACATTTCGGCTTATGCGGCTGCCACCGCCGATGCCGCCATCCTGCGCACGCGCGGCATGGAAGTGCGCGACTTCACGCCGGAGGCCTTCCAGGGCTTCTTCGGCAACGGTTACATGGCCACCCGCGCCTATATCGATGCCAACCCGGATGTCATCAAGGGCTTCGGCCGGGCGCTGGTGCAGGGCGCGATCTTCGGATCGGACCCGGCAAACCGCGAGAAAGTGCTCGCATGCTCGGCCAAGGCAAACCCGCAGGAAGCTGAGGACAGGGTGATGCTCGAAGCGCTGTTCGACAATATCCGGCTGCGCGTCCAGCCGCTGGATCCGTCCAAGGGCTGGGGCTACTATTCGCCTGAGGCATGGAAGGCCTGGGAAGATTCGCTCGTCGCCTCCGGCAGCCTGAAGGCCCCGCTGCCAGATCTCGACAAGGCCTATACAAGCGAGTTCGTCAGCTATTGGAACGAAGGCGTCAATCCGTGACGGCATCCTCTGCAAGTGTATTGGGCGATCGCGTCAGCGATCGCCCTCTGTTTCAAGTGCGCAGGGTGACGAAGTCCTATTTCGGACGCAATTTCGTCGCCCTCGAAAATATCGATCTCGACCTGCCCCGCGGCAGCTTCGCCTCGATCATCGGCTCCAGCGGCTGCGGCAAGTCCACACTGCTGAAAATCATGGCGGGCCTCACCCCGCCGACATCGGGCAGCGTCATGCTCGCCGGAAAGCCGGTGATGGGGCCGCGCGTCGAGACGGGCATGATGTTCCAGCAGGCGACGCTGTTTCCCTGGCTCACGGCAATCGAAAACGTGCTGCTTCCCATCGGCATCAAATCGGGAAAGGCGGCGGCCGAGCAAGCGCGCCAGCGCGCCCTGGATTTGCTGTCGCTGGTCGGCCTCAGCGGTTTCGACAATGCCTATCCGAGCGAACTGTCGGGCGGCATGGCGCAGCGCACCGCCATGTGCCGCATGCTGATCACCGATCCTGAAATGCTGCTCCTGGACGAACCCTTCTCCGCCTTGGACGAACTGACGCGCGATTTCATGAACATGGAGCTGCAGCGCATCTGCATGTCGCGCCAGGCGACGGCGCTGCTCGTCACCCATTCCATTTCCGAAGCCGTCATCCTCTCCGATACGGTCTATGTCATGGCGGCGCGCCCCGGCCGCATCGTCAAGCGGCTGGAAATCGACTTGCCGCGCCCGCGCACGCTCGACATGATGACCCAGCCGGAATTCGGCGCCTACGTCAGCGAGATCCGCAACCATCTCGACAAGGGGGCCTTCCTTTGACCATAGCGACCGACCGGCAGCACGAGTTTCCCGAGACCGTCTGGACCCAGCGCGTCTCCCTCATCAACCGCCTGCCGCAGCCCGTGGCGATCACGCTTCTCGTGCTTGCCATCCTCGCGATCTGGCAGCTCGTCGCCATGAGCGGCACGGTTTCGCCGATCATCCTGCCCTCGCCGGCGCGCACCGCGCAGGACATCGTCGAGGTCGGCGCGAGCCTGTTCACCGGCGGTTACGTGTTCAGCGCCTTCCTCATCACGCTCCAGGAGGTGGTCATCTCCTTCCTGATGGCAACGGCGATCGGCGCGACCTTGGGTATGATCGTCGGCGGCACGGCCTTTGGCGAACGCGCCCTGATGCCCGTCATCGTCGCCATCGATACCATGCCGAAAGTCGCCTTCGCACCCCTGTTCCTGAGCTGGCTCGGCTTCGGCATTGCCTCCAAGGTCGCGCTTGCCACCTTCATCGCGCTGTTTCCGATCATCGTCGGTGCCGCGGCGGGCCTGCATGCGGCGGACGAGAACGCGCGCATGCTTTTCCGCAGCATCGGTGCAACGCCCTGGCAGACCCTGGTGCGCCTTCGCATCCCGATGGGCCTGCCGCATTTCTTCACAGGCCTGAAAATCGCGGCCATCGGTGTCGTCGGCGGCGCCATCACCGGAGAACTGGTCGGCGGCGGACAGGGTTTCGGCGCCTTGATCCGCGTCGCGGCCTCCCAGCTCGACACACCTCGAGTCTTTTCGCTGATCTGCTATCTCAGTGTCATGGGACTTATGACCTTCGGGCTGGTGGCCTGGGTGCAACGACGCTTTGTTTTCTGGCATCGTAGCAGTTCAATCGGTAATGGCTGAGGCATGACAAAAGTAAACGAAAAATCGGAAAAGGCGACGACGGCGACGCTGGCCTACGAGCAGATGCGCAGCGACATCCTGCGCGGCAACCTGCGGCCGGGGCAGAAGCTGGCGATCGACGTCGTGGCGCAGCGTTACGGCGTCGGCACCAATCCGGTGCGCGAGGCGCTCAACCGCCTCTCGTCCGAAAGACTGGTCGATCGGCACGACCAGCGCGGCTTCTCCGTTCCGGAAATCAGCCTGGAAAACTGGCGGGAGCTGGTGGGAACGCGCTGCATGCTCGAACCGCTGGCGCTCGAACAATCCATTCTGCGCCGCACCACCGAATGGGAAGAGCAGGTCGTGCTCGCCCTGCACCGGCTGTCGCGCACGCCATGGACACAGGAAGACCCTGACATGGAGCGCCGCAAGCAATTCGAAGGCTTTCACCGCGATTTTCACCTCACGCTGATCGCCAATTGCGGCTCGTCGTGGCTCGTGCAGTTCTGCGAAGTGCTGATGGACCACGCGCAGCGCTACATCTTCATATCGGCGAGTGCCGCCTATCCCCGCCGCGGCGGCCAGGACGAACACAAGCGCATCGCCGACGCCGCCCTCGACGGAAATGTCGCGGAAGCCAAGCAATTGCTCGTCGCGCACTATATGCGGACGCTCGAATATATCGAATCCGAAATCGCCAACTGACCTTTGGACGACATCGCGGCAGGACTACAGAAGCGCGCGCTTCATCAAGGCATCCAGCCAGTCCGCAAAGACCTGGAGCCGGCGGGAGAGATGCTGGCGATGCGGGTAGAGCAATGTCATCGGCATCGGCGCGGCCCGGTGATCCGGCATCACCTCGATGAGCTCGCCCGCGTCGAGATGGCTTCGCACGTCATAGGCCGGAATCTGGATGAGGCCGAGGCCGGCTAGGCAGCAGGCGATGTAGGCTTCGGCGCTGTTGACCGTGGCGCGCGCCCGCATCGGCACCATCCGCACCTCCCCGCCCTCGATCCACTCCCAGTCCTCGACGCGCCCGGTCGAGGGCGATGCATAATTGACGGCAAGATGGCCGCCGAGATCGTCGGGTACGTTGGGCGTGCCATAGGCGGCCAGATAGGCGGGGCTGGCGACATTGATCAAGGCGAGGTCGCCGATCTTGCGCGCGACAAGGCCTGAATCACTGAGCGGCCCGACACGCAGGACGCAGTCGACGCTCTCCTCGACAAGGTTGACCGTGCGGTCGGTGATCCGCAGCTCGATGTCGAGTTGCGGATAGCGTGCGAGAAACTCCGGGAGCGCCGGCGCAAGGATGAGGCGGCCGATGCGCCCGGGCACGTCGATGCGCAGCTTTCCGGAAAGGCCGACCGCCGTCTGGCGGAACAGGCCCTCCGTCTCCTCCACATCGGCGATCAGGCGCAGGCAGCGCTCGTAGAACGCGGCGCCGTCCTGGGTCGGCGAGACTTTTCGCGTGGTGCGATGAAGCAGCCGCGCGCCGACGCGTGTTTCGAGATCGATGACCGCGGCCGATACCGACGAACGCGGAAGGCCCAACGTATCGGCCGCACGCGTAAAACTCGCGCATTCGACGACACGGCAAAAGGTACGGAAGAGATCGATACGGTCCAAGCGCGGCAGTCCGTTTGATTGTGCGCGATTCCTGACAAGTGATGTCAGAATGGGGAACTTTATAGGCGTAGCGTAGACGATATGCTGCGTTTTAGGAAGTGGCCGCGCTCGCGGCTGCTCGGGTAGTGCCAAGGAGATCCACCACCATGACCGACCACAGCATCAAGGGAAAAACCGTTCTCATCGCCGGCGGCGCGAAGAATCTTGGCGGGCTGATTGCGCGCGACCTCGCGGCACAGGGCGCGAAGGCCGTCGCCGTCCACTACAACACCAGCGCCACGAAGCCCGCCGCCGATGAGACGGTCGCCGCGATCAAGGCGGCAGGCGCGCAAGCCTTCGCCTTCCAGGGCGACCTCACCGCCGCCAGCGCCGTCGAGACGCTGTTTGCCGACGCGAAGGCCGCGATGGGCAGCATCGACATCGCCATCAACACGGTCGGCAAGGTGCTGAAGAAGCCGATCGTCGAGATCTCCGAAGCTGAATATGACGAGATGACGGGTGTGAACTCGAAGAGCGCCTTCTTCTTCCTCAAGGAGGCCGGCAAACATGTCAGCGACAACGGCAAGGTCTGCACGCTGGTCACCTCGCTGCTCGGCGCCTTCACGCCCTTCTACGCCGCCTATGCCGGCACCAAGGCGCCGGTGGAACATTTCACCCGGGCGGCTTCTAAGGAATTCGGCGAACGCGGCATCTCGGTGACGGCGATCGGCCCCGGCCCCATGGACACGCCCTTCTTCTATCCCGCCGAGGGCGCCGACGCGGTGGCCTATCACAAGACCGCGGCAGCCCTTTCCGGCTTCTCCAAGACGGGGCTGACCGACATCGAGGACATCGTGCCCTTCATCCGCTTCCTCGTCACGGACGGCTGGTGGATGACCGGCCAGACCATCCTCGTCAATGGCGGCTACACGACGAAGTAAGACGCCATGCGGCCGGGAGCATCATCCCCCGGCCGCAATGGTCATCCGGCGTGACCAGCGACGGCCGTCGCCCATCCGATTGACCAGAATCGACAGCAGTTTCTCGGCATCGCAATCCGTGACGACGAGGCAATTCGGCGGGCGGCCATCGCGATGGCGCTCGCTCACGGCCGCGACCGTCGCGCCGCGCGCCTCCGGCGGATTTGCGAGCACCCGGACATGGGCCTCCACGCCGGAAAACAGGTCTGGCACAATGTAATAGAGGATCGCGCAGGGATCATGCAGGCACGGGTCGTTGCTGCCATAGTCCCGCAGCATCGCGCCGATCGCCACTGCAGCCGCCGTCCCCGCCTGTTCCAGCGCGGCGATATGCGCCTCTCCGATCCGCACCTTCTGCGTGACATCCAGCCCCAGCATGACGAGGGGAATGCCGGACGACATCACGATCTCCGCCGCCTCGGGATCGACGAGGATGTTGAACTCGGCGAGCGGACCGGAATTTCCCGGGCAAAAGGCCGCCCCGCCCATGAAAACCACGGAACGGATCAAGGGTGCGATATGCGGCGCCTTGACGATGGCGAGCGCAATGTTCGTCATCGGACCGATGACGCAAAGGCTGACCTCGCCGGGCGCCGCCAGCACCTGGCGAATGATGAAATCCACCGCATGTTCCTCGACGAGGACACCCGGCTTGCCCGGCAGGTCGAGGTCGCACAGGCCATCCGTTCCATGCACCGAGGGCCATTTGCGCTGATACGGCCCCATCAGCGGCCGGGTGCAACCGGCATAGACCGGGACATCGCTGCGGTCCGCCAGCGCGCATATCCTGAGCGCATTGTTCGCCGTGAACGACAGGTCCTTGTTGCCCGTGACGCAGGTGATGCCGAGCAGCTCGATTTCCGGGCAGGCGAGAGCGAGCAGCATGGCGATCGCATCATCCACGCCGGGGTCGCAATCGAGAATTATGCGGTGTCGTGCCTGCACGGAGGCTTCCTTTCAAAATGGGCAGATGGATCAGTGCTTCTGGCGCGCGGAAAGGTCGGCCTCGACCCGACGGGAATAGCGCGAAACCGAAAAGCAGATGGCGAAGTAGATGAGCGCGACGAAGACGTAGGCCTCGCGATAGAAACCCAGCCATTCCGGATCGGACAGCGAGCGTTTCGACGCGCCGAGCAAGTCCACGAGGCCGATGATGGCGACAAGGGAGGAATCCTTGATGAGGCCGATCAGCGTGTTGGTGAGCGGCGGAACGGAAATGCGCAGCACCTGCGGCAGCACGACGAGCCGCATGCTGGCCCAATAGCCGAGGCCCAGCGCATGGACCGCCTCGAACTGCCCCTTGGGAACGGCCAGCAATCCGCCCCGGATGACCTCCGCAAAATAGGCGGCGACGAAAAGCGTCATGCCGACAAGGGCGCGAAGCACGGCATCGATTTCCACGCCCGCTGGCATGAACAGGGGCAGCATGACCGACGCCATGAAGAGAACCGTGATGAGCGGCACGCCGCGCACGAATTCGATATAGCCGACGCAAACGGAGCGGATGAGCGGCATGTCCGAGGTGCGGCCGAGGGCGAGCAGGATGCCGAGCGGGAAGGCAAATGCCGAACCGACGACGGCGAGCAGCAAGGTCAGCGGCAGGCCGCCCCATTGCGCTGTGGGCACGGCCGCCATTCCGGCAAACCCGCCGGTCATGACGGCGAGCACCGCCGAGATGACGGCCGGCCAGATGGCCAGAAGCCATGGCGTCCAGCACCGCTTGTTGGCACTGACCAGCACGAGGCCGACAAGCAGCAGCACCGCGAGGAATGGACGCCACTGCTCGCCATAGGGATAGAGGCCGAACAGGATGAAACGGGCCTTTTCCCGGATGAACGCCCAGCAGGCACCTGCCGCCACGCGGCATGCATCGGCAGACGGACTGCTCCAGACGGCATCGAGCACGAGCCAGTTTGCGAGTGGAGGCACGACCTTGAAGGCGATGAACAGGAGCGCCAGCGTGATCAGCGCATTGTACCAGGTGCTGAACAGGGAGCGCAGGAAGTCGCCGCTGCGACGGAGCGATGGGCGGAGCATCCCGGTCATCGCGTCACCAGCGCCATGCGATGGTTGTACCAGTTCATGAACCCGGAAATGGCGAGGCTGATCGTCAGATAGACGATCATGAAGATCGAGACCACCTCGATCGCCTGGCCGGTCTGGTTCATCGTGACGTTGCCGACCGCGACGAGATCTGGATAGGCGATCGCGACACCAAGCGAGCTGTTCTTCGTCATGTTGAGATATTGGCTGGTGATCGGCGGGATGATCATCCGGATCGCCTGCGGCAGGATGATCAGGCGCATGACGAGGCCGGGGCGCAGCCCGAGCGAACGCCCGGCCTCCGATTGACCCGCGCTGACGGCCTCGATGCCGCCGCGCACCGTTTCGGCGATGAAGGTGGCGCTATAGGCCGTCAGGCCGAACAGCAAGGCGGCGAATTCCGGCGAGAGGCGCACGCCGCCGACGAAATTGAAGCCTTGCAGGTGCGGCATGTCCAGCGCTGCCGGCGCCCCGCCGAAATACCAGCCCGCAAGGACCGGAATGACCAGAACAAAGAGGACCGCCGGCGCGATCACGGTGCGGCGGCCGGTTCTCTCCTGGCGGCGGGCGGCGAGCCGGTTCAAAAGCACGGCAACAGCGACGCCGAAGGCAAGGCAAATCCCTGCATAGCCAAAGGCCGCATGCGGCTCCAGCATCGGCAGAACGACGCCCCGATTGCTGAGATACACACCTTCCAACGGATTGAGCGCCGCCCGCGGCACCGGCAAGGTGACGGTCAGCAGCCCGTACCAGAAGGACAGTTGCAGCAGCAGCGGAATATTGCGCAGCCCCTCGACATAGGCGCCGGCAACGCCCGCCAGCAGCCTGTTGCTGGAAAGCCGGGCAATGCCGACGGCGGTGCCGATCACCGTTGCCAGCACGATCGCCAGCAGCGACACTTTCAACGTGTTGAGAAAGCCCACCAGCAGCGCCCGGCCGTAGCTGTTTGCTGCGGAATAGGCGATCACGCTTTCGCTGATTTCAAACCGTGCCTCACCAGTGAGAAAGCCATATCCCGTCGCGATGCCCTGCCGGGCGAGATTGCCCGCCGCGATCGCGACCAAGAGGCCGATAAACGACAAGAGGGAGAGGGTGACGGCGAGCTGGAAAACCCAGCGCCGCACCGTCCTGTCCCGCAGGAGGGCTGCGAGGCTCTCGAAGAGCCCCGCCGCCGGTTTGTTTTCCGCTGGATGGGACATGGACCGTCGATCAGCGCGCCGGCGGCGCGTAGATCAGGCCGCCCTTGTTCCACAGCGCGTTCGTACCACGCTGCAATCCAAGCGGCGTCTTGGCACCGACATTGCGTTCGAAGATCTCGCCGTAATTGCCGACCGCCTTGATGGCGTTGAGCGCCCAGGCCTCGTCAAGGCCGAGCGCCTTGCCGTTGCCGGGCGATACGCCGAGAAGCGCCTGCACCGTCGGATCTGCGCTCGACTTCATCTCGTCCGCATTGGCCTGGGTAATACCCTTTTCCTCCGCCTCGATCAGCGCGAAACCGACCCAGCGGACGATATCGCCGAACTGCTGGTCGCCATGACGCATCGCTGCGGCCAGCGGCTCCTTGGAGATCAATTCCGGAAGAATGACGTAATCGTCCTTGTTCTGGGCAAGCGACGAGCGCCATGCCGCAAGTCCCGACGTGTCGCCGGTATAGACATCGCAACGGCCGCTGTTGAAGAACGCATTGTTCAGTTCGTTGACGTCTTCGATCGCCAGCGGGCTGAAGGGCTTGCCGATGGAGCGGAAGAAATCGGCGACGTTGAGCTCGTTGGTGGTGCCGGTCTGCATGCAGATCGTCGCGCCGTCGAGTTCCCTGGCGGACGTGATGTTCAGCTTGGCTGGAACCATAAAGCCCTGGCCGTCATAGAACAGCACGGCGCCGAAATCCAAGCCGAGCGCGGTATCGCGCGTCAGCGTGTAAGTCGTCACGCGCGACAGGACGTCGACCTCGCCGGATTGCAGCGCGGTGAAGCGGTTCTGCGCGGTCAGGGGCTTGAAGGTCACCTTGGTCGCATCGCCCAGGATCGCGGCCGACAGTGCGTGGCAGAAGTCGACATCCATGCCCGCCCATGTGCCGGTGCTGTCGGGCGCCGAGAACCCGGCTATGCCCTCGCTGACACCGCAGACGAGCGATCCGCGCGCCTTCACCTTGTCCAGTGTTTCCCCCGCCAGCGCGGCGGAAAAAACCTCCGTCGAAGCCAATAGTGTTGCCAGAAATACTTTCATCGTCATCCCCTCTTTTGCTTTTTCCCGATGTGCGGCTACCCAGCACCGCTTTTCGTATTTCATTAGAAATCGTAACCATTGGTCCGGTCAATCAACCAACCTCTGCTTTTCTCTTTAGTTTTTCTAATCTAAATAGGATGGAGGAGCACCGTCATGTCCGTTCGTCTTCCCACATTGCGCGCCTTGCAGGCCTTCGAGGCAATCGGCCGGTTCGGCAGCGTCGCCGCCGCCGCCCGCGATCTCGGCATATCGTCCGGGGCCGTCAGCCAGCATATCGGCCGGCTCGAAGAGGAAGTGGGCGTCGCTTTGTTCGAGCGGAAAGGCCGCAGCCTGGTCCTCACCTCATGGGGTCAGATCTATCTGGAAAGAATACGGGTCGGTTTCGATCACTTGCGCGCCGCCAGCACGGTCCTGCAAAGGGCGCGCCTGAAGTCGGGCATCGTGGTGAGCGCCCCGCCGTCGCTGACGATACGATGGCTTGGCCCCCTTCTCGCGGAGTGGCAAACCATCTCGCCGGGCTTGAGCGTGCGGCTGATCGGCGAGGACGACGAGCCGGTCTTCGAGGAAGAGCAGGTGGATTTCCGCATCTCCTATGGCAGCGCGCGCCATCGCTATGCCCATTTTTCCGAGCTGTTCGTCGACAAGGTCGCGCCGTTGTGCTCGCCCGCGTTCCTGAAAAAGCACCCCGTGACCACGCCCGCCGACATATTCAAAGGCCCCCTGATCGGCATAGAATGGGAGAACCCCTACCAGTCCCCACCCACCTGGTCCGACTGGGCCGCCCAGGCCGGCCTTGCCCGGCGCGAACCGCAATGCGACCTGTCCTTCTCGCTTTCCAGTGCAGCGATCGATGCCGCGGTCAACGATGCGGGCTTCGTGCTCGGCCAAACCTCCATGATCGCCAACGACCTCGCACAGGGAAAACTCGTCGTCGCCTGCAATTGCTGGATCGCCCTTTCGGAGCCTTACGCGCTGGCCTGGAACAGGGCAGCGCTCGATCGCCCGTTCGGCCGCGAGTTCAGGGACTTCATCATCCGCTCAGGACGCCGCCTCGGGAACACCGCTTAGGGTTGCCGAAGCTGTCGCTACATAGCCGCGTTCCTATGCAATTCATTCCAATTGGCGCGAGGCTCCATCTCGGGCACTCTGATTGCGCAAATTTCCAGCGTTGAGGAGGAGCGACCGATGCGCGACAAACAGAACAAGAGGCAGGCAACGGAGATCGATCTGCGCAATCTGCGCGAGACGATGAGGATCGCGGAGGAAAGTCGCGCCGCGGGGAATCACCCGTTTGGCGCGCTGCTGGCGGGGCCGGATGGGGCGGTGCTGCTGACCTCCGGCAACACGTTCAAGGACGACAAGGGCGTCGGCCATGCGGAGATGAACGTCGCGCGCGACGCCGCCAAAGCCTATTCGGCGGAATTCCTGGCCGAATGCACACTCGTCACCTCGGTCGAGCCGTGCTGCATGTGCGCGGGCGGCACTTACTGGGCGGGCATCGGTCGCCTCGTCTACGGGATGACGGAAAAGCGCCTTGCGGAACTGACCGGGGACAACCCGGAGAACCTGACGATGGACATGCCCTGCGAGCGCATTTTCGACGCTGGGCAGCGCAAGGTGGAGGTCATCGGCCCCGTTCCCGCGCTCGAAGGGGAGATTGCGAAGGCGCACGAAGGTTTCTGGTGATCGCAGCTGCGGCCTCAAACTTCGACAGCTCGTCCCGCAGTGAGCACGGTATCGAGAACATCGACAAGCTCATCGGCGATGCGCGTTGCGACGAAAACGGCGTGGTCGGTCACCTGGGGTAGCCCCATCAGTTCCCCGAACGTGCCGCGCGCCAGCGGGCCGGCGATGAAGAGGGTTTTTGCTGTGCGCCCGCCCGGGCGGATGGCACGGCTTTGTTCGTCGACGGCGATGCCGAGGCCGACGTTGTCGGGTTGCAGCACGCCGGCCCGGGCGAGGTCCTCCAGGAACGGCTGGCTCGCGAGGATCGAGCGGTGACCGGGGCCGGTCGTAACGACGACCGCGTCATAGCGCCCTTCGAACGGTTCGCGTCCGTGGCGGGGCCGGAATGTCACGGCGATTTCGCCATCCGCTTGTCGTGTGACGCGGGCGATGGAGGCGGCGTGGAGGACGAACGTGCCGGCCGCCTTGCGCCGGTCGATGGCCGCTTCCATTTGCGGTGCGATACGGAAACGGTGCACATCCCAATAGGGGCGCAGGAACCGCACGATGCGCCGCCGCTCGGCCACGGGCAGTGCCCGCCAGATGTCGCCGCCCTGCCCGCGCAACCGGTCGAACACCGCATGCCAGGTCACGCCCGATGCTTCAGCCTCGGCAAGGGTACGGCGAACCCGTCTCAGCAGGGCACGCGCCGAGCGGGATGGAAAATCGACGAAGTCGCCGAACGGGTCCTGGGGGCTGAGATTGTGGCCGCGGGAGCGCAGCCCGCGGCGCGACACCGCCGTCACAAGGCCCCGGTGCCCGGCAGCGTCGAGGGTGGCGATCACATCCGCGGCGGTCAGGCCCGTGCCGACGACGAGCACACGATCATCCGGCCGGATCGATGACAGGGCCGCTGGAAGGGTGGCATCGGGAATGTAGCGGTCGTGCCCGGCGAGCACCGTGTCGAGAGCCGCCGGGGGCTGCGGGCTCGGATGGCTTGTCGCCAGCACCAGACGGTCGGCCCAAAGCTCCGATCCGTCATCGGCCGTTATACGCCACTCGCCGCCCTCAGCCTCCGTTACGGCGCGAACGCGGCTGCGGCGATGCTCGATCGCGCCTGCCGCGACGAGCGGCTGGAGCTGGGAGGACACGTAGCGGCCGAAGGCCGAGCGGCGCGCGAAGACGTGGCCGTCCGCGGTGGTCGCGGCCGGATCGTCCAGAAGCGCGCCGGTTTCGAAAAGCCAGCGTTGGAAATGCTCGTCGTCGCCGGGAACCAGCGTCATGCGCGCCGCCGGCACGTTGATGCGGTGGACGGGCTCGTCCGTATCATAGGCGACGCCGCCGCCCAGTACGGCCCGCGGCTCGTAGACCACGATCTTCGCGGCTCCTGGGCCAAGCAGGCGGGCGAGATGATAGGCGAGTGCGGCCCCGGTGAAACCACCACCAATGACCGCAACGACAGGTTCGGCTGATCCATTGCTCACGGCTTGAAAACCCGCCTGTGCTTCATCGAACGCCAAGCCTGTCGGCATTTTAGGCGCCCACTGTCTTCAAGGCCGGCACCGCTTCGGCCTCGCGGCGCTTCACCGCCTCGATGTCCCGGTAGCCGTCGGCCGGATGTGTCTTCGGCAGATAAGGACCATCGCCGAAAAGCTTTTCGCGCAACGTACCAGGCTTGTATTCGGTCGGGTAGGCGCCCCGCTTCTGCAATTCCGGCACGATATGGGCGACGATATCCTCAAAACTGTCCGGCGTCACGGCATAGGCGATGTTGAAGCCGTCGACATCGGTGTCGGCGACCCATTCCTGCAAAATATCGGAAATGCGCTCCGGCGAGCCGACGAAGACCGGCCCCATGCCGCCGATGCCGCCAAACTGGGCGAGTTCGTCGATCGTCCACGACTTGTCGCCCCCGGCAATGTGCTCGACGAAGGAATGGATGGCGTTCGTCTCGATCCGCTCCACCACGTCCGTCGGCGCATATTGCCCGAAATCGATGCCGCTCCAGCCGGACATGAAGGTGAGCGAGCCGTCATAGGAGACGTAGCTCTTATAGTCCTCGAACTTCTTCTGCGCCTTGTCTTCGGTCTCGTCGGTGATGATGGTGATCAGCGTATAGATGAAGACCTTTTTGGGGTCGCGGCCGGCGGCGGCGATACGCTGACGGATATCGGCGACATAGGCCTTCAGCACGGATTTGGTCGGCGCGGCGACAAAGATGCATTCCGCATGGGCAGCCGCAAAAGCTTTGCCCGGGCCGGAGGCGCCCGCCTGATAGAGCACGGGCGTGCGCTGCGGCGAGGGCTCCGTCAGGCCGTAGCCCGGCACCTCGAAGAACTTGCCCTTGTGGGCGATTTCGTGGACCTTTTCCGGATGGGTGAAGATGCGCTTCTCGCCGTCGCGCACCACCGCCCCCTCCTCCCAGGAACCTTCCAGCAGCTTGTAGAGCACCTCGACATATTCGGCGGCCACCTCGTAGCGGTTGTCATGCCGGCGAAGGCCGCCCTGCCCGACATTCTTCGCGCCGCTTTCCAGATAGGAGGTGACGATATTCCAGCCGACGCGGCCCTTCGAGTGATGGTCTGCCGTCGCGAGGCGCCGGGCGAAGGTATAGGGATGCTCGAAGGAGGTGGATGCGGTGATGCCGATGCCGAGATGCTCGGTGGCAAGCGCGATGGGGGCCGCGAGCTGCATCGGATCGTTCACCGGAAGCTGCGCCGCCTGGTGGATGGCGTGGTAGTTCGAGCCCTTGTAGACGTCGTAATAGCCGATGACGTCGGCGATGAAGATGCCGTCGAAGACGCCGCGCTCCAGCGTGCGGGCGAGATCCTGCCAATAATCCAGATCCTTGTATTTCCAGGACTTGTCGCGCGGATGCGCCCATAGCCCCGGCGACTGGTGGCCGACGCAGTTCATGTCGAAGGCGTTGAAACGGATGGGGCGGGCCATGGGGTTCTCCAGCGTCTTGAGGATGCCTGAAGGCATCGAACTTTGGGGGGAGGATAACGCCTGCTTCGCACAAATACAGAAATTCTATCTTTTATATAGATTAGTTTCGGAAATGGCTTTGCTGGCTCCGGGATGGCGCGTCGGGGAAAATGCAGGCCGAGCTGCCGAACGGCGCTGGAACAGGAGATCCGCCATGAACGCCCTACACCTTCTCAAGGACCCCGATCTTCAGGACGACCGCGCGCGGCTCTTCGCCAGGGCGGAGGAAATTTCCGCCGATCTTGCGCGCCGCGGCGCGGAACTGGACGCGGAAGGCAGGCCGCCGATTGCGGAAATCGAGCGGCTGAAGAAGGACGGGCTGCTGAACGCCCTGCACCCGGTGGAAATCGGCGGCGGCGGACTCGACTGGTTGGACGGGCTTCGGCTGGTGCGCATTCTCGCGCGCGGCGAAAGCTCGGTCGGCCAGTTGCTCGGCTACCATTTCGTCAACAGCCAGTACATCTACTGGGCGGCGGACGATCCGGACAAGGCCTGGGACCTCGGTGTCGAGACGGTGGCGAAGTCGCTCTATTGGGGTGCCGCCGTCAACCCGCGCGATCCGGGCCTGACGCTGACGCAGGATGGCGACCACTATCTGCTGAACGGCCGCAAGACATTCTCGACCGGTGCCCATATTTCCAACCGGCTCAACGCCAATGCAGCTTTCGGCGACCAGATCGCCAATCTCGTGCTGCCGACCGATCGCCCGGGCTATGTGGCCAATGACGACTGGGACAATATCGGCCAGCGGCTCTCCGATAGCGGCAGCGTCGAATTCCGCGATTTCCCGGTCTATGACAGCGATTTCCTGCTGCCGCTCGCGGCCAGGGATACCGCACCTGCGGTGCAAGCGACCTTCAACACGCCGCTCATCCAGCTCGTCTTCGTCAACTTCTACATCGGCACGGCGGAAGGCGCGCTCGATGCGGCCATCGATTATGTGCGCACGACGACCCGCCCCTGGCTGACTTCCGGCGTCGAGAAGGCGAGCGAAGACCCGTATATTCTGGAGCGCATCGGCGAATTTCGCGCGGCGCTGAAGGCGTCCGCAGCACTTGCCGATGCCGCCGCGACGACCGTGCAGTCGGTGCTCGCGCGGGGCCGGACTGTCACCGCGCAGGAGCGCGGCGAAGCGGCGATCGAGGCCTATGCGGCCAAGGTCAACGCCACCCATGTGGCGCTCGACGTTACCGCCCGCGTCTTCGAGCTGACCGGCGCCCGCTCGACGGCCTCGCACTACCGTTTCGACCGCTATTGGCGCAACGTGCGCACCCACACGCTGCACGACCCGGTGTTCTACAAGGCGCGCGAAGTCGGCGATTTCGCCCTCAATGGCCGCGTGCCGGAGCCGAGCCTCTATAGCTGAACGCATCTGCCCCTAGGACGGAAGGGCGGCCGCTGGCCGCCTTTTTCGTTCGCGCATAAAAAGGGCCGCAATCCCGAAGGATTGCGGCCAGGCGACCACCCCCCACCACGAGGGTTGGATTTCAGAGCGCGCCGTTGCGCGGCGGCGTGACGCCGTTCAGGTGATAGTTGCCGACGACGTGGTATTTCCAGCGCACCGGATCGTGCAGCGTATGCGTGCGCGCATTGCGCCAGTGGCGTTCGAGATTGAGGCCGCGTTTCGTGGCGGCGGTTCCGGCAAGCTCGAACAGCACGTTCGTCGCGTCGATGGCGAGTTCCGTCGTCAGCACCTTGGCCGCGGCCACCGCAAGGGTCGCCGCCACGGAATTCTCTTGGTTGAGGCTGACCTGCGCCTGGTCGACCCTGCGCCCTGCCCGCTCCAGCGTCGCTTCCGCCGCCTCGATGCGGATGGCGAGTTCACCGATGCGCGAGATCGTCAGCGGATCGTCGGCAGCGCGCTCGACGCCGCTGTCCGTCCAGGGCCGCGCCTTGTCGCGCACGAAGCCGATGGTTTCCTTCAGCGCCGCCCGGGCGATGCCGAGATCGACGGCGGCATGGATGATCTGCCCGACCGAGCCGATCGTACCGGGACGCTCGAAACCCTTCTGGTGCTGGACCACGGCATCGGCCGGCACATAGACGTCGCGCAGGATCGTCGTGCCGCTGCCGGTCGTGCGCTGGCCGAAACCGTCCCAGTCGTCGACGATCTCGATGCCCTCCGTCTCGCGCGGCGCGAAGGACATGGTCAGCCGCTCCTCGCCATCGAGCGCGAAGATCACCACCCAATGGGCGAAAAGCACGCCCGTCGAATAGAATTTCCGGCCGTTGATGCGGAAGCCCGCGCCATCAGGCGCAATGCGCGTGTTGTAGTTGCCGACGGTCTTGGTGCCGACCTCGGAGAGCGCATTGCCGAAGCGGTCGCCGGCGAGCGCCCGGCCGAAATAGAACCGCTTCTGCGCCTCGCTGCCGTCGTGGCGAAGCGCTTCGAGAATGTAGAAATGGTTCTGTGGGATCTGGCCGATCGAGCTGTCGGCCTCGGAAAGAATGGCCGTGACCTCGGCAAGCACGACGTTCGACACGTCGATGCCGCCATAATCCGAAGGCACCGTGATGGCGAGCAGGCCGGAGGCGGAGAGCCGGTCGAGCTCCTCGTAGGGAAGTGCACGCTCGTAGTCGCGTCGGCTCGCACCGGCCGCGAACTCGTCGGCAAGCGTGCGCGCGACGGCGAGCGCTTCCTCTTCGCTCGCGATGCGGTGGGCGGTCTGCTGCGGTCGGGCGAGCTGGGTGACACTGCTCATGATCGTTCCTTTCGAGAGAGGCAGCCCGGCCTTACGCCCGGGCGGCGGCCTTGCGGTTGGCGAAGCCGATGGCAAGGACCGAGAAGATGAGGAGCCCGGTGCCGACCTGCTGCCAGTAGAAGTTCAGACCGGAGAGGAGCAGGCCGTTGGCGACGATGCCGAGCAGCAGCACGCCGAGCACCGTGCCTGGAACATTCGGCCGGCCATGCGGATCGAACGTCGTGCCGATGAAGGTGGCGCCGATGGCGTTGAGCAGGAAGGCATTGCCGGAGGACGGGATGTAGACCGTCACCGTCGAGGTGAGGATCAGCCCGACAATCGCGGCGATCGCCGAGACCAGCACATAGGTGGCGGCGGTGACGCGCGACAGCCGGATGCCGGAATAGCGCACGACGCTCGCCTGGATGCCGGTTGCGAGCACCACCCGGCCGAAGCGGGTGCGCGACAGGACGAGCCAGGCGCCGGCAATCACGAGCGCGGCGACCAGCAGCGGTACGGGAAGGCCGGCAACCGAGCCGTGGCCGAGGAAACGGAAGGCCTCCGGCACGCCAGCGGGCGGCAGGTAGACCGGATTGCCGCCGTTCGTCAGCAATTGCTGCACGCTGCGGCCGACGAACAGCGTGCCGAGCGTGGCGAGGAACGGCGAAATGCCGATGCCGGCGATCAGCACGGCATTGAACAGGCCGACGAGAGCCCCGCCGGCAAGCCCGCCGAGGGCTGCCAGCGGGATCGGCTGCCCGGCAAGAACGAGGGAGACGAAGGCGAAGCTTGCGAAATCGATGGCCGTGCCGACCGACAGGTCGATGCCGCCGGCCGAGACGGCGAAGGTCATGCCGACGGCGACGATGGCCAGCAGCGCAAAATTATTCACCAGCACGCTCACGAGATTGGCGCTAGAGAGGAAGCCAGGGGCAAGGGCTGCGAAAGTGGCGAAGACCGCGGCAAGCGCCGCGACCAGCGCATAACGCCCGATGCCGCGCGTGAAGGCCGAGAGGGATGCCGTCGCCATATCAGATCGTCTCCCGGCGCAGCAGCGTAGTAGCGGACACCACGAGCAGGATCAGCAGGCCCTGCACGCCGCTCACCAGCGTGCTGGAAATGTTGAGGAGCTGGAAGCCGTTTATGAGGAAACCGACGAAGAGCGCGGACAGCAAGGTTCCGGTGATCGTCGGCACCAGCCGGCGGGAAAACACCACGCCGAGCAGCGCCGTCACGACGACCGGCAGCAGCATCTCGCCCGCCCCCGTCGTGCTGCCGCTGAGATAGGACACCGACAGGATGCCGGCAAAACCACCGCAGAGGCCGCTGGCCAGGAACGAGCCGGCGACGAAGGAGCGGACTGGCAGGCCGGCGGCGCGCGCCGCATCGGGATACTCGCCGACCGCATAAAGCCGGAGGCCGAGCGGCGTATATTGCACGATGGCCGCGACGACCAGCGTGAAACCGAGCAGGACATAGGCGAGGACGGGAACGCCGAACGGGCCGCTTGCGGAAAGCGTCGAGAGAAATTCGCCGGAGGCCGGCACGACGGTGTTCTGGGTCAGGACGAGTTCGAGGCCGGCGACGACATTCATCACGGCAAGCGTCGCCAGCAGCGGCACGATGCCGGCAAGCGTGACGGCGGCGGCATTGACCGCGCCGATGGCAAGCCCAGTGCCAAGCGCCCCGAGGATCGCCACCGCATCGCCCTGCCCCGCCTGCGCCAGCGTCGCATAGACGGCAGCACTCAGGCCCATATTGGCGGCAAGCGACAGGTCGATGCCACCCGTGACGACATTCGAGCCGCCGGCGATGACCACGATGGTGAGGCCGATGGCCAGCACGCCGGCAATAGCGGACTGGCCGAGCACGTTGCCGATATTGCCGACCGTCAGGAAGAACGGTGCTGATATGGAGAAGAACACCAGCACGCCGGCAAAGACGGCGAGCGAGCCACCGCGCAGCGCAAGCGTCGCCAGACGCCGCCCCAGCGCCGGGCCGGACTTGTCCGGCTCCGGTGACGTTTTCTCTTCGAGCCCGAACACGGAGGGCGGGATGTAGGGGGCGTCAACCAGCATGGCGCAGCGTCTCGTGGGCGCCCGTCACGTCGGTGAGGACCTGATCGGGGCTCGTTTCGGAGGAGATGAATTCCCGCGTCACCCGGCCGCGGAAGAAGACGAGGACCCGGTCGGTGATGCCGAGCAGTTCCTCGATATCGGAGGACAGCACGAGGATGCCCGCGCCGCGCTCGGCAAGCTCGCCGATCAGCCGGTAGATCTCGACCTTGGCAGCGATGTCGACGCCGACGGTGGGCTCGTCGAGCAGGTAAATTTCCGACTGGCGGCTCAGCCATTTGGCGATCGCCACCTTCTGCTGGTTGCCGCCGGAAAGCGTGCGCACCAGCGCGTCTATGCCGTCGGTCTTGATCTCCAGCCGCTTGACGAGGTCCTCGGTCTGGCGCCGCTCGGCGCCGCGGTCGATGAGGCCTCTGGAAAACCGGCCGAGGCTGGCGAGCGTGGTGTTTTCCGTCACCGCAAGGTCGAGCGCCACGCCGTCGCGGCGGCGGTCTTCCGGCACGAGGGCGATCCGCTTTGCCGTGGCCTTCGCCGGATCAGTGGCAAAGACGGCCTCGCCCTTGACCGAGACGGTGCCGCCAGTCGGCCGGTCGAGGCCGAAAAGCGTGCGCACGACCTCCTTGGCGCCCGAGCCGACGAGGCCGGTGAGCCCCAGCACCTCGCCCCGGCGCAGCGTGAACGACACCTCGTCGTAGCGGTCGACAAGCGCAAGGTTTTCCACCTGCAACAGCGTCTCGCCGGGCGTGACCTGTGGCTTTGGATAGAGTTCGCCGATGGCGCGGTTGACCATCAGCGCGCCGATCTTCGCGGCCGAGGTTTCGGCTACCGGCAGGGTTGCGACGTCGCGGCCGTTGCGCAGCACCGTCACGGTGTCGCAGAGATCGACGATCTCGCCGAGATAGTGCGAGATATAGAGGATGGTGATGCCCTCGTCGCTGAGGCGCCGGATGAGCCGGAAGAGAAGATCCGCCTCGCGCCGCACGAGCGCCGCCGTCGGTTCGTCGAAGACCAGCACCTTGGGATTGGCGATGAGCGCCCGCGTGATCTGCACGATCTGCTTTTCGGCCGCGGAGAGATCCGCGATGAGGGCCGAGGCGGGCAATTGCAGGCCGAAATAACGATCCAGCATCTCCGCCGCCTTCCGGCGCATCGCAGCGCGGTCGAGGAAGGGCGTGCCGGCAATGCGCGGTTCGCGGCCGAGGAAAAGCGTTTCGCCAACCGTGAAGGTCGGCACCAGCAAGCGATCCTGGTGGATGAAGTGGATGCCGAGCGCTTCGGCAAGATGCGGCGTCAGCCGGTCATAGGCCTTGCCGTCGATCTCGATGGTACCCTCGTCCGCCCGGTGCAGGCCGGCGAGGAGTTTGATCAGCGTCGACTTGCCGGCGCCGTTCTGGCCGACGAGGCCATGCACCGTGCCACGCCGCACCGTGAGCGACGCGCCGGAAAGGGCTGCCGCACCGCCGAACCGCTTGACGACCCCTTCGAAACGAAGGATCGCGTCGCCGCCGTTCTCTACCGCATCCACCATCGTCACATTCCCTGCATCGAGAAACCGGAGGGACCGCGGCCGATCGGTCGCGGTCCGCCGTCAAAAGGATCAGCCGATGCCGAGCTTCTTCGACACTTCGCCAACGGTCTGCTTGTTGGCGAGGAGTGCCGGCACATAGGTCTCGCGCGGCAGAGTCTCGCCGGCGAGGTAGCGGGCGACGTTCTGGATCGCCACGCGGCCAAGCTCGGCCGGCTGCTGGGCGACGTCGGCGGCGGCCGGCGAATTCGGATCGGCCACAAGCTGGAGCACTTCCGGGCTGCCATCGACGCCGTAGGTCTTGATCTCGGTGCGACCGGCGGCCGTGAGGGCCCGCGTGGCGCCGAGCTGCGGGATGTCCCAGGCCGACCAGATGGCCTTGATCGAGCCCTTTTCCGGATATTTGGCGAGGATCGCCGTGATCTGGGCGAAGGCGTCCTGCACGGTGTTCGGGATCACGTCGCGCAGCTCCGGCTGGATGATCTGCACCTTCGGGAAATATTTAACGACATTGACGAGCTGGTCGTAGCGGATCGCGCAGGGCGTCACGCCGTAGAAGCCGTTGAAGACGACGATATTGCCTTCGCCGCCGATATCCGAGACGAGCTGGAGGGCGAGATCCTTGCCGATGCCCCAATTGTCCGAGGTCGCGTTGTTGATCGAATTCACCGAGCCGACGTCGATGGTCAGGACCGGGATATCCGCCTCGCGCGCCTTCTTCAGCCACGGATCGATGACGCTCAGCGTGCCGAGCAGCTGAACGATGGCGTCCGGCTTCTGGGCGATCAGCGTCTGGAGCTGGGAGACGAGCTTGCCGTCGTTGCGGCCGGCGTCCACCGCGATCGGCTCGCCGCCGAGGCGCTTCACTTCCTCGATCTGGGCATTGTAGGCTTGGAGATCGAAGAAGTGGTCGGTGCCGGTCGCGCTGATGCCGATGCGCTTGCCCTTGAGGGAAAGCTCCCCTGCGGCCGAAGCCGAGCGCGCGGACAGGAGCCCTGCACCAGCGACGACGCCGGCGACGGCGGTGAGTTTCAGGAGGTTGCGGCGGTTCACGCCGGCGGTGCGTTCGTCAGTCATGATGGTCCCCATCCATGCGTTTGATGATATAATCTATAAATTATATGCATTATCTGCGCAGGACAGGTAGAATTTTCCAAATCGCGGGGACCTGTGAAAATAATCCGCTTGCCGAAGGGCATGCCGACATCCGGCATAAGCCGCGCGTTCAGATGATGTATTCCGGCTCGCTCAGCGTCTGGTCCATCGTGCGGCGACCACCTCGTAGTCTTCTCCGGGACCAGCGCCCCAAGCATTGTCGATCTGCATCATTGTCAACTCATCGCTGTCGTGAACGGGAAAAGGCCCGTCACGCGTGGGACTGACGGCGAGAGTAGCGTTTGCGGGACTCAAATACCTGCGTTGTCCCGTCCTGGAATTTCGGGAAGATCACCCGCTCCACCTTCGCGTAGCCCTTGAGGTATTCCGCGACCTTCACGGCATTCTCATTGTTCTGGCGCAGGCGCAGCGGCGACGTCTCCAGGTCCTGGATGAACTGGAAGGCGTTCTGCTGGCTGATCGCCGCGCCAAGATCGCGCAGCAGGACGGCGCGGGATGTAGGGATGGAAGGCGATCGTCGCGGCCTTCTCGATCCAAGTCTTGTCCTGGTAACTCGGATCGGGCTCGTTGAGGTTCGGCTGGCGCTCGGCATGCTCGACCCAGGGGAAGGTGCCGCTGTCGACGATCGCGCGGCTGATGGCGGCGACCTCGGCGATCGGGAAGACCTCCCGCTTCGGGTTCGGCAAGGATTCCGCATAATAGGCGCGGGTACGCTCGTCCGTCGCCGTCTCGAAGGCTTCCGGGTCCGATGCGTCGACGAAGCGCGTTTCGATACCGAACTTTTCAGCGTCGCGGGAACAACGTCCAGGTGCCGCCATAGAGGCTGGCAGCGCTGACGATGTTGTCGCCCGCCCGCGCCACGTTGAGGATCGCATAGGCAGAGGCTGCCTAGCCAGAGGAAAGCGCCCGCGCCGCCGCCCCGCCTTCCAGCTCGGCGAGGCGCTGCTCGAAGGCATCCTGCGTCGGGTTAGAGACGCGGGTGTAGAGATGGCCGGCGACTTCCAGTGCGATGAGCTTGTTGGCGACATCGCTGCTGGCCTTCATCGGCATTTTCGACCTGCTCAACGCCGCCCGCGCCCCTGCCGCCGATCCCAAATGGCTCGGCTTCTACAACGAGGCCTATCTCGTCGTCGCGGCCGTCTATTTCGTCATCTGCTTTGCAGCCTCTCGCTACAGCCAATGGCTGGAGCGCAGGCTGCAGTCCGGCCGGCGCCAGGCATGACGGGGCGATGGGGAGCGCGATGAATAATCCTTGCAAGCGCGCCACAAGAGAATAGATTTCCTTACTGAAACTATAGAATTTATTATTTTACGCGGAGCTCCACTTGCCCTCCGGCAGGCGGGGCTCTCCAGATGATCGGCAGCCGCCCCGGCAGGAAGACATGTCATGACCAAGCCCGACCAGCCCCTCGATTTCCTCTGGTTCATCCCGAGTTCCGGCGATGGTTCCTATCTCGGTTCGGACGAACTCAGCCGCCCGCCGGATCCGGGTTATTTCCGCGAGATCGCCGTTGCGGTCGACCGTCTCGGCTATTCGGGCGTGCTCATTCCGGTCGGCGCGGCCTGCGAGGAATCCTTCGTTTTGGCCGCCGACCTTGCCGCGCGCACGGAGAAGCTGAAATTCCTCGTGGCGATCCGCCCCGGCACGGCGACGCCGGCCTATTATGCCCGCCTCGCCGCAACGCTCGACCGAGTCTCCAACGGGCGCCTGCTGCTCAACATCGTGGTCGGCGGCAGCTCGCAGGAGCTTGCCGGCGACGGCATCTTCCTGCCGCATGACGAGCGCTACGACCATGCGAGCGAATTCTTCCAGGTCTTCAACGAGCTGATCGAGACCGGCCGCTCGACGCTCGACGGCAAGTACATCAAGGCGATCGACGCCAAACTCGGCCTGCCCCCCGTCCAGCAGCCGCGCCCGCCGATCTATTTCGGCGGCTCGTCCGAAGCGGCGATTGATTTTGCCGGCGGCCTCGTCGACAAGTACCTCACCTGGGGTGAACCGCCGGCACAGGTCGGGGAAAAGATCGCCCATGCCCGCAAGGTCGCCGCCGCCAAGGGCCGCGAGGCCACCTTCGGCATCCGCCTGCATTTCATCGTCCGCGAGACGGATGACGAGGCATGGGAAGCCGCCGACCGGCTGATTTCCAGGCTTTCGGACGAGGCCATCGCCTCGGCGCAGGAGGTGCTGACCAAGAATTCCGACTCCGTCGGCCAGGCGCGCATGGTGGCCCTGCACAACGGCCGGCGCGACAAGCTGGAAGTCTCGCCGAACCTTTGGGCCGGCATCGGCCTCGTGCGTTCCGGCGCGGGCACCGCGCTGGTCGGCTCGCCCAAGACGGTTGCCGCGCGGCTGCGCGAATACCAGGCGCTCGGCATCGATACCGTCATCGCCTCCGGCTATCCGCATGTGGAAGAGGCCTACCGGGTTTCCGAACTGCTCTTCCCGGAACTCGGCCTTCCCGGCCCGCGCGGCCAGCTGCGCGCCTCCTTCGGCGACCGCCAGGTCTTCGGCGGCGGCGGCCATGGCGGCAACGTCAAGCTGACCTCGGCGTCCTAGCCGCCAGGTGACGATTCCGGTTCGCCGCCCGGCGAGCCGGCCTCGGCGCATCACACGCGCTCCGGCATCCTCGGCGTGCTGGCCAGCAATTGCCTTGTATAGGGGTGGGCCGGGCGCGCGAGAATGTCTTGCGTCGCCCCCTGCTCGACGATCCTGCCCTTTTCCAGCACGACCAGCCGTTCGCACAGCAGGGCGACGAGCGCTATGTCATGCGAAACGACGACGAAAGTCATGCGCGACGACAGGCTGCGGAGCAGATCGATGATCCGGGTGCGGGTCGTCAGGTCCAAGGCACTCACCACCTCGTCGGCAATGATCAGGTCGGGATTGGCAACGATCGCCCGCGCGATCGCGATGCGCTGGCGTTGGCCGCCGGAAAACTCATGCGGATAGCGCCGCGCCGCATCGGCCGGCAGGTCCACATCCCGCAGCGCCTGTTCGACCGCGGCGGCGATATCGGTCTCGATCTTCAGCGAACGCAGCGGCTCGGCGATGATATCGAACACGCGCTGGCGCGGATCGAGCGAAGAATAGGGATCCTGGAAGACCGCCTGCACGCTGCGGCGAAAGCCGCGCATGAAACCACGATTGGCGGCGTCCAGCCGCTCGCCCCGGAACGAAACCGCCCCGGAAGACGCGCGCTCCAGCCCGAGCAGCAGCTTCAGCATGGTGGTCTTGCCCGAGCCGGACTCGCCGACAATGCCGAGATTGCTGCCGGCCTCGACGGCAAGGTCGATATCCTGCAGCACCCTGCTGCCCCTGCCATAGGAGAAGGAGACGCCGGACAAGGCGAGAAGCGTCATGGTGCAAACTCCAGCGCAGCATCGAAGGCGCGTGCGGCCGCGACTAGGCCCTCGGTATAGGGATGGGCGGGCCGGCCGAAGAGCGTGCCGACAGGCCCCTCCTCGATCAGCGCGCCATGGCGCATCACCAGCGCCCGCTCCGCCACGGTCGCCACCACCGGCAGGTCATGGCTGATGAAGAGCAGGCCCATCCCCTCGTCGCGCACCACCGTCTCCAGCAGCTTCAGGATTTCGGCCTGCGTGGTCACGTCGAGTGCGGTGGTCGGCTCGTCGGCGATCAGCAGTTTCGGCCGGCAGGCAAGCGCCATGGCAATGGCCCCGCGCTGGCGCTGGCCGCCGGAAATCTCATGCGGAAAAGCGCGGGCGATGCGCGCGGGCTCCGGCAGGGCGACACGCTCCAGGAGGGCAAGGACGCGCGACGTGACCTCCGCCCTGCCCGGCTTCGTGCCGTCCCGCGATGCCCGGCGGCGCACCACCTCCGCCACCTGGTCGCCGATCCGCATCAGAGGATCGAGCGCCGTCATCGGTTCCTGGAACACCGCCGCGACGCTGCGGCCGCGCAGGGGAACGAGATCGCGGTCACGCGCGCCGATGACCGGGTGACCGTCGAGGGTGATCGAGCCGGTGACGCGCATGGTCTCCGGCAGAAGGCCCAGCACGGCGAGCGCCGTCAGGGACTTGCCTGAGCCGGATTCGCCGATGAGGCCGACCCTTTCGCCGGCGGCGATGGAAAAGGAGATGCCGGACACGAGCGGGCGCCCGGCGGTGCGGATCTGGAGGTCCTCGACGGACAGCAAGGGGCTCACCGGCTCCTCCTGCGGGTGGGGTCGGCGGCCTCGCGCAGGCCGTCGGCGAACAGGTTGAGGCCGATGACCAGCGACACCAGCGCAAGGCCCGGGGCGATGGCCCCGAACGGCGCGGTGTAGACGGAAGCCTGCGCTTCCTGGAGAAGCCTGCCCCAGGAGGCATTGGGCGGCGGCGCGCCAAGCCCGAGATAGGAAAGCGAGGCTTCGGCGATGACCGCGAGGCCGAATTGCAGGGCAAAATTGACGATCAGCGTCGGCCAGATGTTCGGCAGCACATGGATGCGCACGATGCCCGGCGAGGAGGTGCCGGAAATGCGCGCCGCCGTGATGTAGTCCATGGAGAGGATGCGCTTGGCGAGGATGCGCGTCAGCCGCGCCACGATGGCCGACCCGGCAATGCCGATGGCGAGGATCGCGGTCCAAAGGCTGGCGCCGTCGCTGGAGGCGACGATCAGCATGGCGAGCAACAGCGTCGGGAAGGCGATCAGGATGTCGAGTGCTGCGGCCAGCACGTCATCGAGCGTGCGCGTGGCGAAGGCGGCCAGCACCCCGATGGTGACGCCGATCAGCGCGCCCAGCGCAACCGCCCCGCAGCCGACGACGAGCGCGATGCGCGAGCCGATCATGATCTGGGTCATCAGGTCGCGGCCGAGCCGGTCCGTGCCTGCCCAGTGAACGAAGGAGGGACCTTCGAGACGCCCACCGACCATGTCGCCCACTGCATAGGGCGTCCAGACCAGCGAGAGCAGCGCGATCACCAGATGCACGCCGACCAGCAGGCCGCCGACCATAAGCGGCCAGGGCATGGAGAATTTTGGATGCGCGGCATCACCGGCGGCAATGGGCGTGTCGCTCATGCCCCACCCCCGGTCACGCGGCCGCGCAGGCGGGGATCGATCAGTCGCTGGATGAGATCGGCGGCAAAGCCGACCAGCAGCACCAGCAGCGTGGAGACAAAGAGCACGCCCTGCACATTGGGGTAATCACGCTGCTCAATGCCGAGCAGCAGCATGGAACCGAGGCCCGGCAGGGCGAACACCCGCTCCACCACCACGGCGCCGAGCAGCGTCGAGGCGAGTTCGATGCCAAGAACGGAAATGACCGGCACCGCGCCATTGCGGATGCCGTGGCGCACCAGCGCCTCGGAAAAGGTGGCGCCGAGCGCGCGGGCGGTGCGCAGGTAATCACTGCCGAGCACGTCCTGCGTCGCCGAGCGCACGTAGCGGATGAGCGAGGCCGACATGACGATGGCGATGGTCGCGACCGGCAGCACGAGGGCCTGGAAGGCCGCACCCGCGGACTGCCAGCCGCGCGACGGGAAGCCGCCGGAGGGAAACAGCCGCAGATTGACCGCGAAGACCGTGGCCAGCAGGATGCCGATCCAGAACACCGGAATGGCGATGCCGAGCTGGGAGACGACGGAGATCAGCCCGCCATACCACCGGTTCTGGCGCACGACCGAGAGAATGCCGAGCGGCACGGCAATGGCAACGGCGACGAGGAAGGCGAGCAGCGTCAGTGGCACGGTGACGACGAGGCGCTTGCCGATCTCGTCAAGCACCGGCGCACCGCTGACGAAGGAATTTCCGAGATCGAAGCGCGCGAGGTTTCCGGCAAAACGCAGGAACTGCTCGTAGAGCGGCAGGTCGGAGCCCACCTGCTTGCGGGCGGCCTCGATCTGCGCCGCGTCGGCACCCACGGAGACCAGCGCATTGGCGGGATCGCCCGGCAGAAGGCGCAGCAGCACGAACAGGATGACGGCGGCAATGACGACCGACAGCGCCAGGATGGCGGAGCGGCGGAGTATGTAGGAACGTATGGTCTTGACCTCTCAAGCGCGGACGCCGCCGGACCATAAGTCAGGCGGCGTACCGTGTCGAGCTTGCCGCTTGCGGGCGGGCGGTTACTCGGCTGGCTTGGTGATGCCGTAGGCGAAGAACTGCGAGTTCAGGCCGTTGAGCGGATAGCCGGTGACCGAAGCCTTCGACACCACGATCTGCGGATAGAGGTAGAACCAGTTGCTGGCTGCATCCTCCGCGATGATCGTATTGGCTTCCTTGAGCTTTTCGACCTGCTCGGCGTCCGTGGCGCTGGATTCCGCCTGCTTGATCAGATCCACGACCTTCGGATTGTTGTAGCCCCAGTAGAAATCGGGGTTGCCGTAGAACACGATGTCGCGATGGTTGACGTGCTCCTGCAAGGTCGCCTGGAAGTCATGCGCCTTGTAGATCTTTGTGTACCATTCATTGGCCGTGATGACGTTGATCTCGACCTTCACGCCGATCTTCGCCAGCTCGCTCTGGATGAACTGCGCGGCAATCGGGTGCGGGTCGTAGTTCGGCGTATCGATGGTGAAGGTAAAGCCGTCGGGATAACCCGCTTCCTTGAGCAGCGCCTTGGCGCTTTCCGGATCGTAGGCGTCGACCTTCGTCAGGTCGGCATACCATGCATCGGTCGGCGGCACGAAGGAGCCGATCAGCGTGCCATAGTCGCCCCACACGGCCTTCAGCAGCTTCTCGTCGTCGATCGCGCGGGCGAGCGCCTTGCGGACCTTCACATTGTCGAAGGGCGCGACACGGTCATTATAGGCGAGCAGCAGCTTCGTCGTGGACTTGCCTTCGCTGACGGTGAATTCCGGATTGTCCTTGAACTGCGCCAGCGAATCCGGGCTCTGCACGGAGGTGATGATATCCACCGAGCCGGTGAGCAGCGCGTTGTTCAGCGCCGTCGCCTCGGTGAAATACTGGAAGACGACCTCGCCGTTCTTCGGCTTCTCGCCCCAGTACTTGTCGAAGCGGGCGATCGCCAGCGACGAGCCGCGACGCCATTCCTGGAGCGCATAGGGGCCGGTTCCGTCTTCCTTCGCCTGAAGGTCCGTCGCCTCGTCGTTGACCACCCAGACGTAGCTCAGATTGTAGGGCAGCGAGATCGAGCGCGCGGCAAGTTTCACGACCACCGTCGCATCATCCGGCGTCTCGATACCGGCGATGGTTTTCAGGCTGTTCTTGCGCGAGCTTTTCGAGGCTTCGGCGGTGACCCGCTCGATCGAGAATTTCACGTCCTTGGCCGTCAGGGGCGCGCCGGAATGGAAGGTCACGCCCGGTTGCAGCGTGAACGTATAGGTCAGGCCGTCCTCGCTGACCTTGGTATCCTTCGCGAGCACCGGTTCCACCGTGCCGGCATCCGTCAGGCGGAACAGCGCCTCGTAGACATTGCCGTTGAAGGCTTCGTTGATGCCCTGGCCGGCACCAGCGGTATTGTCGAGGTTCTGCGGCTCGTAGAGCGAGCCGATATTGACGGTCGCGTCCGGATCGCTCTCCGCGGCAAGCGCCGGGCCGAAAGCACCCATGGCGAGAACGGCGGCAAGTGCCGTCGTCACAGCCCGGTTGCTGCGCCCTGCCGCCTGGTTGCGGGTTTCAAAACCGCTCATCTCGTTCTCCTGTTTCAAGCGGGCCGATGCAAAGGCCCATCATGGGCGGGGATTGTACGTATCCTCGTTGCCACGCGATATCCGGTTCCACTCCAATTTGCGGAATTTAAAGGGAATTGTCTTTCAACGATCGCCAAATCCATGGATAGTTTTCGCGCCCGCGGCTGGGCAGCATACGGATGGGAATGAGGAAAGAATGAGCGACGTGGACCGCACGAGGGCCGAGGCCCTGCTGGCATCGGACGGGCTGGACGGCATGGTGCTGTTCCGGCCGGAAGCATTTCGCTATGCGACCGGCCTTCAGGCGGGCGTCGCCACCATGTGGGGCCGCGCCGGCTCCGCCATCGCCCTGGTGCCGGCGCAGGTGGAACGGCTTGCCGCGGTCATGAGCGACCATGCCGCGCAGGGTGCAAAAACCCTTGCCGGGACGATCGATATCCGCACCCACCGCATCTGGATCGATGGCGTGACCGTCCAAGGCGCCGGCTCGATCGCCGACATCGATGCGGCCTATCGCGACAGCGGCAATGTCGGCCCCCGCCCGGAAACCTTCGACCAGGCGGCCTGCTTCCGGCTTCTGGCCGACCTCCTCGCAGAACGCGGGCTTTCCAAAGCCGTGCTCGGCGTCGACCTCGATTTCATGCCCGCCGCCGATTTTGCCCGGCTGAAGGCGGCGATCCCCGGCGTCGACTGGCGCGATGCGTCCGACGTGCTGCGGCGCCTGCGCCTCATCAAGAATGCCCGGGAGATCGACCGGCTGCGCAAGGCGGCGCACTGCGCCGAAGCGGGGCTCGAAAGCCTGATGGGCGCAGCAAGGCCCGGCGTGCGCGTGGCGGAGCTTTCGGCCGCATGGCTTTCCGGCGCGCGTCAGGCCGCCACGGCAGGCGCACACGGGCTGTCCGGCCATTGGGACTACATCTCCATCGGTCCCGACCTGCAGAATGCCGCCGCCCCGCTTGGCGAAGGCGACCTCATTAAGGCCGACGTCGGCACGCTGGTCGATGGTTATTCCTCAGACGGGGCACGGACCTTCGTGTGGGGCAAGCCCTCGCCGCTTGCCGAGGACATCTACAAGGCGCTGCTGGAGACGTTCCTAGCCGGCGTCGAGGTGCTGAAACCCGGCCGCCGTTTCGCGGAGGTGCATGAAACCATGCTATCGACCATGCGCCGGCATGGCTTTCGGGAATATTACCGCGGCCATTTCGGCCATTCCGTCGGCGCCGCCGCCGGCATCGAGGAATGGCCCTTCCTCTCCCACGGCAACGGGATCGTCATCGAACCCGGCATGGTGCTCGCCCTCGAAGCGCCGTTCTATGCCAATGGCATCGGCGCGCTGATGATCGAGGAACAGTTCCTCATCACGCCGGAGGGCGCGCAGACCATGAACAGGCTGCCGCGCGAACTCGTCTCGCTCGGGTGAAAACGCTCCAGATGCCGAGGCCGCGCCATTCTTTCAGGCCTCGCCCCGAATTCGGAATTATTTTCCTTCTTAATTGATAGATGCGGGCACGCGGAAAGGCACGGCATGGCTGTCAGCAGCGCGGTCGAGCTTGGGTTTATTCGATGATTCACTCGCATTGTGACGGTGCCCAAGGTCGCTAGGGCCTGTACGCGTGAAACGGCCGGCTCTTGCCGGCCGCTGCGCAAAGGGCTCCTACCCTTCGTTCCGACCGGCCGGAGGCCCGCCATTGCGCGTTTGCGCGCCCTGAAGCGATGCGGCCAGAGCCTTGGCTGCCGCATAGGCCTGCACGACGATTTCCGGGACGAGGTCGATATCCGGAAGGCTTCCGAGGCCGAGCGGCCCCATCGCGAAAAGCCCCTCGAAGATTTCCGGCTCGACGATCACCCGGCCAGCGCGGTCGACGAAGATGCCGAGATCGAGTTCGTCGCGCTGCACCAGGTTTCCGGCGATCAGCGCGCGAAACAGCGGCGAATCCAGATCAGTCAGGCGGATGCGACAATCGATGGCCCGGTCCGCGGGCAGGACCTGAAGCCCTGCGGCCGTCGAAAGCAGCACGCCATTCGTCGCGATGCGTTCGACCTTGCCTTTGCGCACTGTGATGGCGCCGCCGGCGATCGCTCGGTGCAGGCGCTCGTATTGGCCCGGCGGCAGGCGATTGCGATGGCTGTCGTAGATCGGCTTCACATGGCGCTTGAAGCGGCGGCGTTCATCCGGCGTTAGCCCCTGCCAGAGGGCGCGGGCGCGCTGGCGGAAGTCGTTCATGATCCCCTGCCAGCCGGACCCCTCCGCTGCCGCCCTGTTCGCCGCCTCGCGCAGATAGCGGAAGGCACCGCGCAGCGTGTGCGGGAAGGGCCGGTCGGAGGTCACCGCCCCCACGGCGGAAGAGGTATGCGGCTGCGGCAGGAAGCCCGAAGCCGAGATCAGCGTGACGTGGGATGCCTCGCCTGCCGCGAGCAGCCGCAGCGCGCGATTGACGGCATGGACGCCTCCACCGATCACCAGCGCCTCCCCGACGCTGCCCTGGGTGGAGGCACAGTCGGCGCCGTCGCGCAAGCCGTAGCCGGTCGCCAGGAAAACCGTATCGAACCGCGTCTGCCCGTCGCTGGAAAGAACCGAAAAGCCGCCCCCCGGATGCCGGCCTATCGCCGTCACGCTGTCGGCGCGGACCTGCACCATGACATCCGTCCGCTCGCGCAGGGCCTCGGAGAAGCGCTGGTAGACATAGGCGCTGAAGACCTCCCCCGGAACGAAGGCATGGTCGACATTGCCGGCAGGCGACGCCGCGCGCTCGCGCCAGACATCGTCGGTTTCGAGCCATCGCCGGAAATCCTCCCGCGCGGCCGGGTCAATCGAGAGGTCGCGGACGCGGCTGTTGAGCAGCGTCGAGGCGGAACGGCCGGCAGCCTCCCCGCCGTCGATCTTGGGATAGGGATCGTAGAGCACGAGGTGGAAAGGCCCCTGGAACGCCTTGAGGAGCGCAATCGCCGTCATGAGGCCGGTGAACCCCCGGCCGACGATGGCGATCCTGACAAGCGAGCCGGCCTGCGGCGAGGGCGATGAGAATTGGGCGGGCGCAAGCGTCATCGGTCGGCTCCTTTCCTGCATTTGCACCAGGCGGTCTTCCATCGGCGGCCCTAGCGGGCGCACCGTGACACGGCATATCTCTACCAAAACAATAGAATTAGGCCGGCGAAAGCAAGGGTGATTTTCAAGATATCCGCTCAATTGCGGACCGCGCGCCGCGGGCGAGCCGGCCCTGCCTAGGCGAAAAACCGGTTCTGCGGGCGGGAAAGCCCGAGGTGCTCGCGCAAGGTCGTACCCTCGTAATCGCTGCGGAAAAGACCGCGCCGCTGCAGTTCGGGCACCAGCTTTTCGACAACGTCGTCAAGGCCCTGCGGCAGATAGGGGAAGACGACGTTGAAGCCGTCCGAACCCTCTTCCCACAGCCATGCAGCCATCTCGCCCGCCACAGTCTCGACCGTGCCGACGAAGGCCAGTCCGGCGTAACCGCCATGGCGCTGGGCGAGCTGGCGCACCGTCAGCCCCTCTTCCTCGGCAAGTTTCAGCACCTGCGCGCGGCCGGTCTTGCTGGCATTGGTCTGCGGGATCGGCGGCAGCGGCGCGTCGGGTTCGAAGCCCGATGCATCATGGCCAAGTGCTATGGAGAGCGACGCGATCGCGCTCTCGTAATGCACGAGGCTATCGAGCGTCAGGCGCTTTGCCCGCGCCTCCTCGACCGTATCACCGATGACGACGAAGGCGGCTGGCAGGATCTTCAACGCGCCGGGCTCGCGGCCGACGGCGGCAAGCCGCCCCTTGATGTCGGCGTAGAGGGCGCGGCCGGCGGCAAGATCGCGCGGCGAACAGAAGACGACCTCGGCCGTCTCCGCCGCGAGCTGCCGCCCTGGCTCCGACTGTCCCGCCTGCACGATCACCGGCCAGCCCTGTGGTGGTCGCGCAATGTTGAGCGGACCTCGAACCTTCAGTTCCGGCCCCGTGTGATCGAGAACGTGCAGGCGATCGGGATCGAAGAACAGGCCGCTTTCGACATCGCGGATGAAGGCGTCGTCGGCGAAACTGTCCCACAGGCCGGTCACGACGTCGAAAAATTCTCGCGCCCGTGTATAGCGCTCGCCGTGCTCCACATGATCGTCCAGCCCGAAATTGCGCGCGGCATCCGGGTTCGAGGTCGTGACGATGTTCCACCCTGCTCGGCCCCCGCTGATATGGTCGAGCGAGGCGAACCGCCGGGCGATATGATAGGGTTGCTCGAAAGTGGTGGACGCGGTCGCCACCAGGCCGATTCGCTCGGTCACCGAAGCGAGCGCCGAAAGCAGCGTGAACGGCTCGAACGACGTGACGGTATGGCTGCGGCGCAGCGCCTCGATCGGCATGTTCAGCACGGCGAGATGGTCCGCCATGAAAAAAGCATCGAACTTTGCGGCCTCGAGCTTCAGCGCAAAGGATTTGAGGTGCTGGAAATTGAAATTGGCATCCGGATAGCCCCCCGGATAGCGCCAGGCGCCCGTGTGGAGGCTGACCGGGCGCATGAAGGCACCAAGATGTAACCTCTTTTCAGGCCGCAAGCCGCTCACCCGTCGACAGATGGGAATGGACCGCCCCGCTCAGCTGGCCGAGGGTCGCAAACCGGCGCTGATCCAGGTCGAAGACGTGAAATTTGACGGCGATGAACCGAAACAGGCCATCTTCCGGCACCGCTATCCCGACGGGCACGCCCGCATATTCAATGGTCTGCTTGTTCATGATGCAATACGTCCCGCTCTATCGCTGAAACGCCCGAAAGGGCTTTAAGAGGCACATCCAACGCGAAGGCAAGCACGACACGACCAGCGGACAACAGCGCCACGACCATCGGCCACGGGCATCAAAACGGAAGTGGTCATCCTGTCTTCTCCGCGATTGTCGGGCAGATACTCTATAATTTATATGTACTATTTTCACCAATTCCGCTCAAGCTAAAATGCCGAAGCGACGGAAGAAAAATCCAACATTCTCCATTTTGCCGTTCACGATAGGAAGATATTTTCTCGATGCTGCTTACGCAGCGTCTTTTTTTACCGCGCACCGGCATTGGGGCGCAGCCGTCAAGGCGCTCCGCGATGGAATAGACAGCCGAACGATGCTCGGTCCGCTCAATTCATTTCGCCAGATAACCGCCATCAGCTTCGAAACAGGCGCCCGTGACGAAGGATGCGGCATCCGACAGCAGGAAGAGGATGACGTTGGTGATTTCGTCTGCCTGCCCGACGCGCTGCATGGGATGAAGGGCTGCCGCGGCCTGCCGCTTTTCATCGCTCAGATGGCCGAGCAGCGGCGTGTCGATGAAGCCCGGAGCGACGGCGTTGATGCGGATGCCCTGCCCGGCATGGTCGAGTGCCGCCGCTTTTGTGAAGCCGATGACGCCGTGTTTGGCCGCGGTATAGGCAGGCTGGCCGGCAAAGCCGCGAAACCCCATGATGGAGGCGACATTGACGATGGAGCCGCCGCCGCGCTTGAGCATCGCTGGGATCTGATGTCGGACCGCGTTGAACACGCCTGTGAGGTTGACCGCGATAATCCTGTCCCATTGTTCGGCCGGATACTGCGCGGTCTCGCAGCGCGGCAGGTCGATGCCGGCGGAGTTGACCGCAAGATCGAGGCCACCGAAATGTTCGACGCCTTGCGCGACCGCCGCCTCGACGCCCGCAAACGACGTGACGTCGAGTTCAAGAGGGAGAACGTCGTCGGAGCTCAAAGTCGCGGCGAAGCCGGCAAGCCGATCACCATCCCGGTCAGCGAGAACCAGTTTTGCACCGAGATCGGTAAGTCGGAGGGCCGTCGACGCACCGATTCCGGAGGCGGCACCGGACACGAAGGCAACCTTGCCTGTGAAGGCGGCGGGATCGAAGAGAGGCGAAGTCATGGCTGGCCTATCTGCCGCGGCGGACGCCGCCTATTTGTAGACGCCGACCCAGATGATGATGGCCGGCTCGGTTTTCGATGGGTTGCGTGAGCGGTAGGTAGAGGAGCGGTTGAAGCGGTAGCTGTCGCCTTCGAAAAGTTCGAACTTCTCCTCGTCCACCCAGAGTTCGAGCCGCCCCTTCTGGATGTAGCCATATTCCGCGCCGGCCGTCGGCACGTTTTTGGGTTCCGTCTCCAGACCGGGCTCGAAGGTCGATATCATGAATTCGACGTCGGAATCGAGCTGCGGCGTCAGGAGTTCGGTGCGCGCACCCCTGTGCAGCATGAAGCGGCGCTGGCCGCCGCGCACGACGATGTCCTTTTCACGTTCCGCCTCCGGCTGCTTCTCCTCCAGGTCGACGAACCAGCTCATGGGCACGCCGAAGATCGTACAGGCGGCGTAAAGATCCTTCAACGTCGGCTGCGACAGACCGCGTTCGAGCTGGCTGATATAGCCCGTCGAACGGTTCAGCCCATCGGCGAGCTGCTGAATGGTAATGCGACGCGACCGCCGCAGTTCACGCAGCGTCTTGCCGACGTGATCGGGGGCCTGGGGCGCGGCGACGGGATTGCTCATTGAAAAACCCTGACAAGTTCACTTGAATGATGGAACTGGGCAAATACTTCATCGAAGTCAACACGGACCGACCATTGTGGCCGCCCCAAGACAATTTGTCCCCATCTCAGGCGTTTCAGCCGAACGTTCCCGCCGTGGTGCCACCATCCAGCACATAGACCATACCATTGGCATAACTCGCCTGCGGAGACAGCAGATGACCGATGGCGTCGGCCACTTCTGCCGGTTGGGCAAAGCGGCCGAGCGGAACGCGGCGCTCGTAGAAAGCGCGATCGTAGACCTCGCCGCTGTCCTTCAAGAGGCTGTCGGCCATCGGCGTGTCGACGAAGCTCGGGCAGACGACGTTGCTTCGCAGCCCTTCCGGACCGTGATCGAGCGCCATGCAGCGGATCAGGCCGACCACTCCGTGTTTGGAGGCGCTGTAGGCGGCGTAACCGCGCGAGCCGCGCACGCCGGAATCGGAGCTGACCGCGACGAAGGCGGAGGCCGGGTTCTTCAAGAGATGGGGCACCGCATGCCGAGCCAGAAGGAACGGGCCGGTCAGGTTGACGGCAATCGTGATCGCCCAGGTCTCGTTGGTCAGCGTCGTGACATCGCCTTTCCGGGCGACACCGGCGGCGGCAACCACGCCAGAGAGAAACCCATGCGCATCGACCGCACGCGCCACTGCGGCTGCGGCGTCAGCATCCGAGGAGGCGTCACCCGCCACCTCAAGTGCGGCGGCGCCCTTGTTCCGGCACGCGCTGGCAACTTCGGACAGCGCCGATGCGTTGAGATCGAACAGCGTCAGCGCGGTCCCGCTTTTCGCAAGCCCGAGCGCCGTTGCCCGCCCGATCCCGGAGGCGGCGCCCGAGATCAGGATGGAGGTCTCGAATGTCGACATGGATTCTCCTCCTGCCCGGTCTCAGGCGCCGAGATAGGCGGCCTTGAGGTCCGGATCGTTGAGCACATTGTTCGCCCCGCCCTCCACCGAGCAGCGGCCGGCATCGATGACATAGGCATAGTCCGCAATCTCAAGCGCCACGGCTGCGTTCTGCTCGACGACAATGAGGCTGATGCCCGACTTCGAGAGCGTGATGATGATCTCGAAGATCTGGTTGATGATTTTTGGCGCAAGGCCAAGCGAGGGCTCATCCAGCATCAAAAGCTCCGGCGTCGCCATCAGCGAGCGGCCGATCGCCAGCATCTGCTGTTGGCCGCCGCTCATGCGGCTCGCCAGCGAATGACGCCGCTCCTTGAGCACCGGGAACATGTCGTAGACCTGGGTGCGGATCTCGTCGAAGCTGCGCCCGCGGTTCGAAATATAGCCGGCGAGCAGGTTTTCCTCCACCGTCAGGCGCTGGAGGATCTGCCGCCCTTCCGGGCAGTGGGCGAGGCCGAGGCGGGTGATCTCCTCCGGCGGCAGGCCCTTGATCGGCCGGCCCTTGAATTCGATCTCGCCGGAATAGATCTGCGTCAGGCCGGAAATGGAGCGCAGCGTCGAGGTCTTGCCGGCGCCGTTTGCACCGATGATCGTGACGATCTCGCCGGCATTGACCTCCAGATCAATGCCGAACAATACCTGCGTTCGCCCGTAGCCCGCCTTGAGCCCGGCGACTTTGAGCAAGCTTGCGGATGTCGTCGAGTTCTTCCGTGGTTCCAAGATAGGCCTCCTGCACTTTTTCGTTCGTGCGCACCAAATCCGGCGTGCCGGAGCAAAGCAGCTCGCCATAGTTCAAGACGTCGATCCGGTCCGAGATGGACATGACCAGGTCCATGTCATGCTCGACGAGGATGATCGCCCGGTCCGCGCGTTTCAGGCTGGCGATCATCGCCGCCATGTCCTTCGTTTCGGTATGGTTGAGGCCAGCCGCCGGCTCGTCGAGCAGCACGATCGGCGCTTCCGTGACGAAGGCGCGCGCGAGTTCTAAGATCTTCTGGCGGCCATAGGGCAGATCGCCGGCCAGCACGTCGGCCACATCGGACAGATGGAACTGCGCCAGGCAGGCATGGCAGATTTCCAGCCGCTCGTCTTTGCTCAACCGTTTCGCACCCGTGAGGAAAGTCAGCCACGACTGCGGGAAGAAGCAGACTTCGAGATTCTCCAGCACCGTCATGCCGTCGAACAGGCGAAGGTTCTGATAGGTCCGCGATATGCCGAGTTGGGCGATGCGGTGTTTCGGCAGCGTGCTGAGAACCGAAGAACCGAGCTTTATCGTGCCCGACGTCACGCTGTAGGAGCCGGCGACCATGTTGACGACGGTCGACTTTCCCGCGCCGTTCGGCCCGATGATCGAATAGATCGAACCGACATCGAAGGACAGCGACAGGTTCTTGATCGCGATGAGCGACCCGAAATGCTTGCTTACGTTTTCGAGGGCGAGAGCCATAGGGTCCGGACCTTTCGAATGATGAAGCCGAGGTTGAAACGGGGCGAGACGAGCCCGCCCGGGCGAAGCACGATGACGGTGACGAGAACGACGCCGTAGATCAGCAGACGGTATTGCGCGGCGAAATGCAGGACTTCCGGCAGCACGACGAGCACCACGGCACCCGCGATGACACCGACGATATTGCCGACGCCGCCGATGATGATGATCAGCACGACGAGCAACGATTCCTGGAAGGTAAAGCTTTCCGGGCTGACGAAGCGCTGGAACGAGCCGAAGATCACCCCGCCGGCGCCGCCGATTGCGGCACTCAACGCAAAGGCCAGCAGCTTCAGCGTCGTCGTGTTGATGCCGAGGCCGCGCACCACATCCTGGTCTTCGCGAAGCGCCCGCCATGCTTTGCCGAGGATCGAGCGCTCCATGTAATAGACGCCGGCGCAGACGAGGACGGTCAACACGAGCAGCAGCCAGTAGAAATGCACCGGGCTCGTCAGCGGCAGGCCAAAGAGGTTCGCCCGGTCGAGGCCGGCAATGCCCTGTGGGCCGTTGGTGATATCATCGGCATTGTTGATGGCGATGCGGATGATTTCGCCGAAGGAGAGCGTGACGATCGCGAGATAGTCACCGCGCAGCTTCAGCACCGGGAAACCCAGCAGCACGCCCGCAATCGCCCCGGCTGCCGCTCCAATGAACAGCACCACGATAAACGGCAGGTGGATATCGAACTGCCCGCTCGCCAGCAGCGCATAAGCATAGGCACCGACGGCATAGAAGGCGATAAAGCCGAGGTCGAGCAGACCGGCATAACCGACCACAAGGTTCAGGCCGACGGCGAGGATGATGTAGATCAGGATGCTGTCCACGACGCGGACATAGTAGGACGGCATGAACGGCACCAGTGACAGCAGCAGGACGCAAAGCGCCAGCACTGCGAGAAGGCCGAGCCGCCGGACGATCACCGAGTTCCCCATGGGTCAGTAATCCTTCTTTGCGACAGTCGTTTCTTCCGAGACCGTCTCGCCGAGCAGGCCGGCGGGCTTGAACAGAAGAACGAGGATGAGGACGGCGAAGGCGAAGACGTCACGGTACTCCGTGCCGATGTAGCCGAAGGAAAGGATCGGCAAAAAGGCCGTACCGAACACTTCGATCGCACCGAGCAGGAAGCCGCCGAGCATGGCACCCGGAATGGAACCGATGCCGCCAAGAATGGCCGCGGTGAAGGCCTTCAGGCCGATGACCGAGCCCATGGTCGGCTGCATGATGCCGTAGTAGGACGCGTACATGATGCCGGCCATGGCGCCGAGGCCGGGGCCGATGAAGAAGACGAGGCTGACGGCGCGATTGACGCGGATGCCGAGCAGGCTGGAGGTCGTCCAGCTTTCGGAGGCCGCGCGGATCCAGATGCCGAGGCGGGTGCCATTGACGAAGAGCGTGAGGCCCACCATCAGCAGGACCGCGGCGGCGAGGATGCCGACCTGCACGGTCGTGACCATTCCGCCCAGGGATTCGATCGGCGCGCTGGGCACGATGGCCGGAAAATGCACGGGCTGCGGGCCGACGGTCACGCGCACGGCACTCTGCAAGACGATCGACATGCCAAGCGCGCTCAGCATCGGCGCAAGACGGCCATAGGCGCGCAGCGGCCGATAGGCGAAGCGTTCGATCGCAACGCCGAGAAGGCCGACGATGACGAAGCTCGCGACGATTGCGATGACGGAATCCAGCACCGGCGCCAGGCCGCCCAGGCCGATGAGCCCGCTGAAAATGAACGTATAGACGTACGGGCCGAGCATGAAGAACTCCCCGTGGGCGAAGTTGATCAGCCGCATCACGCCATAGACCATCGTGTAGCCAAGGGCGATCAATCCGTAGATTGCGCCGATGGCGAGCGCGAAGATCAGCTGTTGAAGAAAATAGTCGAACAAGGGGGTCGCCTTTATGACAACGGGCCGGCACGGGCTGCGCCGGCCCCATTGAACAATCGTCCGGCTGATTACTGCTTGATCAGCTCGAACTTGCCGTCCTTGACGATATAGAGGTACATCGGCGCGGTGGTGTTTTCGCCATTCTCATCGAAGGCGACCGGGCCGAGCAGCGTTTCCACCGTCACACCATGCAGCTGGGCGAGCACGCCTTCGCGGTCCAGCGTTTCAGCCTTCTCGACGGCGGCGGCCATGACCTGGGCGTTGGCGAAGCCGAGCGAGGCATACGGGCCGGGCGCCCGGCCGAAACGGGCCTGGTGACGATCGGAGAAGTCCTTCAGTTCCGGCGAGGAATCATAGGGCGGAAGCTGGAAGGTCATGAGCGCGCCTTCAGCGGAAGCGGCACCCACCTGCGTAATGAAATCGACGGTGAAGCCGATGTCCGGGCCGATGAACTGCGCCTTAAGGCCCTGTTCGCGCATCTGCTTGAGGAAGAGCGCCAGCTGCGGCATGCCGGCACCCATATAGACGACATCGGGGTTTTCCAACTTGATCGAGGCGATCAGCGCGGAGAAGTCGACATCTTCCGGGTTCGTGCCGAAGGTGCCGGAGACCTTGCCGCCGCCCTTTTCGAAATTGTCCTGGAACACGCCCGCAATGCCTTGGCCAAACACCGTCTTGTCATGCACCAGCACGGCATTCTTCAGGCCGAGCTTTTCGGTGACGTATTTCGCGGGCAGCGCGCCCTGGATGAAGTCGTTGGCGACCGGGCGCACGACGGTCTTGAAGCCCATGCGCATCAGTTCCGGATTGGTCGCGGGCACGACCTGCGGCATGCCGCATTCGGAATAGATGTCGAGGGCCGGCATGGTGACGCCGCTGTTCATGTGGCCGATGACGCCGATGACGGCGCTGTCATCGCAGAACTGCTGGGCGACGAGCGTGCCCTGGCGCGGGTCGGCGCGGTCGTCGAGCGGACGGAAGACAACCTTGTTGCCCTTAATGCCGCCCTTCTCGTTGAGCTGGTCGAAATAGAGTTGGGCACCGTCGATCTGCGACTGGCCGAATTCGGCCTGCGCGCCGGACATCGGTGCGCTGCCGCCGAGCACGATGTCATCGGCCATTACCGGCATAACGCTGGAGGCAAACAGCAGCGCTGCGGCGGAAAGAAGTACACGGGTTCTGTTCATAAGGTTCCCCTTTTGCTTGTTGAGATTCGTTGCACGGAACTCCCATCCCGGCAACGCCTGCATGAAATTATTTGTAGCGTTCTTCACCAGAGTGACTGGGCATGCGACGACCAGACGTTTCCTTCGACCTCCTCATTTCGCGAGATAACCGCCGTCCACCGCCAGCACATGGCCGGTGGTCATTGCCGATGCCGGACCGGCGAGGAAGATCATGGCGGATGCCACTTCCTCGGGTTCGGCAAGACGCTTGAGCGGGGTCAGGCTGCGGATCTTGTCCATCTGCTCCCGGTCGGCCATCAGATGGTCGATCAGCGGCGTCCTGACCCAGGTTGGCGCCACCGCATTCACGCGAATGTCGTTGTCGGCCCATTCGACGGCGAGCGTGCGGGTGAGGTTCACCACGCCGGCCTTCGTCGACTGATAGGAGACGTTCGGGTGAAGGCCGCCTCCGGAAAAGCTCATGATGGATGCGGTGTTGATCACCACGCCCGGCGCGCCGCGGCCGATCCAGGACCGCGCGGCCGTGCGCGAGCAGAGAAACATGCCCGTCAGGTTGACCGAGACGACGCTGTTCCAGTCCTCCAGCGAAAGCTCGGTCGAGGGGCGACGGATCGAAATACCCGCATTGTTGACGAGGATGTCGAGACCGCCAACCTCGCGTTCCATGGTCGCGAAAACGGCCAGGATGTCGGCCTCATGTGTGACGTCGAGGGCGGAGGCTGTCGCCGCACCGCCAGCCTCCGCCACCTCCCGGCGCACGGCTTCCGCCGCCGAAAGGTCCCTATCGAGAACCACGACATGCGCCCCAAAGGCGGCAAACATCAGCGCCGCTGCACGGCCGATGCCCCCACCGCCACCGGTGATGAAGACCCGCTTTTCATCGAGTCTGAACATCCTTTCGGGCGCTTTTGCACACATCATGTGTACGGTTCCCTATAATCCGGCGCTTCAGCCGACGATCTTGCCGAAGGCGAGGACGAAGTTGGCGACGATCATTTCCGCACCCACGATCTCGCGAATCTCGAAATCGGAGAACGGATCGTTAGCATTGCCGCCGATCTTGATCTCGGCCGTACCGAGCGCTTGGCGGATCGTTTCGGACTGGCCCAGAGAGTTCTCGATGATCTGCGTTTCGACGGCGGCACTTTCCGGCGAGGGAATGATGCGAGTCTGGAAACGTGGGTGCAGCGCGGGCTTTTCGAAGGCCGGGCCGTCGGCCTTGAAGTCGATCTCGATCAGCGACGTGCCGCGGCGCGAAAGCTTCGCCTTTACCGCCGTCTCGCTGGCGGCCCAGGCGACCTCGCCCATCTTCTTCGGGTAACCCCAGACCTCGCGGCCGACAGCCATCGAGTCGTCATTGGTGACGATCTCATAGAGCACGTGACCGCCCGGACGCCCCTGGTAGCTCATCGGCACGACGATGCCGCCTTCGGCATAGGAGCCGAGCGAGCCGCCCGCCGGCACGTCCATGATGAAGAATTCGATCACATCGCCGCGCAGTTCGAACTGCGCCGGCAGGGCCGCACGGATCGCCGCCTCGTCGACACGGCAGAACACGCTGACCTTGCTGAAGGCTTTGTAATCAAACGGCGGCGCCTGGTAGAGGGGCGAGCGCTGCGGAAGGGAATAGGCCTGCTGGGACATGGGGATTGGAGTCTTTCCTGTATGTTCGCTTCATCTTGAATTTCACATCAATGAAAATATCTGTCAAGATTTTCATTGATGTGATCGTCATAAATTCGTCTGTGAAACAAACTTGATCGTCTGGAAGGTCTCCAGGGCCTCCGGCCCACCCTCCGAGCCATAGCCGGAATCCTTCACGCCATTGAAGGGAACCTCCGCATAGGCGAGGCCGTAATCATTGATCGACAGCATGCCTGTCTCGATGTCTTCGCTGAAACGCTGGGCGTTGCGCTGGGAGCGCGTGAAGGCATAGGCGGCAAGGCCGAAGGGCAGCCGGTTGGCCTCCCCGATAGCGTCGTCCACCGTCTTGAAGCGATTAACAACCGCCACCGGGCCGAACGGTTCCTCGTTCATGATCGCGGCATCCTGCGGCACGTCGGCCAGAACCGTCGGCTCGAAGAAGAAGCCGGCATTGCCGATGCGGCTGCCGCCGGTCAGCAGGCGGCCGCCCTTGGCCACGGCATCGCCGATCAGGCGGTCCATGGCGTCGAGCCGGCGAGCGTTCGCCATCGGACCCATGTCGATGCCGTCGGAAAGGCCATCGCCCACCCGCACAGCTTTCGCCGCGGTGACGAAGTCTTCTAGGACGTTGTCATAGACTGGCTCTTCGACCAGCACGCGCGTCGGTGCGATGCAGACCTGTCCGGCATTGTGGTACTTGTGCCCGGCCAGCATGGAAACGGCGGACGGCAAGTCCGCATCGGCGCAGACGATGTAGGGCGCGTGTCCGCCGAGCTCCATCGTCACCCGTTTCATATGGGCGCCACCGAGTGCCGTCAGGTGTTTGCCGACCGGCGTGGAGCCGGTGAAGGAGACCTTGCGGATCACCGGATGCGGAATGAGGTATTCGGAGATTTCCGACGGCACGCCGTAGAGAAGGTTGATTGCCCCATCCGGAAAACCGGCATCGGCAAAGGCGCGGACCATCGCCGCGCAAGAGGCCGGAGCCTCTTCGGCCGCCTTGAGGATGACGGTGCAGCCGGCGGCAAGGGCGGCGCAAATCTTGCGGATAGCCTGGGCGACCGGATAATTCCAGGGCGTGAAGGCCGCGACGACGCCGATCGGCTCCTTCACCACCATCTGCTGCACACCGGCCTTGCGGGCCGGAATGATGCGGCCATACGAGCGGATGGCCTCCTCCGCGAACCAGCGGATGACGTCATCGGCATTGCGCAGTTCGGAACGCGCTTCGGCAAGCGGCTTGCCCTGCTCCATGGTGAGGATCGGCGCGATGTCCTCGATGCGGGCGCGCAGGTTATCCGCCGCCGCGTGCAGCAGTTTCGCGCGGTCGCGCGCCATCGTCTTGCGCCACGTTTCAAAGGCTGCAGCAGCCGAAGCAAGTGCGCGATCCATGTCGGCCGTCGTCGCCTTCGCGACGCGGCCGATTTCGCTGCCGGTCGCCGGGTTGAGCACGGGCAGCGTCTCGCCGCTCGCACCAGGGGTCCATTCGCCGGCGATGAAGAGTTGGGTATCGGGATACATCGTCTGTCTCACTCAAAATCTGGTGGTCAACGGTCGAAGCACACGAGCGTGCGCGCCAGCACGCCCTGCTCCAGCCAGCGGAAGGCCTCATTGATCTGTTCGATCGGCACGCGCGCGCCGACCTGGCGGTCGAGATCGTAACGGCCGGCGCGGTAGAGGCCGAGGATGCGCTCGAAATCCCGCTCCGGCACGCCGCCGCCATAGTTGCTGCCGATGATGCGCTTCTGGGTGTTGGGCAGCGTGGAGGCCGGCAGGGAGACCATTTCGCCCTTTGCGGCGATGCCGACGGAAATCACCGAACCGCCAAGCCGGACGCTGTCATAGGCAAGCGCGATGGCGGCCGGTCGCCCGGTGCAATCGATGATGCTGTCCGGGCCGCGGCCGCGGCTCAGCGCCTTGAGTTCGGCGGCAACGTCCTGCGTCGCCGAATTCAGGAAATGGGTGGCACCGAAGGAACGGGCGACCGCTTCCTTCTCCGGATTGATATCGATGGCGACGACGGCCTCCGCGCCAGCAACCGACGCCGCGTGGATGGCGTTGATGCCGACACCGCCGACGCCGATCACGCCCACGACCTCGCCGGCCTCGACACGCGCATCGTTGACCACCGCGCCAAAACCGGTCGTCACCGCGCAGCCGACAAGGGCGGCCACCTCGAAGGGAATATCCTTCTCGATCTTCGAACAGCCGGATTCCGGCACCACGGCGAGCTCGGCAAAGCTCGAAACGCAGGTGAAATGGTTGACAGGCTTTTCAGCGCTGCCAAGGCGGCGCGCGCCATTCCACAGCGTGCCACCACCGGCCGCATCGCCATAGGTGTCGCACATGGTCGGCAGGCGCTTGTGGCAATAGAAGCACTCGCCACAATTCGGCGCCCAGGAGAGGATGACATGGTCGCCCTTCTGTACCTTGGAGACGGCCGAACCGGTGCGCTCGACGATGCCGGCCGCTTCATGGCCAAGAATGATCGGCAGCCTCGGCCGCGACTTGCCCTTCGCGGCGCTGAGGTCGCTGTGGCACACGCCGGTCGCGATGATGCGCACGAGCACTTCGCGGTCACCCGGATCGGCAATCGGTACGTCTTCGATCACGAGGTCTTCGTTGAACGTGTAGAGAACGGCGGCCTTCATACTGACTGTCTCCCCTCGGAGTATGCGGTTGTGTGGGTTTTGCAGGGCTTCATCGACCGGTCCCGTGCAGCCTGTCCCAGCTACCGTCGACGGAGACAGGCAACCGGTGCTTCATGATGCGTTGGCTCGGCGTGCGCTCGAAATCCTCGACCACGGCGAGGTAGCGTGGGTTCTGGAACGGCGCCAGCCGTTGCGCAAGCCAATCGGAAAAGGCGGAATAATTGATATCGGCGCCCTCTTTCGGCTTGATGAACAGCTTGATTTCCTGCTCGCCGATCTCCGCCTTGACGCCGATCAGCGCGCAATCCTCGACCATCGGATGACTGCCCGCGACATGTTCCACCTCGAAGGCCGAGACGTTCTCGCCCTTGACGCGCACGCTATCCGTCAAGCGTCCGAGGAAATAGAGGTTTCCGTCCGCGTCGAGCATGCCGAGGTCGCCGGTGTGGAATCCATCCGGCCTCAGCGCCTTGGCGGTCGCCTCTTCATTGCGGAAATAGCCGGCGAAGACCGCGCCCGCCTGACGCGGATGGACGACGATCTCGCCGTGTACGCCCGCCGCCACGGGCGAACCCTGTTCATCGAGGATTTCCACCGAAAGCCACGGCACGGGCGTGCCGACCGAGCCGAGCACGCCGCTGGCATTGAAGGTGGTTATGCTGGAGGATTCCGTCATGCCGTAGCACTCGCGAAGCGGCATGCCGAAGCGTTCCTCGAAGGCGCGCCAGATATCGCGCGGGCAGCCGCCGCCCCACGCGGCACGCACCCTGTGATCCCGGTCGCGTTCGCTTTCCGGCTGCTTCAAAAGGATTTGCAGGACGCCGCCGAGATAGTGGATCTGCGTCGCGCCGCACTGGCGGACCTGATCCCAGAACCGGCTGGCGCTGAAGCGCTGCACCATGGACAGCGTGACATCGCGAAGAAGCGGGATCGGGATAAGCTGCGCACCACCGATGTGATAAAGCGGCTCCCAGACGAAGAAGACGTCGCCATCGCGCGCATCCGAGCAGAGCATGGCGCCTTCCGACGCGTAGCGCAGCATGCGATGCGTGACGCAGACGCCCTTGGGGCGGCCCGTCGTGCCGGATGTGTAGTTGAGCGCGAAGAGATCGTCGGCTGATGGCAACTGCTCGCTGAAGACGTGATCGCCGCCAGCAAGCTTGTCCAATGAGCCCCCATCCCCCGTCTCGGCGATAAGCTGGAACGCATTCGTGTCGGCACCGCACTCCAGAATGTTCGGGAAGAGATCGCGATTGGCGAAGACGACGCGCGGATCGCAATGTTCCAGGATGTATTTCAGCCCGTCGCCGCGCAGTTGCACATTCACCGGCACCCAGACGGCACCGCATTTGGCGATGGCGAAAAGCACGGCGAGGCTGTCGGGGCTGTTGCGCAGCATGAGCGCCACGCGGTCGCCCTTCGCGACCCCCAAGCGGCGCAGCTCAACCGCCACGCTATCCGACTTGCGGTGCAGGTCTGCGAATGTGATCGGTTCGCCGTCGAAAGTCGCATAGATGGCATCGGGCGAAGCAGCGGCCCGGGCCGGCAGGCGAGAAATGAAACCTTGGTCTTCCACGCTACAGTCCTGAAAAATCATTGAATTTGAAAGGCTGGTCCAGTGTCCGGCTCAGCCGGATTTCGCCTTCCCTTTCGACGCGAGAAACTGCTCCATCATGCGGTTCGGCTCACCATCCTCATAGGCGATGCGCTGGTTGCGCACGCCCGCCGCAAGCGCATCACGAAAGCGGGCTTCGGTGACTTCGCGGAAGCGCTGCTTGTTGAGCTTCATGGCAAGCCGCGGCTTGGCGGCAAGCTCTTCGCCCAGCGCCAGCGACGCTTCGAGCACCTGATCACGAGGAACGATGCGGTTGATCAGGCCGATCGCCACGCATTCGGCCGCCTCCATCATGCGGCCGCTCAGCGTCAGGTCGGTGGTCCGTGCTAGGCCGATCATTTCCATCATGATCCAGGGCCCGGTCGTGCTGGCAATGCCGGAATTGATCTCCGGCTGCCCCATCTTCACGCCATCATGGCCGATGCGGAAATCACCGAGCAGCGTCACCTGGAAGGCCGAGCCCGCCGCAAGACCGTTCAGCGCCATGATCAGCGGCTTGGAAAGGCTGCGGATGCGATCGTAGAGCCGCTCCCATTCGCCGATCCACAGTTCTGCACGGTCCGGATCGAAGGTCTTGGTCTCGTTCAGGTCCTGCCCTGCGCCGAAGGCGCGCTCGCCGGCCCCGGTGATGATGATCGCGCCGACGGACGCGTCTTGCTCGGCCGACTCCAGCGCGTCCATCAGAGCGGATCGCATCGGCGAATGCCAGGCGTTGAGCACCTCGGGGCGGTTAAGCGTGATCACACGGCACGCGCCGCGCTGTTCCGTCAGGATGAAGTTTGTCATGATGTCCATCGTATCGTATTTTGATACTTTGTATCGTATTGCAATACATGAAACTGTCAACGGAATTTTTCACGACGTGTAAAATCGACCGGCGGACGCCCGTCGGGTTGTGGAAAACGTAGAAAATCGAGTGGCTAGAAGGTGGAGGATGCCTGCGAGATCGAGCGCGTCGCAGCGACTACCAGAGGCGCAAAAATCTCCTCCGCCTTTTCCGGGGTATAACGCGCGTTGGAGACCCCGATATTGACAGCGGCGACCGGACGCCCGGTCTGGTCAAGGACGGCAGCGGCGACCGAGAGATCGCCGGGGAAGAACTCGCCCCAGGTCGTCGCGTATCCGACATTGCGCGCGGTTTCCAGCCGTTCGACAAGGGCCTCGACCGTGTGTACCGTCTGCGGCGTAAAGGCCTGTAACGGCGAGCGTTCGAGCAGCGACCGGGCTTCCGCGAGCGGCAACCGTGAAAGAATCGCCCGGCCGGGCGCCGTGCAGAAGGCAGGCATGCGCGTGCCGACGACGACATCGGTGTTCAGCATGTGCCGGCTCATGAAGCGGGCGGCAAAGACGATCTCCGCGCCATCCGGCAGCGTCAGGTTCACCGCCTCCTCCGTCTCGCGGCTGAGGTGGAGGAGATAAGGCATGGCCTGGTTGACGAGCGGATTGGCGGTGATGAAATGACGCGCCATTTCGAGGCTGCGCAGGCTGAGCTCGAAGCGCTTGGTCACCGGGTCCTTCTGGAGGTAACCAAGCTTGTTCAGCGTGTGGGTGAAGCGCTGCGCTGCACTCTTGTCGAGCCCAACATTGGCGCCGATCTGCGCGAGGCTGAGGCTGCGGTTCGTGCCGTCGAAGGCTTCAAGCACCCGGAACGCCTTCTCCACCGACCGCACCATCAGCGGATCGGCATCGTCGGGATTCTTCGTGTCATCAGAGGACAAGCTCGTCACCTTGGCAATCGCTTCGACGCCCGGGAGGCGGCATGGCAGAACCCGTCCCGTGTAACCCGGCCTCCCGGTATCGGCAAGTCCACCTTCCATTTCCACGCGCCGGCCGACGGCGCGTGCGGTCTGGGGCACTCGCTTTCAACCTCCGTTGGAGGAAGCAAACGGTTGAACCTGGTCGGGCTCACGCCTCAGCGTGGCACGCAGGGTTGCCGCATCGTCGCTTGGCGTCAGGTTGACCAGGCGGCGGTAGTCGCGGTTAAGCTGTGAGATGCTTTCATAGCCCACATCATAGGCCACCGCCGTGATGGTATTGGCTCCGGAGAGACTGCGGCGTCCTTCCTGAAACTTCGGCGCCATCATCGGTGCTAGACATCCAAAAGCCGAAAGCATCATTTTGTAGTGATTGGCACATAAATTTTGAGAAGAGCCCAATCAACTAGTTGTGCACCGATCAACCCAGAAATAGGGCTTCAGTTTTCCTTGACGATGATGCCTTCGTCATATTGCGGCAGGTCGTCCGTGATATCGAACCACGGCGCTTTGGAGCCGACAAACACATGGGCGCTTGGCCGTATCGATGGAGTGTCGACCAAGGTTCCCATGGCGACATGGGCAAACGCCCCGTCCCGTACGACGGCAAAGAGGAACGAGCCGCACGCCTTGCATCGTTCGTCATGCCAGCTACCCGCGTCGAAGATTTGAATCTTGTCCGCTCCATTCGTGATGCGCAACTTCTCGCGCTCTATGCCGGCAAGAGGCTTGAACGCCGCGCCTGTCGCGCGTCGGCAGAGTGAGCAATGACAATTTACGGCGAAGACGAACGCGTCCGCGACCTCATAGGTCACGGATCCGCACTGGCACGACCCAGCGAGGTTGCGGATTTTGGCAGGCTCCTCGACGGGCATAGCGGTCATCCTTGCCGCAGGCCACCAGCAGGCCAGGTGGAAAGCGCCTGCTCGGCGACGGCTTCCAACACGTCGCGGCTGAAGCCGGCCTTGGCCTGTACGGCCATGCCGTGGAGTACCGCCATCAGGAAGGCGGCAAGGGCATCAGGCTTTGCCGTCTCCGGCAAATCGCCCTCGGCCTTTGCCCGTTCGAAGCGTTCTCGAAACTGCACTTCACCCGCCGCGCGAACGTCTATCAGTGCCTGCCGCACGGATTCCGCCTCGTCCGATACGGCCAGGGCGCCGTTGATATTGAGGCAACCCGTATGGCTCGGATAGCGGGTGTTGAGGTCGGCGGCCCTGTAGAGCATGCGCTCAGCAACTTCACGCGATGTCGGGAGCTGGAGGGCATCCGGAATGTAGTCCAGATATCGCTCGTAGTAACGCTCCAGCGCTCGGCGAAAGAGCGCCTCCTTGTTGCCGAATGCGGAATAGAGGGCCGGCCTCTCCACGCCGGCAGCCTCCGTCAGGTCGGCATAGGACGCCCCCTCATAGCCCTTGCGCCAGAACACGCAGAGGGCTGCATCGAGCACTTTTTCGACGTCAAATTCGCGATGGCGTCCCATTAGTTCAATCCGGCCTTTTTCATAACGAGCATTAATAAACCACTTGACAGCGATCGTCAATATTTCATACCAATCGTTATCGTAATGACTGTTACGTTAACGGTCCACGTCAGGAAGGAATATGTTTTGACGAAGATATTTGAAGGCAAGGTCGTGCTCATCACGGGCGGTTCGCGCGGCCTCGGTGCCGCCACGGCGGAAGCGTTTGCCCGTCAGGGGGCAGATGTTGCGATCACGTATGCGGCCTCTGCCGAAAAAGCCGAGGCCGTCGTGGAGGTGCTCAAGGCGAAGGGTGTTCGCGCGATTGCGATCAAGAGCGACCAGGCTGATCTTTCCTCCGCCAGGCCGCTGATCGACAAGGTGATCGCCGAATTCGGCAAGCTCGACATCCTGGTCAACAATGCCGGCATCGCCACCCAGGGCCAGTTGGTGGACGATCCCAACCTCGACGAGGAAAAGTACAATCGACAGTGGCAGGTCAACGTCCTGGGCTCGATCGCCAACACCCGCGCAGCCGCGTCCAGGCTGACGGACGGTGGCCGGATCATCTTCATCGGCTCCCTCCTCGGCTCCTATGTGCCCTTCAAGGGTGTCGCCGACTATGCCGGAACCAAGGCAGCGCTGATCGGATATGCGAAGGGCATCGCGCGCGACCTCGGCCCCCGCAATATCACGGTGAACGTCCTGCAGCCGGGCGCCATGCCCACGGACATGAACAAGGACGTGGCCGGCGAGCTCCCTCCCCTCGACGCCTTCCTGGACCTGCATCCGATCCGTCGCTTTGCAACCCTGGAAGAAGTGGCGGAGGCCGTCTGCTTTCTCGCCGGACCCCATGCGGGCTACATCACCGGCGAGACGATAAACATGGCCGGCGGCCTTGGAATCTGAGCGTCGAAGAGACGCGCGAAGCAGATCCGAATTTTCACAAGCCCAATCGAAGGACAGGAAATGACTGAGAAATTTGGTGCAAAATCGACCGCCGACGAGGTGCTTTCCGGCGTCGACCTCAAGGGAAAGCGGTTCCTCGTGACGGGTGCATCGTCGGGCATCGGGCTGGAGACCGCCCGCTCGCTGGTATCCCATGGCGCCAGCGTCGTCGCGGCGGTCCGGGACCTCGCCAAGGCAGAGACGGCCACCGCCGCGGCTCGCGATGCCGCCTCCCAGGGCGGTGGCAGCCTGGAGCTGATCGCGCTCGATCTGGCATCCTTGCAAAGCGTTCGCGCCTGCGCGGACGCGCTGTTGGCGGACGGGCGGCCGTTCGATGCCATTATCGCCAATGCCGGCGTCATGGCAACGCCGTTCGGTCATACGGTCGATGGCTTCGACGTCCAGTTCGGGACCAACCATCTCGGTCATTTCGCCTTGATCAATCGGATCGAGCCGCTGCTCGTCGATGGCGGGCGCCTGGTGGTGCTGTCGTCGCAGGCGCATCGCGTTGCCGATATCGACCTGGCCGATCCGAACTTCGCGCAACAGGCCTATGATCCTTTTGTCGCCTACGGGCGGTCGAAGACGGCCAATGCCCTCTTCGCGGTGGAGTTCGACAGGCGGCATCGCGGTCGCGGCGTCCGGGCGGCCTCGGTGATGCCGGGCAACAGCCTGACGGATCTCCCGCGCAATTTCTCGCAGGAAGAGTTGCAGGGCCTCTTTGCGACCGTTGGCAAAGCGCGTGCCGATGCGGGCCTTGCACCGGCAGAGCTGAAGGAAATCGCGCAGGCGGCCGCAACCTCGGTCTGGGCCGCAGTCGTGGCCGACAAGGACGAGATCGGCGGACACTATCTCGAAGATTGCGCGATCACGCCGATCAATGACACGCCCAACCCGTTTGCAGGCGGTGTCCGGTCCTATGCGCTCGATGCCGACAGGGCCAGGCAGCTTTGGGCGAAAAGCGAAGAGTTGATCGGCGCTGCCTGATCGAAAGGCGTGGGATGACCAGGGCTTCCTTCGTCATCCCACCCCCACATATGGCGCCTGATCCGGATCGATCAGGCGATCCTCCGGTCAACCATGCCAGTTTCGCACAACGACCGTCGTGCGCCCGCCCCTGGTCCGAACGCCCTCGGCAAAAGCATCCCGATCGCGGACACTTTGGTAGTGGTACGGATAGGCGAAATCCGGCTTGAACGATGCGACGGCGGAGACGCCTTGCTCCGGCGTCAAAGTCCAGGGTGATATCGACAGAAAGGCAATGTGGATGTCTTTCAGCGCCCGCACTTCCGGCGTGGCGTCGGTATCGCCGGATATGTAGATGCGGCGGCCGTCGACGGTCAGCACGTAGCCGTTGTCGCGGCCCTGTGGGTGATAGCGCATGTATTCCGGCACCAGATGATAGGCCGGGATCGCCTCGATATGGACGGGGCCGACCGTTGTTATCCCACCATTCGCCAGCGCCGTTGCCCTCGCCTTGAGCTCCGCCGGAAGCTTCTCGACCGTGGCCGGATTGGCCACCAACCTTGTCTCGGGGCCGATGACCTCTTGCAGGGTGGCCAGGTCGAAATGGTCGATATGTTCGTGGCACATCAACACCAATCCGGGCGTCGGCTGGCCCGCGAACAACGCCCGACCACCGGCCGGATCGTTGTAGATCACCAGGCCGGGCACGGTCAGGACGAAGCTCGCGTCCCCGATCGGAACGACGACGATCTCGCCGTTGTCCGTCCTGTATCTGTCACCCGCTTCCTCGGCCCACACCATCGACGAAGACAGTCCGGCGACCGGCAGGGAGGCGAGGCACGCAAGTCCGATTTGCAGGGAGCGACGTCGTGTCAAATCCATCTCAATCACCTGTTTTTCCGTGTTTTTCAACTAGCCGCATGCGGAGGCGCGCAAGGCGTCCCCGCATGCACGTCGTCGCTCTTCAGGCGTTGTACCCGCCATCCACCGTGACGACCGAACCGGTCATGAAGCTCGAAGCGGGGCTTGCCAGGAAAGCCACGACGGCCGCTATATCGGCCGGCTCGCCGTAGCGACCGAGCGATGTCAGCCGGCGGTTCATGAGGGCCAGTTCACTGCCGTTGTCCGGATTGAGGTCGGTATCCGTCGGTCCCGGCTGAACCAGATTGATGGTGATGCCTTGCGGGCCGAGTTCGCGGGCGAGGTGGCGCGTCAAGCCGAGCAGCGCGGACTTGGTCAGCGAATATCCTGCAATGCCGGTGAACGGGGCGCGTTCTGCGGCATTCGAACCCGTGGTGATGATGCGTCCGCCCTGCCCGAGATGCGGGATCGCCGCCTGTGTGGCCAGCACCGCCGCACGGACGTTGACGGCCAGAAGCGTATCGATGTCGGCAAGCGTCAGGTCGGTGAATGCCCCGAAGCGGGCGTTGCCGACATTGTTGACCAGGATGTCGAGGCCACCGAGCCCTGCTACCGTTTCCTCGACCGAGCGCTTCACGGCCGCCGAGTCGCCGCTGTCGGCCTGAATGGCCATACCGCGCCCGCCCTTCTCTTCAATCGCCCGGACAACCGCGGCGGCTTTGTCGGTCGATTTCAAATAGGTGATAACGACATCCGCGCCTTTGTCTGCGAGCGCCAAAGCGATCGCGGCACCGATCCCGCGCGAGGCGCCCGTCACAAGGGCGCGCTTGCCAGCCAGTTCTCCCTTCGTGTCTTGATTGTCGCGGCGCGTTTCTTGAGCGGCCACGGCGCCCGAAGCGACTGCCATTGCAGCAATTCCGGCGGACGCTCCAAGCACCATATTGCGCCTGCTGATTCCCAATTCGTGTTCGGTATGCATGATTCACTCCATAAGAGCTGACGAGTTTTCAGGGCATGTCTGCCGCTGCAAACTCTGTCCCCTGCCCGCCTTCATGGATATGCAGATCCGATCAGAGACTGGTGGGATACTCTCAATGACGCCGTTCTCGACCCGAACGCGCTGCTCCCATCCTGACCATCCAAAGGAACTTTCGACGTCTCACCCCATTCCCTGTTCGATCCGTCTCGTCCATGTTCCTTTGCGAAGGTCACCGCCATGTCATCGACAACGCTTCCCGACATTGCCCGCAAACTCAAGAAGATCGATTTTTGCATGATGTCGACGCATGGCGCGTCCGGTGCGATTTCCAACCGGCCGATGAGCAGCAACGGCGATGTCGAATACGACGGCGACTCCTGGTTCTTCTCCTTTGAGGATACGAATAAGGTCACCGATATCGGCCGCGATCCGCAGGTTTCCCTTTCCTTTACGGAGCCGCCCAGCCTGCTCGGCAAACCCGGGATGTTCATCTCCATCGAGGGTGAGGCCCGCATCATTCGCGACAAGGCCGAATTCGAGCGGCACTGGGTGCCTGACCTCGAACGCTGGTTTGCGCAGGGAGCGGAAACGCCGGGGCTGGTGCTGATCAATGTCCGGGGTGCGCGTGTTCAATATTGGGACGGTGAGGAAAACGGCACCATCCCGCTGTGAAAACACAGGAAAGCCGCAGGCTTCGTCTCCCGCATAGTTACGGCTTGCGTTCGAAGAAGCGCGCCCATATACCTCAAGTAGGTTACTTTTGGTATATACCATGTCGGACACATCCACAGAACCGCCGGCTGCCGCGAAGCGTGTACGGCTGAGCCGAGAGGATCGGCTGCACCAGCTTCTGGACGTGGCATGGAGGATCGTGCGCGAGGAAGGTACTGACGCGCTAACGCTGCCGCGCATGGCTGCGGAGGCTGGCGTTACCAAGCCGGTGATCTACGACCATTTCGGGACGCGAAATGGCCTGCTGACTGCGCTCTATCAGGATTTCGACCTGCGCCAGACAGCGGTGATCGATGCTGCGATCGAGGCCAGTGCGCCGACCTTGGAGGCGATCGCGCGGGTCATCGCCTCGTCCTATGTCGAATGCGTCCTGTCCCAGGGACGCGAGATTCCCGGTGTACTGGCAGGACTCGCCGGGTCGCCCGAGTTGGCGACCGTCAAGTGGGACTATCAATTGGCCTTCATCGAGAAGTGCCGGAAGATATTCGCGCCCTTCACAGGCTCCAAGGGCATCTCGCGTGCCGCTTTCTGGGCCATGCTCGGGTCGGCCGATGCCTTGTCCAATGCCGCAACGACAGGCGAGATCACGGCCGAACAGGCGCAGGCGGAACTTTACGATACCATCATCGCGATGATCGCAAGAAGCCATCGCTGAAGGCGGCTTTTTCCGGGACCGGCGCCGGCTGGAGGGGATGGACGGAAGCAGCGGGCAGAACGCCCCTATATTGGGCGAGCTTGGTGGCCGTGAGACATTGTCAGCACACGCCCTATCGGTGAATGTGACAAGAATTGTTCTTTCCCATGCAAGCAGAGAATTTATGTTTTCATCCGCATTCGACCTGAAAAACTTCAGGCTTCCTGCCGCACGCGCACGACGCAAACCTTCAGACATCGTCTATGCCAATTCCGACGCGCTGCCGCGCGGCGCGCTTCTGGCGCTGGCGGGCCAGCATGCGGTGATGGCCATCGCGCTGTCGACCTACGCGTTGGCCGCCGCCAAGCTCGGCGGATTGTCCGTGGCGGAGACCCAGACCTTTCTCACCTGCTCGATCCTGGGCATGGCGATTGCGACCTTCCTGCAGGCGTGGGGCGGGCGCATTGGCGCCGGAGCGCTGATCGTGCATATCCCCGGCCCGATCATGGTGCCCTTCGTCGCCGTCGTGCTGCGTGATTACGGTGTCGGCGGCATGCTGATGCTGGGCCTTGCCACGGGCCTGCCGGCGATGGGGCTCAGCCGGCTCATCCCGCATCTGCGCGCGCTGTTTCCGCCGACGGTGCTCGGCGTCGTCGTCTGCATGGGCGGCTTGTCGCTCATTCAAGGGGCCGCGCGGCAGTCTCTGGGCATCAGCGAAAGCTTCCAGGTCGATCCGCTCAGCGCCTTGATCGCCGGCGTCACGCTGACGACGGTCGTTGTGCTGTCGGTGTGGGGCAGCAGCAAGATGAAGCTTTTCGGCCTCGCCGCCGGCATCGTCGCCGGCGTTGTCGTTGCCGCCCTGTGCGGACGGCTGACCGGGCTCGAATTGTTCGCCACCGCGCCGGTGCTCGCATTGCCCGTGCTCCCGGCACCCGTGTTCAATTTCGATTTTGCCTTGCTTGCCGTCATCGTGGTCGTCGGCCTTCTCGGACAATTCGACACCTTCGCCAGCACCGTCATCGTCGACCGCATGGACGACGCAGACTGGCACCGGCCGGACATGAAGACGGCCGGTGGCGGCGTGATGGCGAACGGCATCGGAAACGTGCTGTCGGGATTGCTGGGCGCCATGCCGACCGGCGCCTCCTCCGCCAATATCGGCTTGAGCCACGCCACCCGCTCGACCTCGCGCTGGATCGGCATCGTCGCGGCCGCGGCTATCGCCATCGTCGGTTTGCTGCCGCAAGCCACGCTGGCGCTGACGATCATTCCCACTCCGGTGATCGGGGCCATCCAGGTCTACGCCGCCGCCTTCCTCATCGTCTCCGGCATCGAGCTTGCCACGTCTCGTGCCATCGACAGCCGAAGCATCTTCATGATCGGGCTGTCGCTTTTTGTCGGCCTGACGGTCATGCTCATCCCTGAGCTTGCCGAAAGCGTTCCGGCTTCGGCGCGCCATTTCGTCGGCAGCGGCTTCGTCATGGCGGGCTTCGTGGCGATCGTGCTCAACCTGCTGTTTCGCATCGGCACCTCAATGGTGGCCCAGCGCGAGCTGGGTGAGGAAGCCGACCTCATCACCCCGGTCACCGAATTCGTCGAGGAACAGGGCGGCATATGGGCAGCGCGTCGCGACGTGGTCAGCCGGGCAGCGCTGGCGGCTATCGAGGCCACGGAACTCATTGCGGCCGCCGGAGAGGACCGGCGCGCAGTGGCCGTTCGCGCCCGTTTCGACGAGTTGAACTTCGACGTGGAGATCCTGCACAGCGGCCCGCCGCTGGTGCTCGCCGGCGTCGAGGCGCCGGAGATCGAGGATTGGCTCGAAGCGGACGACGACGCCGTGGCGCGTGCGATGGCGAACGTATCCGCGGTTCTCGTCCAACGCCTCGCCGATCGCACGAATGTCGGCACCCGGAACGGCCAGGCTTTCGTTTTGCTGCATTTCGATCACTAGGGAGCGGCTCTCAAGGCCGCATCGACGTGTTCATTCTTGACGATGGAGGCCGAGCGTCTGCGCCCGGTGGCGCAGCGCATGATCCCGGAAATCATGTCGGCACGCTGATCGACCCATCTCCTAAAATGTCCATCGCGACCGACCGAAGGGCTGCTCCGTCGATTGCCTCTTCGCATTTTTTCGGTTTCTATAGGCAGCCTGATGAGCGGACCGAGGTGGCGCGCCTGCGAACCGGGTGCGCGTAATGCGGAGCAGAAAGCATGCTGGGACGCCCCGAAAGACATGCAGGTCTCCACTTTATCATCGCGCTATTCCTGCTTCTGATTGCCGGCGCATCGACCTCCAGAGCGCAGGTGTCCGCCTCGCATGGCGCATTCGATGGTGTTGCCCTCGTTATCGGAAACGCCACGTACCAATCGGCAAGCCGGCTCGCCAACCCGGCCAATGATGCCAAGGCGATGGCCGAAAAACTCGGCGGCCTCGGTTTTCGCCTGCACACGGCGATCGACCAGCCGAAGGATGCCCTGCAGGAGACGATCCGCCGCTTTGCCGAGGACCTTTCCAGCGCCGACGTGATCTTCGTCTTCTATGCCGGCCACGGCCTCCAGCTGGATGGTCGCAATTTCATCGTGCCGGTCGACCTCGCCCGCAACGGACGGCGGGACGACCTCATAGCAGTCGATACGATCCTCGCGGCCATCGAGGCGAAGGCAAAGCCGGATGCGGCCAAGATCATCGTACTCGATGCCTGCCGCGACAATCCGTTCAGCGGCCTGGTGCACGGCGCCGGCGGATCGCGCGGACTTGCCCGGATCGATCTGCCCAAGCCGGTGGCCGGGGCAGCGAGTGCCGGATATTTCCGCGTCGTGGCCTTTGCCACGGCGGCGGGCCAGGTCGCCTCCGATGGCCGCGGCGAGCACAGCCCCTATACCGAAAGCCTGCTGCGCTTCATCGACCAGCCCGGGCTGGAAGTGTCGGAAATGTTCCGCCTTGCCGCGGGCGACGTGCTGGCCAGCACCAACGGCGTGCAGAAGCCCGAATATCTGGTGCAGACCAGCCGCACGCTGTTCTTCCGCCCGCCGAGCATTACGGAGTGCGACCGGCTTGCGGTCGACGCGCGCAATTTCGTCGGCCTCAAGGGCATCACCTTCGAAGATATCGACGCCGTGAAGGCCGTGCCCGCCTGCCTCGAAGCCGTTGCCGGCGAACCGCAAAGCGCCCGGCTCCAGCACAATCTCGCCCGCGCCCTGGAAAAGGCCGAGCGCCTGACCGAGGCGTTGGAGCACTATCAGGCAGCCGCCGACAAGGGCCACCCGGCCGCCATCAACGCGCTCGGCATCATGTATCTCGCCGGATGCGGCATGGCGAAGCCGGATGTGGCGCACGCGCTCCAGCTGATTTCGAGAGCCCGCGATCTCGGCGACCTCGAAGCCGGATCGACGCTCACCTCGCAGGACCTGATGCCCTACCTCTCCGACCACGGGAAAACCGCGCTGACCCAAGCGCTGACGCAGACGGGAATCAACGTCGCCAGCCCGGAACAACTGCCCGACGCGGTCGGGGCCTTCCAGCGGCAGGCGCGGCTCAAGTCAGGCGGGCTGACGCTCGAAACGATCCACGCGCTCAAGATCTATGACGCCGTGCCGGCGGGGTTCCGATGCCATTGACGGTCTGCGAAGGGAGAAGACGATGAAACGCCTTTTCATAGCTATGCTTCTCGGCGCGCTCGCGGAACCGGCAGCGGCCGGCGGGATCGTCGAGAATTTCGAGACGCCGGCGGAATGCAAGGATACCGGCAACCTGAAAATCGAAGCCTGCCTGGCGGCCATGGGCGGCGGGCTGGACGGCGAGGTGGAAAGCCGGCTTGCCGCCGTGCTCGCCGCCTCCTCGGAACCGGACGCAGTGCGCGCCGCGCAGGAAGCCTGGCTCGCCTATCGCAAGGCAACCTGCGATTACTTCGCCGGGCAAGAGGGCATCGTCGGGGTCATCCAGGGCCTGCAATGCCTGCGCTGGACATCCTGGCAGCGGATGAAGGAACTCGACGGGCTTCTCGGCATCGTGCCGCCGGAAGAAGGCGAGGCGCAGGCGGAGGGCGGGCTCGAACCGGATTTCGACACGCTCGCCGACTCGCAATATTCCCCCCGCGCCTTCGGCTTCGGCGATTACACCTGGTACATAAAGAAGCGTTACGGCGCGACGCTGGTCGAGAAGGCGCTGGCGGCGCGCGGCTTCGAAGCGGAGACCGCGAAGGCCATCGCCACGGATTGGGACGCCTGGCGATACCACCCGGAAAACGGACAGCCCCTCATCGAGAGCGCACCGATCAGCGCCAGCGACGCCAACCTGCAAGCGCTCGCCGCCAGCTTCCCCGAATGCATGCGCGACCTCGGCAAGGCCGATTGCCGCATCAACTATTCCATAGAGCTCGGCTGCCGGCTGGATCCGCCCGTCGCCAAGGCCTGCCAGAGCGTCTTCGATATCAAGCGCACCATCGCCGCCGGCTATCAGCGCGATGGCCGCACGGCGTCGCTGTTCTCCAGTTTCCAGTCCCATTCGGTCTACGGCATGGCGGGCTGCATCGCGGAAGGCGGCAAGGGTGCGGGTCTTGCGGTCTTCGCGCCGGACAATGCGGAAACCGTCAGCAAGCTCACCTTTATCGCCCAGCCGGCGGGCGGCGATGCGCAGGTGAAGACGGTCGATATCGAGACGCTGCCCGAGCGCGAAACCGCACTTTGCAGCAAACTCGTCGGTTGGACGTTCGACGAAAACAACAATGCGATCGGCTCTGGAGACACCGAACTCTACGCCCTCTCCGTGGAAAGCGCGTTCTCGCAATATCGCGAGGATGCCGCTGTCTCCGATCCGGCACGCGACCCGGACTATGCCGATCACCTGCAACGCGTTGTCAAAGCCCTTGAGGAGGCCGGCCTATGAGCCGTCTTGCAACCGGCCTGTTCGTCGCCATGGTCTCGATGGCTGCCCCGGCGCTTGCCCAGGAGGTATCCGACTGCGAGAAACACGCTGTGGCGCCGGAGCGGTGCGCGGCCTGGCGATCCGCCGCTCAAGCGGAAGCGCTCGCCCTCACCCTTCGCCAGCTTGACGCCCATGTCGCGGACCTCGCCGCCACCGGCAAGATCGCGCAGGAAAAGGCCGAGACACAACGCTCACAACTGGCCGCATCGCAGGCCGCCTGGGAAACGTTCAGCGAGCGCCAATGCGCGCTTGCCGGCGCGAATCCCGCAGGCCCTGAGGCCTGCCGCCAGGCGATGGCCGAGGCGCGGCTCGACGAATTGCTGGATCCCGATGTTGCGGAAGCGGGCCTTGCGGACAAGAGCTGGTCCGAACGACGCGTGCAGCAGAGCGCGTTCCAGCGCGATGCATGGGTCATGCTGCGGCTCGGCGTGCCGCCGATGCGCACCGTTGCCGACCGCGTGGCGCTCGCCACCGGACCGCGCAAGGTGCAGGACTGGAGCTTCCGCAAGGATGTCAGCGATTTCCAGGCGAAGATCCGCCAGGTGAGCGGGTTCGGGCCGCTGACGTCCGGCTTCATCGCCGCCGAATGGGACATGCTGCGCTACGACCCCGAGACCGGCGCGCGGCTGCACCAGTCGCCGGAAACGATCGAGGGCAGCCCCGCCGACAACAACTGGGACAAGAACGAGGCCGAAGCCTTCGCAGGGCGGCTGCCGGCCTGCCTCAAGAACCTCGCCGACCCGCAGTGCCGAGTGCAATATTCCACCGAACTCGGCTGCCGCTACGACGCTGACATGGCGGCATTCTGCCAGGCAAAGCTCGATGGGCTGCGCGGCGTTTTCCAATCTTTCTCGGCAACGAACCCGGAGCATCGCGACCGTTTCTACAAAGCTGTCGCCTGCCTGACACCCGCTCCCTTCGATGACGGCTTTTCCCAATCCTTCCTCACCGGCATGCACCAGCAGACGTCAAACCCGTCGGGCGGCGAGAACAGGCTATGTTCGGAACTCGGCCTCACAGCGGATGGCGACGGCTGGTCGGCCCGCAATGTGCCGGTCTTCGGCATGGTGATGGACCTGGAAATCCGCTGAATTCCATCACCTGCACCAGCGTTCGACGGCGAGCGCTATGGCTTTCGTGCAATCGACCAGGTCGCGCACGGAGACGCGTTCGTTGGGTTGATGCGATTGTGCCGGGTCGCCCGGCCCGAAATTGACTGTGGGCGTGTTGCCAAGCCCGCTCGGCAGGCCGATGTCGCTATGGGCGCCAAAACCTGAGAGGGTCGGAGACAGGTTTGCGGCCTTCACCGCCTCCTGGAACGTCTGCACAAAGGGATTATCGGCCGGGATTTCCGCGCAATCGGCATCGAGGATCCATTCCACCCGCGCTGGGTGAAGGCGAAGATAGGGATCGACCTGGCAGACGTTGAAGACGTGTTCCTCGATCTCCCGCTTGACGTTTCCGCCAAGGGCGAACTCGTCCTTCTCGCTCGGCAGATATTGGGCGTCGATGATGATTTCCGCCCGACCGGCCATGGAAGACGGGTGTTCGCCGGCGCTCACCTGCGTCACGATAATCTGGTTCGGCTGGTCCATCAGCGGATGGTTCTTCTTCGGATCGAACATCCAGCGGCGGTTGAGGATGTCGATGCCGTCGAGCATCTGCCGGCAGAGCTGAACGGCGTCGACCGGACCGCCCGAATACCAGGCATTCGGCGTCAGTTCCGCATGGCCGCCAATGCCGTCGATGATGATCTTGCCCCACAGGATGCCGTGACAAAGGGGGGCGATCTTGTTGGCGGTCGGTTCCGTCATGATGCCGGCATCGGCATGGAAGCCGCGATCGACCATGGCGAGCGAGCCCATGCCGCCGATCTCCTCGTCCACCACGGTGGTGAAAACGATATCGCCGGAAAGCGGCACATCGAGGCCCTTCAGGATTTCGACCGCCATCAGCATGCAGGCGACGCCGCCCTTCATGTCGATTGTTCCGCGGCCATGCACGAAGCCGTCCTTCAGGACCGGTTCGAAGGGGTCGGTCGCCCAGTGTTGTGCGGCACCCGGAGGCACCACGTCGATGTGGCCCGTCAGCATGATCGAGCGGCCGCCGCCGGTGCCCTTGAGGACGCCGCCGAGATTGGGCCGGCCTTCGAAAGTACGACCCTTGTTGGCGCCGGGGCGGCCCTGGTACTTGGCGTAGAGTGCGGGGCCATCCGGGTCCCACAGGTCGGTGGTGAAGCCCAGCGCCTCCAGCCGGCCCTGCAGATAGAGCTGACAATCGCGTTCGCCGGGACCGGCCTCCTTCGGGTTCGATTTGACGATCGAGGGGAAGGCGACGAGAGCGCTCAGGGTTTCGACGATGCGGTCGGCCTGGGCCTCGACCCGCTCGGCGATGGTTTCTTCAAGGGACGCCATGAACTATCTCCAGTGTTGCGAAAGGCGATCGGCAAGGAGCACGAAAATCAGCAGGGTGCCGACGATACCCACCTGCCAGACCGTATTGACGTTGAGCTGCAAGAGCCCGGTCCTGAGCGTGACCAGCAGGATGACGGCCGCAAGCACGCCGCCGACCCCACCCCGGCCGCCCGTGATCGCGATGCCGCCGAGCATGGCCGCCGTCAGCGATTCCAGTTCCAGGTTCTGGCCGATATTCGCCCGGGCGCTGCCGAGCCAAGCGACGGAGACGAGGGCCGCCGCCCCGCCAAGCGCGCCGCTTGCGGCATAGAGGATGAGGCGCGCGCGATCGACCGGGATGCCGACCAGCCGCGCCGAGCGTTCGTTGAAGCCCATGGCGTAGATCCAGCGCCCCCAGGCGGTCCAGACGAGGACGATGCCCGTTATAGCGAAGGCCGGGAGGGCGATGGTCAGGAAGGTCAGGGGGATGCCGGCCAGCGTGCCGCGCCCCCAGCCGAGCAGCCAGGCCGGTACGCCGGACTGCGCAGCCCCACCCGTGAGCGCCAGCGCCAGCCCGGAATAGATGAAGAAGGTGCCGAGCGTCGCGATCAGCGGCAGGAGAGTGAGCTTCGTGACCAGGATACCGTTCAAAGCGCCCAGAAACGTGCCGATGAGAATGCAGGCGGCCGGCAGCAGCACCGGCGGAAGGCCGAGCTTGACGAACAGCATGGCGACGATCGCGGATAGCGAAACGATACCGCCGACCGAAAGGTCGATGCCGGCGCCACCCGCCATGATGACCAGCGCCTGCCCAAGGGAGACGAGCGCCAGGATGGTGGAGAACTGGATGATCGATGTCATCGTGCCAAGGCTGAAGACCGTAGGCTTCAGCGCGAGCAACATGACGAGCACGACGACCCAGAGAAGTGCGAGCAGGCTCAGCGTGAGGGCCGGACCTTGAAGCGTGCGAAGGCGGGTCATTTGCGCACCCATCCGGTTTGCGGGAAGGACAGGCGGCCGGCGGCGACTTCGAGCACGAGCACGCCGATCAGCAGCCCACCGGTCAGGACCGGTTGCCAGAGCGATGGCACGCCGACGAGAAGCAGGCCGTTTTGCAGGATGCGCAGCAGGAGCACGCCGAGCACGGTGCCGAGAAGGCTGCATTTGCCGCCGAGAATGCTCGTGCCGCCGAGCACGACTGCGGCAATCGCATCGAGCGCCAGCGTCGTGCCGATCGTCATTTCCACATTGCGATAGTTGGCGACGTAGAAGGTGGCGGCGAGCCCCGTCAGCGCGCCGCTGACGATGAAGGTGGCGAAGCGCACGCGCACCACCGGAATGCCGGACAGGCGCGCCTTCTCCTCCGAATTGCCGATCGCCAGCAGGTGGAGCCCATAGGGTGTGCGCCGGAGCGCCAGCCAGACAGCGAGGTAAGCGAGCGCTATCAGGAAGGCTGCGACCGGGATGCCGAGGAAGGTGGCTGCCAGGACGTCGGTGAGGCCGGTCGGCAGGCCTGACAGCCATTGCCCGCCGAGCAGCACGAAGATCGCGGTGCGATAGACCCCGAGCAGACCGAGCGTGCCGACGATGGCCGGCACGCGCCCGAGCACCACGACGGCCGCAGTCACCAAGCCGAGGCCGGCGCCGATGACCGGTCCCGCCAGCGCCGTGACACCGACCGGCAGGTCTGCGCCGAGCGCCCGCCCGACGCCGATTGCCGCCAGTCCCATGACGATGCCGACGGAGACGTCGATACCGCCCATGGCGAGCAGAAGGGTCATGCCGAGACCCACGAGCAAAAGCTCGACGCTGTTGCGCAGCAGGGTCGCGGCATTGCCCGACGTCGCGAAATAGGGCGATGCGACGGAGAAGACGATGATCGCCACGATACAGGCGGCCAATAGCGACCACTCCCGACCGTTCCTTGTCAAAACACCGTTCATCACCGGTCGCACCCTCCCTTCACGCTGCTTCAGAAGTCGAACTTGTCGACGTTTTCCGCCGTGAAGACGGCCGGCGGTCCAAGCAGCAGGATGCCCGTGGTGGCATCGTAGGTGACCGGCTGGGCAAAGCCCGGAACCGTGTTCTCCGCCTCGAAGGCCTTGCCGTCGATGAGCTGTTTTCCAGCCCAGACGGTGAGGTAGCCGAGCTGTGCCGGATCCCACAGGACGGTGAAGCCGAACGCGCCGCTCTTGAGATAGGACCGAGCGGTGTTCGGGCTGCAATAGCCGGCACCAATGACGCTGCCGATCTTGCCGGCGGTCTCGATCGCCTGCGCGACGCCCGGGCATGTGGTCGAGGCGACCGCGATGATCGCCTTGATATCGGGATTGGCCGCCATCAGGTCGCCGGAGATCTGCGCTGCGCGCTGCGCCGTGCCGCCGGCATATTGCGGTTCGAGCAGTTGCAGCTTGGGATACTTCGCGGCCGCCTGCTTCTGCATAAAGCCGATCCAGGCATTCAGGTTGGAGGCCGTCGCCTCGCCGGAGACGATGCCGATCTTCGCATCCTCGCCGACGCGCCCGACCAGCTCGTCGATGATCGTGCTGCCAAGCCCCTCGTCGGTCGCCTGGGCGACATAGACCGCGCGGCCGCTATCGGGCGCATCGCTGTCGCTAGTGAAGAGCTTGATGCCCTTGGCAGTCGCCGCCTCGACGACGGGGGCGATGCTGGAGGCATCCAGCACGCTGACCGAAATGGCGCCGACACCCTGATCGATCAGGTTCTGGACAATCTGCAACTGGTCGACCGGGTTGGTGTCAACCGGGCCGCTATAGATGAACTCGACGCCGAGTTCCTCGGCCGCCTTCTTTCCACCAGCCTCCATGGCGTTGAAGTAGGGAATGCCGATCAGCTGCGGGACGAAGGCGACTTTCGGCTTGTCCTGGGCAAAGGCGGCGGTTGCGACGGCGAGCGACACCGCGGACACCGTCAGCATGGTCTTGATCTGTTTCAGCATGGCGATTTTGAACCTCTCTGGACGTATTGGACGTGCTTTTTAGTTTGTTCTTTCCAGCGCCCGCACGTCGGGATGGGCGCCCGTTATCAGCGAAACGATCTCTTCGGGATTGGTGTCGGCGCGCAGCCTTTCGGCGACTTTGCGCCCGCGGCGGAACACCACCATGCGGTCGGCGACCTCGAAGACATCGGAAATGTTGTGGCTGATCAGCACGACCGCGCAGCCGCGCTCGGCAAGCCGCCGGGTCAGCGACAGGACCTTGCGGGTCTCGGCCACCGCGAGTGCCGCCGTCGGCTCGTCCATGATGACCAGCTTGGCGTTCAGGTTGAGCGCCCGGCAGATGGCCACCGCCTGCCGCTGGCCGCCCGACAGGCTACCGACCGGCGCTTCCGGATCGGAGATATGGGCATCCAGTTCAGTCAGCAGCGCATCCACCCGCTTGCGCATCTCCCCGCGCTTCAGGAACGGAATGCCGAGGACCGAACGCTTCAGCTCGCGGCCGAGAAAGACGTTTTCGGCAATCGACAGGTTTTCCGAGAGCGCCAGCTCCTGAAAGATCGTGGCGATGCCCGAGGAGGCCGCATCCTTTGGCGAGGCGAAGGAGACCGGCGCGCCTTCCACCAATAGCTCGCCGCTGCTCTGGGCATGCGCCCCGGCGAGGATCTTGATGAAGGTCGATTTGCCCGCACCGTTGTCGCCGAGAAGCGCCAGCACCTCGCCGGCATTGATGTCGAGATCGACGCCGGACAGCGCCGTCAGGGCGCCGAAACGCTTGGCGATGCCTCTTGCTGCGAGAAAGGGTGCGGTCATGTCGGCAACCCCTTACGATGCCTGCCGGGCGGCCCAGCCCAGCATGTTCTTCCACAGCTTCGCGTAACCCGGCCATTCGACGAAGGTGTTCGGGAGCCAGTGCGGGCCGATATCGGATGTCCAGGCGACGGTGCGGCCCTTGCCGTAGGTTCCGGTCACCAGCAACGGATGCCCGCCCTGATCGTCGGGAAGTGATGCCAGCACCTCGACATCGTCGCGCTCCCGCGCAACGACTTCGTTGGCGCCGAGCAGCACCGGCCATTCACCATCGATGCCGGCAAAGATCGCGTGGTCGGCGTTGATGACGGGGCGGAAACCTTCGGGGATTTCCAGGCGGTCGTCATAGGGAAGGCAGGTGACGGGGAGCGCGTCCTCGACTGCCGTGCGGTGCCAGCGCGCCTTGCCGTCGATGCCCTGGAAGCTGAAATAGCCGCCGATCATGATCAGCCCACCGCCGGCCGCCGTCCAGTCGCGCAGGAGCTTCAGCCGGTTGGGAATGGTCTTGCCATGCAGCCAGACATCGGGATGGAGCAGCAAAGAATTCGCGCCGATATCCGACAGGATGATGACGGCATATTCCGAGAGGCCTTCGAGCGTGAACGGCAGCTTTTCCACGGCCTCGTGGGCGGTCATGTAGTGAAGGTCGAATTCGCTGTCTTTCAGCGCCGCGACCAGCGGCTCGGCGCCCAGATGAAAGGTCACGCTGCCGAACTGGTCGAAACCCTTGTAATGGGTCGCCGAACTCACCCAGCTCTCCCCCACCAACAGCACCTTGGTCTTCGTCATATCCATTCTCCTGTTCTCGACAGAGCGCCGGTGTGTTTCACCGGGCCATCTTTTCCCGTTCGGGCGCGCGGGCCGCTTCCAACTGCGCGAAGCTCGCGATGTATCCTTGGGCACCCTCCACCGTCGTGGTGAGGCTGCCGCCAATGGCGGCATAGCGCGCGGCGTCTTCCAGCGAGGCGCCATGCAGCCAGAGGCTGAGGAAGATGCCGGCAAAACTGTCGCCCGCGCCGGTGGCGTCGACCCGGTCGACCGGTAAGGCCGGAACCTCGATCTGCGGCGCCCCGGTCTTGCGGAAGACGACCGCGCCGAATTCGCCGAGCGTCAGCACCACGTCGCCGCGCTTGCGGATCTGCGACAGCATGGCGTGCGTCTGCTCGATCATCGTCGCCATCGGCGTGCGGAAACCGAAGATCTCGCGCAGCGTCACGTCGTTGATGAAGGTGAGGTCGATGCACTGGATCATCGCGGTAAAGGCATCCGGTGTGCGCACGCTCGCCGGCAGGCCGGCCGAATGCAGGCTGACCTTCCACCCCGCCTCATGAAAGCGGGCGATGGAGCCGGTCATGCTCTCGTAGTGGAAACCCTCGATATGCAGGCAGGCGGGCCGTGTCTCCCGCTGGATGTCCATGTTGGCCGTCAGGTCGACCTCATTCAGCTCGAACGGTTCGCTGATGATGGTGCGGCTGCCGTTGCGCTCGATGATGACCACGGCCTGCGAGAGGCGGCTGTTGAAGGTGCGCCGTAGCGGCAGCGCATGCACGCCGAGCTTCGAGAGGGACGCCAGCGCCCAGTCGCTTTCGGGATCGTCGCCGACGGCCGTCGCAAGCTCCACATCGAGCGCATAGGGCTCGCCGACCGCTGCGGCCGCCACGGCAAGGTTCGCCGCCGGACCGCCGAGCGCCTTCTCGATATGCTGGGCCGTGATGCGATCGTCGCGGTGGGGCAGCACATCGACCCGGCACAGGAAGTCGACGCTCACACGGCCGACGACCAGCAGCCGGGGCAATGTGGCAAGGCCGGGCTTGCGCAGGGTCTGGCCGGGAAGCGACCGGGCGATCGCGCTCGGCCGGTACATCAGGTCGGAAATGGCCTTCTCGATCCGCTCGCGTGTCGCCTGCTTGATCGTCGCCGTATCATTGATGAAATTCGACACCGTGCCGATGGAAACACCGGCGGCATGGGCGACATCAGCAATGGTTGGACGCTTGCGTTGCATGGCGGTCGATCCAATTGAAGCGCTTCAACGCTAGAGCTGGAGTAGACCGAGGACAACAGAATTATATTCCAAATCAGCCTACAAACTGGACCGAAGAACTGAAATTTAAGCCACGAACAGGGAATTTTATACGGCAAGGAGCTTATTTTTGAATTTATTTCAAAATCCGATTTCTAGCGCCCGATTACTATAGCGAGCGCGTCAGGACGTCGCCGGACGCGCTCATATCCGGCGACGGTTTCGACAAGCGGTCACGCCACGATCGGCGCGCCCGTCGGATCTGGTTCTCCGTCGAAGAACAGATAGACGGCAGCAATCCGTCCGTCACTGGCCACGACGAAATCGGTGCCCGCATAGGCAGGCGGCTCGCCGGGATCGCCGGCAACCCACTGCAACCGTCCGGCCAGCCCATGCAACTCCTCGGCCGGAGCGACGGGCGAATATCGAAACGTCGATGGGTGGCGCGTATCACGCCCGCAATGCGGGAGATTTCGTCGCGGCCGCGATAGATGCCGTGCGGCTCGACGAAGACGGCATCCTCATGGAAGATCTCGTCGACCACGGCCCGGCGGCGGGCGGCATCGCCCTCGCCGAACACGTCCAGGAGATTGCGCATCAGCAGCGTGGCGATGTCGTGGGACATGGCAGCTCTCCTATCCTCGCCGTTCAGATCTGGACCTGCCCGCCGTCGACGAAGAGCTCGACGCCGTTGACGAAGGAGGCTTCGTCCGAGGCCAGGAACAGGACGGCCTTGGCGATCTCCTCGGGCTGGCCGATCCTGCCCGCGGGGATGAGGCCGGCCAGGTAGGTCTTCGTGCCGTCCGCCTCGTCGCCGCCACCGAAGAGTTCGTTGAGGCCGGCCGTTTCCGTTACGCCGGGGCTGATCGCGTTGACGCGGATGCGACGATCCTTGAGATCGAGGATCCAGTTGCGGGCGAAGTTGCGCACAGCCGCCTTGGTGGCGGAATAAACGCTGAATGCCGGCGTGCCGGAGACGCCGGTGGTGGACGACGTCAGCACGATCGAGCCGCCGTCGCGCAGCAGCGGAAGCGCCTTCTGCACGGTGAACAGCACGCCCTTCACGTTCGTGTCGAAGGTCTTCTGGTAGTGCTCTTCCGTGATGGCGCCGAGCGGGGCGAATTCGCCGCCGCCGGCATTGGCGAACACCACGTCGATATGGCTGTGCTTCTGCTGGACGGCGTCATAAAGACGGTCGATGTCGGCGAGCTTGCTCATGTCGCCCTGGACGGCCGTGACCCGGCCGCCAATCTCCTTGACGGCGGCGTCCAGCGCTTCCTTGCGGCGCCCGGTGATGAAGACCGAAGCGCCTTCGGCAGCAAATGCCTTCGCGGTGGCCAGACCGATGCCACTGGTGCCGCCGGTGACGACGACGGTCTTGTTTTCGAACCTGTTTGTCATTGTCTTGCTCCTTTGTTTCAGCCCGTTGCTGATGAAAACAAGGTGCGCACAGAACGCTGATGCGAATAGTCGGCAAATGTGATACCCATCGTTCCACAAGAGGAACGCTGGCATGCGAACGGATCTGAACGACCTCGTGTATTTCGCCGAAGTTGTCGCCCATGGCGGGTTCGCCGCCGCCGGGCGCGCGCTGCGCGAGCCGAAGTCGAAGCTGAGTCGACGGGTGGCCGGCCTGGAGGAGCGCCTCGGCGTCCGGCTCATCGAGCGGTCAAGCCGCCGTTTCCGCGTCACGGATGTCGGCCAGAAATATTACGAGCGATGCCGCGCGATGCTGGCGGAGGCCGAACGCGCCGAAACGATCGTCGCCGAGGCTCATTCCGAGCCGCACGGCCTGATCCGGATGAGCTGCCCGACCGGGCTGGTAGAATCGGTCAGCCCGGTCGTGGCCCAGTTTCTGGAACGATACCCGAAGGTGCACCTGCAACTCGTCGCCGTCGACAGGGCCGTGGACCTGATCGAGGAAAGGATCGATGTCGCGCTGCGCGTCCGCACGGCGCTGGACAGCGACGCCTCCCTGACGATGCGTTCGCTCGGCAATTCCATCCGCATCCTCGTCGCCGCGCCGCAACTGGCGAGCCGGATCGCCGACCTCGATCAACTGTCAGCCCTTCCGACGCTTGCGACCAGCGACGAGCAGGTCGAGGTCGACTGGCATCTCGAAACCGATGATGGCCGGACGCATGTGATGCGCCACACGCCGCGCATGGGATGCGCCGATTTTTCCGCTATCCGCGCGGCGGCCATCGCTGGCCTGGGCATCGCACTTCTGCCCGACCATACCTGCCGAGAGGCGCTCGCAGCAGGGTCTCTGGTGCGCGTCCTTCCCGCCTGGCGCGGCGTTCAAGGTCTGGTCCACCTCGTCTTCACGACACGCCGCGGGCTTCCCCCGGCCGTCCGCAGCTTCATCGACAGTCTCGCGGCCGGGTTCCCGCGCGACGCATTGGTCCGGCATCCGCGATGAGATCGGTTGCGCAAAGTTTGGGTTGACCGCCTTCGATGGCGAGGCGACACTTCAACCAGCAGTGAGGCAGGAGAAAAACGATGGATGAGCCAGACCGTTGGCGCCACATGGCGGGCGCGCCGAGAGACGGCAGCCGGATCCTCGTCACGGTCCGCTCGTCCGAGCAGGGACCGGCGGAAGTCGACGTCGCCTACTGGTCGAACGGCGACCAGTTCGGCGCAGAAGGCTGGCGCGCCTCCGATTCCTCACCCGGCCGTATCGTCGAATATGCCGAGCCGGAGCTGAAGTGTTGGATGCCGATGCCCTCGGCCAATCCCAACCGCGCCTCCACACCCTCCCCCTGGGAAGGCGACGACGCCCAGCAGCTCGACGGGTCGGGAATCTGACGAGCCCGCTCCGCCATGCGGCAACGAAACATTGGCGAGCCTGAGACCAGCCACCTACCGGATCACGGCTCGGATGTGTTATCCCATGCCCCAGCGTTCGATCGGCTGAGAGGCATGGCATGAAACTTCCGACAACGAATTTTGCTCGGCCTTTCGGGCTGCTGACACTCGCAGCCGGCATTGTCGCCCTCAGCGCGCCGGTGGCTCTGGCAAGTCAGAACGAATGCGGCACGCGCGGCGCCAGCATCATCCAGAAAGCCTATCCTTCCGCGAAAAGCACCTCCGACGGTCTTTTCGAGGCCGGCGGCGAGACCATCAAGCTTCCGACGGACAGCGGTGACGATCCGCATTCGATGATCTGCCGGATTTGGCCGGCGCGGCCTGAACTTACGCTGGTCGCCGTGCCGCTCATGCGCGAACAATCGGACGACGGCAATGAAGGCGATATCGAACTGCTCGTCGTCGATAGCGACAGCCTTGATCTGAAGGCACGCCTGCGGCTTCCGAAGCTGATGTCCGACGATGCCGTTTTCGTCTCAAGTGTCGCCTTCGATACCGCGCGCTATCACCTCGCTCCCGGCAAGACAGCCTTCGGGCTGCGCCTTTCGCTTCAGGGCAGTTCACGCCCCAATCCCTTTGGCGAAACGGCCCTCTGGCTCTTTCTGCTCGACGACGATGCGCTCAAACCCGTGCTGGACAATATCGTGGTCGCCGAGGGCCAGGGAGAATGGGATACCAACTGCGCAGGCGAGTTTCACGATACGGCGCGTACACTTTCGATGAGCCCCTCTGCGCAAAGGGCGTTCGCCGACATCGTCGTCAGCGAGAAAAAGACGACGACCATCAGCGCGCCGGACAAGGATGGAGAATGCATCGACAAGAAGCAGACGACCGCTGGCGAATACCGCCTGCGGTATGAAGGGGCCGCCTACCGCGTTCCCAAAGAGCTCCAGCGGATGGAATGAGATCGCCGCATTCCATTTGGTCGCGCTTGTAGTGCAACGCCGCGTCGGCAACGTTATGGCTCGAAACACGATCGGTATTTTCCTCGTCGGTTTTCGAACGCCCGCACCGTAAATTCTGCCGGATAATCCAGTTGTCATTGAGACCATGGCTAAACCCGTGGCCAATCACGCCACCAATCCACCAAAATGGAGGTGCGCCAGCCGGCTGATTGTTTTCGCTGCCGCATGAAAAAAATTGGGAGGTTCGTCGTCTTACGATCTGTGCGCCGATGGCGAAGCGGTTTCAGTTAACAGCCGGAGGGAAGATGCGTTCACGCTCGACCGACCAAGAACCACGCGAAACGAAAAGCCACGCCCGGGATTATCGCGTCTCCACGCGCGTCCACGTTCCCCACACGACCGCCCAGGGCCTTGCCGCGCCGCCTGTCTAGCCGACGAACCTTTCCGGCACCCTTCCTGCCATGGCCATCCTGTAAACAGACCAGGTGAAGCATGCATACTACCCAGTTGATCGCTGAAAGGGCAAGCTTCCAGAGTTTTGCCAACTGCTATCTGCGCGAAATCAATCCCGGCATGGCCGTCCGCCATGTCGACGGCGACGGCCGCACCGTCGAGGGCATCGAGTGGACGCTGGCGGCGGCGCGCATCATCCTGCGCGCCGAGATCACCTCGCGCTCGGCCTGCGGCCCCTGCCATTTCGGCACCCTGTGGACCCGGCCGGTGACGGATCCGCAATGGCGCAGCGTCGAACCGATGAGCGCCCTGCCCTGGCTGGTGCAGGACGCCTGCCGCCTTTTCGAAGGCAGCCAGCGCGAAAGCGCGCGGGCCTATGAACTCGGCCTCATGCTGCGCGTGCTGCAAAGCTACCAGCACACGGCGGAGAACATCGAGGTCGCGCGGCCGCTTTCCGCCGAATGCTTCACCTTCCTGGAGGCCGAACAGTCCATCGTCTACGGCCACTGGTTGCACCCGACGCCGAAAAGCCGGCAGGGCATGACCTTCTGGCAGCAGGAGACCTATGCGCCGGAATATTCCGGGCGTTTTCGCCTGGCCTATTTCGCCGCCGCCGATCATCTCGTGCGCCAGGACAGCGCGCGGGCGCAAACGGCCGCGGCCATCGTGCGTTCGATGGTTTCGGCCGGCCTTGCGGAGGAGCGGCTGCGAGCGGGCGAAACGCTGGTGCCCATGCACCCGCTCCAGGCGGACGCGCTGATGCTCGATCCGGATATCCAGGGGCTGATCGAGAGCGGCAGCCTGCGGGCGCTCGGCAGCTTCGGACCGGCTTTTTCCGCCACGTCGTCGGTGCGCACCGTCTATAGTCCGGACCATCCCTGGATGCTGAAATTCTCGCTCCCGGTTCGCATCACCAATTCGTTGCGCATCAACCGCCGGCACGAACTGGAGGCGGGCGTCGCGATCGCCAAACTGGTCGACCGGGCGGGCATCGCGGCACGCTATGGCACGTTCGGCATCATCCAGGATCCGGCCTATATCACGCTCGATTTGCCGGGCCGCGAGGAGAGCGGTTTCGAGATCATCCTGCGCGAAAACCCGTTCGTGCAAGGCCGCGACAGGGGCATCGCGACGATCGCGGCGCTGACCGCCGACCCCCTGCCCGGCCGGGCCTCGCTTCTCTCGCAAATCGTGCATCGGCTGGCGGGTGCCACGGCGCAAAGCCTCTCCCGGGTCGCCACGGCCTGGTTCGAGCGCTACCTCGACCATGCCCTCGAACCGCTGCTGCGCCTCTATGACGACTTCGGGATCGCGCTCGAAGCGCACCAGCAGAACAGCCTTGTCGACGTCTCCACCGGCTTTCCCTCGGCCTTTTACTACCGCGACAACCAGGGCTTCTACCTCGCCGAAAGCGATCGCGCGTCCCTCGCCGCCCTCGTGCCCGAAACCGAACGGATCGACGGCCTCTATTTCGACGAGGCCGAAATCCGCGACCGCTTCGCCTATTACGCCATCGTCAACCAGATCTTCTCCATCATCAGCCGCATGGGCCATGACAGGCTGGCGGGCGAGGAAGCGCTGCTTTCACTGCTGCGCCGCCGGCTCGCAACGCTTGCGATGGTGATGTCCGGCGCCGGGCGGCGCTTTGCCGAAAGCCTGCTCCACGCACCGACCATCGCCTCCAAGGCGAACCTGCGGGCGCGGCTCTTCGGTGTCGATGAGCTTCAGGCGCACGATACGAGCTCGCTCTACCGCCGTATCAGCAATCCATTGTGGGACGGCGAACAGGCCGCGATCGAGAGGCAGGTCCATGCCATTGCCTCTTGAGAACCCGGCTGCGCCACGCGACCGCGTGCTGCGCCAGCTTGTCGCCGCGCTGATTTTCGAGCGGCTGGTGACGATCGAAGACGCGGGAGGCCGGCTGGCCTGGCAGCTCGGCGGACGGGACTACCGTTGCCGCGGCCACATCGGCCCCTTCGGGCGTCCGCGCATCGCGCCGGCATCGGTCGAAATGCGCGGTGACGACGGCGCGTGGATGCCCGCTTCCATGGCCGTGCTGCTCGGCGCCCTGCCCGGGCCGGAACGCAACCGACAGAAACTCCTGTCGGAACTGGAGCTGACCGTCTCCTTCGCCAGCTGGAGCCGGGCCAACATCGCCGCCCGCGACCGCCGCGGCCTCTCCTTCGCCGGCATCGAGGCAGCGCTGGACGAGGGGCACCCCTACCATCCCTGCTACAAGGCGCGCGCCGGCTTTTCCTTTGACGACAACCGCGCCTACGGGCCGGAAGCGGCGCAGCCCTTCCAACTCCTCTGGCTGCTTGTCGCCCGCAGGCACCTGCGCCACGCCCTGCCGATGGCGGAGGACGCCTTCTGGAGCCTGGAACTGGGGGAAGAGACATTCCGCGATCTCCAGTCGCGCCGCGCCGCACTCGGCCTTTCGCAAGGGGGGTTCGGCCTCGTTCCCATCCATCCCTGGCAATGGCAGCACCTGAAGGACGACCGTCTGGCCGAATGGCTGGCCAAGGGCGACGTGCACATGCTGGGGCCGGCCGGCGACCGCTATCTCGCCAGCCAGTCGATCCGCTCGTTGCACAATCTCGACGCCCCGCACCGGGCAAGCGTCAAGCTCTCGCTCGGCATCGTCAACACCTCATCGCGCCGCATCCTGACGCCGCATTCGGTCTGCACCGCGCCCGCGATTTCGGATTGGATCGGCCGCGTCGTCGAAGGCGATCCGCTCTTCGCGGAGCGCTATCCGCTGACGATCCTGAAGGAATATGCCGGCCTCATCGCCGACCGGCACGGGCCGCTCGCCGGCGAGATCGCCGCGATCTGGCGCGACAGCGCGGAGGCAACGCTGGCGCCCGGCGAGGCCATCGTGCCGTTCAATGCGCTTGGCGTCATCGAGGCGGATGGCAAGCCGTTCATCGCGCCGTGGCTTGCCCGATACGGCCTTTCTGCCTGGTTCGAACGGCTGGTCGAGGTCGCCGTGCTGCCGGTCTGGCATCTGCTCGTCTGCCACGGCATCGCCGTGGAGGCCCATGCGCAGAACATGCTGCTCGTCCACCGCGACGGCTGGCCGGTGCGCCTCATCCTGCGCGACTTCCACGAAAGCATGGAATATGCCCGGCATTTCCTGCGCGAGCCGGGCCTGGAACCAAATTTCCCAGCGATGGATCCGGAATACGCGACGGCCGAACCCGACGATTTTTACTGGACCGAGCAGCTCGACATGCTGCGCATGCTGGTGACGGACACGCTCTTCGTCCACAACCTCACCGACCTCACGCATCTGATCGAAACGGCTTACGGCACGCCCGAAGCCGCGCTCTGGGACAAGATCGGCAGGCGGCTCGAAACCTATGCCGCCGAACACGGCCTTGCCGCCCGGCAGGCCCGGCTTGGCCACGCCGCGGCAAGCATCCGTGCGGAATCACTCGTCACGCGAAAACTCTTCGCCGCCGCGCCCGAATATCACCACGACATTCCCAATCCCTTCGCCCCCGCCCGGGCGAGGAAAGGAGACCTCATGCTGCACATCGACGACCGCGCCTATGAGCGCAGCGCGTTCGAGACCCTCGTCGACGCCATGGCGGAAGCTGCCGGGCTCGACCGCGAACCCATCGGCCGCCTCGCCGTCTGCTTCCCGGAAACGGCCGACTGGCTGGCGCTGTTCTTCGCCATCCGCGCCCGCGGCGGCAGCGTGCTGCCGATCCATCCCGGCACGCCCTATGCTGCGGCCCTGAAACTCGCGCAGAATGCTGGCTGCGACCGGCTTTATTATAACAGCGTGACGCCCGAGCGGCTCGCCGACATCGTCACCTGCGAAGGCCAGCTCCTGCAAATGAGCTCCGGCACGACAGGCGCGCCAAAATGCATCGCGCGCAGCTGGGCGGAGATCGACGCCGAGGTGGAGACCTATGTGCGCGCATTCCGCGCGCCCGAGGACATGACGCCGGTCATTGCCTGCCCGACCACCCATTCCTACGGCCTCATCTGCGGCATTCTGGTTGCGCTGAAGCGCGGCCAGGCGCCCGTCATCGTCAACGCGGCCAACCCGAAATACCTGCTGCGGCGCCTGCGCGAGACCGAGCGTCCGCTGCTCTATTCCTCCCCCGCGATCCTGCACACGCTGGCGCGGCTGACGCCGGAGGGGGAGAAGATGCACGCGCTGATGACCTCGGGCACGCTCTTGCCCGACGCCTGGTTCACGGCGATCCGCTCGAAGACCACGCACATGTTCCAGCAATATGGCTGCTCGGAATCAGGCTGCATCGCCATCAACCCGGACCTCACCTCCGCGGGCGACATGGGCTATGTGCTGCCGCATCTCGCCCTTGAGACCGGCACCGGCATCGACGCGCCCGGCGAGATCGTGGTCGCAGGCGGCGGCAAGCGCATCGAGACGCGCGATCTCGGTTATCGCCGGGCGGACAGCATGCTCGTCTTCATCTCCCGCCTCGACGACATGATCAACGTGTCGGGCCTCAACGTCTATCCGAAGGATGTCGAGGATGCGGTGATGGTCATGCCCGACGTCACCGATGCCGTCGCCTTCCGCCGCGAGGATCGCTTTGCCGGCGAACGGGTCGGCCTGCTGTTTTCCGCCAGCAAGGACGTGGCGCCGAATGCGGTGCGCGCCTGGTGCGCCGAGCGCCTCGCCGGCCACCAGCTGCCGACCGAAATCCTGCAGGTGCCCGCCGTGCCGCGCCAGGCGAACGGCAAGATCAGCCGCCGCGACGTGGCGGCGCGTTTTGCGGCCGGCGAATTCACCCCGAACAAGGAGGCCGCCGAATGAGCGAGGCCGATATCATCGCCGCCATCCGCACGGTGCTTGCCGAGCACATGGCGCATCCGCACATGCAGGCCTTCGCGCCCGATGCCCGGCTCAACGAGGATCTCTATCTCGATTCCGTGCTGGTCCTGCAAATCTTCCTCAACCTCGAACTGGAATTCGGCGTCAGCGTGCCGGAGGAAATCATCAACCGGCAGGATATTTCGACCGTCGCCGACCTCGCCGCCCTGCTCGCCCGCGGTGCGGCGCCCGCCGCACCGACCGTCACCACCGGCGAAGGCGTGCATGGCGAGCTCGATTACGACATCAAGGTCCATTGCTTCGTGAGCTGCGTTTGCGACGGTCTGAAACGCCGCGGGCTCGACCACCGGCCCTATTATTTCGGCATCTGGGACACGGAATTCGCCGTCAGCGACCGCCACCAGATCCTCTACCACGCCCCCGGCATCACCCAGGATTTCTTCCACCGCTGGTACGAACGCCTTTACGGCGTCACGGTCGAGGACTGGTACGACCATGCGAAATCCAAGGACGAGAACGTCGTGACCCTATTGGACCGCATCGAGAACCGGTCGGCCGCAGGCAGCGTGATGGTGATGCTCGACATGTTCCACCTGCCGGAGCGCGAAAACAAGTTCAACCAGAACCCCTTCCCGCACTTCCTGATGCTGGAGAAACACGAGGACCCTTCACTGTTCCGCGTGCTGGACCCGGACTACCGCTGGGAGGGCGAGATCGCCCGCGACACGGTGCTCAACGCCGTGCGCCAGCCGACGGCCGCCGGGGGCTATGCCTTCGATTCCAGCACGGCCCGGCCGCCGGAAGACGCCGATGTGCGCGACTATTTCGAGGCCTGCTTCAAGCCGCACGCGAATCCGCTTGCCGATCGCCTTCGCGAGATCGTTCGCGCGCATCTGACGGGAAAGAGCGGCCTGATGCTCGCCGACCTGCCGCTTGCCGTGCGCGAGCTGCCGATCATCACCATCCGCAAATATGCCTATGAGCACGGCTTCGCCTATTTCTGGCGCGCCCTGAAGCTGCCGGCGGCGCAATTCGACCCGTGGTGCGACGAGATCGAGACGCTGATCCAGCTCCTGAAGTCGCTGCACTACGATTGCATGAAGCTCGGCCAGACGGCCGACCCGGCGCTCGCCGCCGCCGTCCTCAAGCGCATCGACGAGGCCGACGCGCAGGAATTCAAGCTGAAGCACAAGCTCGCCGAAATCTTCGACCTCTGGCGCGCCTCACGCTTTCCCGCCGATATTCACCGCCAAGCCCTGAAGGTGGCCCAATGAGACTTTCGCTCTGCACGATCACCTTCCGCCATCACCTGATCTCGCTCGACGAGATCGCCGCCTTTGCCCGCACCAATGGTTTCGACGGCATAGAGCTCTGGGGCGTGCACGCCCGCAGCCTCGAACACCGCACGGACCGCGACGGCGACTGGCTGGCGGGGCTGGGGCTCAACGTGCCCATGCTCAGCGACTACCTGCCGCTGGAAGCAGATCCGGTCGAGCTGCGCCGGCGCATGTTCGCGCTCATCCGCCTCGCCCGCCGCTGGCAGGCACGAAAAATCCGCACCTTCGCCGGCAGCAAGGGCAGTGCGGCGACCAGCGAGGACGAACGCCGCCTGATCGCGACAAGGCTTAGCGAGCTTTCGGCGCTCGCCGAGGATCACGGCCTGTCGCTGCTGGCCGAGACCCACCCGAACACGCTCGCCGATTGCGGTGCCTCGACCCTGCGGCTGATCGAGGAGGTCGGCCATGACGCCTTCGGCATCAATTTCGATACTTTGCATGTCTGGGAGGGCGGCGACGATCCCGTGGCCTTCCACCGCACGATCCGACCGCATGTGCGCCACTATCACTTCAAGAACATTAGCACGCGCAGCGACCTCGCGGTCTTCGAGCCCGCCAATGTCTATTCCCCGGCGGGCCGGCGCGAGGGCATGACCCGGCTTTTCGAAGGCACGGTCGACTACCAGCCCTTCCTGGAAGACATTTCGGGCGACGAGACCGTCGAGGCCTCGCTGGAATGGTTCGGCGCCGATTGCATGGAGGTGCTGCGCCACGACCGCCGGGTGCTGGCGGAAACTGCCGCCCCCGGCCTGAGATTGCGGGCAAGCTAGCCGACTTTATTCGTGCGCCTCCGCCCAATGGGGATATGTCACATAGGCGGTGAGCGCGTCCTCTCCGTCTGTCGTGATCGTCACCGCCTCACCCTTGGGCATGTAGACGATTTCCCCCGGCCCCGCCGTGACCGTGCCGGCACCAGTGGAAACGGCAAGCCGGCCTTCCAGAACGATCATGACGTCATCGACGGCCATCGTCTCGGTGAGGGTCTGGCCGGGCGCATAGCGGCCATAGCCGACGGTGATAGGCCCGCCGTGCCTCTCATCCACCAGGTTCCCGACGAATATATCCGCGTCCTGCCCCGGCGACCGAACCAGGGTCGCGTCGGCAATACTGAACTTCTGAACCTTCATCGCTCTCTCCCTTTGTCTCTTGGGAGGTAGTGCAGTTGATGAACGCGCCAAGGCCATTGCTACAGGCACCGTTGCCGTCGCGGCGAAAACGCGACATAACTCGGGTTGCCAGACCTCCGCCCGTCAGGTTGCGGTGGCAAAGGGTGGAGGAACGTTGGAGAAGCCCGTCAGCGAGGCGCCGGCACCGGGCGCGCCGGGGATTGCCGCCCGATGGACGTCCAGCGCGAAGAGCGGCGTCGGCACGGCCCTTTCGGCTGCTTCGCGCACCTGGTTCACCGTCAGCCACGGCATTCTCAACGAAGTCTATCATCCGCGGCTGGACCATGCCTGCACGCGTGATCTCGGCCTGATCGTCACGCGCGACGACGGCTATTTCTCCGAGGAGAAGCGCCACGCCGCGCATGATGTCGCCTGGTTCCAGGATGGCGTCCCCGCCTTCCACCTGACCAATACCGCGCTCGACGGCGCCTACCGGATCGAAAAGCGTATTCTCGTCGATCCGCAACGGCCGACCGTCCTGCAGAAGATCCATTTCACGCCGCTGGCCGGCAAGGCCGAAGACTACCGGGTCTATGCGCTGCTGGCGCCGCATCTCGTCAACGCAGGAATGGGCAATTCCGCCTGGATCGGCGCGTATAAGGGCGTGCGCATGCTGTTCGCATCCGGCCGCGGACAATCGCTCGCGCTCGCATGCTCCCTGCCGTGGCGGGAGGCCTCTGCCGACTATGTCGGCGTTTCGGACGGCTGGCGGCGACTGTCGGTGTCGGGCCGGCTCGGTCCCCAATACCAAAACGCGACGGACGGAAATGTCGCGCTGACCGGAGAAATAGGCTTTACGGCCGATGACGACGTCGCGGTGATCGCCCTGTCCTTCGGCCCCACACCGGAGGAAGCGGGCTACAACGCCCTTGCGAGCCTCAACGACGGCTACGAAGGCGCTGCCACCGCCTATGTGGCGGGATGGCGCGACTGGCAGAAGGGCCTGTTGCCGCTCGATGGGCCTGGCCACAAAGGCCCGAACCTCTACCGCACCAGCACCGCCGTGCTCGGCACCCACCGGTCGCTCGGCTTTCCCGGTCCGGCGGTCGCAAGCCTCTCGATTCCCTGGGGCTCCAGCAAGGGCGACGACGATCTCGGCGGCTACCATCTCGTCTGGCCGCGTGACCTGGTCGAAACGGCGGGCGGCTTCCTGGCTGCCGGCCTGACGGACGATGCGCTCCAGATCCTGGCCTATCTGCGCACCATACAGGAAGCCGACGGTCACTGGCCGCAAAACGCCTGGCTCGACGGAACGACCTACTGGGACGGCATCCAGATGGACGAGTGCGGCTTCCCCCTGCTGCTTGCCGACGGATTGCACCGCATGGGCTGCCTTTCGGGCGAACCGCTGGCGTCCTATCTCCCCATGGTGGAACGCGCCACCGCCTACCTCGTCCGCAACGGGCCGGTCACCGGCGAAGACCGGTGGGAAGAGGATAGCGGCTACTCACCCTTCACGCTCGCCGTCGAAATTGCCGCACTGCTCGCCGCCGCGGACATTCTGGATACCTGCGGCAAGGGGGAGGCTGCGCGCTTCGCCCGGCAGACCGCCGATTGCTGGAACGACCAGATCGAGAAATGGACCTATGTCAGCGGCACCCGCACCTGCGCCGAACTCGGCGTCGACGGCTACTATGTCCGCATCGCGCCGGCCGATCTCGCGGATGCCGCCTCTCCCAAGGACGGTTTCGTGCCGATCAAGAACCGCCCGCCCGACGACACCGACCGGGCGCCCGACCTGATCGTCAGCCCGGATGCGCTGGCGCTGGTTCGCTTCGGGTTGCGGGCGGCGGACGACCCGCGGATCGTCAACACCGTGACGGTCATCGACGCCCGTCTTCGCGCCGACCTTCCGCAAGGACCGGTCTGGTATCGCTACACCGATGACGGCTACGGCGAGCATGCCAATGGCGACCCCTTCGATGGGACGGGCCAGGGCAGGCCATGGCCGCTGCTGACGGGCGAGCGGGCGCACTACGAACTCGCCGCTGGCCGCCCGCAATCCTCCCTGGACCTGCTGGGGACCTTCGCCGCATCGGCAGGCACCGGCGGGCTGTTGCCGGAGCAGGTCTGGGACGGTGCGGACATGCCGGAACGGGAATTGCGGCGGGGCCGCCCCTCCGGCAGCGCCATGCCGCTCGTTTGGGCGCATGCGGAATATATCAAGCTCCTGCGTTCCCTTCGCGACGGCAAGGTTTTCGACATGCCGCCACAAGGACCGGAACGCTATATCCGGAACAGGACCACCGCGCCCTTCCGGTCCTGGCGCTTCAACAACAAGATCCGCACGATCCCCCAGGGCAAGCTGCTGCGGATCGAATTGCTGGCCGCGGCCACCGTCCGCTGGAGCGCGGATGGCTGGGCGGCCGCAAACGACAGCGCGACGAGCGGCAATGCCTTCGGCATCCACGTCGTCGAAATCCCCACCTCCGGGCTCGCGGAAGGTGCCAGCGTCGAATTCACCTTCCGTTGGGTGGAAACGGGGCGCTGGGAAGGCATGAATTTCGCCATCATCATCGCGCCAGATTAAGACAGACAGGCCTCCGGCGGACACGCCATCTCTTCCAGAAAGGACGTTGCTATGCAGATCGGCATGATGGGTTTGGGACGCATGGGCGCCAACATGGTGCGGCGATTGATGAAGGACGGCCATGAATGCGTGGTCTACGACATCAATCCGGCAGCCGTCGCGGCGCTCGCTTCTGAAGGTGCTACCGGCGCGAACGCGCTGGAAGATTTCGTTGCCAAGCTTTCCAAGCCCGCCTGCGTGTGGCTGATGCTGCCTGCCGCAATCACCGGCAGGATCGCCGATCAGGTTGCGGGCCTGATGCAGCCCGGCGACATCATCATCGACGGCGGCAACTCCCACTACCAGGACGCCGTCGATATTGCCGGCAAGCTTGCACCCAGGGACATCAGCTTCGTCGACGTCGGCACCAGCGGCGGCGTCTGGGGTCTCGACCGCGGCTACTGCCTGATGATCGGTGGCCCGGTGGCGGCAGTGCGCCATCTGGACCCCATTTTCGCAAGCCTTGCCCCCGGCGCGGAGGATGGCGCGGCACCCGCGGCGGGCACTGCTGCCTCCGGCTATCTGCATTGCGGACCGAGCGGCGCCGGCCACTTCGTCAAGATGATCCACAACGGCATCGAATATGGCATGATGGCGGCCTATGCCGAGGGCCTCAACATCCTGAAAGCCGCCAATGCCGGCAAGCGCAAGCGCGAGGCGGACGCCGAAACGAGCCCGCTCAAGAATCCGGAATATTATCAGTTCGACATCGACCTCGCCGCCGTCACCGAAGTATGGCGGCATGGCAGCGTGATCGGTTCATGGCTGCTCGACCTGACGGCGGGCGTCCTGAAGGAAGACCCGGCGCTTGCCAAATTCGGCGGACGCGTCTCGGATTCCGGCGAGGGGCGCTGGACGCTGAAAGCGGCAATCGACACGGGCGTGCCGGCGCCGGTGCTCTCGTCGGCGCTTTTCGACCGCTTCAGTTCGCAAGGCGAATCCGAGTTCGCCGACAAGCTCCTCTCCGCCATGCGCTTCGCCTTCGGCGGCCATGTCGAGAAGAAGAAGGACTGATTGCGTTGCAGGAGATGACCGAAGATCCGATCGTTCTGTCGATCGACGTCGGCGGATCGCATGTGAAGATCAGGACCAGCGTCGGAGATGAGGAGCGGCGTGTCGAATCGGGCGCGACCATGACCGCGGTCCAGATGGTGGAGGCGGTAAAATCCCTTGCCGCGGGATGGTCCTATGACGTGGTCTCCATCGGCTATCCGGGGCCGGTAGCGGACAACAGGCCTCTGAAGGATCCAATGCATCTGGGCGCTGGCTGGGCGGGCCACGATTTCGCACAGGCCTTCGGCAAGCCGACCAAAGTCGTCAACGATGCGTTGATGCAGGCGATCGGCAGCTACGAGGGCGGCCGCATGCTTTTCCTCGGCCTGGGCACCGGGCTTGGAACCGCGATGATCATCGAAAACGTCTGCCATGCGATGGAGGCCGGCCACCTGCCCTATAAAAACGGGAAGACCTTCGAGGACCATGTCGGCGAACCGGTATTGGAAAAACGCGGCAAGAAGAAGTGGCGCAAGGCGGTGTTCGCGGTAACGGAGCGCCTGCGGGCCGCTCTGCTGCCCGGCTATGTCGTCATCGGCGGCGGCAATGTCGAACATCTCCACGAGCTGCCGCCAAATTGCCTGCGTGGCGACAACACCCGTGCCTTCACCGGCGGTTTCCGGATCTGGAAGGACCCTTCCCTACGCGTGTAACGGTTTTTATTCTTCATTTTCAGGACAGCTTTATGGACGGCGTGAGGTTACTTTCGGACGAGGCACTGGTCACCCGGCTTCAGCGCGCGGCCTTTTCCTATCTGGTCGACTATGCAGATGAGGATACCGGCCTTGTCGCGGATACATCCCGCCCGGGATCGCCCTGCAGCATCGCCGTCGTCGGCTTTGCGCTGTCCTGTTATCCCGTCGCCGTCCGGAACGGGTGGATGTCGCGCGCCGAGGCCGCGGCCCGCACGCTCAAGGTGCTGCGGTTCTTTGCCCTGAGCACACAAAACGAGGCGCCCGACGCCACCGGCTACAAGGGTTTCTACTACCACTTTCTCGACATGAGGACGGGCAAGCGCGTCTGGCAATGCGAACTCTCGCTTGTCGATAGCGCGCTGCTGATGGCGGGCATCCTCGTGGCAGGGGGCTATTTCGACGGCGGCAACACCGAGGAGACTGAGATCCGCGACCATGCCGACGCGCTTTACCGTCGTGTCGACTGGCACTGGGCGCAGAACGGAACCGCCGGCCTCTCGCAGGGCTGGAAACCGGAATGCGGATTTCTCCACTATGGCTGGGAAGGCTACAACGAGGCGCTGATCCTGTACGTGCTTGGGTTTGGCTCGCCGACCTTCCCGTTGACGTCCGCGTGCTACGAGACATGGAGCCTGACCTACCAGTGGGAAAACCTCATGGACAGGAACGTGCTCTATTCCGGCCCGCTCTTCACGCATCTGTTTTCGCATGCCTGGATCGACTTTCGCGGTATCCGCGATGCGTTCATGCGCGAGAAGAACAGCGACTATTTCGAGAACACCAGAAGAACGATCGCCATCCATCGCGACTATGGTGAGCGCAATCCATACGAATTCGCGGGCTATTCCCGCGATTTCTGGGGTGTCACGGCGGGCGATGGCCCATCGGTGCCGGCCTTGCGCCAGAGCGGCAGGGATCGCCGGTTCTACGGCTACATGTCACGCGGCGTGCCCTATGGCCCGGACGACGGCACGATCTCGCCCTGGGCGATGCTGGCAACGCTGCCCTTTACCCCCGACGCCGCGCTCGCCGGCACCCGCCACCTCCTCGAAACCTATCCGCAGGTCTGCCGAGAAGACCGGTTTTCCAGCGGCTTCAACCCGACACTGCGCTGCGGTCCGGAGGGGTGGCTTTCGGAAGGATGGTACGGGCTCGACCAGGGCCTGCTCGCGATGACGATCGAAAATCATCGCACGGGGCTGATCTGGGAAATCATGCGGCGCTGCACATATGTGCGTGACGGCCTCGCGCGGGCCGGGTTCAAGGGCGGATGGTTATAGACATGCAAGGCAATGCACCACGGGCAAAGCCCGATGACGATAGCCTCCTCCTCAGGCGCGTGCGGCCGCGGGACTGGACCAATCCCGAACCGAAAAGCGTCTACGATCTCGTCATCGTCGGCGCCGGGCCGGCGGGCCTGGCGGCGGCCGAATGCGCGGCGCAGCGCGGCTTTTCCGTCGCTCTTATCGAGCGTGATCGCATGGGCGGAGATTCGCTGAATACGGGGTCCGTGCCATCGAAGTCGATCATCCGCAGCGCGCTGGCCTATGATTTGATGCGGGAGACCGACGGCTTCGGCGTGCCGATCCCGACCGAACCTGTTCTCGATTTTGCCGCGGTGATGGGGCGCATGCGCCGGATACGGACACGGATCGCGGAATATCATTCGGTCCATGAGCTCGCAGCCCTCGGCGTGGACATCTTCTTCGGTGCCGCCAGGTTCGCCAACGCGAATGCGCTCCTCGTCAACGACACCCGCCTGACCTTCAGGAAGGCGCTTATCGCCACGGGCGCGCGGCCGAGAATCCCCGATATTCCGGGCCTCGACCGGATGGATTATCGAACGAGCGCGACGGTTTTCGACATGACGGCGCTACCGAAACGCCTTGTCGTCATCGGCGGGGGGCCGCTCGGCTGCGAACTGGCGCAAGCCTTCTGCCGGCTGGGTTCGCATGTGACGATCGTGCAGAAAAGTCCGAAATTCCTGCCCCGGGAGGGGCGCGACGCGGCCGAGATCCTGTCCTGGTCCATGGCGCGCGACGGCATGGACATCCGCCTGAACACCACCGTCGTCGGAGCACGGCGCGAGGGTGACGCCAAGGTGCTGGAGACGCTCAATTACGATCTGAAAGGCGAGATCGTGGCCGATGAAATCCTTGTCTGTGCCGGGCGCTTGCCCAATGTCGAGGGCCTCGACCTAGCGGCGGCCGGCGTGGCACTCGATCCCGACTGCGGCATCAGGGTCGACGATTTCCTGTGCAGCAGCAATCCCGACATATATGCCGCCGGCGATGTCTGCCTGCCGCTGAAGTTCGCCAATGCCGCGCAATCCTCCGCGCGCATGGCGGTGCAGAATGCGCTCATGCAGGGGCGGCAGCGGCACGACAACTCGGTCATTCCCTGGTGCACCTTCTGCGACCCCGAGATCGCGCATATCGGCCTGCATGTCTGGGAAGCCCGCCGGCAATCGATTCCGATCCGGAGCTATACCGTGATGATGACCGATGTCGACCGCGCCGTCACGGACGGGCAGGAGGCCGGGTTCGTCAAGATCCACGTCGCGGAGGGCAGCGATAAAATCCTCGGCGCGACCATCGTCGCCTCGCGGGCGAGCGAGATGATCAATGAAATGGCGGTCATCATGAGCACCGGCATCGGCATGAACGCGCTCGCCGAGGTGGTCCACACCTATCCGGCACAGTCCGGGGCGATCATGCTTGCGGCGCAGGCCTACCGGCGCGATGTCGACCGTATGGCCCGGCAGGCCGAGGCCGGAGAGGCATCGGCCTGATCCGCTGGCTTATCCTCCGGCCGTCACCGGCAGGAGCCGCAGGGTGCGCGAAAAAAGGTCGACGCGCCCTTCTCCCGTGCCCATCGCGATGATCGCCGCACCCGCCAGTTCGTCGCGGAAGATGGAGGCGACCCGTTCGCCATTGTCGCCATCGGTCAGGTCGCCGATATCGTCGATCACGATCCAGCCCGGACGGTGAAGGAGCAGTTGCGCGATGCTCAGCATCCGGCGCTCGTCATTGCCGAACTCGTGTTCCCAGCGGGCGATGCGGTCCAGCGACGGCGACAGGCGTTCAAGCCCCGCCCGTTGCAGGCTGGCCAGGATTTCCTCGGTCGAGTAGGCATCGGCGTCGCGCGGATAACAAAGCGCCGCGCGCAGCGTACCGGCCGGCATGTAGGGATCGCGCACCACGAACGCGATGCCGCCGTCGCGCGGCAGGCTGATGCTGCCCCTGCCCCAGAACCACAATCCGGCAATCGTGTGCGTCAGGAGCGTCTTGCCGGCGCCGAGCGCTCCGGTGACGAGCACGCGGTCCCCGGGATGAACCTCGACATGCGGCTCGGACAGCCGCACCGGCCCCGACGGCACGTCGATTTCCAGATTGTCGAGGACGATGACAGGGTCGGGCGACGGGACGAAAGCGATGCGGTCCGCCGTTCCGTCGGCCGTCTCGGCGTCCATCAGGGCGAGCCGGAACGCTGCGACCCGCCCGAGCGTCGCGCGCCAGTCGGCGATCGAGCCGATATTGTCGACGAACCAGCGCAGCGAGGCATGGAACTGGTTGAACGCGCCGACGGCCATCATCAGCCCGCCGAAGGTCATGTCGCCGCCGAAATAGACCGGCGCGGCAATGATGATGGGCGCAACGATCGTCACCCAGCCATAACCCGACGTGACCCAGGCAAGGCGCGTCATTGCGAAGACGATGCGGCGGGTTGCGGCCATGACCGCGGCGAGGTCCCGCTGAAGGCGCCGCGCCTCGTCCACCTCGCCGGAGGCGACCGAGATGGCGGCGAGCTGTTCGTTCACCCGCATCAGCGAAGAGCGCAGGTCCGCCTCGCGCGCGTAGCGGTCGCCATTGAGAGCGATCAACGGTCGGCCGACCATCCAGCTGAGCCATGACGCGGTTCCCGAATACAGGATCGCGGCCCAGACCATGTAGCCGGGGATCAGGAAGGCGTCGCCCCACAGGTGGAAGACGAAGCCGGAGGACAGCGCCCAAAGAACGCCGACGAAGCTCAAGAGCAGGACGCCCGCCTGCAACAGGCCGACGCCCAGATCGACCGAGAGATCGCTCAACCGGTGCGCATCCTCGTGCAGCCGCTGGTCGGGATTGATGCCGATCTGCCCGCGTCGCGCCACGCGAAAGGCGCGGCCGGGACGAAGCCACTCGTCGATCATGTCGCGCGTCAGCGCTTCCCGGAGCTTCAGGTGCAGCATCTGGTTGAGCCAGAGCTGCGCGACGTTGAGAACAAGCAGCGCGCCAGCGATCTCGAAAAAGACCAGCAACTGGGCGAGGAAGGCCGGCATGTTGCGCTGTTGCAGGGCGTCGTAGAACGGCTGGTTCCAGCGATTGAGGACAATCTGCCCGTAAGCCGTGGCAAGAATGACCACAAGGATGCCCGCCGCCAGCAGCACCAGGACGCCGCGCAGCGGCGAGCCGTGGAAGGCCGCCGCCATGGTCGCCAAATATTGGCGCAGTCGCGGTTCCTCGGCCCCGTCACGCGCCGGATTCAGATCAGCCATGCCTGTCACCGATGTGTCGAGGGGCCGCAGGACCCGCTCCCGCGCGGTTTGCGCCTGTCTCTAGCCCAAGGAAACCTGACTTGACCAAGCCTTGAATGAACCGGGAGAGCGCCACCGGCCTGGATCATCGTTGAGCTCCTTTGAAACACTGCGGCGAGACTATAGCCCGACATAGGGAGCGTCCATTCAATCGGCAACATGCCGATGCAGAATTGCCGGCTGCTTCCGGTCACCGGCACGCACTTCGGCGTGGCTCGTCCGTCTACACCACAGGCGAAATCGCGCATGCAGAATTCCCCGACGTCTCCTTCCACCAGGAACTGCGTTCGCTCAGACGGCTGGAAAGAACAGTTCCACCGTCGTTCCCTTCCCGACTGTGGAGCGAATGCGTGCGTCACCGCCGCTCTGGCGCATGAAGCCGTAGACGACCGCGAGGCCGAGGCCTGCACCTCCTTCCTCGTCGCGCGTCGTGAAATAGGGCTCGAAGGCCTTGTCCACAGCATCCGCCGACATGCCGATGCCATCGTCGATGACGCAAACCGCAATGCCCGTTTCGATGCCCATGCAGCGGATGAGGATTGTCCCGCCCTCGGGCATGGCGGCGGCGGCGTTGAGGCAGAGATTGAGAATCGACTGCTCGAAGAGGGCGGCGTCGAGCTGCACCGTCGGCAGGTCGTCTGCGATGTCGAAGGCCAGGCGGCGGTGTTCGCCGATGGCGATCTCCAGCACATCGGCCATGCCGCGCAAAAGCGCGCCGATCTCCACCGCGCCGGGATGGATCGGCTGCTGGCTGCCGATAGACAGCATGCTGCCCGCAAGCGAACGGCCCCGGTCGGCGGCCTTGCGGATGCGGGCGAGATGGCGCTTCTGGCGGTCGTTGAAACCGGTCTCGCGTTCGAGAAGGCCGAGGCTACCGGTGATGATGCCGATCATGTTGCCGACCTCGTGGCTCACCTGGTGGGTCATGCGCATGATGCCGTCGAGGCGCTGGATCCTGGCCGCTTCCGCCTCCTGTCGGTCGAGGTCGGTAATGTCGCGCGCCAGGAGCACGATGCCGCCATCCGGCTGGCGCGACAGCGACACCTCCGTCACCCGCCCCGCCTCGGAACGATGGCGCAGAACGGATCGCGCACCGAGCAGGCCGGCATCGGTCTCGGCGGGCAGAAGTGCAGGATCGATCTCCGGCAAGGGCGCCACGAATTTGCGCAGCGGCAGTTTTCGCGCCGAGCCCGACCAGCCGACAAGCTCGATGACGCGCCGGTTCATGGTGATCGGCCGGCCGCGCGGGTCGAACAGCGCAATGCCTTCGTTCATGGTGCGGAAGGTGGAGCGTATGGTGCGGGCAGCGGCTTCCGCCGTGCGCCGGAGCCGAGAGACGCGCTCCACGCTTTCGCGAAACGCGCGGAAGGCTTCGAGCAGCCGCACCAGCTCCGTCTCCGTCCCGTTATAGGCGGGTGCATCCACATCCTTGCGCCCTTCCGCCAGCGCGTTCATGCCCGTGGAAAGCGCCACGATGCCGCGCGAGACGCGCATGACCGAGCGGATGGAGAAGATCGCCATCACGAGCACCAGCAGGGAGGCGAAGGCAACGATGACGAGCAGGCGGCTCAGCGCATCCGAGGTCGAGACGAGGTCCTCGTTGAGGCCGCGGGCGACGGCCTCGCTCTGGGTTTCGGTCGCATGGGACAGATCGCGGGAAACGGAATGCAGCCGCGCCACGGCAGCGCGGATGGCGAACATTTCGAGCAGATAGCGGGTCTGCGCCTCGAAGACGCGCTCGTAAGGCATGAGCTCGGCCGCGGAAACCCGCGCATCCGGGGACGCACGGTCGAGGCGCGGCGCGGTTTCGGCGACATAGCGGCGACGCAGCTCACCAAGCTGGAAAAGACTGTCGGAATTGGAGGCCGATTGCACGATGCCGTTGAGCCGCCGGCGGAAATCGGTTTCGGTTATGCCGCTGCCCGTCGCGATCTCGCCGAGGGCGGCCGCCGCCTCCGCCTTGTGCTGCTGGGCCGCTTCCGCGTCGGCCGCGAGCATCGTCGTCTGCGTGCGGATGGTCTCCAGCAGTTCGACGATGCGCGCGCCCGCAAAGCCTTTCACGGCCGTGCCTTCGCGCTCCGGCTGCATGGTGCGCAGCAGCACATCGACCTGCGCGACGACAGCACGGCTCTCGCTGGAGACCCGGTAGGGAGACGTCGCGTTCATCAGGAAGGGCGCGCTCGATACGAGGTCGGAGACCTGCCGCGAGACCAGCGAGGCCTTGGCGAGGCTGGAAAAGGCTTGCAGGCCATAGGCCGCCATTTCCTCGCGCGCCCGTTGCAGGCCGTAGACCGCGATGGTCGCCAGGCTGAACACGAGCACGCAGATGAAGGCGATGGCAAAGGGCAGGCGAAAGGCGATCGAGGAGAGGAAGGGACGATTGATCACGGCGAAAGCTCACCATCGTCCGTGCTCAGCACATAACCCTTGCCGCGGCGGGTCTGGATGTGGCGCGGCAGATCCGGATTGCGCTCGATCTTGCGGCGAAGACGCAGCACGAGCACGTCGACATTGCGGTCGATGTAGCGTTCGCTTTCCGCGCCGAGCCGATCGAGAATATGCGCCCGGCTGACGGGTATGTTCGGGGTCTCGGCAAGGATTTCGAGCAGGGCGAATTCGGCGCTGGTCAGCGATTTGGCGGGATCGGTGAGGCAGACGGCGCGGCGGTTCTTGATATCGACCGACCAGTCGCCCAGCTTCAGCGCCGCCGGTTCGTGCTCGCGCTCAGTCTCTCGTTCCGGCTTCAGCGAGGGGATCGTCCGGCGCAGCACGGCCTTGATGCGTGCCGTCAGTTCGATCGGCTCGAAGGGTTTTACGACATAGTCGTCCGCCGCGGTCTCCAGCCCCAGCACCCGGTCCGCGGCACTGCCCGCTGCCGTCACCATGACGATGCCGACATTGGTCTGCGCACGCAGACGCTGCGCGAAGGTGCGGCCGGAGGTGCCTGGCAGGTTATGGTCGACGAGCACCAGATGCACCGTCTCGCGCGCCAGCACGCCCATGGCCTCCTCTGCCGATGGCGCGGTCAGGGGCGTCCAGCCCTCCGCCTCCACCAGATCGGAGATAAGCTCCGCCATGTCCGGATCGTCCTCGACGATCAGAATCCTGATCCTCTCATTCAACACATGCACGTCCTCCCGCGCGCATCATAGGCAGGCCTGTCACAATCTTCAAAGCGGGCTCGCGTTATGCGGCTTGTCACATTTGTAACCTTTGTCATTTTTGCCCGGCCGGTGGCGCTCCAGGCTGTAAGAACGGTAACCATTCTTCGATTGCGGCGCGCGGCAGATGTGACATCCTGACTGCGGAGATTGGGACGTTCGTCGTTCCAAAGGGAGGAACATCGTGAAAGGCATCACCGCTTTCAGCGCGGGCGTGGCTTTGTGGCTCATGAGCGCCGCGGCCGGCGCGGCAGCCCCATCGCTCACCGTCTTGTGCGGTGTCGACGAGGCATGGTGCGCCGCGATGAAGACGGCCTATGAGGCAAAGACCGGCCTCGACATTTCGATGACCCGCAAGAGCACCGGCGACATCCTCAACCAGATCCGCGCGGAAAAGGCCGCCCCGACCGTCGATGTCTGGTGGGGCGGGACGGGCGACACCCATTTGCAGGGCGGGTCGGAAGACCTGCTGGAACCCTACCAGCCGGCGCACGAGCGCGACATGCTGCCCTGGGCGCAGAACTTTTTCGCCATGTCCGGTGGCCGCTCCGCCGGCATCTATGCCGGGGCGCTCGGCTTTGCCTACAATGCCGATCTGCTGCGCGAACTGAAGCTGCCGGCGCCGACCTGCTGGAAGGACCTGACGGACATCGCCTATCGCGGCCGCATCCGGAGCGGCAACCCGAACTCTTCCGGCACCGCCTTCACGACGCTCGCGACGCTGGTGCAGCTCTTCGGCGAGGAGGAAGCCTTCCGCTATCTCGCCGCGCTCAACCGCAATATCGATCAGTACACGACCGCGGGTTCCGCCCCGGTCAAGGCGGCCGCGCGCGGCGAAACGCTGATCGGCATCTCCTTCATGCACGATGCCGTCACGCAGAAGCAGGCAGGCTCGCCCCTGATCATCGTCGCGCCCTGCGAAGGCACGGGGTATGAGATCGGCGCCGTCAGCATCGTCAAGGGTGCGCAGCATATCGAAGAGGCGAAACGCTTCGTCGATTTTGCGCTGAGCCCGGAAGGACAGGGCACGGGCGCGGCATCGGGCCAGAACCAGGTGCCGTCCAATGCGAAATCGGCCCTGCCGCTGGCGGCCCCCGATATTTCGCTCATCAAGATGGTGGACTACGACTTCGCCACCTTCGGCTCGCCGGAAGAACGAAGTCGGCTGCTCGAACGGTTCGACGCGGTGATATCCGCGACGAACTAACCGCCCACAAACCACGATCCGAACTTCGTGAACGCGCCGCTCACAGGCAGGCCGATGGCCGCGCCGTGTCTCGTTCGCGCCAAAAATCCAAAACCAGGTAACAGGAGGATGCCCCCATGAAACAGACCCTTTCCCTCATGCTCTTCGCTGGCACGGCACTTGCCGCCCTGCCGGCACAGGCGGCCGGCGAACTCAACCTCATCTGCTCGGCAGATGTCGTCATCTGCGAGCAGATGAAGGGCGATTTCGAGAAGTCGCACAGCGACATCAAGGTGAACATGGTTCGCCTGTCCTCCGGCGAGACCTATGCCAAGGTGCGCGCAGAAGCCCGCAACCCGAAGACGGATATCTGGTGGGCCGGCACCGGCGACCCGCATCTTCAGGCCGCCTCCGAAAACCTGACGCTGGAATACAAGTCGCCGAAGCTCGACGAGCTGAACGACTGGGCGAAGAGCCAGGCGGAAAGCTCCGGCTACAAGACGGTCGGCGTCTATGCCGGCGCGCTCGGCTGGGGCTACAATACGGAGATCTTCAAGTCGAAGGGCTTCAAGGAGCCGGTCTGCTGGGCCGACCTGCTGGCGCCGGAACTGAAGGGCGAAATCCAGATCGCCAATCCGAATTCGTCGGGCACCGCCTATACGGCGCTCGCCTCCCTCGTGCAGATCATGGGCGAGGACCCGGCCTTCGACTACCTCAAGAAGCTCAACGACAACATCTCGCAATACACCAAGTCCGGCTCGGCACCCGTCAAGGCGGCGGCGCGCGGCGAGACGGCGCTTGGCATCGTCTTCGTGCACGATGCGGTGGCGCAGACCTCGGAAGGCTTCCCGGTCAAGTCGATCACGCCCTGCGAGGGCACTGGCTACGAAATCGGCTCCATGTCGATCATCAAGGGCGCCCGCAACCTCGACAATGCCAAGATCTGGTACGACTGGGCGCTGACCGCGGAAGTGCAATCGCGCATGAAGGATGCCAAATCCTTCCAGCTTCCGTCCAACAAGAATGCTGAAATCCCCAAGGAAGCCCCGCGCTTCGAGGACATCAAGCTGATCGACTACGACTTCAAGACCTATGGCGACCCGGAAAAGCGCAAGGCGCTGCTGGAGCGTTGGGATCGTGAAGTCGGCGCCGTCGCCAACTGACGCTCTATCTCTTTGTTTTCACGCAATTCCGAACGCAAAACCGCTGCACACTTTTGCTGGAATTGCTCTAAGCGGCGGCGCCCGTCTCCTCCGGGCGCCGCCTTTCCCCAAACAGCAATAACAGCGAGGTCGGCCATGACGCATGGCAATCGCAGGCTGGACATGGTCCTGATCCTGGGCGCGGTCGCTTTGACCCTTCTGCCCTGGTATCGGATCGAGGGCGGCTTCTTCGGGTTCGGCTGGCTCGCCGGTTTTCCCCTTTCTTCCGAGGCGGCACCCAACCTGCTGCAGATCGCCTTGCATGGCCGGCTTTGGCTTGCCGGTGCCGTGCTTCTCCTCCTCATCGCCGGTGTGGCGCGCGGCATGGCGGACCCGATGCGCCGCGGCGCCGTGCTGGCATGGGTGGGCGCCATCGGCGTGCTGTTCCTCTCGCTGCAAGGCCTCGCCATCAGCTTTGCCGGCTGGACATGGACGATCAGCGAAACGCTCTTCGGGCCGCTTTCCGACGGCCAGTCGTCGATGGGCGCGGGCGCTGTTCTTTCTGCCGTCTCCTTCGTCCTGCTGTTTGCCTTCGGTCTTGCCGAGCGCGGCGTGATGAAGGGCGATGCCTTCGTCGTCAGCGCGATCTCGCTGCTCGTCTTCCTCGTCGCGGTCTTCGTGTTCTACCCGATCGGCAGCATGTTCATCGGCGCGGTGCAGGACTTCGACGGCTCGTTCAACCCGGACAATTTCATCCGCAACATGCAGGATCCCGGCATCTGGAGCCTCGGCTGCCTCACCGGCGGCGCGCGCTGCGGCGTGGCGTGGCGCACGCTGTGGCTCGCCATCATGACCGGCCTCGGCTCGACCCTGCTCGGCCTCGCCTTCGCACTCGTCGCCACCCGCACGCGGTTTCCCTACAAGAAGGGCCTGCGCCTGCTCACCATCCTGCCGATCATCACGCCGCCCTTCGTCATCGGCCTCGCCCTGACGCTGCTCTTCGGCCGCGCCGGCGTCGTCACGCAGGGCCTTTCCGACCTCTTCGGCATCGAGCCCGGCCGCTGGCTCTATGGCCTCACCGGCATCTGGATCGCGCAGGTCCTGTCGTTCACGCCGATCTCCTTCCTCGTGCTGATCGGCGTCGTCGAGGGTGTCAGCCCGTCGATGGAGGAGGCTTCTCAGACGCTCCGCGCCGACCGCTGGCGCACCTTCTGGCGCGTCTCGCTGCCGCTGATGAAACCGGGCCTCGCCAACGCCTTCCTCATCGGCTTCATCGAGAGCATGGCCGACTTCGGCAATCCGCTGGTGCTCGGCGGCAGCCATGGCGTGCTCTCGACGGAAATCTTCTTCGCCGTCGTCGGCTCGCAGAACGATCCGTCGCGCGCCGCCGTGCTCGCCACCGTCCTCCTGTGCTTCACGCTCTCGGCCTTCCTTGCCCAGCGCCTGTGGCTCTCCGGCAAGAACTTCGCGACGGTGACGGGCAAGGGCGACAGCGGCGCGCACATCGCGCTCCCCCGCGGCGTCTCGATCGGCGTCCACGCTCTCGTCATACCCTGGGGCCTCTTCACGCTCGTCATCTACGGCATGATCCTCGTCGGCGGCTTCGTGAAGACCTGGGGGCTCGACAATTCGCTGACCCTCGACCATTACGCAAAGGCCTTCTCCATCAGCTTCGACAACGGGATTGCCTGGACGGGCGTCGCCTGGAACTCCTTTTGGACGACGATGGAGATCGCGCTGATCTCCGCACCGCTGACGGCCATCGTCGGCCTGCTGACGGCCTACATCATCGTGCGCCAGAAATTCGCCGGCAAGAACGCCTTCGAATTCGCCCTCATGATGAGCTTCGCCATTCCCGGCACGGTCATCGGCGTCAGCTACATCATGGCCTTCAACCTGCCGCCGCTCGAAATGACCGGCTCGGCGCTGATCCTGATCGCTTGCTTCGTCTTCCGCAACATGCCGGTCGGCGTGCGCGGCGGCATCGCGGCGATGAGCCAGCTCGACAAAAGCCTGGACGAGGCGTCGCTGACGCTCAGGGCCAACAGCTTCCGCACGATCCGCAAGGTCATCCTGCCGCTGCTCCGCCCCGCCATCACCGCTGCCCTCGTCTATTCCTTCGTGCGCGCCATCACCTCGATCAGCGCCGTCATCTTCCTCGTCAGCGCAGAATACAACATGGCGACCTCCTACATCGTCGGTCTCGTCGAAAATGGCGAATACGGCGTGGCGATCGCCTATTCCTCCATGCTGATCGTCGTGATGATCACGGTCATCAGCGGCTTCCAGCTTCTCGTGGGCGAACGCCGCCTCCGGCGCGAAAACCGCGTCGCCGGCATCACCCCATCCGCTTCCTCCCATCAGGAGAAAATCGCATGATCACCCCGAAAGCCGGCTCCGTCGTCTTCCAAAACGTGAAGAAGACATTTGGCGCCTTCACCGCCATTCCCGACCTCTCGCTCACCATCGAGCCGGGCACGCTCGTCACCCTGCTCGGCCCCTCCGGCTGCGGCAAGACGACGACGCTGCGCATGCTCGCCGGCCTCGAACATCCGACAGCGGGGAAAATCCTCATCGGCGGCAAGGATGTCACCATGCTGCCCGCCAACGAGCGCGACGTTTCGATGGTGTTCCAGTCCTACGCGCTCTTTCCGCATATGAGCTCGCTCGAAAACGTCGCCTACGGCCTCGAATCGTCTGGCCTTTCGCGTAAGGAAGCGCGGGAGAGAGCGGAGGAAGGGCTGGCGCTCGTCGGCCTCGCCGGCATGGGCCAGCGCCTGCCGGCCGAGCTTTCCGGCGGCCAGCAGCAGCGCGTCGCCGTCGCCCGCGCACTGGTGCTGGAGCCGCAGGTCCTGTTGCTCGACGAACCCTTGTCGAACCTCGATGCGCGCCTGCGCCGCCGGGTGCGCACGGAAATCCGCGAACTACAGCAACGCCTCGGCTTCACCGCCGTCTATGTCACGCACGACCAGGACGAGGCGCTCGCCGTCTCCGACCGCATCATCATCATGAAGGACGGCGAGATCGCCCAGTCGGGCGCGCCGCGCGAACTCTACGAAACGCCGGCCTCTTCCTTCATCGCCGATTTCATGGGAGAGGCGAATGTCATTGCCTGCGAGGTGCTCGGCATCGACGGCAACGAGGCACAGATCCGCGTCGGCGGCGTCGAGCATCGCGTGCCCGCCGGCAGGGCCAAGCTCGGGGCCGCAAGCCTCGCCGTGCGCCCCGGCGCCGTGACGCTCGCCGAAGGGCGGGGACCGGGTCTTGCCGGCCGCATCCTGCATTCGGCCTATCTCGGCGACCATGTCGAATACGAGGTCGAAACCGACGTCGGCACGCTCTTCATCGTCGATCACGCCGTCGACCGCATCCTTCCCGCCGCCTCCGACGCCACGCTCGGCTTCAAGACCCGCGGCATCGCCCTCATCAACGCCTGATATTGCAAGGAATATGGAATGACATCGCAAGAAACCGGACTGGACAGACGCTTCGTCCTCGCCAAGGCCATCGCCCAGGAGGCCGGCGCCATGGCGCTGGATTATTTCAACCGGCGCGATTCCCTGGTGATCGAGACCAAGCGCGATTTGCAGGACGTCGTCTCGATCGCCGATCGCAACGTCGAGCAACTGATCCGCCAGCGCGTCGAGGCGACGTTCCCGGAAGACGGCTTCCTCGGCGAGGAATTCGGCCATACGCCGGGAACCTCCGGCTACACCTGGGTCGTCGACCCGATCGACGGCACCGCGCCCTTCGTCAACGGCATGCCGAACTGGTGCGTCTCGATCGCGGTGCTGCACGACAATACGCCGGTCATCGGCGTCATCGGCGCACCCTGCCACAACGAACTCTACACGGCAGCAAGCGGCAAGGGCGCCAAGCTCAATGGCAGGGTGCTGACGCTCGACCCCTCCCGCACGATCCAGAACGCCATGACCGGCATCGGCGCCAACAGCTATGTGACGCCGGAAAGGGTGGGCGACATCGTCAGCCAGTTGCTCCATGCCGGCGGCAATTTCGTGCGCAACGGTTCCGGCGCGCTGATGCTCGCCTATGTCGCCGCGGGCCGGCTGGTCGGCTATTACGAACCCTATATGCACGCCTGGGATTGCCTTGCAGGCTACTGCCTCGTGAAGGAGGCCGGCGGCTGGTATCACCCCTTCCCGACGCAAGGCGAGGGGCTGACCAAGGGCGCACCGGTCGTCGCCGCCGGACTGAGCGCGCGGGCCGAGCTCGAAAAACTGGCAGGACTGGCCTGACGCTTCTCATCCGTCGATAGCAATGCCTGCTGCAACTTGCGCGCCGCCGCCCCGTCGGCGGCGTAAACACATGCCGACCAGCCGCGGCCGCGCGACGCCCTGAAAACAATCTGGCCATGCAGCAGCCCGATACCACCTCCTCGACTCCGTATAGGCTATATTGCCCGCTGGTAGGGGTGTGAAAATGTGGTACCCTTTTGCCATAATCGAGTGCGAAAATGCGCTTTGACTGAATCTGGGAGGGTTCATGGTCGAGATATTTTCGAAGCAGGACGGACCGCGTCGGGAGGACGCGCAAGTCAGACGGCTGATAGAGCAGAACCGCGGCGTCATCACGAAACTCGCCGATCACTTCAGCGGCGGCCTCTACTCGGAATCGAAAAAGCCGAAGATCGGCCCGCAGGCGGAAGGCCTCATCATCCATATCGGCGGGACGGCACCGGTCCACGCACCGGAACCGAAAATCCGCGTGACCGCCAACGGCCGCGTGATCGCCGTCGATGTCGGCACCGGGCGGCAATTGCACCACTTTGGCGATCTTCGCAGCCAGGACGGCGTCACGATGTTCGCCTTGGCGACGAAGGCCAATGGTTTCATTGCACCACTCGATGAGACGATGGCCGAGGCGCTGTCGGATATGAATGACGTTCCGGTCGGGGCGTCCTACGGAACCGCAGACCTGGCGGCCGATATCGGCCTGCGGCTTGGCATTCCTCCCGAGACGTGAGGACGAGGCGCACGCCTCCATCCGCGTAGACCCGTTTTGGCGTCAAGTTCCCTCGAACGTGGAATGTGAACAGCCGTATGAACCGAGATGTAAACACGCCGCGACATTCCGCGAAGGGCCGCCTTCCCGCGGCCGGCGATGTGATGCTGATGTCCGCCTACGACGAGCGCGTCACGATGCGCGCGTGGGAATCGCTGCTGGAGGGCAGGAACCCTTCGAACCGGTCCTCCCTACCCGTGCGCTCGACGATCAACGATTCCTGGCAGCGCTGCGCCACGGGCGGTATCGACGCCCAGCGAAACGAGGCGCCGATCGAAACGGACAAGGATGCGGTCGAAGCCCTTGCGAGAAGCAGGCCGGAGCTGCTGGCCGCCGCCCGCCGCCCCTTCCGGGCGATCGGCAAGCTTTTGGACGGCACGGGCGCGATGCTGATGCTCGCCGACGGTGAAGGCGTCCTGATCGACGTCATCGGCGACAAGAAGACCATTTCCGACGGGATGGACATTCATCTGGGCGTCGGCGGAAAATGGACCGAAGACGTTGTCGGAACCAACGGCATTGGGACGGCCCTTTGGACCGGGGAGCCGGTCTTCGTCCATGCCGCCGAACATTTCTGCGCCGGCATAAAAGCCTGGACCTGCGCCGGGGCGCCCATTCGCGATCCTTATGACGGCAAGGTCATCGGGGTCGTCGACCTGTCGGGCTATCCCGATATTTTCCGGCCGCACAACATCGCCCTCGTCACCGCGGCCGCGCGGGAAATCGAGCAGGCGCTCGCAGACGCGCAGAACGAAGAGCGGACGCGCTTGCTTGAGGCCTTCATCGCGTCGGCGAGCCGCTATCGTTCGAACGACGGCGTCATGATCATCGATCGCCATGGCCGCGCCATCTACAGCAGCAATGTGCCGGCTGCGGAAAGAAAGCGGTTCGGCGACATGATCCGCGGCGGTCCGGAGAGCTGTCGGTTGCCGGAGCTGAGCAACTCCGGCTTTCTCGACAGCATCGTCACCACGCTGCCCAAGGATATGCAATCCTGCCACATCTGCCCGCTGGAGCTGGATGGCGACGTACGCGGCGCGGCCTTCGTGTTTCCGAAGAGCGACGACGGCAGGACGGTCGCGATCGGCAGCAGAATTGCATCACAACAGGTCAAGGACGAAAGCGCGCTCATTATCGGGGAAAGCCCGGCCCTGCGCGCGGCCGTCGATATCGCCTGCAAGATCGGCGAGACGGAAGACGTCACATCGCTCTTGATCGAAGGGGAAACAGGCGTCGGCAAGGAACTCTTCGCCCGGCTCATCCACGCCGCCAGCCGCAAATCGGCAAACAGTCCCTTCATCGCGCTCAACTGCGGCGCCGTCACCAAGGAGCTTTTCGGCAGCGAGCTGTTCGGCCATGTCGGCGGCGCGTTCACGGGCGCCTCCCGCGAGGGCAAGCCCGGCGTCTTCGAGCTCGCCAGCGGCGGCGTCCTCAGCCTCGATGAAATCGGCGAGATGCCGCTCGACATGCAGCCCTTCCTGTTGCGCGTGCTCGAAGAGCGGGCGGTCAATCGGCTCGGCGACAGCCGGCTACGGCCGGTCGACGTGCGGCTTGTCGCCTCCACGAACCGCGACCTCAAGGTGGAGGTCGCAAACGGCCGCTTCCGCAAGGATCTGTTCTACCGGATCAGCACGGTCTCCATCTGCGTTCCGCCGCTGCGGGACCGCGGCAGCGACAGTCTGCTGCTGATCGAGCATTTCAATCGCAAACTGGCGGATCGCAGGGCAAGCCCGCCGCTGCGCTTCTCGAACCAGGCGCTGGACGCCCTGCTCGCCTATCGCTGGCCGGGCAATGTGCGCGAACTGCGCAACCTCGTCGAACGGCTACACCTGCTTTCGAACACCGGGCTGGTGGGTCTTGAGGATCTGCCCTCTGATGTGACCGAGCCCGCGCAGGACCGGACAACGCCCCAGACGGATGCAACCGACGCCGTCTTCAGCCTGGAGGATGCGGAACGCCAGGCAATCCGCTCTGCTCTAAGGGCCGAACACGGCAATCTCAGCAAGGTTGCCCAACGCCTCGGCGTGTCACGGCCGACGCTCTACCGCAAGCTCGAGCAATTCGGCATCAAGCGCGGTTTCATCTGAATAAGGAGACCCTGCGGCAATCGCTTGCCGCAGGGTGTCACGCCATCCGTCACGCGCGGCCGAGTTTCTCCGCGCCGCCGCCGAGCGCCGGCCCCTCGGTCGGATCCTCGTCTTCTTCCAGGTCACCGATCAGGGTTTCGGTGGTCAGGATCAGCGTGGCGACGGAGGCGGCATTGCGCAGCGCCGTATAGGTGACGCGGACGGGATCGATGATGCCGGCCTCGATCATGTTCTGATATTTGCCGACCGCGGCATTGTAGCCATATCCGCTGTTGACCCGCGTCACCTCCGCGATGATGGCATCCGGATCGCCGCCCGCATTGGTGGCGATGCGCCACAGTGGACGCGACAGGACGGACTGGACGAGCTTCACCCCTTCGGCGACATCGCCGCTGACGGTTGCCAGCACCGCGTCAAGCACCGGGGCGATCTGCGCCAGCGCCGAGCCGCCGCCCGCGACCACGCCCTCCTCGGCCGCCGCGCGCACCGCATGCAGCGAATCTTCGATCAGTTGGATGGTCCGCTTCTGTTCGACGGGGGTCACGCCGCCGGCATAGAGGATGGCGGAGCCGCCGGAGAGTTTTGCAAGCCGTTCGCGCAGCTTGTCCTGCTCGATATTCGGCGGCGCCGCCTCGAATTGACGCTGCACCTGGGCGCGCCGCGCGGCGATCGCCGCTTCGTTGCCGCCGCCGCGCACGACAGTGGTGTAGGACGCGCTGGTTCTCACCCGCTCGGCCGTGCCCAGATCCTCGACGGTCACGTCCTCGATACGCCCGCCAAGGTCGCGCGCGATCACGCGTCCGCCGGTCAGGATCGCCAGATCCTCCATCATGCCCTTGCGCCAATGGCCGTATTCCGGCGGATGGACGACGAGATATTTGCCGGTCTCCTGCTTCCCAAGAAGAGCGAGCACCGCCTCGGGCGAGACTTCCTCCGCCACGATCAGGAGCGGCCGGCGGGCCGCGTCGGCAAGGCGCCGGACGGCATCGAGGGATTGGGGATCCTTGATCTTCAGGTCCGTCATCAGGATATAGGGCCGGTCGAGAACCGCCTCCATCTTCTCCTGGTCGGTGACCATGTGATGGGAAAGATAGCCGCGCTCGAACGACATGCCCTCCACGACCTCCAGCGTCGTTTCGGTCGTCACACTGAACTCGGTCGAAATCGCACCCTTGGTACCGACGCGCTCATAGGCTTCGGCGACCAGCGCGCCGAGCGCCGGGTCGGTGGCGGCGATGTTGGCGACGGCGGCGAGGCTGCCGTTGCGCGCCGGCTTGGCGCTCGCCTTCAGCGCGTCCACGACCCGTGCCACCGCAAGATCGATGCCACGGCACAGATCGACGGATTTGGCGCCGCGTTCGCCGGCCTCTATGCCCTTCTGGACGAGCGCATTGGCCAGCACGATGGCGGTCGTCGTGCCGTCGCCGGCGATTTCGTTCGTCTGCATCGAGACTTCGCGAACGACCTGCGCGCCCATATTCTCGAAGCGATCGTGCAGTTCGATCTCGGAGGCGATGCTGACGCCGTCGCGGGTGACCATCGGCGTGCCGAGCGGCCGGTCGATCATGGCGTTCATGCCTTTCGGGCCGAGCGTCGGCTCGACGGCGGCGGCGAGTTTGCCGACGCCGCGGGCGAGCGCGCGCCGGGCGTCGGAATTGTGGAGCAGAATCTTGGGCATAGGTCCTCCTTCCGCCTTACGGGCGGTTTGTTGATTTGGCGCCTCTTGCAGAAAGGCGTTGTTTCAGTGCAGGCGTTTCAGGTCGCGTGCGCGGGAGCCGGCACGCGGTCCATGATGAAGTCGACAAGCGTCGGCTCACCGTCGATCACGTCCATTTCCTTGTATCGCGTGTGCTTCAGTCCCCGGCAAAGCGCGCCGTTGAACTCCATGTTGATGCGCACGCTGCGCAGGTCGGCGAGATAGGCACCGAGCGCATCCACCGGGATCCGGTCACCCTCCCAGGTAACGAAAGCCGCATCGTCCGGCCGCCTGTCCGGCCAGCAGCCGAGCAGCGCCTCCCGATAGCGCGGCTTCTGCTTTGCCGCCTCGCCGGCATCGAAGCCTGCGGCATCGAATTCAGACAGGTCCATGCCGACAATCTCGCCATCCGTAAGGCCCTGCTGACGCAGGCCCAGCAACACGGCCTCCTGGCGCCGCTTGAAGGCCTTCGCCCGGAAGATCGCGCGCAGGCTTTCAAGATCCTGATCGCCGGCGAGTTCGCCGAAGATCTCACCGAAGGCCTTCCCTTCGGCGATGCCCCTGTTCACCTCTTCGGCGAACATGTGATCGTGCAGCGTCACGCGGTAGGCGGGCGACCACGAGAGGGAATCGAGCGCCTGGCGCACGCCGTCCAGCATCAGGAAGGCGAAGTTCGGCGAGCACCAGTAGGTGGGCAGGCGGAAATCGATCTCCACGCTGCCGTCGAGCTTGATGAGAACGCGCTCGACGAACCCCATGGCGGTGACCGGCTCGTCCAGTTCCGGGTCGTTCACCTGTTCGAGACGCCGCCAGAGCTCCTCGCTCCGGCGGGCTGCGGACATACGGACCGGCGTCATCGTCCCTACTCCGCCGCGACGCTGAAGGGCGAATTGGCGAGTGCCGCCTTCTTGGCCTCGATGTCGATATCGTAGAGGCGGGCCGCATTCAGGCCGAGGATCTTTTCCTTGATCTCCGGCGTGAGATCGACGCCGCGCTCCTGCTTGATGTCCTCGGGCAGTTCGAAGGCCCAAAACTTCTCGACCAGCCAGCGCGGGGTCCAGATCGCGTAATCCGACCCAAACAGGATTTTTTCCGGGCCGGCCCAGAACAGCAGTTCGGAGATGACTTCGGCGAAATAACGCGGCCGCGAATGGATGAAGGGCAGCGCCACGGCGAGGCCGCCATAGACATTGGTTTCCTGCACGGCGATCCAGCAGAAATCGTCGAGGCGCGGCAAGCCGCAATGCTCGACGATCCAGTTGAGGTTCTGGAAATCCGTCGCCGCATAGTCGACGTCATGCACGTCGAACGCATCCTTGTTGAGTGGAAGGATGGTCGGTCCCTTGTGGACGTGCACGTTCTTGATGCCGAGTTTTTCGCACAGCTCGAAGCACCGGTAGGCATCCGGATCGTTGAGCTTCCATCCCTTGGAGGCACCGTTCCACTCGGCCGTGTACATCTTCACGCCCTTGATGTCGTAGGTCTCCTTCATGAAATGGATGTATTCCAGCGCCTTTTCGCCGTCGCGCGGATCGAAGGAGCCGTTGACGATGAAGCGCTCGGGATAGCGCTTGGCCATCTCGGCATTCTTCTCCACCGTGTTGAAGCCGTTCTTGTAAAAATCCTTCAGATAGGTCGACTGCACGATCGCCACGTCGTCCGGCCCGTCGATGAAGAGGTCGTGATAGAGGTCGTCGGCGGTGTATTTCTCGAACTTGCTCTTTTCCCAGAGCTGTTCCTTGGGACTGAGCGCCGTGTGATAGGCGTAGAAACATTCGACGAACTGCTTGCCGTGAATGTTGCGCTGGTTTTCCGGGCTCCCGTCCCAGAAATGCGTGTGGCCGTCGACGATGAAGATTTCCTTGCCTTCCGGTGTCCTGAACATTGTCTGCCTCCAAAACGAATGTGTTGAGCAATCCGGCGCACCGAAATCGCGACGCGCCGGTCAAGGGGTCGTCAGATGTATTCGAAGACCTCGTCCATATCGCCGAACAGGATCACCTCGTTGTCGTCGATACGCACCATCCGGCCGTAGTGGGTGGAGGTGTTCACCTCGAAGATTTCCGCGGTCATTTCGCGGCCGAGATATTCGCTGATGTCGTCCATCTTGAAGATCAGCTTGCCGTTGCCGTCGATGCGGATCATCGCCGGCTGGTAGGTGACGGTGACGCCAGGCTTCTTGCCCATGAACTCGGCGATGGCCCGCGCCTCGACGGAATCGTTCATGGTGACGCCACACTGGTGGGAGATCGTCTGTTCGAAGGTGATGTCCTTCATCGCCTTGAAGATGTTGGACTGCGACGCGTCGCGTGCTGCTGTAGACATGCTGAATTCTCCCTTGATTAGCGCTTCAGGCCGAGTTCGCCGAGGATCTGTGCGATGCGCTCTTCAGAAGAGGCCCGCACGTCCTGGAAGGAAATCGGCTTGGAATGCGGCATCGACCAGATCGGCTGGAGGCCGATGGCTGCCTTGTCGGCGAGCGCGCCGTGCTTCTTGATCCAGCCCTGGAACAGCGCCTTGTTGGCGGCACCATGGACCTCGTCATTGGCGAGCAGGTAGATGAGGTCGATCGTGTTGGCGAGGTTGCGCTCGTAGTCGGCTTCCGCGGCCGACACCACCGGCGGGGTGATGAAGTCGTGATTGGCGGCCGACGCCTGCATCAGGAAGCCGGAGCGAAACAGTTCGCCGACCAGCGGTTCGAAGACGATGTTGATCGCGAAATACTGTTCCAGATAGTCGGTCGCGCCCATGATGGTTTCGATGGCTTCGCGCGTGCCCTGCCACACGCTGTCTTCCAGCCAGTGCTTCTTGCCCAGTTCGTCGTCCCAGCCGGGAATATCCATGCCGATTTCGGCGAGATAGAGCGTGATGTCCTGCGCGAGCCGGAGCTTGTAGGAGGAGTTGGTCAGCGTGGCGTTGTTGATCATCTGGGTGTAGCCGTAGCGCTGTGCCTGCATCAGCGAGGTGCCCAGCCCGAATTCGGCATGTTTCCATGCGCCCAGATGCGCCTGCAGAATCTTGACCCAGGTCTTGTCGAAGGTTTTCGGCGCGCCGGCCCGGCGGGCGTTGGCGATGACGCTCTGCACCATCGTCTCGATCTTCGACTGACGCTGGTAGTGGGTGCGCTCCCATTCCTGGTCCGGCGCGCGGAAGGCATGCCAGTTGGAGCTTTTCGCCGCCGTGTTGTCCTTGACGTAAGCGCCCTTGCCATCGGCGAACGAGATGATCCAGTCCTGGATCAGGTAGCGTTCCGGATCGGGCTGGACGTCGACGGTCACGTCCTCGTAATGCGTGGCGCGCTGGCCCTTGGGATCGTAGTAGCGGTATTTCCGGCTGTCGGAATCGGCAAAGACCGCGGAACCCGCCGCACCCGATCCGATTGAAGTCGCTGTCGCTGTCATAGTTTCTCACTCCCTTGTTGCAGGTGGTTTTCGGACTTCCCGGGTCCGTTCAGTGGCCAGGCGTGGTGGCGCCGGACGAGGTGGTGAACTTGTCGAAGAAGATGCGCTCCAGCTCGAAGCCGTTCATGAAGAGAACCGGCTGCAGGGCGTCGATCATCGGCGGCGGGCCGCAGGCATAGACATCGCCCTCGCCGTCGATGCCGAGCTGTTTAAGGATGGCGTCGACGCTCTGGTGCACGAAACCCCGCTCGCCCTCCCATCCGCTCGCCTCGTCGGCATGGGACAGGACCGGGATGAAGGTGACGTCCGGATAGGCGCTGAGGAGCGCCTCTATCCGGTCGAGATAGAACAGGTCGTCAGGCGTGCGGGCGCCGTAGAAGAAGTAGACCGGACGCGTCTCGCCGCTCTTCACATGGTCGTTGAGGATCGACCAGACCGGCGACATGCCGGAACCGGCACCGACCAGCACTAGTGCTCCCTGTCGCTCCTCCCGCCGGAAACAGGTTCCGTAGGGTCCGACGACGGTGACCTCGGCTCCGACGCGGATGCCTCCGGAATCGAGCTCTCCGGAGAACTTTCCTTCGGGGTATTTCTTGATGATGAAGGAGAGTTTCTGGGTTTCGTGCGGCGTATTTGCCATGGAGAACGAGCGCGTAATCGTCTCCCCTTTTTCCGTGGTGACCGTGATGTCGACATATTGCCCCGCCCAGAACTTCATCGGGGAGCTGAGCTCGATCTCGATGCCGCGGATATCGTGGGTCAGGTTCTCCTTGGCGGAGATCCGGCCGCTGAATGTCTTGACGGCAATCGATTTCGCCAGAACCTCCTCGTCGTAATTGAGAAGTTCGACTTCCATGTCGGAATAGGCGATCGACCGGCACAACAGAATGTGGCCGGTATCCTTCTCCATGTCGTTGAGCGCAAAGGTCGAGTATTTGAGCATCTCGACTTCGCCGTCGAGCAGCACGCACTTGCAGGCGGAACATTGCCCTTCCTTGCAGCCGTGCGGCAGCGCGATCCCCTGGCGGAACGCGGCGTTGAGAACCGTCTCGCCATGTTCGACCTCGAACTCGACGCCGACCGGCTCGAGGCGGACCTTGTGTGCTTCCTGATGTCGTTTTTGAGCTTCTGCCATGCTGGAACCTCCCAATTCCCGATCCCGGACTGTTGCGGGGGCCGGCCGAAACCGGCCTCCGCGGGTCGTAACCCGGTGAAAAGGCTTCAGTTGATGGCGTTGATCTTGAAGCCCGCGCGGTACTCGGCGAGGTGCTGCTCGCGGGCGGCCGGCGACATTTCGCGAAGCAGGGTCAGCGGCGACAGGATGGTGTGGCCGCGGATATCGTCCAGCGTCCACATGTCCTTGGCGTCGAAGCTCAGATGCGGTTGCGGAATGAGCGTCTTGCCGTCGGAGCGGATGAAGTTCAGGTCCTTCATCGCATCGCCGAGATCCCAGCCATGATAGACGGTTTCCCATTCGCGCTTGCCGCTGAAGCGGCCCATGGCAGGCGTCGGCCGGCCCTGGTATTCGTCGGAAAACGCCTCGACGGCGGTCCAGCGGTCCAGTTCATGGGCGAAGGTGTGGATCTGCCCGTCGATCTCGTCGACCACGATGTCCTCGCGGATAAGGCAGGGCACCAGGCAGCTCCAGCAGCGATGCGGATAGACGTAGCCGACGTCCTCGTTGAAGGTGATGATCTTCTCGCCGCGCTTGCTGAGCTTGGCATGCCATTTCCAGAAGTCGCCGAATTCGGCATACCAGCCCGGATATTTGTGCTCGAACCATTCGAAGTCCTTGTCGGTCTGGGCTTCGATGCGCCAGAAGTTCAGCGGCCAGCCGACCGTGAAGAACTGGGCGACCTTGTGCACGTAGTTCTTCTTGGTGATGCGGTTCCAGGCTTCGTGCACGTCGTCGTGATGGACCTTGATGCCGTATTTTTCGAGCGGCAGCATGTAGGTGCGGTAATAGTCCTCGAAGATCCAGCGGTGCCACATCTCCGCGTAGGATTCCTTGTTCTTGTCGCGGTTGGTGGTGCCGTATTCGATCAGCGTGCCGATGGCGGCATCGACGATCGCGTGGTTCTGCCAGAAGGCGTAGCGCAGGTCGCGCTCCAGAAGCAGGTGGTTCTCCGGCTCCTTCAGGGCGGCCATCAGCAGCGAGTGGCCGTTGCCGATATGACGGCTTTCATCGGACTGGACGGACAGGAACACGGTCGGCAGCGCGTAGTCGCCGTTGCGGGCGGCTTCCGAGGGCATGGCTACGAACAAAGTGTTGGTGAAGGCCGTTTCGGCGACCACCGTCAGGTACATGCAGGCCGACGTCATCACGTCGCCCGTGATGAAGCCTTCGCCGAACTGGCGGCCGATGGTCGTGGCGTAGCACTTGCCGAAGGCTTCCTCGGTAATATCGAAGCCCGCCGGGTCGATATAGTTCTCCATGTACCATTTCTTGAGGTTCATCTGGATGGTCGAGTGGCGGAACTCGTCGACCATCTGCATGGTGAAGCCGGTGCGCAGGTCCTCGCCGGGCGCGATGCGCGCCACCATCGCCATGGAGCGGGCGGCCGAGATTTCCGGGAAGGGAATGATGGCGAGGAACAGCTTCATCCACTCCACCCAGCGCGGCTGGACGTTGCGGAACATGTCGCCGCGCAGCGCCGCATCGAGCGCGCCGTAGACGCGGTTGTCCTTTTCCTCCTGCATCGGGAAATAGGACCGCAGGACCTGCTTCATCGGATCGCGCGGCGCCTTGGTGATCTTGTAGTCCGTCGGAAACGTCATGGCTTCCTGGACATAGGTCGGGTTCCAACCGAGGTCGGAAATCTTCTTCGTCGCCTCGCCGACGGATATGCCGCGCTGCGAAGTAATCTTGTTGAGCGTCAAAGACGACATCGTCATTAGCCTCCACTGTGTTTGAACCGCGAGCCTCCCGGCTCCGGCTGGAACGGCGCCATCAGCACCGCAAGCGAAAGTTGACATGGCACGGCAAAGGGTGGCGCCCGGGGCGCGACCAAGGTCCGACCATTCAAGTGGATCACGGCAAAGGTTATTGGGGGAAAGGCCCAGTCACTCCGAACACGGACTGTTGCGAACCTGTATCCCCCACTCCTTCGTTCTTCTGGCGTCGCTTCAAGCGCGATGGCTTCTTGTGAAATAGACGTTGCAAGGCCCGTGCCAGTTTGGAAACACCCGCCAATCCGCGCCTCGACGCGATCGGAAAATCAAAAGTGTAACGTTATTTTACAAGTGTAAATTACAACATGTAACGCCTTCAATACTTAGCACATGCAGCATAAATTCATTCAAAGGCTCGGGAAAACAATATTGGACATGATTTTATTCTTTACCTATATAAACCACTTCCTTCTCAATTCGGAAGACAGCCATGGCAAACAACGATGATCCGATCGCGGGAATAAGCGAAGGCGAGGATGTCAGCACTGCGCTCGCGCAGCTCATGCCGCGGGATCTCGTTTTCTCGATGCGCTTCATGGGCGAGAGCCAGCACCTGATGCAGAACCACTTCCAGCAGTTCATTCTGCAGGAACTGGCCATGGCCGGCATCACGCCGGAAACCCATCCGATGCTCCACGCCTTTGCGGAAAAACACGCGCTCATGCTGCGCGATTTCGTCTTCTCCGGCGTCTCGCTTTCCCGGCAGTTCCGCGTCGGGGAGATGGAGCAGCTGACCGGCGACATGCTGATCCGCGTCGATGTCTGGGACCAGCTGCGCAGCCACGTTTCCATGGCCGAACAGCAGTTCAGGACCCAGCTACCGGACCTGCCGACCATTCTGGAAGCCTGGAGAGCACCGGAGGCCGGCGGCACCGCCCGCCGTTGAACACCCGTCACACTCAGGAGGTTTTCCATGTCCGCTCTCGATCTCATGCGCCGCCGCGTCGATCTCGTCGGCACCGTATCGGCGCTGACCGCGAAAGCCCTGAAGCTGACCCAGGCGGTCTCCGGGGTGGAAATGGACATCCTGCGCCTTGAGCTGGCAATCGGCCGCGATCCCGCAAACGGGCAACTGGTGCAGGAATTGCATGACCAGGAGGAGAGCGCCGCGGCGATCCGCCAGGAACAGGCCGACTGCGCGGAAGACATCGCTGCGGCGGAACGGGAGGTCGCCGCACTGGACGCGCTGATCGCGGCCGCAAAGGGAGGATGAAATGAACCAGCAGACCATTCCCAACGTCACCCTGTTCGATCTCCTGGCGCGCAACTGGCAGCGCCAGGCAGCGATCCGCCAGCTCTGTTTCAACGAGGACGACACGATCCTGGCGATCGGCTCCGCCGATGGCGCGGTCGCCCTCGCCCGCATCGGCGACAACGAACCGCCGGAATCGCGCATCGCGATCGACAACGGCCAGACGACGATCTCGCCGCGAAAGGGCAAGCCCTCGCCGTTGATCAGCACCCGTATCCAGGAGGGTGCTGCCCTTTCGGCCTATCGGGACGGCACCTTCCTTGTCTCGACCCGCAGCGGCGAACTTCTCCATGTCACACGTTCCGGCGAGATTACGGGAAAGGTCCTGTCCGACAGGACCCCGGTTTCCGCCTTCGCCCATAACCACGCGGCAGACCTGACGGCGGTGGTCGTCAGGCGGCGGCTACGCCTGCAGCCGGGCGAGGCGCAATCGACCCGGGAGATTGATCTCGGCGACCTGGCACCCGTGCTCGTCTCGATATCGGACGATGGCGGACTGATCGCGCTTGCCGGCCCGGACAGGCTGAGCATCCGGCACATCGACGATGATTCCGGCCCGCTATGGGAAACCGGCCTTTCATCACCACCGCTGTCGTTGAAATGGAGCGCGGATGGCCGATGGCTCGTCTGCGGGCTACAAACCGGCGGCCTCTGTCTGCTGGATGCGGAAACCGGCGAGAGCATCGTGTTCGGCGATTTTCCGGGTCCGGTCGGGACGGTCGACTGGAGCGAGGCGACGAACACGGTTGTCGCGTCCGGAGCCTATCGCATCGCCGGCTGGTCGATGACGGCGGCGCCTGCCAAGGCGCTTGCAACGGGACGCGCGGGCTTCGTCATGGTGGAGGCCGTGGCGGCGCATCCGGCGAAGGCGCTGGTTGCAGCAGGTTACGCAAACGGCAGGATTGCCGTCGCCGAGATTGGATCACCCGAGGAACTCACCATCCGCGATATCGGCGGCCCCGTCACGGCGCTGCAATGGTCGGCGGGTGGCCGCTATCTGGCGGCGGGCGACGCCTTGGGCAACGCCGCCATCATCACCTTCCCCAACGAAATCTTCAAATAGCAGGAGGACATCATGAAAGCAGAACAACGCACGAATGAAGACACAAGCAAGGACGCCTTTTTCGAACGGATTGCCAAACTGTCGGAGGAGATGATCGCCGCGCACGGCAAGGATTTCAGCATGGGTGCGCTGGTGCTCGGCGCGCGGTGGATCGCCGAGGGCCGTGTCGAACCCGACCGCAAGGACAATTGAGCGCCGCGCAACGCGACGGCCCGATCCGGCGGGGCCGGGATCAGCGGATGTTGCTTGTCTGCCGATGCCGGCCGTCAGGCCCGGTTTGCGGCCTCGATCCCGCCCCGGCGCTCCTCTTGGTAGAGGAGACAGACGGTCCGCAGGATGGAGGCCAGGTTGGAGATGCCGCCGGGCAGTTCCATCGCCTCGGCGTAAAGCTGCGAAATCAGCTTGGAGGTCGAAAGCCCCTCCGTCTCCGCTATGCCTTCCAGAACCTGCCAGAAGGCCGTCTCCAGGCGGACACTGGTCGAGTGCCCCGAAATCCGCACCGATCGGCTGACCTTCGCGAACCGTCGCGGGCTCTGGTCCGTCAATACCCTGCACATCATGGTTTCTTCCTTCGCTTCCTCGCGCCTCCAACAGACGCTCCCCGCCGTTTGTCGCGGCAGGGAGCGGGAGAAGGTCTGCGGCTGATCGGCATGTCAGGGGATGAGCACGGCGCGCCCGTGGATCTTGCCGTCGCGCAGGTCCTTGAGCGCCTGGTTGGCATCGGCAAGCCGGTATTCGACGGTCGTCAAATCGACGAGCCCGCGGTCGGCGAGCGCCATCAGCTCCGTCAGTTCCGCCCAGGTGCCGACCAGATTGCCGATGATGTTCTTCTCGGTAATCACCATGTCGACGGTCGGAATGCGGATGTCCTCGCCATAGCCGACGACATAGTAGCTCCCCATCGGCCGGGTCATCTTCAGGCCCTTCAGCGTCGTGCCCTTCTCGCCGACGAAGTCGATGACGGCTTCGGCGCCCTGCCCGCCGGTCAGTTCGAGCACGGCTTCCACCTCGTTGCCGTCGGCCTTGACCAGCTTGTCGGCGCCGATCCTGCCGGCAAGCGCCAGCGAAGCGTCGGAAATGTCGACGACGATCACATCGGCCGCGCACATCGCCTTCAGGCACTGAATGCCGATATGGCCAAGCCCGCCGGCGCCGATGACGACGACGGATTCACCGGGCAGCAGATGGCGGGTCGCCTTCTTGACCGCGCGGTAAGCGGTGAGGCCGGCGTCCGCGTAAGGCGCGACCTCCTTGGGCGCCAGCGTCTTCGGCAGCGGCACGATGTTGCGCTCGGAGGTGCAGAGATATTCGGAATAGCCGCCGTCGCAGTCCAGCCCGGGGAACTTTCCGGGGCCGTGCATGTCAAAACCGCGCCGGCAGGCAAGGCAGGTGCCGCCGGAGATTTTCGGATGCACGATCACCGGATCGCCGACCTTGATGCCCTCGACCTCCTTGCCGATGGCTTCCACCCAGCCCGCATTCTCATGCCCCATGATCAGCGGCAGAAGCGCATTGCCGTTCGGGTCCATGTGCGGGCGCCAGACGCCCTCGATAATGTGCAGGTCCGTACGGCAGACCCCGGCCCCGCCGATGCGCACGATCACGTCGGTGGATTTCTTGATCGTCGGGTCGGGGACATCCTGAAGCGAGACCCACCGTCCCGTTTCGAGCTTGTCGTCATATTGCGTCAGAACTTGCGCCTTCATGCTGATGTCTCCTCCTTCGGCGGGCCAGTGCCCGTTGCAGGGGAGTATTCGCAAGCGCCATGCCACATGGATAATACAAGCAATATCAAAAGGATAATCTGGATAAACGACGCACAGACTGTTCACCGCCTGAACGGCGTGGACAGCGGGCCTGTCCAGTTTCTGTTCATTGCGCAGGCGCGCGACAAGCAGTTACCCTGCTTGAAATGATGCATGAGGAGGAGACATGCAGCATCTATCGGGAATGGACCGCGCGCGCAGCGCGCTGGAAAAGGGAGAGCGTTTTCCCATCGGCACGCTGCATCCCGTCGTGGCCGACAGCTGGCAGCGATGCCGCGATTTCGACCTCGACCCTCGCGGCACGCCACGCCACAACGTCGTCGCCTTTGCCGATGTGAAACAGCGGCGCGAGGCGAACGCCGCCATGCGCCTGCTGGCACTGGCCGAGATGCAACTCCTGCATTCCCAGATCGCCGGTTCCAATTTCATGATCGCGCTGGGTGACGCGGACGGCGTCGTGCTGGATACGATCAGCGACCAGCACTTCGCCGACAGCGAGGCGGGCCGCGCGATCATTCCCGGCAGCATCTGGAACGAAAGCGAGCGCGGCACCAACGCGCTGGGGCTTGCTGCTCTCGTCGAAAAGCCGGTGGCGATCTATGGCCGGGAGCACTATTTCGCCTGCCACGGCCATCTGAGCTGCATGGCCGCCCCGATCTTCAGTTCGGACGGCAAGGTCCTTGGCCTGCTCGACGCCTCCTGCGCCCATGAAGCCCGGCAGGAGCACACCCATGCCCTCGTCCGCATGGCCGCCGCCCAGATCGAAAACGGCCTCCTTTACCAGAGCCACTCCAAAAGCTTCGTCTTCGCCTTCCATCCGCGCGTGGAATATCTCGACACGCTCTCCGCCGGCCTGGTTTCGGTCTCGCTCGATGGCGAAATCCTATCGATCAACCGCCCGGGCAAGACCCTGCTGGACGGCCTGCCAGCCCTGCTGGGAAATCATTTCGACATGCTGTTCGAAGCCGGCTTCGGCCAGGCGGTGGACGGTCTCCTGAAGGGCGGCGTCATCCGGATCCGTGACCGGGCGGGCAGCGGCGTCTTCATGGTCTGCCGGCAGATCGGCGAGCACGATGCCCCGGTGGGGAAGCGCCCGTCGCCATCGATGCCGGCCCTCATCCGACAGGAAAGCGCGCCGGACTTCGTTTCGCACGATCCGGCCGTCAAACGATCGCTCGGCGATCTCGCCGAGGCGGCGGTGCTGCGCATGCCCGTGCACATCACCGGAGAAACCGGCACCGGCAAGGAGCTGATGGCGCAGCATGTCCACAAGGTCAGCGCGCGCAAGGGCGAGTTCGTCGCGCTCAATTGCGGCGCCGTACCGGAAGAGCTGTTCATCGCGGAAATCTTCGGCCACGAGCGCGGCGCCTTCACCAATGCGCGCGCCGAAGGCTCCATCGGGCTGGCACGCATGGCCGATCGCGGCACGCTGTTCCTCGACGAGGTCGCCGATATTCCGCTGGCGGCGCAGACCTCCTTGCTGCGGTTTCTCGACAGCATGGAAATCCGCGCCGTCGGCGCGCAAAGGACGCAGAAGGTCGATGTCCAGATCGTCTCGGCCACCAATCGTGACCTGGAAAACATGGTGGCGCAAAGGCAGTTCCGGGCGGATCTCTATTACCGCCTGAACGCCTTCTCCATCCGCTTGCCGCCGCTGCGCAGCCGCACCGATTTTGCAAGCATCGTGCGCCACCTCATGGAGAAGACGGCACCCGGAACGCCAGTGACCGATGCGGCGATCGCCACGCTCTCGCAGCGAAAATGGCCGGGCAATATTCGAGAGCTCAGGACCGTCCTGCAACGCGCGCTGGTGCGCCGCTGCGCCGATTACATCGATGAAAGCTGCTTCGACGAGGCCAGCCTCGTCCCCGATCTTGCCCGCGATTGCTGCGACGAGTGTCGGGACAGGCCGCTCAGCCGCGCAAAATGCCAGGAAATCCGCTCGGTCTACGACAAGACCCAGCAGAACATCTCCCGCACGGCGCGGGAACTCGGGCTGTCGCGCACCACGGTCTACAAGCATGTGCGGACCGTGGAAGCATCGCCTCAGCAAATATAAAAATGGCCGCTAATTTAAAATATACCTAAATAACGACTATACTCACGAAGGCGAACCGGCGGCGCACTAAGCTCGAATTTTTCATTAACGTACGAAGAAAACTGCGCCTTGAAACGTAACCCAGGCGCAATACATTGCCCTTGGCTACCCTTCAGGCAGTCGCGGGCCTTGATCCCGTTTCGACGCAGCCCGCCAGAACAGGACCGATCTGTCGCATGCCTCAACAGACCGCCGCCATCCAACGCCCCCCTGCCGAAATCGCATATCGAGAGGAACTGGACGCCCTGCGTCGCACCGACAAAGGGCCGCGTCCGCCCGGCTGGGCGCTTTCGCTGCGCGCCGTCAAATCCTTCGTGCTCGGTGGCGATGGGGCGAGCGCCAAGCTCGTCGCTTCCCCCGCGCTCATCGAGCGCGCGATGGTCACGCTCGCCACCTCCCGCGCCCTTCTCCTCATCGGCGAACCGGGCACGGCCAAGAGCTTTCTCTCGGAGCTGCTTGCCGCAGCCATCGGCGCGGATTCGACGCTGACGATCCAGGGCGGCGCATCGCTCACCGAGGACCAGATCAAATATGGCTGGAACTATGCACTCCTCGTCAGCGAGGGGCCGAGCCGGCGCGCGCTTGTTCCGGCCCCCCTGCATCGCGGCATGTCGGACGGCAAGATCGTGCGTTTCGAGGAAATCACCCGCTGCCCGCTGGAAGTGCAGGATACCCTGCTGTCGATCCTCTCGGACCGGGTCATGGCCGTGCCGGAGCTTTCCGGCGAAGACGGCATGGTCTTCGCCCGCGACGGCTTCAATGTCATCGCCACCGCGAACACCCGCGACCGCGGCGTCAATGAAATGTCGGCGGCGCTGAAGCGGCGCTTCAACTTCGAAACGGTCTTCCCCATCCGCGACGCGGACGAGGAACTGGCGCTGGTCAAGCGCGAGGCGGCAAAGCTGCTCGCGCGCTCCGGCGTGCCGGCCGCACCCGACGACGACGTGCTGGAGGTCCTCGTCACCTGCTTTCGCGAATTGCGCGACGGTCTTTCGGCCGAAGGGGGCATGGAGCGGCTGAGTTCCGTGATGAGCACCGCGGAGGCCGTCAGCGTCGCCCACGCCGTCGGCGTGCGCGGCCATTACATGCGTGGCGACCGGGGTCGGCCCGAAGACATCATCGAATGCCTTGCCGGCACCGCCGCCAAGGACAATGCGGAAGATCTCACAAAGCTCCGGCGCTATCTGGAGCAGAAGGTATCGAAGCGGTCCGGCGAAGCTTGGAAGGCGTTTTATGCGGCTCGGCATCTTCTCACGCCCTGAGCGCAAGGCCGCACCGGCAGCGGAGGAACGGCTCGTCGTGATCGGCGTCCGGCACCATTCGCCTGCCTGCGCGCGCCTGGTCCGCCAGGCCATCGCGCGCCACCGTCCAGCCTTCGTGCTGATCGAGGGGCCGGCGGATTTCAATCCGCATCTGGCCGATCTCCGGCTCGAACACCAGTTGCCGCTTGCGATCTTCAGCTATCACGCGAGCCGGCACCGTAGCTACGCCTCCTACTCCCCCTTCTGCGCCTATTCGCCGGAATGGGAGGCCTTGCAGGTATCGTGGGAGATCGGCGCGACGCCCCTTTTCTGCGACCTGCCGGCCTGGCATCCGGATTTCGGCGAACGGGCCAACCGCTATGCCGACCCGCATGGCCGCCGTGCTGCCGCGGCCGAGGCTGCCGTGGCCGGTGCGCTTGGCGAGGATGGCCGCGATGCCGTCTGGGATGCGCTGGCCGAACAGGCGCCGAGCGGCGAACTGGAGCGCCGACTGGACCGCTATTTCGACCTGCTGCGCCCGGAGGGCGGCGAGGACCCGCAGGAGCTTGCCCGCGAGCGCTTCATGGCCGCCCATGCCGCCTGGGCGCTGAAGGAGGCGCAAAACCGCAAGGTGGTCCTCGTCTGCGGCGGCTGGCATGCCGAGGCGATACGGCGGCTGGCAAGGGAGGCGGATGGGGAACGGCCCGCCGTCCCGGCCCCGACCGGCGACGAGCGCGCCGGAAGCTACCTTGTGCCTTACGATTACCGCCGGCTCGACCGCTTCACCGGCTACGCCTCCGGCATGCCCTCTCCCGCCTATTACGAACAGGTTTTCGCCCGTGGGCTGGATGCCGCCGCCGACTGGGCGGAAAACGCGATCGCGCAGGCGATGCGGGCCGCCGGACAGGTCGTCTCCACCGCCGATCGGGTGGCCTGGCACACCCATGCGCAGGCGCTCGCCATGGCACGCGGCCACCGTGCGAGGCTGCGTTCGGATCTGCTCGACGCGGCGCTCGCGACCCTCGTCAAGGATGGGCTCGACCAGCCCGCCGCCTGGACCCGCGACGGCGCTGTGCGTGCCGGCACCCATCCCGCCCTCGTTGCCATGCTGAAGGCGCTGACCGGCGAACGCCGCGGCCGGCTGGCGCCCGGAACGCGCCGGCCGCCGCTGATCACCGACATCGAGATCCGGCTGGCAGAGGCGGGGCTTACGCCCGATCATCGCGCCCGCCGGATCGAACTCGACTGGAGCATCGCGGCCGACAGGGAGCGCGCCCACACGCTGAACGCGCTGCGGCTTCTCGGCATGCCCGGTCTCGAACGGCTTGAAGGTCCGCTGGCGCCCCGCACCGCCGCCCCGCGGGAAACCTTCCGGCTGGTCCTCCATCGCGATGCGGAAGGCATGCTGATCGAGGCTTCGCGCTGGGGCGGCACGCTGCCGATGGCCGCCGCCGCCCTCCTCAGCGACCGCGCGGCGCAAGCCGGGGGCGACCTCAAGATCCTCTCCCTTTGCCTGGCCGACGCGCTGTTTGCCGGATTGCTCGTTCTCGAAAACGACCTGACCGCACAGCTCGCGCAAGGCATTGCGCTTTCGCACGACATGGGTGCCATCGGCGCGGCGGGCCGTCTGGCCGTCCAGTTGCATCGTTTCGGCGAGATTTTCGGCGTCGCCGCGCAGCAAGCACTCGGCGAGTTGTGCGAGGCCGTCTTCGACAAGGTGCTGCAGACCGCAGAGTCCATTCACAACGACGAGGAGGGCCTGCGCGCCGTCCCGGCATTCGCGGCCTGCCGCGACATGCTGCGCGATTGCCCGGACCTCGACATCGAGCGCGACGCCTTTCTGGCGACGCTCGGCCGGTGCCTGGCGAATGCGGAAACGGCGCCTGCCATTGCCGGCGCGGCCCTGGGCACGCTCGTGGCCTGCGGTAAAGCCGGCGCCTACGATGTCGCCGGCCGCATGCACCGTTTCAGCCGGCCCGACCAGCTCGGCGACTTCCTGTCAGGGCTGTTTGCGCTGGCGCGCGAGGAGATTGCTGCCGACACGGCCGTCATCGATGCCGTCCGCGCCCTGATCGACGGCTGGCACGACGATGCCTTCCTGACAGCGCTTCCTGCTCTTCGGCAGGCCTTCGCGTTTTTCCCGCCGCGCGAGCGGGAGCGGCTGTCGCGCGTCATCCTTCGCGCCCACGGCGCAAGCGAGGCGCAGGCGGAAATCCAGGCGCTGGAATGGATGCGCCAGCCGGCACATGCCACCGACCAGGCGGCGGCACTGGCACTCGAAGCAATCGTCGCCCGGCGTCTTGCCGATGCCGGGCTGGTTTGATGATGAGATGAGGATAGACAGCATGGAACGCTACGAACTCGTCGAGGGAACCTCCTCCAAATTCTGGGAAGCCGCCGTCGCAGGAAACCGGCTGACGGTGCGTTTCGGGCGGATCGGGACGCAGGGCCAGACGAAGGACAAGGACTTCGACAGCGCCGAGGACGCCGAGAAGGAAAAGAAGAAGCTCGTCAAGGAGAAGACCGGCAAGGGCTATGTGCTGGCGGCAAACGGTGCGGCCGCGCCCGCCGCCCCTCAACCGAAACCCCAACCCGCCGAAGCGAAGACGGAAAAGCCCGCGCCGGCAGCGGCAGCCGAGATCGAGGAAAAGCCGGTCGCCGAGACGCCTCACGAGAGCACTCCGGAGCCGGCTCCACCGGAGATCCATCTGGACGAAACCCAGCTAGAAACATTGCTTGGCGAGCCGCTCGCCACCCGCTCACGTCCGCATCCACATCTGGACCCGGCGGGTGCCTGGGCGCAGCTCGTCACCGACCTGCAAAGCATCAAGCCGCTTGTTCGCAAGGAAGGTGTCGAGGCCCTAGCCTGGCTTTCGGAGAGGATGGGCGAGACCGGCCCGAAGGACCCTGCCTCCGGCGGCGCCGTCGGCTGGCTGAAATCGAAGTTTGCCGGAAAGGCAGCGACGAGCCTCGATCCCGCGGAGGCGCAGAAATGGATCTCGCAGATCCTTCTTGCGAGCGACGGCCTGGTCATGGGGCAGAAGGGCCGCGAGGACAAGCGGGCGGCGAGCCTCTTCACCCTGCGCGCCTTCTTCTTCTGGCTCGTCGGCACGGGCGGCGTCGAGGCCCTTATCGAAGCCGTGCTGCCCTCCATCGGCAATGTCCGCAAGGGCCGCCACGGCTATGACACCTCCTCCTGGAGCGCGCCGTTCGACCTTGCCCTGCGCGATGTGCTGACGTCGCTGCCGCAGCAGGATTACGAACAGGCGATCGGCCTGTTGACGCCGGCCTACCACGCGGAGCAGGACTGGATGAAGAAAACCATCTACGCCTTCGTCCTGGGCGATGACCGGCCGGTCACACACGACCTCACGCCGCTCTCCGTCCTCAACCAGGCTGCCGCCAGCGGCGAGGATATCGGTGCGTGGCTTTGCATGGTGCCGCTGATCGTCGACGCGCCGCCGTCCGCGACGGGCAAATGGCGGGCAAAGCGCTCCTATTTCATGTATTTCACCTATCTGGACGTCCCGCTCTCGGACATCGCGGCCAGCATCATCGCCAATGTGCGGCATTACGGCGAAACGCCGCTGCCCATGCTCGACTGGATGCTCCACTATGGCTACGAAGCACAGCGCACGACGCTGGCCCGCATCATACTCGCCACCGGCGACGATACGGCGCTGACCGTGCTGCTGCCCTATCTGCATGAAAAGTGGATCCGCGCTGCGCTCGACGAGGCGATGGCGGCCAATCCGGCGCTCGGCCTGCGCCAGCATCTCGTAACGCTCGCCGCGGGACGAAACGAACCGGTTGTCCGCGCCCGGGTGATGGACCTCATCAAGCAATATCCGGCACAAACCCTGAAGGCCTGGGCCGGCAGCGGCCGGCCGCTCACCCAGTTGGAACGGCTGCTTGAAACCAACAATGTGCCACTTGCCGCGGCCGAAAGCCTGCCAGCGGTCCTGAAGGACCCGCCGTGGCGCAAGAAGGCCGTCAGGAACGAAGACACGGTGCTGGATCTCAAGCCGGTCGCAACACCTTTCCGCTATCACCGCGAGGAGCCCCTCCCGGAAGAAAACCGCTGGCGCCATTCGCGCGCCCGCATCGTCAAGACGACGGAGGAGCTGATCGCGGCGATCCGCGAGTTCGAGGCGAAGGAACTCTCCGACTGGTACAAGGTGCCGCGGTCGCTATCGGTGCCGCAGCCCGGCGATGACGAGGAGCAGGTGCTCGCCTTCGTCGCGCAGCGCGTGAGCGAAATCCACAGTGCGCGTTCCTATGCGCTGACCGTGAGCGGATGGAACACGCTGATCGATGCCGTCGAGCAGCAGCCCGACGGGCTGGCGATGACGCTCTGGGGATGCCCGGGCGTTCTGGCGAGCTATTTCATGGGCGATGTCTATCCGCGCATGATGGCGCGCTTCGGCGAAAGGGCGCTTCCCGGCCTGCTGCGCCAGGTCGAAAGCGACCCGATCGGCATGCTCGACAAGGTGAAGGACGTCGATGCGGCGGAGCTCGCCCCGCTTGCCGCCCGCGCGCTCCTCAAGCTCAAGAAGGCACGGTTGCCGGCCATGCACTGGCTGCGGAGCCATCGCCAGACGGCGATCACACGGCTCATCCCTGACGCCGTCGGCAGGAAGGGCGCGGCACGCGACGCCGCGGAGCATACGTTGCGCTGGCTGATTGCCGACCGGGCGGAGACACGCGAAGAAATCGAAACGATCGCCCGCACCTACGAGGCGCAGTCCGCCGATGTGCACAAGGCGCTCGCCGAGGTTCTGGACCGCGACCCGCTCGGCCGTTATCCGGCGCGCATTGCCAAGCTGCCCGCCTGGTTCAAGCCCGCTGCTCTTGCCCGCCCGGCTCTGAAGGAAGGCGGCGCGTTTCCGGACGAGGCGGTCACCGCCCTTGCGGAAATGGTGTCGTTTTCCACGCCGGAGGCGATCTATGCCGGCATCGACGTCGTCAAGGACGCGGCGACCGCCGACAGCCTTGCCCGCTTCTCCTGGGACCTGTTTTCCGCCTGGCTGGCGGAGGGTGCGCCGGGCAAGGACGGTTGGGCGCTGCGGGCGATCGGCTGGCTGGGCGACGATGAATGCGCCCGCCAGTTGACCCGGCTGATCCGCAAGTGGCCGGGCGAATCCGCCCACCAGCGTGCCGTGACCGGCCTCGACGTTCTGGCCGATATCGGCACCGACGTCGCCCTGATGAACCTCAACGGCATCGCCGAGAAGCTGAAGTTCAAGGGCCTCCAGGAGCGGGCGCGCGAAAAGATCGCCGTCCTCGCCGAAGCACGCGACCTGACACCGGAAGAATTGGCCGACCGGCTGGCGCCGGACCTCGACCTCGACGAGCGCGGCGGCATGGACCTCGACTTCGGTCCCCGCCGCTTCCGCGTCGGTTTCGACGAGTTCCTGAAGCCCTGGGTGAAGGACGAAACCGGAAAGCGGCTGAAGGACCTGCCGAAGCCCGCGAAATCGGACGACGGAGAGCTTTCCGCGACCGCCGTCAAGACATGGGCGGCCCTGAAGAAGGATGCCCGCGCGGTTGCGAGCCTCCAGATCGCGCGGCTGGAAAACATGCTGTCAACTTCGCGGCGCGTGGCCCCGGATGTCTTCTGGACCTTCTTCGCCAGCCATCCGCTGATCCGCCATCTCACCCAGCGCCTGGTCTGGGGCATCTATGGTGACCGCGATCCGCGCACCGTGCCGACGACGGTCTTCCGGGTCTCGGACGATCTTTCCGTTACCGATGCCGCCGACGACACGCTCGATCTCGACTTTTCGGCGAGCGCGCCGGGCTTCATCGGGCTTGTCCATCCGTTGCATTTGCCAGCAGGCGGGCTCGATGCCTGGGGTGCGCTGTTCGGCGATTACGAGATATCGCAGCCCTTCGCGCAGCTTGGCCGCGAGATCCACACGCTGAGCGAGGCGGAGAAGACGACGCGCGAGATCGACCGCTTCGAAAACCTCAAGGTGGAATCGGCCCGCATTCGCGGCATGGCGTCCCGTGGCTGGCAGCTCGGCTCGCCGCAGGATTCAGGCTGCATCTGGTGGCTGGAGCGGCCGGTCCGGTTCGCGGACGGCACGACGAAGGACGCCATGTTCTACTTCAGCGACGGCCTCTTCGCCGGCGCGGCAGACTTCGAGGACAAGCTCCAGACCCTCGGCAAACTCTCGCTGGAGCAGCCATATGGCAACAAGGGCGGCACCCGGACCTTCGGTGAACTCGATCCAGTGACGGCGAGCGAAATGCTGCGTGGGCTGGCGCTGCTTGCGGAAACGGCGGTGAAATGACGGTGCCGGCGCTCGATGCCCTGACACGGTGGCGCCTCGTCCTCGGCGAGGCGGCGGATGGGGCGTGCCGCTCCGCTGGCGGCGCGCTTGCCGGCGAGACGCTTGCCATGGACGCGGCGCTCGACTGGCTCTACGGGCGCGAGGAGGAGGACGGCACGCGCAACATCGCGCGCCAGGGCGGGCGCGGCGGCTCTGCGCTGACGACGCCGCAATGGATCAACGACATCCATCGGCTCTTCCCAAAGGAGACCATCGAGCGGCTGGAACGCGACGCCATCGAGCGCTATGCGATCGACGACGTGGTGACGAACCCGGAGGTGCTGGCGCGCGCCGAGCCGAACGAGACGCTGTTGAAAGCGGTGCTCCGAACCAAGCACCTGATGTCGCCCGACATCCTGGTGCTGGCGCGCAAGCTGGTGCAGGAGGTCGTGCGCCAGTTGATGGAAAAGCTCAGCCGCGAACTGACGCTCGCCTTTTCCGGCGTGGTGGATCGGAGGCGTCACAGCCGGTTCCGCATCGCCAGCGACCTCGATTTCCGCCGGGTGGTGAAGGATAATCTCAAGCACTACGATCCCGAAACACGCAAACTGACGGTCGAAAGGCTGCATTTCTTCGCCCGCAACCAGCGGCACATGAAGACCTGGCAGATCATCCTGCTCGTCGACCAGAGCGGCTCCATGCTGGATTCGGTGATCCATTCGGCGGTGACCGCCGCCTGCCTCTGGGGGCTGCCGGGCGTTCGCACCCACCTCGTCGCCTTCGACACGAATGTCGTCGATCTGACGAAGGATGTGGACGATCCGTGCGAGCTGCTGATGAAGGTGCAGCTCGGCGGCGGCACGGACATTCAAGGCGCCGTCGCCTATGCGGCCGGCCTCATCGAACAGCCGGAGCGGGCGATCGTCGTTCTCATCTCGGACTTCTACGAGGGCGCAAGCCCTGCCATGCTCGAACAGCGTGTCGCCTCGCTCACCGCCCAGCGCACCCTGGTGCTCGGCCTTGCCGCGCTCGATTCGGAAGCGGCCCCCGCCTACGATCGCGAGATGGCGCGCCGGCTGGTTGCCGCCGGGGCGGAAGTGGGCGCGATGACACCCGGCGAGCTGGCCGGCTGGCTCGCCGAAAAGATCGGACGCTAGCGCATGGCCCGTTCCGACCTGATCGCGCTGACCGACGAAGGGCTGGTCCAGCTTTCCAATGCGGGCCTCGTCAAGCGGGCCGTTCGCGAGCTTGCCGCCGGAAGCGGACCCGCCATCGCGGAAGCGGCCGACGGCACGATCGAAGCCCGCTTTTCCGACGGCACGCTGACCCGTCTCTCCCCCGGCCAGGGCCTCGCGGATGCAAGCTGCACCTGCCCGTCCTCGGGTGTGTGCCGCCACCGCATCATGCTGGCCGTCGCCTATCGGGCGGAAGCGACGGGCTCGGATGCGCCGGCAACGCCAAACTGGAACCCCGCCGCGCGGGACCCGGACGTCTTCGAGGCCACGCTGGCACAATCGACGAAAGCGGAACTCTCCCGCCTCATGGCGTCCCGCCACACGGTGCGGCTCGAATACGGACAGACACCCACGGCGCACCTGCCGATGGCAAGCGTGCGTTTCCTCGTGCCGGACGACCTGTCCTATGCCCGTTGCGACTGCGTGGAGGGCCAGGGCTGCGCGCATATCGCGCTGGCAATCCGCGCCTTCCGGGCCGCCGACGGCGGCAGGGAAACGACGATCGGCGGCGGGCGCGCGGCGGACAGCGGCGGCTCCAGGGAAAAGCTCCGCGAAGCGTGCGACGCGGTCGTTTCCCGCCTCATCGAGGCCGGCATCACGGCCGGACCGGCTGCCTATGAGCAATCGCTCGCGGCCGCGCACCGCCATGCCGAAGCGCTCGGCGCGGCACAGATGCTTCTCGTTCTCGGCGCACTGCGCGAACAGATCGAGGCCTATGAACGCAGGAGCGCCCGTTACGACGAGCGGGCCGTGCTCCGGCTTGCCGCAGAGCTGTACGCCCGCACGCGGGCCGGCGACGCCGCCAGCGCGCTTGGCATCGGCGAGCCTTTTGAAACCGCCATGGGCAAATCGCGCCTCGTCTCGCTCGGTGCCCGGCTCCGGCAGGAGGGCACGGATATCCGCGCCTCCATCCTGCTTGCCGACAGCGACATGGGCGCCACCATGCTGATCGAGAGACTCTTCTCGCCGCTGCCCGCCGACCGCGACACCTTCCAGGCCTCGGTGGTGCGCCGGCAGATGGCGCCGGGCCTGCCGGTCGCCGGCATTGGCCGCGGGCAGATCCTCACCAGCGTCGCGCGCCGCCGTGCGGACGGCCTGCTCGGCGTCGGCAGCGGCAGCGGCGGGCGCACGCAGGTCATGCCGCGCGACGCGGTCTTCGCTTTCCCCCGGCCGCTCGCCACGACCAGGCTTGCTGATCTCGCGGACGCGCTTTCCGCCCGTCCCATCGCGCTGCTGCGGCCACGCAGGCTCTGCGATGCGGTGCATGTCTTCGAGGTGGAGGCCGTCCTCGGCCAGTCGTGGGCGCCCGGACGCCAGATATGGGAGGCTGCGGTGCGCCTCAAGGGCGACGGCGGCACGCTCTATCTGGAGCGGGAATTCGATGCCGGCGCTCCCGGTGCGACCGGCGTGCTGGCTGCCGCGCTCGACGGCGCGTGGGGCGCGCTCCGCCAAGTGGCAGGGCCGGTGAGAATGGAAAGCGGCGCGCTCGTCTGCACGCCATGGTCGCTTTCGGCCGACCGCTTCATCGTTCCCGATCTCGATGTCGCCGAAGAGCAGGATAGCGTGATCCCTGCGGCGATGGATGCGCGGTCTGACCTGCTGGACGAGACCGAGCGGCTCCTCAGCGGTGTGCTGCACGCCGGAAGCCGCGCGCGAAGTGCCGTCGATGCCCTCGCCGCCTCGCTCCACGCCCGGCTTGACGGCGCCGGCTACCGCGCCATGGCCGAGCGGCTTTCCCTTTGGAGACAAGCGCCGGCAGCGGACCACACCGAGTTTTGCCGTGCCGCGATCTGGCTTCTGACAGTGCAGGAAAGCCGCGCATGGAACCAAACGACCTCCAGCGACCGTATCGAGTGACTAGAGAGATGTCTTTGCTCGCGAATTTATCGGTTTGTCCCGCCGTCTCCACCTTGCCGACACCATAAGCGAAACAATTTCCAGGCAGATCATGACATTTCCAACCATCACGCTTCCAGCCCGCGCTCTCACCATCAAGCGCGGGGCCATTTCCACGCCGCTCGCCTATTATTTCTCCACGCCGATCCTGCTCGTGATTGCCGTGTTCATGGTGATGACCGAAGGCCCAGGCATCCTTCGCGACTACAAGATCAGCCAGAATCCGCTTGTCCTCCAGAATGCCGATATCAACGGCAAGTGCACGACGCGCAAAGCCGTCTTCACCACCTGCGAGGTCGATCTTACCTATGACTACGACGGCCAGCGGTACGAAAAAGACGTCGAGGTGATGTTCGTCGATTTCCACACCGGCGACTACGAGACCGGCGCCGTGATTTCAGCGGACCAGCCGGATCTCGCCACGATCAGCCTCGGTCTCGACATGTTGTGGAACCGGATCATCACGCTTTCCGCCTTCGCCATCCTGCTGGGCGGCGGGTCGCTGGCGATGATCTTCCTGGCCCTGCGCATCCTGCGTGTGCGCGCACAATTGCGGCACCCCGCACTCCTGACGCCCATCCCTGTCGAGATCACCGCCATCGACAACAAGCGCAAGCGCCTGTCGGTCACCTATGCGGACAGACTGAGCGAGCGGAAAACGAAACGCGTGGCCTATACCCGTTTCGAGGCCGGGCAGGAGCCGATCATCGTAGGCGATGCCGGCAACAACGCGGTGGCACTGGCGGTCTGGCACGGCAACACCGCCCTGCCCGTTCTTCTCGACGACCGGCTGGAGCGGATCGACATGTCCGACCAGGAGCGCGCCGATGCGCTCGCACCGCTTTTGGCAGCAGCCGCATCGAGCGCTGGTCAGCCGGCGGTCGCACGACCTGTCGCGGCGCCGCTCAAGGGAATGTCCCTGGCACGGCGCATTGGCCTGTTTCTCATCGTGCTGATTCTGCTCGTCGCCGGCATCTTCGGCTACTGGCTCTGGTACGTCACGAGCGCACCTTCACAGTACAATTCGCCCGGCATGGACATCAACAACATGATGCCCGAGGCGCTCAACCGATGGGGTTGCGGCGAGCTGCAAAAACGCTTCGGCGATGGACCGGCGCCATTCGGATGCACTGCCGCTGATTATCAGAGCTGGAAATGACGAAACCACTACACGCGTCGAAGCCCATGAAAAACGTCATGGGCTTCGACAAACGCACAGCTCATCCTGCTCAGAATTCTTCCCAGGAGTCGTTCTGGACTGCCACGGCGGCCGAACCCTTTGTCCCGAAGGCGCTGGCGATGCGGTTGACCATGTTGCGGGCGGGTGAGTGCGATGGAGCGGCCTTGGCGACGGGTGCAGCCCGCCGCGCGGAGTGACCTGCGGACGCACCGCTTCCCAACTGGAACTGTCCGACCAGTTCACGCAGCCGCGTCGCTTCATTGGCCAGCGTGGCGCCGGCGGCATTGGCTTCTTCTACCATTGCCGCATTCTGCTGGGTCACCTGGTCCATTTGGTTGACGGCCGTATTGACCTCCGTCAGCCCGATAGACTGTTCGCGCGACGAGGTCGCGATCGCGTCCATGTGCTGGTTGATCGAGACGATATAGCCCTCGATCGTTCGCAGCGCCTCGCCCGTCTGGCTCACCAGATGAACGCCGTTTCCAACCTCGGCCGACGAATTGCGGATCAGGTCCTTGATTTCCTTGGCGGCCGTCGCGGAGCGTTGCGCGAGTTCGCGGACCTCCTGTGCGACCACCGCGAAGCCCTTGCCGGCATCGCCGGCACGCGCGGCTTCGACGCCTGCGTTCAGCGCCAGCAGGTTGGTCTGGAAGGCGATGTCGTCGATGACGCCGATAATGCTGGAAATCTGGTTCGAAGACTGCTCGATCTTGCCCATGGCATCGACCGCGTTCGCAACGACATCCCCCGACTGCCGGGCACTCTGGTTCGCCTGAATGGCGACCGTGCGCGCCTCGTCGACGCGCTTGGAGGAATTGCCGACATTGGTCGTGATCTGGTCGAGCGCCGCGGCCGTTTCCTCAAGCGAGGCAGCCTGCTGCTCGGTGCGCTTGGAAAGATCATCGGCGCTTTGGCTGATCTCGCGCGATCCGCTGTCGATGGAGCCGGTCGCGTCCGCAACCGCGGCCATCGTATCGCGCAGCTGCGCGACGGCACGGTTGAAGTCGCTGCGCAGGCTTTCGAACTCCTCAGTAAACGGCTGGTTCAGCTGGATGCCGAGATTGCCGGAGGCAAGCTGTTGCAACCCGGAAGCAAGGCCGTTGGTCGCCTGCGCCATCGCGTCCCCGCGGACGCGATCCTGCTCGGCGGCAAGACGCCGATGCTCCTCGGACTCGCTGCGCTGGGCTTCCGCCTGGCGTTCCAGGTCACGCGTCTTCAGGCCATTGTCCTTGAACACCTTGACGGCGCGGGCCATCGCGCCGAGTTCGTCGCGACGGGCATCGCCTTCGATGGTCGCCGTGAGATCGCCGGCAGCCAGGCTCGTCATCGTTCCCGTCAGGCGGCCGAGCGTGCCGGCCAGCGAGCGGGCGAAGAGAAGGAAGCCGAGAAGCGACAGCAGCGAAACCACGCCCGTGCCGATGACCGTCATCCACAGGGCCGTCTTTCCTTCGTCAACGATCGAGCTGACGTCGGAAGCGATCTCCAGGATACCGATCTTGGCACCGGAATAATTGTTGAACGGCACCGCCTTGACGACAAATGTCGCGTCGTTGGACACAACCTGCTTTTCAAGCGCCTCCCCGTCGAAGGCGGCCTTCAGGTCGTCGTCGGACAGGAACACGGAATCCGTGGTCGAGGCCTGCTTTTCCAGTTTGCCATCGACGAGGATATGGACCACGACAGCGCCGCCGATCCGTTTCGCAAGCGGCTCGAAATAGGCGTTCACCAGGCTGGTCCCAACGTCGACAACACCGACCGTCTGGCCGCCGCTGATGACCGGAGCCGAAGCGAACATGCTGACGGCCGTGCGGCCGGGCTCTATGCCCGCCACGAGCTTGCCGCTGGACAGCGCCTCCACGATGGTCTTGCGGCGCCCCTTCATGTCGTCGCCAAATTTGTCCGGCGTGTGGATGCGGGCGACGGCCTCGCCATTCGCATTGACGAACGTCATCAATTGCAGGCCGCCGTCACGCACGACGGCCGGCAAGGTCGGCGCGTGCCGGGCGACGATCTCGTCGCGAGCGTTCTTGGTAATCAGGTCGGCAACCTCGGGCTCGCCCGCAACCATCAGCGCGAGGGCGGATGCGGCCTTGCGCTGGGCCGCCATGTCCGTTTCGATGAGGGCGAGGTCGCTCGCGATTTCGCGCTGCAAGGCGTCTTTGGTCGCGATCGATTGCCGATACCACGCCGTGCCTCCGATCGCGACACTGGAAAACAGAACGGCTGCGAAACCGCAGGCCGTGATCGTCATCCACAGAGGACGTCTAATCTCGACTTCAGGCATTGAATCCCCACCTTGGCACAACTTGAGTTGCATTACTGATGGGGAGTAATCCTTCAATTTTGAGTAAATTCTTCCAGGCGAAAAATGCATCGCAATTTCTTGTAGCCGACGAGCCGTTTCAGCTCGCCATCGCCTCCCTTCTCCACTGGCGCAGCTTCGGCCCGAAGATCAGCCAGCTCACCAGGAGAAGGTTCACGATGTTCCAAAGGAAGCCGTGCAGGAAGGCGAGACGGTAGGAGCCGGTGGCATCGAAGATATAGCCGGCGGCGAGCCCCCCGCAGGCCATGCCGAGCACGGTCGCCATCAAAACCAGGCTGATGCGGATGCCGGCCTCGCGCGGCGGCAAGAACTGGCGGATGATCACCGCATACATCGGCACGATGCCACCCTGGAACAGCCCGAACAGGGCGGAGATCACGTAGAGCGACGACCGGCTGTCGAAGAACAGATAGAGCAGCAGCGCCGCCGCCTGCATGGACGAGCCGAGGATCAGCATCGGGCCTGCGCCGATCCTGTCCGCCACGACCCCTGAAGCCAGGCGGCTGACGACGCCGAGCCCGAGCATCAGCGCGATGATCTGCGTGCCCACGGCCACGCCATAGCCGAGATCCCCGCAATAGGCGACGATATGGACCTGCGGCATCGACATCGCCATGCAGCAGGCAAAGCCGGCGACGACGAGAATGGCCTGCAACACGTTCGGTTTCAGGCCGAGCTCGTTGCGCGCCGCTTCGGTTGCGGCCTCGGCCTGGGCGTAGCTGGCGGTCTGTACGCGCCGCTTCAGCAACAAACCGATCGGAACCATCACCAGAGGGATGAAGAGGCCGATGCCGATATGGGTCGCCCGCCAGCCCTGCGTCGCCTGAAAATGCTCGATGATCAGCGGCCACACCGCGCCGGAGAGATAACTGCCCGAGGCAGCAAAAGCGACCGCCAGTGCCCGGTGCTTGCGAAACCAATGAGAGAGGTCGGAGATCAGCGGCGCAAAACCGGCAGCCGAACCAAGGCCGATCACCACCGACAGAGCGGCGAATTGCCAGATATTGCTGGTAAAGGCAGCCAGGACATAGCCGATGCAGAGCAGGAATGCCCCAAGCAACACAGGCAGGACGATGCCGACCCGATCGGCCAGGCGCCCCATCGCCACCCCGCCGAAGGCAAAGCCCAGCATGGTGCAGGTATAGGGCAGCGAGGCACCGCCGCGCACCGTGTCGAACTCGATCTGGAGGGTCGGCAGCAGCACCACGACGGACCAGTTGCCGACGCAGGCAACAGTGCCGAGAACGAGCGTGAGTGCCAGCCGCAGCCATGCATAAGCGGAATCGACCTCGCCGGAGCCAAGGTCCCCTGGCGCCCCAATTTGCTTTCCCGATAATGCCATGCTTGGTCTCTCCTCGACTCAGTCTGCACACTGAACGTTCTTGGACTGCCGTCAAGGATCATCCGCTTTGGAGCGGCGCGGCGTGAACAGCAGATCAAGACCTCAACGCGGTTTGAACTCGATAAGCAGCGATTTGAGTTCGATTTCGCGCACGCGGCGCGCGGCCTCGTCCGGAGTGACCCAGGCGATCGCGCGCTCGCCTTTTTCCTTGAACTTCTCGGCGAAGGCCGTCGCTTCGATCTGGAAGACATCGACGATGCAAGGGGCGACGTCACCGTCGTCCAGCAGTTTCAGATAGGTGTAGCAGCCGACGGGTTTCTTGCGAATCTTCCCGCTGATGCCGGCTTCCTGCAAGGCTTCTATCGCCGCCGCCTCGAACGGCTTCTTGCCTTTCATGGGCCAGCCTTTGGGAATAATCCACCGGCCGCTGTCGCGCGAGGTGACGACCAGGAGCTCGAAACCCGATCCGTCCGGCACATAGCGAAAACACAGGGCACCATATTGCTGGCGAAACGCCCCCGAAAACAGCTTCTCGGGGGTTTCGGCGAGCTTCTGCAAAAGCGTTTTGGATTTGGCGGCCTTCGGCGCCTTCGCCTTCTTGATCGCTTTGGGCTCCTCATCCGCGGGGCAATTCGGCCACTTTACCGCACCTGCAGGGGCAAGGCGACGAGAGCGGGGTTGTCCATTCCATACGCGAACGATGCGGGCGAAGACAAGTTGCAGCGGCGTGCAGGCAGGAGAATTGCCGGCGGGCCGTGATGTCAGCCACGCTCCTTGCGCACGATGTCCATGAACGCCTTCGCCCGCTGCGGATCGACGGCATTCCAGGTATGGCCATCGACTTTGAGCGAGGAGCCCACGACGCAACCATCGGCGACCTTCAGCACATCGATCACCGTGGCATGTTTTACGCCCGTATTGGCAAGCACCGGGGTATCCGGCAGGGCGTTCTTCACCGACTGCAGGTCGACCATTTTGGCCGATTCCCCGGTGATTGCGCCCGAGACCAGAACGGCATCCGGGATCGACGAGAAAACGGCCGAACGCGCCCGGTCCGCCAGGGGACGATTGTCGATCGAGGCCGCGAATTCCGCCGAGACATTGTTGAGAATGACCAGGTCCCTGCGGTCGAGTTGCCGCGCACGCCGCATGGCGCGGCCGGCATTCGGGGTCCACGGCCCCATGTCCGAGGCATAGGTGCCGGTAAAAATCTCGCGCACGAACGATGCGCCGGTCGCCGCGGCCAAGGTGACGGTGCTGTCCGGGTCCCACAGCACATTCACGCCGAAGGGTTTTTCGATCTTTTCGACAAGACGCCCGATCACGAAGGCCATGGCCGAGGTGGTGGCGATATCGACTTTCAGTTCATAGGGACGATCGTTTTCATTCCCGAACATTACGGCATCGACGCCCGCTGCCTGCAAAGCCTTCAGATCCTTCAAGGCGCCCTGGTAGATGCCTTCGATCCCGGCATCGGCATCGTAAAGCGGCGTTCCGGGCATCGGGTTCAAATGAACCATCGCGATGACCGGTTTAATGCCGGGAAAAAGCTGGGCGAATTTCGTCATTATACACTCCGTTGTCCGCCAGCCGAAGGCGCGGGCGGCGATGATTGCAGGGGAAAGGGATCCGCTTTTCCGGCATTCGGTCAGTCCGGCCTGCCTGTCGATATCCATTTGAACATAACCAAACAAAAATCTTTTCAGTGCGCAACAAAAATGTTTTATTATGTTCGAAATAGTCGAAAAATGTGTTATATTATGTTCGATACGTGCCGACTTCCCACACTGAACGCCGGAAATCCTGGGAGAACGCCTGATAGATGTGCTACCCGCTGGTAAACAAAACGCCCCGCCAGACCTTGAGACAGGCACACAGATGACGCAGCCCGAACAGAAGATCGCCACCTCCCCTTCGTCCGCGCGAGAGCGCACACGAGCGCCGGCGCGCGCGCGTCTGGCCCGTATTCTGGAAAGACTGAACGAAGGCGGATCGATCTCGGTCACGGATATCGCGCAGGAGTTTGGCATTTCGGACATGACCGTGCGCCGCGACCTGGCGGAGCTGGAGCGCGACGGATTGCTCGAACGTGTTCACGGCGGGGCGGTGGGGCTGAAACGCGGGCCGCTTGAGGTGATCGACGATGCCGAGCCGGCTTTCGAGGCCCGGACGCGCCAGAACGCCGAGCGCAAGGCCCGCATCGCGCAGGCCGCCGCCCGCCATGTCGCCGGGCGCAAAGCGATCGCCTTCGACCTCGGAACAACGGTTCTGGCTGCCGCCAATGCCATCGTAAAGGCTGGACCCGACCCGCAACTGCGCGCCTTCTCCAACAGCCTTCACGTCGGCATGACCATGGCACGGGCCGGCATCGCCACCTACATGAGCGGCGGCCTGATCCGCGCCGAGGAAATGTCGCTGACCGGCAAGGAGGCTGTGGACGGGTTCTCCCGCTATTATTTCGACGTCGTGCTGCTCGGCGCCTCGGGCATGACGGCCGAAGGCGTTTTCGATTATTCTCCCGAGGAGGCGGCGGTAAAGTCCGTCTTCCTTCAGCGCTCGGCCGAGCGTGTGCTGCTGATGGACAGCAGCAAGTTCCGCCGGATCTCGACAGTTCTCATCGCCACGCTTTCTGAAATCTCGACGCTGATCACCGATGCGCCGCCGCCGCCGGAGTTGGCCACCGTGCTGGCCTCGGCGGGCGTACGCGTGCTCCTCGCCGATCCCTCGCACCTTCCGGAACGATCCCTGGAATGACCGTTTTTCTTGGCCTCGACATCGGCACCACCTCGACCATCGGCATCCTTGTCGATACCGCAGGCAACATCCTGTCGCTCGCTTCGCGGCCGGTGACACTCTACTCCGAGAAACCGGGATGGGCCGAAGAGGAAACGGAGCAGTGGTGGCAAAACTGCTGCGCGATCATCCCGGACCTGCTGGCCCAATCGGGCATCGAGGCCACGCGCATAGCAGGAATCGGCGTGGCGGGAATGCTCCCCGCAACCGTGCTGCTGGACGATGCAGGGCGTCCGCTGCGCCGGTCTATTCAGCAAAGCGATGCCCGTGCCGGAGCCGAGGTCGAGGATATCCGACGAGAAATCGACGAGGCCGCCTTTCTCGCGGCGGCCGGCTGCGGCGTGAACCAACAGCTTGTCGGTGCCAAGATCCGCTGGATCGCACGACATGAGCCGGAGGTGCTGGCGCGGGCAAAGACGTTGCTCGGCTCCTACGACTACATCAATTTCCGGTTGACCGGCAAAGCGGCTGTCGAACAGAACTGGGCGCTTGAGGCCGGCATCATCAATCTTGCAAGCGGCGCGATCGATCTCGCCCAGGCAGAAGGAACCGGAATCCCCAAGCACCTGCTCCCGCCGCTGATCAGGTCTTCGGCGGTTCTGGGCCGGGTCACCGCAGCATGCGCCCACGAGACCGGGCTTGCAGAAGGCACGCCGGTGGTTGGCGGCGCGGCAGACATGATCGCGTCCTGCCTCGGGGCGGGCGTCGTGAGCAATGGCGACGTGCTTCTCAAATTCGGCGGCGCCGTGGACATTCTGACGGCGACCGACGTGCTCCGTCCCGATCCCCGCCTCTTTCTCGATTACCATCTGGTCCCCGGCCTCTGGATGCCGAACGGCTGCATGTCAACCGGCGGGTCCGTGCTGAACTGGTTTGTCGACACGTTTGCCGGCGCAATCGAACCCCTGAACGGCTCGCGCCACGAGGCGCTGGATGCAATGGCCGCCGACCGCCCGGCCGGGGCTATGGGCCTGACCTTCCTGCCTTATCTGCTGGGAGAAAAGACCCCGCTGCACGATCCCTGGGCACGGGGTTCGCTGAACGGACTGACGCTCTCGCACGATCTCGGCCATATCTGGCGCGCGGTGCTGGAATCCTATGCCTATGCAATCCGCCACCATATCGAAACCTTCAACGAGGCAGGGCATCGGACCAGCCGTTTTCTTGTCTCGGATGGCGGAGCGAAATCCTCCGTCTGGATGGGCGTCGTCTCCGACGTTCTCGGCCAGCCGCTGCAACGCCTCACCGGACATCCCGGCTCCTGCCTCGGTGCAGCATGGGTGGCCGCCGTCGGCCTCGGCGCCGCAGAATGGAATGGCATCGCCGCCTTCACCACCAGGGACACAGTGTTCAACCCAACCCCCGGCAATCGCGAAACATACGACCGCGGCTACGCCGCCTTCCGGGACCTCTACCGCCGCCTGCAAAGCGTGCAATCATGAGGATCAGCCGTTGACGCCGGCTGAGATGGAACTGCGTCGCTAGCTCGTTCTCGGCGCCATTCCCGACGACGTTTGATCGCATAAGGACCGGCGCGACAACGTGGAGTATGTGCTCGGCGAGAGAATGACGGATTTTCTCGAAACCACGAATGATCAGGCTTAATCGCGCCTTGACACTGCAAAAATTCCGTCGTTACATGTTGCATGTTATAACAAGAAACGAGCGATCGACATGCAACCCCCCTTGTACGTGAAGATCCTGACGCACCTCGTTCTGGGGCTCGCGAGCGCCGTCATTCTGCTGCCGCTTCTTTGGGTTCTGAGGACCTCATTCGTCGATCGCGTCATCGCCTACAAGCTGCCGCCGGAGCTCTTCTTCACGCCGACACTCGACAATTATCGGACGATCCTGACGGAGATGGAATTCGGGAAGTTCTTCCTGAACAGCATGGTCGTCGCATCGACGTCGACGCTGTTGGCGGTCATCATCGGGGCGATGGCGGCCTATGCGATCGATCGGTACAGGGCTGGCGGCAGCGCCATGCCGATGATCATCCTCGCGACACAGATGATGCCGCCGATCGTCCTCGTCATCCCTTTCTTTCTGATCTTCAAGAATATCGGCCTGACGGATTCGCGCCTCGGCCTGATATTCGCCTATCTCGCATTCAACCTGCCCTACGTCGTCTGGCTGCTGCTGAGCTTCATGAAGCGTGTGCCGCGGGAGCTTGACGAGGCAGCTCTCATCGACGGCTGCACGCCGCTGACGGCCTTCGTGCGGATCGTGGTTCCGGCGATGCTGCCCGGCATCGGCGCCGCGACGATCCTCAGCTTCGTGCTTTGCTGGAACGAGTTCCTTTTCGCCCTGATGCTCACCGGCCAGCAGACGAAGACCTTGCCGGTTGCGGTCTCAAGTCTGGTGACCCAGCAGGGAACGGCAATCGGCGCGGTAAGTGCCGCCACCATCCTCGCCATGCTTCCCATGGCGCTCCTCTATTTCGCAGTCCGCCGGTTCCTGGTGGCGGGGCTCAATGCGGGCGCGGTCAAAGGATGAACGAATAACAAGACAGAACGGAGCAAAAAGCTCTGCAACCCCCTTCAGATGGAGAACGTTTATGTCACGGTTTTATAAAGCCAGCCTGCTGGCCACGGTCGCTTGCGTCCTTGGTGCCACGTCCGCCTTCGCCAATCCGGCAGAGGTTTGCAAGGACGTGACCCTGAACATGTTGCTCGAAACGGTTCCAGACACCGTCGCGCTGCAGAAGGTCGCCCCGGAATTTGAGGCACTTTCGGGCGCGAAGGTCAACATCGAGGCCGTCAACTACTCGCTCATGCATGAAAAGCTGGTCCCAAGCCTCACGGCCTCGTCCGGAGCCTACGACGTCCTCGTCGTTGACAGCTACTGGGTCGGCGAATTCGTCACGGCAAAATGGATCCAACCGCTCGACGAACGCATCGCCAAGGATGGCGTCGATACGTCCGTCTACTTCCCGGCGCTGATGGATATCAACGGCAAGATCAAGGGAACGACCTATATGCTGCCGTTCTGGCAGTATGCCATGGGCCTTCTCTACCGCAAGGACATCGTGGAAGCGCCCGAATTCCAGGCGGCCTACAAGACCGAGTTCGGCCGCGACTGGCGCCTGCCGGAAACGCTCGAGGAATATGCGGAGCTTGCGAAATGGGCGGGTAAGTTCACGGGCAAGGCGGGCGCTGCCATGTCCGGCCAGCGCGCGGACCCCGTCGTCATGGAAGCAACGAACTACGTCTTTTCGCTTGGTGCCGATTTCTACAATCGCGAGGACTGGGTGCCGACCTTGAACTCCCCCGAAGGAATCAAGGCTGTCACCGTCTACGCGGATCTGATCAACAATGCCGCGCAGCCCGGCGCCCTGGGCGCCAACTTCGACGACGTCGCCAATGCCCTCAAGCAGGACAAGGCGGTCTTCGCGATCACCTACCTCTTCCTGATGCCGACGCTCCAGGATCCGAAGGAATCGCTCGTCGTAGACAAGATCGGGTTTGCCAGGATGCCCGGCGAAGACAGTCTGCTTGGTGCATGGGGATGGGCCGTTCCGAGCAATGCGTCAAACCCGGATTGCTCCTGGGAGTTCATCAAGTGGGTGGAATCCAAGGACATCGCGCTGAAGCGCGGTATCGCAGGCGGCCAGCCGACGCAGACCTGGATCTATGAAAACGCCGACTTCATCAAGGCGTGGCCGGCGATGACAGCGGTCGGTGACGCGCTCGCCCATGCGAAGGGCCTTCCGGTCATGTCGCGTGCGACCCAGCTTGTCGAAGTGTTTGCGGAAGTGATGGGCGACGTGCTGGCGAACGGCACCGATCCCGCGACGGCCATCACCAATGCGGAAGACAAGCTTGCGGCGCTTACCCGAGGCGATCCGCTCCTGAAGTAAGCCAGGCTCTGCCTGCGCTCACGCCCGCCGCCACGCTCGAACTGGCGGCGGGCCGGTCTGACTGTAGCTGGATCATGATGACATGAAATCTGCGACCACCTCCATGAATCTGCGGGCGCCACACCTCGCTCGAAAGGGCGACGAACTTTCCCTCGGTTTCTACAAGTTCGTCTTCATGACGCCGACCATTCTCGTCATGATGCTGGTCGTCGCGGCGCCGTTGCTCTACTCGTTCTACCTCAGCCTGCACGAGTATATCGTGACCTATGGCCAGGGACCCTTTATCGGCCTCGGCAACTACGTCCTTCTGATGGGACGGGAGTTTGCGGGCGTCTCATGGGTCACGATGAAACTCACGGTCAGCGTGGTGGTGATCGAGTTCCTGATCGCCTTCAGTTTGGCGCTCATGCTCAATCAATCCTGGCTGCGGTTTCGCGAGTTCTACCTCGTCATCCTGATGCTTCCCATGCTGATGACGCCGGTCGCCGTCGCGCTGATGTTCCGGTTGATGTTCAATCCAAATCTCGGGATTATCAACTGGCTCCTGAGCCTCGTCGGCATCCCAGCACAGGGTTGGTTCGGAGATCCGAACCTGGCGCTCGCGACCGTCATCTTCGTCGATGCCTGGACCGAGACGTCGCTGATGCTGATCATGCTCTATGCCGGCTTGCGGTCGCTGCCGCAGGATCCGGTTGAGGCGGCACGGATCGATGGCGCGAATGCCTGGCAGATCCTCCGGCACGTCACGCTGCCGACGCTTCGACCCGTCATCCTTGTCACGCTGCTGATCCGCATGATCACGGCCCTAAAGAGCTACGACCTCATCTATATCCTCACCCAGGGCGGCCCCGGAAAGACGACAGAAACGATCAGTTTCTACGCCTATCGCCTGGGCTTCCGCTTTCTCGATATCGGGCAAGCCGCGGCCGTCTCGTTCATCCTGCTTATTGCCGTCGTTGCGCTCACGCTCGTCCTGCTGCGCATACTGAGGGAGAGGTAAGATGGAAGAGAATTCAACCGGCAAGCGCCGCTGGCACCGCTTCGAGGAATGGGATGCGCGGCCGCTCAGGCTGGACAGCTTTGCAGACGAGAACCCGGAGGATGGCTTCGCCGTCTTCCACAGTCCCTATGATCCAAGCCCGAGCCTGCGGCTTGCACCGGATGGCTCCGTGCTGGAGATGGACGGGCGTCTTGCTGCGGATTTCGACATCCTCGACGCATTCATCGCCCATCACCACATCGACCCCACCGTCGCGGCGGAAGCCATGGCGATGGACAGCGCGCAAGTGGCGCGCATGCTGGTGGACATCAACGTGCCACGCGCCCGTCTGGAACATCTTGCGCGGGGCATGACGCCAGCCAAGCTCACCGATGTGCTGGGTCACCTGAACGCGCTGGAGACCACATTCGCCTATTCGAAAATGCGCCAGCGACACAGCCCCGGCAACCAGGCGCATGTTACCAATGCAAAGGATGACCCGCTGCAGCTAGCGGCGGATGCGGCGATCGCCGTCGCGCTCGGCTTCGACGAAATCGAGACGACGATGCGGGTGGCGGGCAATGCTTGGGCGAATGCGCTCGCCTGCACCGTGGGGGCGGCAGCCGGCCGGGGAAGTACGCTCTTCCAATGCTCCATCGAGGAGGCGGAAGAGCTGAAGATCGGCCTCGCGGGCCTTGCGACCTATGCGGAAACCGTCTCGGTCTACGGCACCGAGCGATCCTTCGTCGATGGCGACGATACGCCCTGGTCAAAAGCCTTCCTGACGGCCGCCTATGCCTCGCGCGGCATCAAGGCGCGCTGCACATCGGGCGCGTCGTCGGAGCTCCTCATGGGGTTCCATGAGAAGCGCTCCGTGCTCTATCTCGAAGCGCGCTGCCTTTGCCTCCAGCGGGCGATGGGCGTGCAGGGCACGCAGAACGGCGGCATCGACGGCGCGCCGCTCACGGCTTCGATGCCGGCGGGCGTCCATGAACTCCTGGCCGAGAATTTGCTCGCCGTCTGGCTCGGGCTCGAATGCGCGTCCGGCAACGATACCCGGATCTCGGAATCGGAAATTCGCGTCGGGGCCAAGATCACGCCCTACCTTCTTGCCGGCTCCGATCTCATCACATCGGGTTTCGGCTCGATAAAAGCCTATGACAATTCGTTCAACCCCTCGCTATTCAACAGTGAGGAGCTTGAGGACTACCTCGTCCTCCAGCGCGATTTTCAGGTAGATGGGGGCCTCGTGCCCATCATGGAGGATGACGCCCTTCAGCTCCGCCGCCAGGCCGTCGATGCCTTGAGCGATGTGCTGGAGGAGCTTGGGCTCGCTCAGGCCGATCAGGCCATGAAGGAAAGCGTTGTCCATGCCTCGGGATCTAACGAGACCGAGACGTTTTCGCCGGCAACGACGCTTGCAATCAGCAACAGCATCGCTGCTCGCGGGTTGACGGCCCTCGATATCATTCGGGCACTGGCAAAGCGCGGCCACGAGCGGCTGGCGGAGAACGTCCTTGTCATGCTGCGCCAGCGCGTGAGCGGTGACTACCTCCAGACATCAGCGGTGATCCGAGACGGCAAGGTCGTCAGCGCCGTCAATGAACCGAACAACTATACGGGACCGGGGACGGGCTACCGTATGAGCCCGGAGAAATGGAACCGGATCAAATCGATCCGCGGCACGATCAATCGCGAACATGTGCTTAAGGCAGAAGGCCGCCACGAGGCGCCGACCGGCACGCCGACGCTCTATGGCATCGGCCGGGCGGAAAAGGGCCGCGATCCGCACGAAGTCATCATCGGCATCAGTCCCGCGTTCGGCGAGCGGCTGCATCAGACGACAGCGGGCCACGCAGTCACCGATGTGCTGGACGCGCTCTACTCCGGCATTCTCTCCGGCGGCGGACTGCCTCGGGTGGTTCGCATTATGCACACCGCTGACACGTCGTTTCTAGGGCTGACGGCAGCGCGCCTGTCGGGTTCGGGCTACGGCATCGGCATCCAGGCCAAAGGCACCGCGATCATTCACCAGCGTGACCGGCTGCCGCACCTGAACCTGGAGCTCTTTTCCAACGCGCCCCTCGTGACGATCGAGCACTATCGACGGATGGGCCAGAACGCAGCGCGGCGAGGTTCCCGAGCCGGTCATCGTCACGAATGACGGGCAGGCGCTCAGCGCCCGGTTCCACACGAAGGTCGCACTTCTCTACGCAATCGAGACCGAGATGACGGTGCCCGGCGCCGAGCCGGTCGACCAGTATTTTGCGACACCGGAGCGCAACGCATGAACCAGCCGCAAAACCACGCCGATATCTATCCGCTCTCCGAGAAGGCACCCGAACTCGTCAGGACCACGACCGGCCTTCCTCTCAAAGACTTCACCCTGGAGGCGGTACTGGAGGGCCGGGTTGGCGCTGCAGACCTCGCCATCACGCCGGAAATCCTTAGATTGCAGGCCGGGATCGCGCGGGCATCCGGGCGCGACAAGCTGGCGGAGAATTTCGAGCGCGCCGCCGAACTCGTGGCCGTACCGCAGGACCTGTTGCTCAGCACATACGAACTTCTGCGACCTGGTCGCGCCAGCTCCCCGGCGGTGCTTCGCGAGCGGGCACAGGCGCTGCGGAAAGAATTCGGTGCCGAACGCATCGCCACGCTGATCGAGGAAGCGGCCGATGTCTATGACCGGCGCGGCCTGTTCTCAAAGAGATTTTAGGAAAGGGACGACCTTGGCCCAAGTGGAAGTCGTTGGACTGTCGAAGAGCTTTGGAACAGTCAACATCATCGAAGACCTGAACCTGAAGATAGCGGATGGTGAATTCGTCGTGCTTGTCGGCCCGTCGGGATGCGGCAAGACGACCTTGCTGCGCATGATCGCAGGCCTTGAAGCGTCGAGTAAGGGCGAAATCAGGATCGGCGACCGCGATGTCACGCGGCTTTCGCCGAAAAACCGCGATATCGCAATGGTCTTTCAGTCCTATGCTCTCTACCCTCACATGACGGCTGCCGAGAACATGGGTTTCAGCCTCAAGCTCGCAGGTGTCCCGACCGGTGAGATTTCCGACCAGGTGCAGCGCGCGGCAAAACTCCTGCATATCGAGCATCTTCTCGCCAGAAAACCGAAGGATCTCTCCGGCGGCCAACGCCAGCGGGTGGCGATGGGCCGCGCGATGGTGCGCCAACCGGCGGTCTATCTGTTCGACGAACCGCTTTCCAACCTCGACGCCCAGCTGCGCACGACGATGCGTGCCGAGATCAAGCGGATGCATCTCGAAGAGAAGCAGACGGTGGTCTACGTCACCCACGACCAGATCGAGGCGATGACGCTTGCCGACAGGATCGTTGCCATGCGCGACGGCAAGATCGAGCAGATCGGAAGTCCCGACGACCTCTACAATCGCCCCGCATCGATTTTCGTCGCCCGCTTCATCGGCTCACCTGCCATGAACGTGCTTCCGGCGACCATCCGTGATGGCAAGATCGTCGTTGAGAACGGCCCATCCTTCGATTTGCCACAGGCTTTCCAAGGGCTGGGCGCACGGGACGGACGCCACATTCTGCTGGGCATTCGCCCGGAGGCGTTCCATCTCAATCCGCCTTCGGAAAACGCGCCGGCTTTCCAGATGACCGTGTCGCTCATCGAGCCCTGCGGCGCCGAAGTCTACGTCATCGGCGAGGTCGCCGGGCGCGATGTCACGATCCGGCTGAGCCCAGGTACGCAGCCTGCGCGCGGAGAGACACGGCGGATTTACGCCGACCCTCTCGCCCTGCACCTCTTCGACAAAGACAGCGAACTGACACTGCGGACATAGGAGACAGCCATGGCCAAACCCCTTCTCGACGGCAAGGTCGCTCTGGTGACGGCGGCTGGATCCGGCATCGGGCGATCTTCCGCGCGGATCCTCGCCGCGCACGGTGCGCGCGTCGTGGTTACGGATCGCGATGTGGCCAGCACCGAGGAGACGGCGTCCAGCATTGCCGCCGACGGCGGGCTGGCGCAGGCGCATGCCCTCGACGTGACGGACGAAGCGGCCGTCGCGTCGTTATTGGATCACGTGGTGAAGGCACATGGCGGATTGCACATCTTGCACAACCATGCCGGCATCCAAGTGGCGGGCGCGCTCGAACAAATCGACAGCAACGATATGCGCAAGTCTTATGAGGTCAACGTGGTCGCCCAGTTTGCAGCTTGCCGCGCCGCACTGCCTCATATGCGTGCGCAAGGCGGCGGCGTGATCCTCAACACGGCGTCCAATGCCGGCGTCTTCCTCGACAAGGGGATGCTTGCCTATATCACGACGAAATCGGCGGTCATCACCATGACCAAGCAGATCGCCCTCGACTATGCAAAGGACGGCATTCGCGTCAACGCGATCTGCCCCGGATGGGTCGATACTTCGTTCAACGGACCTTATGAAACCCAGCTTGGCGGCCGGGCGGCGCTCGAAAAGGTCGTGCGCGATCTGGTTCCCATGGGCCGCTTCGGCCGCCCCGAGGAGATCGCCGAGGCCGTTCTCTTCCTGTGCTCCGACCGCTCGGCCTTCATCACGGGCCATGCGCTCGTGGTGGACGGTGGTGAATGCCTGGCCGGTGGCAGCAATTCGTCGGTGTGAAGATCCCGGTGCCAATCGATGAGAGGCGCCAAATGAAGGAAATCGTTCTTGCAAAGTCAAATCAATCGGGCCGCCGGCGGTGAGAGCAGCGCACTGCCTCCGGTCCTCGCCACGACGGATCCGGCCCGCGCGCCGGACAGGGCAGGCGGGGAAGGCCACTCTCTGCTTGCGAGCTCCGGCCCCAGGATCAGCCCAGGCGATGCGGCCGATCTCGCTCGCCAGTTCTACGGTGTGGACGGCAAGGTCCGCATGCTTTCCTCGGAGCGGGACGCCAACTTTCACATCCAGCTTCCCGGCGGCGAGCAGGCTCTGCTCAAGGTCAGCAACTCGATGGAGGACAGGGCCGAGACCGGCATGCAGACCGCAGCCTTGATGCATATCGCGGCGGTCGATCCGGGCCTGCCCGTGCAGCGTATCCACGCGGCAAAAGACGGCTCTGCCTGGGTTCTCATCGACGGTCCGTTCGGCGACCGTCACATCGTGCGCCTGATGTCCTATATCGAAGGCACAATGCTAAGTGTTGCCGAGCCGTTGCCGGGCCTGCACTTCGAGATCGGCCGCACCCTTGCACGGCTCACTCGGGCGCTGCGCGGCTTCTTCCACCCTTCCAGCGGCCGCTTCCTGCAATGGGATATCAAGCATGCCGGCAGGCTGCGGCCAATGCTCGAGGCCGTCGAAGAGCCGGCGCTGAAGGCAAGGGTCGCCCGGCTGCTTGAACGTTTCGACGCCGAGATTGGGCCGCGCCTGCCGCATCTGCGTGCGCAGACGGTGCACAACGACTTCAACCCGCACAACATCGTCGTCGACGGCCCGCATGCCGCGCGTGTCACCGGCGTCATCGACTTTGGTGACATGGTGACGACACCGAATGTTTGCGATCTCGCCATTGCCTGCTCCTACCATCTCATCGGCGAAACCGGCTCGCTTAAGCCCGTTGAGGATCTGGTCGCGGGCTACGCCTCGGTCCTTTCCCTTGAACCCGAGGAGTTGGACCTGCTTCCGGATCTGATCCGCCTGCGCCATGCCACCACGCTTGCCATCACGTCCTGGCGTGCACGGAAATACCCGGAAAACGCAGCCTATATCCTTCGCAATGCCGCCGCATCGCGCCGCGGCCTGGAGATCCTCGATTCCCTCGACCCCTCCGCGACGAACGACGCCCTGGCGCGTGCTGCGGCGCGAGGCACCTTAACGGCAAGTGCAGGAAACAACTGACCATGAGCATGGTGAACGCATTCGACCCCACCCGCGTCGGCATGCTTGATCCCGAAGATCTGGGATTGATCAAGCGCCGGGAGAAAGCCCTCGGGCCAGCCTACCGGCTGTTCTACGAGGAGCCCCTGCACCTGGTTCGCGGCGAAGGCGTTTGGCTTTACGACAAGAACGGCAGGGCCTATCTCGACGCCTACAACAACGTCGCCTCGGTCGGACATTGCCATCCCAAGGTCGTCGACGCGATCTCGCGCCAGGCCAGCACGCTGAACACGCATACGCGCTACCTGCACGATGGCGTGGTCGACTATGCCGAACGGCTACTCGCCACGATGCCGTCCGCACTCGGCCATATGATGTTCACCTGCACCGGCTCGGAGGCGAACGACCTCGCCTTGAGAATAGCCCGCGCCTTCACCGGCCGGCAGGGCGTCATCGTGACGAGCCTCGCCTACCATGGTTTGACGGAGGCCGTTGCGGAAATCTCTCCCTCACTCGGAAACCATGGGCAGCGCAGCGGGCGGGTGCGGTTCATCCCCGCCCCGAACGCCCTTTTCGTTCCTCCGGCCGAGCAGGGCGCCAAGCTCGCAGCCGATCTCGCGGCCGCCAGCGCCGCCATGCGCGAAGATGGGATCGAGCCTGCGGCCTTCATCGTGGACACCATCTTTTCGAGCGACGGCCTCTATCCCGATCCGGCCGGATTCCTGGCGCCGGCCGTCGATCTCATCCGCAAGGAGGGTGGCCTGTTCATTGCCGACGAGGTGCAGCCGGGTTTTGCCCGTACGGGTGAAACCTTCTGGGGCTTCCAGCGTCACGGCGTGGTGCCGGACATCGTCACAATGGGAAAGCCGATGGGCAACGGCTTTCCGGTCGCGGGCGTCGCGCTGAAGCCGGATCTCGTGGCGGAGTTTGGCATCAAGGCCCGTTATTTCAACACCTTCGGTGGCAATCCCGTGGCCTGCGCCGCGGGAATGGCCGTGCTGGATGTGATCGAAGACGAGGGCTTGCAAGCCAATGCGCGAGATATCGGCCGCCAACTCAAGGATGGGCTGGCAGCGCTCGTCGCCGGCCGGGACGACATAGCCGATGTTCGCGGTGCAGGCCTCTTCCTGGCTGTCGAATGCGTCCTGCCCGCGGAAGACCGTGCACCGAATGCCCGACTTGCCGCCTCGCTCGTCAACCACCTTCGCCGCAACGGCGTCCTGATCAGCGCTACCGGCCCGGGTGCGAATATCCTCAAGATCCGCCCGCCACTCGTCATGAAACAGAACGATGCCGACCATTTCCTCGCAGCGGTCGAGACCGCCTTGAAGGCATCGAGCGACGACCGCTAGCGGTTCGAATAGCGCCGGTTCGCCTGCAACTTCCATTGCATATCGGGCGGAGCTAGCTGGAGGGGGATTTTTTTGATATTGGCCACCCGATATCGGAGAGCTGTATGGGAAAGATCGAGAACAGGACCCTGAATGAGCGCGCCTACGATGAAATCAAGCGCTCGCTCATCGCCGGACATTTTCGTCCGAGCGATGTCCTGGTAACCCGTACCCTCGCCGAATATTATGGCATTTCGACAACGCCGGTCCGCGAAGCGCTCCAGCGGCTGGTTGGCGAGCGTCAGCTCGTCCTTTTGCCGAACCGCTCGGTTGCCGTCCCGGCATGGGATGTCGAGAAGTATCTCGAGCTCGCCCGCATCCGTCGTGAACTCGAAGGGCTGGCCGCCGAACTGGCGGCTGCCAACATCACCGACAAGAAGATACGGGCTCTCGAGAAGGTGCTTCTCGACATCGAGAAATCCATCTCGGCCAAAGATATCTCGGCCTACGTGAACCTGAACCAGCAGTTCCATTTCGCGATCTACGAGAGCGCGAATTCACCACGCTTGCTGCAGATGATCCAGGACGTCTGGGGCCAAGTCGGCCCTTACTTCCTGGAACTGTTCAGCGATCCTGTCTACGAGTCCGTCGCAAACACCGAACATGTGCTCATTCTCGAAAGCCTGAGGGCAAGGGATGGCGCCGGCGTTCGCAAGCATATTGTCGCCGATATCGCCAGCGCGGCCGAGGTGCTGGAACCACGCATTCAGGAGCTGGCGTCGAAGGATGATCGCGTGCTCCTAGGCTCGCTCCGTCTATGACAGATCGCCACACGTGCAACGGCGTTTGAAGATTTTCAGGCCGTTATTTCTTGCAAATAGCTGCGCCAGCCGCGGTGGGCCGTGATGTCGAGGGCGTCCGTGACGGCGGAAGCTTCGACGACGAAGCCTTTTGCCGAGCTTCCGTCCTCCAAGGCCAGCGTGCCGATTCCGAGCGGGGCGGGAATTGCGGCGACGAAGCGGCCGAAGGCGTCGGGTGACAGGCTCCATACCTCCACGTCGATGGAGCCGCCGGCGGCGTCCGAGACGCGCAGCAGTCCGGGCTTCGGGGGCACCGTGCCGGCAAGCGAGAAGAGGCGGTATGTTGCGGTCGTTCGGGTTTCCCGCAGGAAATGGGCGCCGAGTGCCTTGAGCTCGCCGTTGAGCGGCATGCCGGAGAGATGGGCACCGACCACGACGAGCTCGATCCGGTCCTCCGGAGAGGTGGGCAGGCCGGGCTCGGCTTTCGGGAGCCGCCATGCGGTGGCGCCGAGCGCCAGCCCACTGCGTTCATGAAGATCACGCGCCAGGGAAGCGACGAGGCCATCCTTGCCGGCCGGCCCGAGCAGCGTGATACTGGCCGGCAGTCCGTCCGTGCGCTTGCCGGTCGGCACGGCCATGCCGCAGAGGTCGAGCAGGTTGACGAAATTCGTGTAGGTGCCGAGGCGGGAATTTTCGCGGATTGGTTCTGCCGCGAGTTCGGCCAGCGTGAAGTGCCGCGGCGCTGTCGGGACGCACAGCAGGTCGACCGAGGCGATCAGTGCCTCCAGCTTCTTCTTCAGCGCCTGTAGGGCATAAAAGCCCTTGAAGGCATCGGCGGCGGAAAGCGATTTGGCGCCGCCGTAGATCTTGCGTGTCACCGGATGAAGGCTTGCCTCGTGGGCGTCGAAGAAGGGCTGGATCGCCGCATAACGTTCCGCCACCCAGGCGCCTTCGTAGAGCAGGTTCGCGGTGGCATAGAAGTCGGCGAAGGGCAGTTCTATGAGCTGATGGCCCATGGCTGACAGCTTGGACAACGCCTCTGTATAGGCCGCCGCCATCGCGTCGTCGCCGAAGAACTGCCGGTCGGCCAGCGCCGGAACGCCGATCTTCAGCACCGGCGGGGAAGCACCGTAGCCAATCGCCGGGATCGTCCTCGAATAGGGATCGGTCGCGTCCGCCTGCGCCGCCACCGAAAAGACCCGCCAGGCATCGTCGACGGTGAGCGCAAAGATCGAGACGCAGTCGAGCGTGCGGCAGGCGGGGATGACCCCGCTGGTGGAAAGCGCGCCGACCGTGGGCTTGAGGCCGATTATGTTGTTGAGGCCTGCCGGAATGCGGCCCGAACCGGCCGTGTCTGTGCCGAGCGCGAAGGAGACGATGCCGCGCGCAGTTGCGACCGCCGAGCCGGAGCTGGAACCGCCCGGCACCAGCGTCGGATCGATGGCGTTGCGTGGCACCGGAAAGGGCGTGCGCACGCCGACGAGGCCGGTTGCGAACTGGTCGAGATTGGTTTTGCCGATGACGAGCGCGCCGGCAGCCTTGAGGAGTCGAACGACGGTCGCGTCCGCGTCCGGCATGTAGGCATAGTCCGGGCAGGCCGCGGTCGTCGGCATGCCGGCGACGTCGATATTGTCCTTGACGGCGAAGGGGATACCCCAGAGCGGTTTTGCGGCGGGATCGAACGGGCCGAGCGCGGCGGCTGCGGCCTTCACGGTGTCGATTTCGGCAAGATGCAGGAAAATCCCCGGGTCGTCCGCGGCAGTGATCCGCGCATAGGCCTGGTCGATCACGACATCGACGGCAAGCCCGGCCGCATAGGCCTCGTGCAGCGAGGCGATGTCGAAGGGTTGGTCCATGCTCATGCTCTACTCCGCTTCCAGTATGGTCACGGGCCGATCCCACTGGATCAGCACCACGCATCCCGTGTCGCTCCAGATCGAATGTTCCGTGCCGATGGCATTGACGATATAGGACCCGGCGCCATAGTCGCCAGCTTCGTCCGATTGGGTTCCGGTCAGCACCAGGATCGTCTCCAGCCCCTCATGCCGGTGACGCGGCACGCCCGCGCCGGCCTCGTATTTCAGCAGAGCCACGCCGGGCTGGTCGTTCTCGAAGGGCTTGATCCAGTGGATCGTCACGCCGTCGCGGAAGGGGCCGAATTCAAGGTCCTTCCAGCCGCCCGACGTTAGGTTTTCGCGGGTCGTCTCAGGCACCGGCTATTCCCTCCAGCACGTCGTCCAGTTTCGCCGTCCAGCCGACGATCGCGCCTTGCGCGCGGATCATCGCGATGGCCGCGGCCTTGAATTCCGGAAAATAGCTCTCCGTCGCTTCCTCCACGAGCAGGCATTCATAACCCCGGTCGTTCGCCTCGCGCATGGTGGTCTGCACGCAGACCTCCGTCGTCACACCAGCAAAGACGAGCTGGGCAATGCCCTTTTCAGCGAGGAGATCGCTGAGCGGTGTCGCGTAGAAGGCACCCTTGCCCGGCTTCTCGATCACCACCTCGCCCGCGACTGGCGCAAGCTCCGGCAGGATGGCCGTGCCCGGCTCGCCGGCAATCAGGATGCGGCCCATCGGGCCTTCATCGCCGATCCGCAGTTTCGGCGCGCCGCGGTTGCGCTTGGCGGGCGGCAGGTCGGAGAGGTCCGGCCGGTGGCATTCCATCGTGTGGATGACCGGCAGTCCGGCGGCGCGGAACCCCGCAATCAGCCGCTTGACATCTGGCACGATCGCAGTGACCCGCGACACATCATTGCCGAGGCTCGCGCCAAAACCGCCCTCCTCCGCAAAATCCCGCTGCATGTCGATGACGACGAGCGCCACGGCGTCCTTCTTCAGCGGGAACGCGAACGGCTCTGCCCTGATCTCCGCCATCAATGATGCCCCGCCATATGCGCCCCGATGACGGAAATGTCGGCCTCGCGCGCCGGCGTCTCATAAACGAGCTTGCCGTCGGACATCACCATGATGCGGTCCGACATTTCCATCAGCTCATCGAGATCCTCCGACATCAGCAGCACCGCCGCGCCGGCATTGCGCGCCTTCATGATGCGCGCGCGGATCTCGGCGACGGCCGAGAAGTCGAGCCCGAAACAGGGATTGGAGACGATCAGCAGGTCAACGTCGCCGGTGAGTTCGCGGGCAAGCACCGCACGCTGCACGTTGCCGCCGGACAGGGCGGCGATCGGCGAGGCGGGCGATGCCGTCTTCACCTTGAAGTCGTCGATCAGCGACGACGCCCGCTTCTTCATGCCGCGCCCGTCGAGCCAGATCGCCTCCTTGCCGCCCTTTGCTACATCGAAGGTGCGGAAGGCGAGGTTCTCCGTCACCGTCATGCGCGGCGCGCAGGCGTTTGCCAGCGGTTCCTCCGGAATGAAGCGGACATTGTTCGCCCGCGTCTCCGGCCGCGTCGCGCCATAGGCCCGACCCTTGACGGTCACCTCGCCCGTCTCCGCCGCCCGCTGACCGGCAAGCACTTCTGCCAGTTCCTTCTGCCCGTTGCCGGAAATGCCGGCAATGCCGACGATCTCGCCGGAACGCACGACGAGGTTTTCGATATCGATCATCTTGAGGCCCGTGCGGTCCGGCGCCCGCACCTTGCTGACGGAGAGGACGGCCCTGGCGCCGTCGCTGACTGGCAGGCGTGTGTCGAGTTCGGCGAGCTTCACGTCGCCGATCATCATGGCCGCCATGTCGGCGGTCGAAAGGTCCGAGACGAGGCCCGTGCCCGTCAGCTTGCCGCGCCGCAGCACGGAGACCGCATCGGCGAATTTCGTCACCTCATGGAACTTGTGGCTGATCATCAGCACGGTCAGTTCGCCGCGCTCCGTCATGCCGCGCACGAGGCCGAGCATCTCGTCGGCTTCGGCAGGGGTCAGAACGGAGGTCGGCTCGTCGAGCACGAGGAAACGACGGCCGAGATAGAGCTGCTTGACGATCTCCAGCTTCTGCTTTTCGCCCGCCGCAAGCTCGCTGACCGGCCGGTCGAGCGGGATGGTGAAGGGCATCGTCTCCATGAAGGCGGCAAGCGCCTGCCTTTCCTTCGCCCAGTTGATGACGGCCGGAACGTCGGTGCGGTTGATGACGAGGTTTTCGGCCCCCGTCAGCGACGGAACCAGCGTGAAATGCTGGTAGACCATGCCGAGCCCGAACGCCGCCGCATCGCGCGGCGAAGCGACCGCCACCTCGCGGTCATCCACCTGCAACTGGCCGGCGGTCTGGTGGTAGAAGCCCATGATGCATTTGACGAGGGTGGATTTCCCGGCGCCGTTTTCTCCAAGCAGGGCATGAAACGTGCCGGCAGGCACCTTGATCGAGACATTGTCCAGCGCCGTGAAGGCGCCGAAGCGCATCGTCATGCCGACCGTCTCGATGCCGACGGCGGGCACGGTCTTGAACGGGGGAATATTGCCGACAAGCATGGTCATGGCAGCTGCTCCACCAGCGTTTTCGAATTGGAGACGGAACCGAAGACGCCGCCCTGCATCTTCACCATCTTGATGGCCGCGAGGTGGTTGCCGTGGTCGGTCGCCCCGCAGCAATCCTCCAGAAGCAGGCATTCGAACCCACGGTCGTTCGCCTCACGCATGGTGGTGGAAACGCAAACGTCCGTGGTGATGCCCGTCAGGATGATGTTCTCGATGCGCTTCTGATTGAGGATGAGTTCGAGGTCCGTGGCGCAGAACGAGCCCTTGCCGGGCTTGTCGATGATGACCTCGCCTTCCAGCGGATAGAGCTCCGGGATGATGTCCCAGCCCGGCTCGCCGCGGACGAGGATGCGGCCACACGGTCCCGCATCGCCGATGCCGGCATGGATGCGCCGCGAGCGCCAGCGCTTGTTGGCGGGCAGATCCGCGAGGTCCGGGCGGTGGCCCTCGCGGGTGTGGATGATGTGGTAGCCCTTGGCGCGCATGGCCGCGAGCACAGCCTTGATCGGCTCGATCGGCGCCTGCACCAGCGACAGATCATAGCCCATGTGATCGACATAACCGCCCTTGCCGCAGAAGTCGGTCTGCATGTCGATGATGATGAGGGCGGTGTTGTCGGGCCGGAGCTTGCCGTTATAGGGCCAGGGATAGGGGTCGCCTTCGATGAAGGACAGCGTCTCGGTGTCGGCGGGCATGGGGGCGAGGCTGTTCATGGGGTCGCTCCTATTTGGTGATCGAGAGTGCGCCGGGGGCACCGGCGAGCGAGCGTGTCGGCGAGGACGTGGCGATGAGGATTGCGAGCGTCAGCACATAGGGGGCCGCGTAGAATAGGTAGTAGCCCTGCGTGACGCCGACCGATTGCAGCGCCGGCCCGAGCGCCCCTGCTCCGCCAAAAAGCATGGCGGCGAGGAAGCAGCCGATCGGGTTCCAGCGCGCGAAGATGACGAGCGCCATCGCCATCAGGCCCTGTCCGGAGGAGATGCCCTCGTTCCACGAGCCCGGATAGAACAGCGACAGATAGGCCCCGCCGATCGCCGCGAGCGCGCCGCCGACGGCCGTCGCCAGCAGGCGCACCGTATCCGGGTTGAGGCCCATGGCGCGCGCGGCATCCGAGCTGTCGCCGACCACCCGCAGGATGAGGCCGATCCGCGTGTTGCGAAACGCCCACCAGAGGAAGACAGCCAGTGCCGCGCCGATCAGGAACAGCACATTGATGTTGAGAGCGGCCTGTACCTGCGGAACATCCGACCAGCCGCCGAAGGGGATGGACGGCAGTTTCGGCGCCGAAGGCTGGATGAAAGGCTTGCCGAGGAAGAAGGCGAGCCCCAGGCCGAACTGCATCATGGCAATGCCGATCGCGATGTCATTGACCTTGGGGAACTTGCAGATCCAGCCGTGGACGAGGCCGAAGACCGCGCCCGCCGCCATGGCCGCCAGAACGCCGAGCCAGGGCGACAGCGTCATAACGGCGACGCCATAGGCGGTCATCGCGCCAAAGACGAGCGTGCCTTCGAGCCCGAGATTGATGCGGCCGGAGCGCTCGGTGATCGCCTCGCCGAGCGAGACGAAGATGAAGGGCGTGGAGACGCGGATGGCGCCGGCGAGGATGGCGAGCGGAACGCCCCAGAGACCGATATCCTCCATCACGCGCTCCTTTTCCAGAGATCGGGGTTGAACAGGCGGAAGCGCCCGTAGAGCGTTTCGCAAAACAGGATGACGACGAAGAGCGTGCCCTGGAGCACGAGCACCGTGGCATCCGGCAGGCCCATGCGCCGCTGGATCAGGCCACCCGAGGCGTCGATGCCGCCGAGCAGGATCGCGACGGGAATGATCGCCAGCGGATTGTGCCGCGCAAGGAAGGCGACGAGTATGCCGGTATAGCCATAGCCGGCGGCCAGCGACGCATTGGCGCTGCCCTGCACCGCCGTCACCTCGATCATGCCGGCCAGCCCGGCGAAGGAACCGGCGATCGCCGTGAAGCCAACGATCAGCCGCCCGACCGGCAGGCCCTGGATCTGCGCTGCCCGGACATTGCCGCCGGCAATGCGCGCCGCAAAACCGAAGCTCGTCGCCTCGATGAGGATATAGGAGACGATGCAGGCGACGACGCCGATGACGAGGCCCCAGTGCACGTCCATGCCGGGAATGTTGCCAAGCATGTATTCCGCCGGCAAGGGCGTCGTCGACGGTTTGTTGAGGCTCGCCGGATCACGCAGCACCCCTTCGATCAGGTGGTTCATCAGCGCGATGGCGATGTAGGCGAGCAGCAGCGAGGCGATCGTCTCGTTGACGCCGCGATAATGGCGCAGGAAACCGGAAAGGCCGATCCAGACCGCACCGACCGCCATGCCGGCCAGCCCCATCGCCACCCAAACGACGAAGGGCGGCGCCGTGCCGATCATCGGGAGCGCGATCGCCGCCCCCGCGACGCCGCCCAGCACCACCGCCCCCTCCGCGCCGATGACGACGAGGCCGAGCCGCGCCGGAAGCGCGACGCAGAGCGCCGTCAGAAGAAGCGGTGCCGCCCGGCTCAACGAGTTCTGCACCGAAAACCAGCTGCCGAAGCCGCCGGCATACATCAGCTGGAACAGCTGCACCGGCGACTTGCCGAGCAAGGCGATGAACAGCGAGAAAAGCGCGAGGCCGACGAGGATCGCAAAGAGCGCGATTGCCAGCGGCTCCGCGCGCCGCGCAAGCCATTCGAGGAGGGGCCGGATCTGTCCGGCCCGCTCCGAGAGCGGTGTGATGGGCATGTTGGCTTCGATCGTCATGACGTCGCCTCCGCCCGGCTTACGAGGTCGAACCGACGACGCCTTCGACGAGATAGTTCATGCTTTCGAGCTCGATCGCGTCCTCCGCGAAGGCCTGACCCTCGGCGACCACCACATTGCCCTTGTTGTCCTTGATGCCGGCTTTGAAGACCGAGAAGCTGCCGCCCATCATCTCGGCAAGCGTGGCATCGAAGGTCTTGCGCGCTTCTTCGGAGACGCCCGGGCCGAGCGGGCTCATCTTGACGAAACCGTCCTTCAGGCCGCCGCGCACGAAATTGCCGAGCTTTTCGCCGGCCTGCGCCTTCTTGACGAAGTCGGTATAGACGTTGCCCCAGGCCCATTCCGCGCCGGTCAGGTATTTTTCCGGTGCGAGCGGGCTCTGGTTGGCGTGATAGCCGCAGATGAAGGCGCCGCGACCGGCCGCCGTCTCCACCACGACCTTGGGGCTGTCGACATGGCAGGTGATGACGTCGGCGCCCTGGTCGATCAGCGCGTTCGTCGCCTCGGCCTCCTTGACGGCAAGCGACCATTCGCCGGTGAAGATCACCTGGCAGGTGATCGCCGGGTCGACCGAGCGCGCGCCGAGCAGGAAGGAGTTGATGTTCTGCAGCACCTGCGGGATCGGCTTGGCGGCGACGAAGCCAATCTTCTTGCTCTTCGATGCGTAGCCGGCCGCGATGCCGTTCAGATACTGGCCCTGCCCGATATAGCCGAAATAGGAACCCGTATTGGCCGGATGCGTACCCTCCTTCCAAAGGCCGCCGCAATGGCGGAACTGGGCGTCAGGATATTTCTTCGCCATGTCCAGCATGTGGGGGTCGAAATAGCCGAAGGAGGTGGGAAACAGCAGCCCGGCGCCGTCGAGGTTGATCATCGATTCCATCGTCTTCTGGACGTCGACCGTTTCCGGCACGTTTTCCTCCTCGACGACGGTGACGCCTTCCATGCTCTTGAGCATGGCGGCGCCTTCGGCATGGGCCTGGTTGTAGCCATAGTCATCCTTGGGGCCGACATAGATGAAGCCGACGGTAAGGGCCGCCTGCGCCATGGCGGGGGAGAACAGCCCGGACGGCGCAAGGCCGACGACGGCGGCGCCCATGACGGAGGTCCTGAGGAAATCGCGGCGGGAAAAAGGAAGGAGTTTGGTCATCGGAATGCTCCTTGCGAGGAATGGAAGCCAGGTCTGGCAATGCAAGAAAGCAATGCAACGCCTATGCCAGATTCATAAACCATTGTTTGAAATGGATTTATTTTGGGATCGGATCCAGCGCTGCGAAAAGTGCATGCAGTTTTGTGGCTTGCGTGATTATTTTTCAGACGCATGCTATTAAATGGCTAAAATTTAATCGTCTCTTGTCGAGCCTCATAGACAACCCCCAAAGTCTTTTGAAATAATCATTATTCTAATCATATACTTAATTGCCATATTTGACAGCCGCTCAACGGGAATGCATCTGTATGCAGATCGAGGAAAGATTCGCGCGTGGCAGAGAAAAGGCAGAGACAGGTCGTACGCGCCGGAACCACCGTCGAACAGATGGTGAAGGCGATCGCGGACATGATCGTGACCGGCACGATGCAGCCCGGCGAGAAACTGGACGAGTTTTCGCTCGCCGCGCGCTTTCAAGTGTCGCGCACGCCCGTGCGCGAGGCCCTGCGGGAGCTCGGCGCCATGGGATTGGTGGAACGCCAGCCGAACCGCAGCGCCGTCGTCACCAAGGTATCGGGAGGCTATCTATCCTCGATGTTCGAGGCGATGGCGGAGCTGGAGGGCGTCTGCGCGCGCCTCGCCGCCGGGCGCATGACGGTGGCCGAGCGGCGCGCACTGGAACTGTCGCACCACGCCTCCATGCGGCTCGTACGGGACGGCGCCGAAGAGGACTATGCCGCCTATAATGTCGAGTTCCATACCAGGCTCTACAATGGCGCGCACAATGACCATGTCTTCGAACTGGTCACGCAGACCCGCGCGCGCCTTTCCCCGTTCCGAAGGGCGCAGTTCCGTCTCCCCGGCCGCCTCTCCAAATCCTACAGCGAGCACCAGGACATCGTCACCGCGATCCTGCGCGGAGACGGCGAGGCAGCCGGAAAAGCCGCCTACGCCCATGTGTCGATCGTCAGCGACGCCAGCACCGTCTTCGCTGCGGATTAGGGGCGGCGGTCAGAGCGCCTTCTGCAACTCCGGCAGCGCCTCGAAGAGATCGGCGACGAGGCCGTAGTCGGCGACCTGGAAGATCGGTGCCTCCTCGTCCTTGTTGATCGCCACGATCACCTTGCTGTCCTTCATTCCGGCGAGATGCTGGATGGCACCCGAGATGCCGCAGGCGATGTAGAGCTGCGGCGCGACCACCTTGCCCGTCTGCCCGACCTGCCAGTCGTTCGGCGCATAGCCGGCATCGACCGCAGCACGGGAAGCGCCGACCGCCGCACCGAGCTTGTCGGCAACCGGAAGGATGACTTCCTGGAATTTTTCAGACGAACCAAGCGCACGGCCACCCGAGATGATGATCTTCGCAGACGTCAGCTCCGGACGATCCGACGAGGACAACGCGTCCTTGACGTGGGTCGAGAGACCGGGGTTGGCCGCGGCCGAGACGCTCTCGATGGCAGCACTGCCGCCCTCGGCTGCGGCAGCGAAGGACGCCGTGCGCACCGTGATCACCTTCTTGGCGTCGGTGGACTGGACCGTCTGGATGGCATTGCCCGCATAGATCGGACGCTTGAACGTATCGGCGGAGACGACCTCGATGATCTCGGAGACCTGCGCGACATCGAGCAGCGCTGCCACGCGCGGCAGCACGTTCTTGCCGACGGAGGTCGCAGCCGAGACGATTGCCTCGTAGCTGCCGGCAATCGACACGATGAGCGCTGCCAGCGGTTCTGCGAGATTGTTGGCAAGGGTTTGATCCTCGGCAACGAGGACCTTGGTCACGCCTGCGAGCTTCGCCGCCTGCTCGGCTGCTGCCTTGGCACCGGCGCCTGCGACGAGCACATGCACGTCGGAACCGATCTTGCCTGCCGCCGTCAGCGCCTTTGCCGTCTGGTCGGAAAGGTGGGCATTGTCGTGATCTGCCAGAAGAAGAATGGCCATGATGATGTTCTCCCTTTCCTGCCTTACAGCACGCCGGCTTCGTTTTTCAGCTTGTCGACGAGTTCCGCGACGCTCTTGACCTTGACGCCTGCCTTGCGGCCGGACGGCTCCTCGGT